>MGTD01000039.1:27788-54330 GCA_001799285.1 Deltaproteobacteria bacterium RIFOXYD12_FULL_56_24
CTACGGCACTGCTGAATAGTTACGGTTTGGGTTGTTTTTGTTCGTTTCCAGCCTTGAGCTGGATAGTTACTAAAGCCGGCACCATTCCACTCCCCAAAAAGAGACGATCAGGACACCGCGCCTCTTTTTTTCAGCCAGGAATATTGGGGCATTGCGTGGCAAGCATGCATTCGATTTTGCGCTCCATGATTTCCCTGGCTTCTTCTTCGCTCAAGGCGGCGCTGTTTTCTTTGGAGATAAAGACGATGCAGTCTTTGCACACATTGAGCGCGCTGCGGTAATCGTCCAACTCCTGGACAACCTCCCAGCAGGGCTCGTTCCCAAGGCCCTGCTTCCAAGCAAGACAGTTTGCCTCCCTCCCGCAAAGGGTAATCTGCCAACAGTGCCATTCATCCTGAATCATCATGGTTTTCGTCCTCACACTTTCTGAAAAGAGAAAAGCCCCCGGCCCAAGCCGAAGGTATTGTCATCACGATCAAGACCCGAAGAAAAGCTACCTCAAAAAGGTGGCGATTGCCGCCATCAACTCAGCCTTCCCCTCCCCGGTTTTCGCGGAAAACAGGACGCGATCCTGCTTGTTCATCCCAAGGGCGGCATCGAGACTTGCGGCCTGTTTGGCCTGCTCGTTGTTGGATAGCTTGTCCCTCTTGGTATAGACGATGAGAAAAGGGCGGCCCCGGCTCCGGAGCCATTCGACCAGCTCCCGGTCCTGGGACTTAAGGATATGCCGGAGGTCGATCAGCACCACCACGCAGCGCAGGGTCGGGCTGGTGGCCAGGTATTCGGTAACCAGCTCCTGCCAGTCGTCCTGAAGTTTTTTGGAAACCTTGGCAAAGCCGTAGCCCGGCAGATCGACCAGATAGAGCTTCCCGTCCACGATAAAATAGTTGAGGCTCTGAGTCTTGCCAGGCCGAGCGCTGACCTTGACCAGCCCCCTGCGGTTCACCAAGCGGTTGATCAAACTTGACTTGCCCACATTGGAACGCCCGGCAAAGGCGATTTCCGGCAAGGCCTCCTCGGGCAGCTGCGCCATCTTAAAGGCACTTTTCACAAATTCGATCTTCGCGTAATTCACGGCAGAGTCGGTCACATTTTCTCCTTGGCGACACAGTCGCCCGGTCTTTGTTAGACAGCCCTGTCCGGATAAAAGTCAGAGTAACTATTCAGCAGCACCGCATCTGCGTTGTTATCAGCCTGCTCATGGGCGCCAGCACACATCGCAGGCTTCTGCCTAGCAGCTACGGCACTGCTGGATAGTTACGGTTGGTTTGTTTTTGTTCGTTTTCGGCCTTAAGCTGGATAGTTACAGTCAGATAACCTTGTTCAGTGAATATTCGATGATACCCTCAGCGCCGTTCTTCAAAAGCCTGGGGATAAGATCCCGAACTTCATGTTCGGAGATCACCGTTTCCACCGAATACCAGTCGCTATGATAGAGATGAGCCACGGTGGGCGCGTTCATGCTGGGCAGGATGTTGATCACCTGGTCAAGATGCGTTTTGGGTACGTTCATTTTGAGCCCGACAATCGAGTCGGCCCGCAACGCTCCTTGCAAAAGGAGGGCGATGTTCTCGATCTTCTCCCGCTTCCAGGGATCGGCCCAGGCAGCCTTGGAAGCTATCAGCTGAGTATTGGAAGTCATCAGTTCGTGGATAACCCGCAAGCCGTGAGCCCGAATGGTGCTTTCCGTTTCGGTGACCTCGACGATGGCGTCGGCCAGGCCGGAAACGACCTTGGCCTCGGTGGCGCCCCAGGAAAAGGAGATCTCGACGTTGATCCCTTTTTGGGCGAAAAATTTCCGGGTATAACCCACCAGCTCGGTGGCAATCTTCTTGCCTTCCAGATCCTCAAGCCGCTGGATGGCGGAATCCCCCGGCACGGCGAGAACCCAGCGGGTCGGCCGCCTGCTGACCTTGGAATAAATCAGGTCGGCCACCACCACGATGTCTGATTCGTTCTCCAGGGTCCAGTCCTTGCCGGTGATGCCTGCGTCCAACACTTGCTTTTCAACATAGCTGGACATTTCCTGGGGGCGGCAGATGGAACAGGACAACTCTGGATCATCCACCTCCGGAAAATAATTACGGGAGGAGAGCTTGATCCGCCAGCCCGACTTCTCAAAAAGCTCGATGGTTGCCTTTTCCAGACTGCCCTTGGGAATACCAAGTTTCAAGATGTTCATTTTTTATAGACCTTCCCGGGATCAAACACCGGCGTATCGTTTACGGCAAGATCGCTGCCCTGCACCTTTCTAAAAAAACAGCTCCGGTACCCCTTGTGGCAGGCGGCGCCGCCCAACTGCTCCACCAGAAAAACCACGGTATCGGCATCACAGTCAACAAGGATTTCCTTGACCAGCTGCACATGCCCGGAGGTCTCCCCCTTGAGCCAGAGCTGGTTGCGGGAACGGCTCCAGTAATGGGCTTTGCCTGTCTCCAGGGTCTTTTGCCAGGCCGCCTCGTTGATATAGGCAAGCATGAGAACCTCCCTGGTCAAGTGGTCCTGGACAATGGCCGGCAACAAGCCGCCTCCCTTGTCAAATCGCAGCATACTCATAATTCCCCCACAACGGCTGGCCCTGCTTGCTCGCCCCTCCCGGCTTTGTTCTCCGGCTCTTTTTTCTCCTCCCCAGCCCTTTCCCTGGCCAGAAAATGAAGCAGGCAGGCACCCCTGAATTTGCAATATTCCGTGGGCCTTCGACAGACAGCCTTTTCGGAATCAACCTTTTCCTTATATTTTTCACAGACCAGTTCCATGGCGGCCACCTGAAAAAAAGGCAAAATATGCCCATCTTGCAATCTTGTCAAGAAGTTGCGGCAATGGCAGGCAGTCAAAACACCTGGCCTCAGCGTGCATAAAGAAAAATAACGTAGCATATCCATGGAAAAAAGACTATTTTTTACCTTTCCGTTGTTGCGGAAAAAATCATCTCTGACACAATAATCTTTAATTTTTCTCTTTTCCAAACAGATAAAACCACAAGCCATGCTCCAGTTCCTCGATCAACTTCCGTTTTCGATTCTGATCGTTTTTGCGGTCTTCATGCTGCTGGCGCCGTTTCATCCCATGCCGCATGTAGTGGAAAAGATCCTCATGCTGAAAAACGGCCAACTTAACCGTCCCCTTGACATTTTTGACCTTTTTTTTCATCTGGCCCCGTTGCTGTTGCTTGGCCTCAAGTGGTGGCTATCGTCCGGCCGATCCTGACCCCGGCCCTTGCCTATATCTGCAAACAATACTACCGTAACTGAACAGAGGAGTAACGCCCCATGCAGCGAGTTTCCGAAAACGATGCCGTCACCATCATCTACGATGGACTTCTCTCCACCGGAGAAAAATTTGATTCTTCTCATGACACCGGCCCCCTGCAATTCCAGCTTGGGGCCGGCAGTGTGCTGCCCGCCTTCGAGCAGGCGGTGCTGGGCATGGCTGCCAAGGAAAGCAAAAGCATCACCGTAGCGGCCAAGGATGCCTATGGCCTGAAAAATGAAGACCTGATCATGACCGTGAGCCGTCAGGGTTTTGCCGGCCAGCCCATCGCTCCGGGGATAATCCTCGGCATGGATATGGAACACGATGGCCGGCAACACAAGGTTCCGGCCACGGTGCTCACGGTTAGCGAGGAAACAGTGACCATTGATTTCAATCATCCGCTGGCCGGTCAGGATATCACCTACCAGATCACCCTGCTCTCCATCGACACCCCGGCCGCCGAGGGTGGTGGCTGCGGTTGCGGCACGGGCGGCTGCACCCCGAGCCACGACTGCGGTTGTGCCTGAGCCGGACCCTCTCCCCATGGCCACGGAAGACAACCTTCAGAATCGGCATGCCGGGCAGGCGATCCTGAGCATTGCCGGTTCCGATCCCTCAGGCGGGGCCGGGATTCAGGCGGATCTCAAGACCTTCACCGCCATCGGCGTCTATGGCGGGGCGGCGATCACCTGTCTGACCGCCCAGAACAGCCTCGGCGTCGCCTCCTGCCTGCCCATTGCCCCGGAATTTGTCAAAAACCAGATCCAGCTGGTTCTGGCCGATCTGCCTGTCAGCCACATCAAGACCGGGATGATGGGCACCGATGAAATCGCCGGGGCAATGGCCGAGGCCCTGGACGATTTTTCCGGTGAGATCATCTGCGATCCGGTGCTGGCGGCAAGCGACGGCCACACGCTTTTCCGGAAGACCGGGAGAAATCCCGGCCTGCAAGCCCTGCTCCAAACCGCCACGGTCCTGACCCCCAACCTCCCCGAGCTGGCAACCCTTGCGGATCGAAGCCTGGAAACGGTTCAAGAGGCGCTGGCGGCGGCAACCGTTCTGCTTGCCCGCTATTCAAAGCTCCGGGCCATTGTGCTCACCGGGGGGCATATCAACAAACAGGCCGGGGAGGTGGAGGATTTCCTGATTCTCCGGCAGGAATCAGGCCAGGAGATCCTCACGGCCAAGCATCCACGGCTCGCCACCAGAAACACCCACGGCACCGGCTGCACCTTTGCCTCAGCCTTTGCTGCCTACCACCTGCTTAAAGGCAACTACCAGGACGCTTTTTTCAAGGCTGTGGCTTTTATGGATACTGTCCTGCGTCAGAGCGCCAGCCTGGGCCTCGGCAAAGGCAAAGGCCCGCTAGCCCATCATCTCTTCCGGAGCAAGACCTGATTTGTTGCCGGCTAGAAGCTCCCGCCTTGCTCCTGAATTTTTCGCTGCTGCTTTCCGGCCAGACCAAGGAACACCGCACCTTTTCCGGTCAAATGCCATATTCAGACAAGTTCCCCCCCATTGACGCTTGGCATTAACCGTTATATAATTTTTTTGTAGGCAACAGCGCTGCTTCGCTACTGCCGCAAATGCGTAAAAAAGGCGGGTCCGCCATACATTTAGTATTCGGGTCAAGCCAATGACAAAAAAGCTAAGGAGACGGTAATGCAGAAAACACATGGGTTACAACTGGCGGCGGTGGCGATCATTTTCATGCTGATCATCTCAGGGTGCGCCACCACAACCTCGAGAGGGACAAGCGGCGCGGCTATAGGCGCGGCAACCGGCGCCATTGCCGGGCAGGCCATCGGCCGCAGCACCGGAGGAACCCTGCTCGGCGCGGCGGTAGGTGGTTTGTTGGGCTATATCGTTGGCAACGAGATGGACAAAAACGACCAGGCACGGCTCAATGATGTATACGAGACTGCGCCTTCCAATCAGCGCAGCGAATGGGTCAACCCGGACACCCACCGCTCATACGCCGTGACGCCAAGGCCTGCCTATAAACAACCGTCCGGCCGGGTATGCCGGGAAGCGGAAATCCTCGCCACCGTGGACGGGCGCCCGGAAAAGGTAGTCTCCACTGCCTGCCGGGACAATAACGGCAGATGGGTGATCCAGAAATAATACCCGCCGAGGGCTTCGGCCGTCATTCCCGTGATGACGCCGCCCCCTCTGGCCTAGCCGGAGAAAAGCCCCTGACACAGCGCTTACCATCACCGAAAGGAAGACGATATGGACCCGGAAAAAATTTTGGATGGCTTGGCAAAAGAATTGAGCATAGCCATCAAAGCAATGGCAAAAGCCAAAACCGTTGAGGAAAAACTGACGCACAGCCAGATCGTGAAGAATCTATCCGATTCGCTGGGAGTTTTTCTCGGGCTGGCCAGCGAAATGATGGAATTCGACATGGGGGAAGATTGACAACGTCTTGGATGAAAGTCGGCAGGAACCGCTCACCGCATGCGTATTTGGATTGATGCCGATGCCTGTCCCGGCCCGGTAAAGGAGATTCTTTTCCGGGCCGCGGACCGGGTGCGGGTAGAAAGTATCCTGGTGGCGAACCACTGCCTGAAGATTCCCCGCTCCCCGTTTATCAGGGCGGTGCAGGTCAAGTCCGGCTTCAATGTCGCGGATGCCCTGATCATCGACAGCCTTGCCCCAGGCGATCTGGTGATCACCGCAGATATTCCCCTCGCGGCCGAAGTGGTCGCGGCCGCAGCCACCGCCCTGAATCCGCGGGGCACCCTCTATACCCCAGACACCATCCAAGAACATCTGGCGCGCCGGGATTTCATGGACGAGCTACGCTCAACCGGCGCCATTACCGGCGGACCATCGGTCTTGAACAAGGTTCATCTTCAGGCGTTTGCCAACCAGTTGGACCGTTATCTTACCAGGCATGCAACTGCCGGTCCGCAAGCCGAAGCTCGGTAAAAGCTGGACGAGTTGCTATTTCCTCAGGGAAAACTGCCTAATAAAATGCGCCAGAGTTACGATCTGCTCCGGGACAAGATCGCCAAAGGCCATCCCCCGGCGCCTGATCTCGCCCGTTTCTCCTTCAGCCCCTGCCGCTTCACCGATATCCGTGACATTGGTAAGGGGAAGAGCTTCAAAAATGAGCTCCTCACCTCCAAAGATAATGCCGAACTCCGCCGGTTGCGTGACCATGTCGTCATAAGCCGTGTAGCGGAAAGACAAGCCGCCGAAACTCATGTCAATGATTTCGCCATACACGGAATCAAGGGCAATAACCCCGTCCTTCACCGGAAACCTCCGGCACCGCCGGCTCTCCCGCTTGTTACCCATATTCATCTTCCCCATTTTTTTTATCGCCGCCCCTGCTCTGCCTTGGGTGCGGGCAAAAATCACATCATCCTTATCCTGCCGCAATCCGGACAGACCCAGGTCGGGCCATTGCTGAGTCCCCATATGTTTTCCCGGAAACAGTCATCACAGATCTGAAAGCCACAGGGGCAGTTCCAGCAGAAGGGCAATTTCCGCCGACAGCAATGGCACCTGAACTCATTGGGGCCCCGACGGCGCCCCGCCTTTTTCGGCTGCTCTCCGTCCATGCTCAAGAAGGCTCCTTGACCGCGGCGGTCAGCCAGGCCAGATACTCCCTGCTCCCGGCAATTATAGGTACGGCGACAATCTCCGCAACCTCATAGGGATGAATCGCCTTGATCGCCGCCTCGATTTCAGAATAAAGTGCCGCGCGGCTTTTGGCAAGACAGAGATATTCCCCGGCCGCCTCGATCTTCCCCTGCCAGCGATAATGGCTGGTCATGGGGCCGATCACCTGGACACAGGCAGCCAGCCGCCGCTCAACTAACAACCCGGCAATAGCCCCGGCCTGCTCCTCGGTGGCGACCGTGGTGGTAACCTGGATATATTCGTGCATTGGCCAAACTCCTTTACGCCAGAGACAGTACTCCATCCATGCGTGTTTTTCGACGGAAATTCATCACCCCCCCCCCCGCTGACCAGACAAAGTTTTTCTCCGAGGCAGCCAAGAGCATGGACAGCCTGCCCTGATCTCTGGTACAGTCTTGACATTCATCCATAATAACAGCTTTCCTCACCCCAACCAGGGAGTCTTCCATGCTGCTGGCAGTTGATATCGGCAATACCCACATGGTGATCGGGGTTTTCACCG
The DNA here is from genome assembly GCA_001799285.1 of Deltaproteobacteria bacterium RIFOXYD12_FULL_56_24. GTDB lineage: Bacteria > Desulfobacterota > Desulfobulbia > Desulfobulbales > Desulfurivibrionaceae > Thiovibrio. The sequence goes on from MGTD01000039.1 coordinate 35,197, forward strand.
GCCAGAAGCTTCGCTGTCACTGGCGGGTAAAAACCGGCAAGAGCAGTACGGTTGATGAGCTGGCCGCCATCTTCCATACCCTCTTTACCATGGAAGGACTCCGCTTCAACGATATTTCCGACACGATCATCTCCAGTGTGGTACCGACGATGCAGGCCGCCTGGGCAGCCTTTGCCACCCGCTACCTGAACACCACGCCGCTGGTGATCGGCTCGGATACGTTGCAGACCGGCATGCCGGTTCTGATCGACAACCCCGCGGAGATCGGAGCCGACCGCCTGGTCAATGCCGTGGCTGCCTATGACAGGTTCAAGTGCGCCCTAATCGTCGTTGATTTTGGCACCGCCATCACCTGGGACTGCGTTTCCGCCGCCGGGGAATACCTGGGCGGCGCCATTGCTCCGGGGTTGTCCATTGCCATGGAGGCCCTGGGCAGCCGCACCGCCAAGCTGCCCCAGGTTGACATCTCCATTCCACCTGACTCGGCCATCGGCACCAATACCGTGGCCGCTATCAAGTCCGGCATCCTCTTCGGCTATGGCGGCATGGTGGACGGCCTTATCCGTCGCCTGCGGGAGCAGATGGATCCGGAACTCCCGCAATCAGTGGCAACCGGCGGCATGGCTAACCTCATTGCCCCATACACCACCAGCATCGATCACGTTGATCCCATGCTCACCCTCACCGGCCTGCAATTACTCCATGAACGCAACAATTAAGCCGTTTTTCACCAACAACCTCGATTGAAAAATAAGATGTGCGGCATAAGGGGCTGTAAATGAACAAACTAAACAACACAATTTATCCCTTAACAGCCCCTAAACCCATCTTCGCCGCCCCCCTGAAAAAAGGGGATACCGTCGGCATTATCGCCCCGGCCGGACCGGTGCGCAACGAAAGTGATTTTAGCGCCGGACTGAAAATCCTTCACGAACTGGGCTTCAAAACTAGATACCAAAACGACATTCTCCGGCACCACGATTACCTGGCCGGAACCGACCAGGAACGGCTGGCCGAGCTGCACGAGCTCTGGCGCGACCCGGAGGTAAAGGCCATCCTGGCGGTGCGCGGCGGATACGGCTGCCTGCGGCTCCTGCCCGGCCTGGATTTTGACCTTATCCGGGAGCAGCCGAAAATACTCATCGGTTTTTCCGACCTCACGGTCCTGCTCACCGCAATCCGGCAAAAAACCGGACTCGTCACCTTCCACGGCCCCATGCTCAACACCCTGGCCCGGAGCGACCGAGATTCGCAGGAGGGTTTTTTCGATCTGCTCACGGGCCGACCAAGACCGGAGCTCAAAATGAAGGGGCTGGAAATCCTCAAGGGAGGCCAGGCCAAAGGGAGGCTTTTGCCAGGCAACCTCACCAGTCTGGCCCACCTGATCGGCACCCCCTTTGAACCGGACTGGCGGGACAGCATTGTTGTCCTGGAGGATATCGGCGAAGCTCCCTACCGCATCGACCGGCTGCTCACCCACCTCGCGGCCGCAGGTCGGCTGGAGCAGATCGCCGCGCTGATCCTGGGGGATTTTGACCAATGCGGCGAGCGGGAAGCCATCTGGCAGCGGGCTCTTGAACTGCTGGCCCACCGGCCCATTCCGATCTGGGCTAACTTCCCCTGCGGGCACGGGAGCAGAAACCAGATCCTACCCATGGGTGCCGTGGCGCAGCTGGATTCCTCCGCCGGCCGCCTTGTTTTCCCGTAAGCGTTCAAGCACCACATCTGCTTTGTCATCGGCCTGGTCCGCATACCGTATGTATAGCGAGCAGGCCTCTTGGTCGGACACTTCTGCCGACGACTGACACGCGCATCTGCGGCACTGCTGAACGCTTACAGTCCCTGGGTTACCTGAAATTGGGTGCCCTTGGTGAACGATTACGTTTTCCCGCCGCTTCTCAGTCATTAGCCGGGTATTGCCCGGCAGTCCTTATCCATCAATTACCAAGTAATTCCGCAACCTTACCCTGTAACCGCTCGGCCAGCTCCTGCTTCTGCTTGACGGTGTACTCGCGGGTGGCAATGGGCGCGCCCACCCGGATCTCCACCCGACCCGGTCTGACCAAGAGCCTGCCCTTGGGCAAAACCTGATGGGTGCCGATAATGGCCACCGGCACCACCGGCACCCCGGCCTTGATCGCCAGGACAATGGCCCCGGCCTTGAACTGGCCAAGCCGGCCGTCCGGGCTTCTGGTGCCCTCGGGAAAGATAGCGACCGAGGTACCCCCGGCAATACGCCTGGCCGCCTCGTCCAGACTCTGGAGCGCCTTGCGGCCATGCGCCCGATCCACCGGAATATACCCGGCCAGCTGCATGGCCTTGCCGAACACGGGGATTTTGAAAAGCTCCAGCTTGAGCAGCCAGCGGAAATCAAAGCCCAGATAACCCTGGAGCGCAAAAATGTCAAACTGACTCTGATGGTTGGCGGCAAAGATGTAGGGCACCCCCGGTTCAAGCAGCTCACTGCCGGTCAGACTGACCGACACCCCGCTGAGCCAGGCGACAACCCTGCCCAAAGTGCGGGGGAGGACCTGAATCTCAGCCTCCGAACGCCGGAAGATGAAAACCATGATGATGGCGGAGATACTGACCAACCCGGTGAGAATGGGGGCAAGCACCAGCACCAGAATACCTCGCAATAAAGTAACCATTTAAAATCTCCGTAACCGATCACGGGGGAGTGCCCCGGAAGTCAAATAACCACGGAATAGCGGTCACAGGGTGCCGCAGATTGCGGCAAGCGGGACGGCGATGCGTACTTTTGTACGTGAGCCGGACCGATCGCCGCTGTCAATCGTCGGCAGAAGTGCCGACAACATGTGGTGCCCTGTGACCGCTTACAAATCTCCGATATACTACAGCACCTTGTCCAGCGCCTCGGCCAGATAGGCGAGATGCGCTTTTTCCTCGTCGGCCAGGCGCAGAAAAAGCGCCCGAACCTCCGGTTGGGCACTCTTCTGTCCCATGCGGCTGTACAGGTCAAGGGCCTGGGTCTCAAGAGCCATGGCCAGCTCCAGGATATCCCGCTTGCTGTGCCGGTGGTCTTCGACCTGGGCAAGTAAATCCTGCACCCTGCCGCCGCCCTCCATGAGTCCGGCCATACCTTTGGCCGGCATGGCCTCCGGGCCGTGCGCCTGCCGGTACTCGGCAAGGAGCCGGGCCTGGTGCTTGTCCTCAAAGCCCATCAACCGTAGATAGAGTTGCCGCTCCTCCCCGTCTTGCGTCCCCTCGGCCATAAGCCGGTAGAATTCCTGCAAGCCGTTTTCCATGGCATAGGCCAGACTAACCCCATCCTCATATTCTTCCAGACCGGTAAAAAACTCCAGGCCCGCCTCTTCCGGCCCTTTGGCCTGATCTCCCTGCCAGGCCTTTATCCCTCCGATCATATTGTAAACATCGGCAAAATCCTGACCGGCCAGCAGCTGGGACGCGGCCTTGCTTCGACCGCCCACGGCGCAATAGACTATGACCGGCTTTTCTTTTTCCAGCTCGGCAAGCCTTCCCGGCAACTCCTTGAGCGGGATGAGGATGGCCCCGGCCAGGTGCCCCGCCTCATACTCCTTGGGCTGCCGGACATCCAGCAGTTGATATGCCTCCGCCCCCCGCGCCTCCATATACTCCCTGGCCTGGGCCGCACTTAATTCCTTGCCCGGCGAAAAAAGATTCTTCCAGTTCATGAGCACCCCTTATTTTGTTACTGATCACAGGATAGGCGAACAGGCCGATAACAAAGCAGATGTCGTGCCCTGTGATCGCTTACCATATTTTGTTTCCCGTTTCGGCCGCCTGTCTTCACGGGGTATTGCGAGTGAAGGGCATCGCCAGCAACCGCCAGAAACCAAGCTGCTCGATTTCCCGGTGCGAACCAATGCCGATGACGATTTTTTCCTGCGCCACCTCAGTAATCAGGGTGCCCAGCAGCCGATCCCAGATGGAAAAAATCACCCCGTAATTGGCGTCTCGCTCCCTGATCCGCACCGAATGATGAATGCGGTGCAGAAAAGGCGGCACAAAGAGAAGCACCCACATTCGCTCAAACCAGCCCTCCACCCGGATGCTGCTGTGGTGAAACTGCACGGAGAGGTTCACCATGATTTCAAAGAGGATATAAGCGAACAAGGAAATGCCGAAGGTATAAATCACCGCCATCCTGATCAGGCCGGTGAAAAGGAACTCGCCCAGATGAAAACGGTTGGCCGTGGTCACATCCATGTTCAGATCGCAATGGTGAACCCGGTGAAACCGCCAGAGAAAAGGCAGCTCATGGGTGAGCAGATGCCAGAGGTAGATGAAGAAATCCAGGATCAGGATGCCGGCGACAACCTTCAGCCAGTCGGGCAAGATCCAGGCATTGAGCAGGCCGGTATTTTTCTCCTGGCCGGCGAGAATCAGGGCGACAATGGCGCTGGTGTACAACAGATGATAGATCGTCCCGTTCAGGATGGACAAAGGCAGATTGGCAAGCCAGCGCCTGGGGCGGGGCACGGTGGGCGCCCGGTAGGAAAAATAGTGTTCGCAGAGCAGAAAAAAGGCGACTCCACCCCAATAGAGGAATGGCTTGAAGGCATACAGTTCCATGGCAGGTTCTCCTTGGCCGGATAGGGAGGGCTCTCTCAGTCCTTCGCCCGGATGAGCGCCTCAAGCTCCTGCCAGTCCACGGAACTTTTCCGGCAGTTGCAGCCATCAAGCAGACACACCTGGGGGATCACTTTTAGTCCATGCCCCCCCAGCGAGCCCTCGCGCGAGACATTGGCGGAGCGCAGATATTTCTCCCGCAGGTCATAGGTACACAGACAGCCCAGCACTGCGCGCGGCTGGCGCTGCCCGATGCTGCGCACCAGAAAATCCCGGCTGCGCAACATGCCGTCTTTCTTGTGCAGCTTGCCGCTGACCACCACGGAAACGTCCCCATAACCCAAGGCCAAAGCCATTTCCCGCATCTCCCGCAAACGACAGGGGAGGCGGCAGTCGGCCTGGCACAACAAACCTTTTTCCGGGTCGATAACCGTAGCGCACCCTTCGGCCCGCAGGCAGTAGGGTAAAAAAAGCATCCTTTCGCCATAGGGCGTCCGGACAAACCTCTGGCGAAAGAACCGGTTCCCGGCCCGCACGACCGTGCGAACATAGGCGTCTTTGTCTAACTTCGGAAAAATTCGGACCAGGGGCTTGTAGAAAAAAACCAGCACAGGAAGAGTGAGCCAGGAGGGAAGGGATAGTGTCATGATCTCGATGGGGATAAGTTTTTTCTTATGGCACGACAGATGCCGGTCACCGGGGACATTCACCGGCCCGCCATGGCCAGCTTACCATAATATTTCTTGCCATGGAAATTATTCAGCTAAGCCATTGTCAAAAAATAGCATGGCCGTTCTAGGCTGCCAGATGACATAAGGAGCTGTACAGTAAGGCGACATAAATGGCCATGTTGCTTCTAAACGACTCCTGAAATCAGCAAGCAAGTTTTCATCATCTTGAAAAGCAGATATTAGTGTCTGGCGGCCGATTGGTTCACGGAAGGCAATTAGATGTGGTATCCTGTTGACAACCATCGGGTTTATTTTTGCCTTTGAGACCTCATCCTCCATTCGCGGAAACCAGACATGCTGAAACTTGTTAGAACCACCTCGCGGAAAACCGGGCTTCCTCCGGGCAGCCCCGTGTTCATCGGCGAAAAGGTTGCGGAAAATTTCGGTCTGGACATGGTCGCCTACGATGCCGAGAACCTTTCCCTCAGCACCCCGGTCCGGCTTGACGATTTCCACCTGCTGAAAGACACCCCCGGCAACACCTGGATCAGGGTCCACGGCCTGCACGACGCTGAAGCGGTGGACAGGTTCTGCCTCGGTTTCGGCCTGCACCCCCTGACCATCGAGGATATTCTCCATACCGGCCAACGCCCGAAGATTGATCACTACGACGATTATCTGTTCCTGGTCATCAACCTGATCAACTATGACGAGGCAAACAAGGGAATGAGCATGGAGCAGATCAGCTTCGTGCTCGGCCCCAACTACCTGCTCACCTTTCATGAAAAAAACGACGATATTTTTGACGAAGTGCTGGCCAGGCTTGAGGGCAACAAGGGGCGCAGCCGAAAAATGGGGGTCGATTACCTGCTCTATTCCCTGCTCGATCGGGTGGTGGACAACTTCTTTTCCGTGCTGGAAAAAATCGGCGAAGAGGTCGAGGATCTGGAAGAAGAACTGATTGCCGCGCCCTCCCCGGAAACCCTGCAGGACATTCACTTCCTGAAAAGAGAGATGATTCTGCTCCGCAAGTCGGTATGGCCGCTCCGGGAGATAATCAACGGGCTGCAGCGGGATGAGACCGCGTTCATGGGAGAGGCGATCCGGGTCTATCTCAAGGATCTCTACGATCACACCGTCCAGGTGCTCGACACGGTGGAAACCTTCCGGGATATCATCTCGGGCATGATCGACATTTATCTTTCCTCGGTGAGCAACCGGCTGAACGAGGTGATGAAGGTGCTGACCATCTTCGCGGCGATCTTTATCCCCCTCACCTTCATCGCCGGACTGTACGGCATGAATTTCAATACCAGCCAAAGCCCCTTCAACATGCCGGAACTAAACTGGTATTTCGGCTACCCCTTTGCCCTCCTGCTGATGGCGGCAACAGCCGGTGCCATGCTGATCTACTTTAAAAAGAAAAAATGGTTCTGAAAAGCCGGCAAAAAACTGTGGCGGATAATTTGATTATTAAGTATATGATTAAATACCATACATACTAGGCCCGCCTCGGGTGGCTTACAAAAAAGAGACCTTGGAACCATGCGCCAACGAACAACACCTCCCAAAAATTCCGGCTTTTTTCTTGCCTATTGGCTCAGGATCGGACTTGTTTGCCTGGCCCTCCAGTTCATGGCCGTTCTTTCTCAGGCCGCCGCCGGAAGCAATGATGCCACGACGACGCCGGAGGTCTGGACCGTCCGCCAGGCGGTGCGTTTTGCCATAAAAAACAATCCGGACAGCCGAATGGGTAAAAATCGGATCGAAGCGGCCCAGGCCGCCATCACTATGGAAAAATCCTCGTTTTACCCGAGGCTCGATCTGAACTCCCGCTACGACCAGACCAACAATCCCATGTACTCCTTCGGCAATATCCTGAATCAGGGGGCCTTCAGCCCAACCATCGATTTCAACAATCCCGGCCGCACCGACTCCCTGAACCTGGGGGTCCGGCTTGGCTATCGATTTTTCAACGGCGGCCGCGATCTGGCCGGGCTGAGGGCCGCCGAGGCTCAGGTGGTATCCTCCCAAATGGAGCTTAATGCCGTGCAGGCCCAGCTTGCCTTTGAGGTGGTTCGCACCTTTCACCTCATCATTCAATCAGAAGAGCTGATCAAGGCCCGGCAATCGGCGGTAGCCGCGATCAGCGCTTCCTTGGCCGTAGCCCAGGCCCGCTACCAGGAAGGGGTTTTACTCAAAGCCGATCTCCTTGATCTGGAGGTGCAGCAGGCCAAGGCGCAGGAAAATTTGAGCCAGACCCGGCACAGCCTTGAGCTGAGCCGCAGGATCTTCCTCAGCCTGCTGGGACTTCACGATGGCCCGTTACTCCTCGATTTTGCCCAGGATAATGCCCAGGAGGTTCCGCAGTCTACAGCACCGGACCAGCGTTACGAGCTGAAAAGCATGGCAGCCCTGATCCTGGCGGCCAAGGCCCGGGTCCGGCAAGCTCAGGGCGGCCATTATCCCTCCCTGGAAGGCTATGCCGGATACGAGGCGGACAAGGGCTATGTCACGGATGGCTCTGGCGACTCCTGGCAAGCCGGGGTCAAATTGCAATACACCCTTGCCGAGGGAGGCCGGACAGCCGCCGAGATTGCCCGGGCCTCTGCCTTGCTTACCGAAGCACAGGAGCGAAAGCGCAAGACCGAGCTGGCCATCACCCTTGAGGTGAAACAAGCGGAATTTGCCCTGTTGGACGCCGGCCAGCGCTTGCAGGTTACGGAAAAAAGCGTGGCCCAGGCACGGGAAAGCGCCCGCATCAATCGGCTCCGCTTTACAGAAGGGAAGCTGCTTTCCGCGAATCTCCTCGAGGTGGAAAACCGGCTGACCGACGCCTTGGTGCGGCGCATAGTGGCGGAAACCTCCCGGCGCCTTGCCGTTGCCGACTTGCGGCGCGCCCTTGGCTTGCCCCAATTCCCGGAAGACTCCGGCGAACCCCAGCCTGAAAAAGACGAGACTCCCAGTGTAACTTCCAGCGCAAGGCCGGAAATGACTAAAACTACCCAGAGCGTAACTCTTCAGTAAGCCCTGAAACAGGAAAGCAAACCATGTCTTATAAACATCTTTTTTCCGCGCTTCTCTTATTTTCGCTCATCACCGCTGCCGGCTGCAAGGAGTCCGCCCACCAGGGCGCGGCCAAGCCGCCGCTCCCCGTTGCCGAGGTCCGGGTGATCACCGTGGCCGGCCAGGCAAGCCTGCGGCAAAACGAGGTTCCCGGCGTTGTTGAGTCGGTTCGGAAGGCGACCATCGCCGCCAGAATAACCGGGACCATCACGGAGATGCCGGTGGCCCTTGGCTCGGTGGTGAAAAAAGGTGCCCTTTTGATTAGGATCAACGCCGAAGAAACCACGGCCCGATTGTCGCAGGCCGAAGCGCAGCTTGCCCAGGCGCAAAGAAACCATGCGCGGGAAAAACGACTGCTGGAAAAAGACGCCTCCACCAGAGAAACCGTCAAATCCCTGGAAGAGGCCTTCCGGGTGGCGGAGGCCGGGGTGCGCGAAGCCAGGGCCATGCGCGGCTACACCCTGATCACCGCCCCCTTTGCCGGCATCATCTCCCAGAAAATGGCCAATGCCGGCGAGCTGGCCACCCCAGGCACCCCTCTCCTGGTCCTGGAAAATACGGAACGGTTGCAGGTGGTTGCGGCGGCTCCGGAGGGGCTGGCCTTGAAAATAAAAAAGGGTGATCCTCTGGCCGTTACGGTTCCAGCGGCCGGATTTTCCCAGACCGGCACCGTGGCCGAGATCGCTCCGGCAGCTGACCCTGCCTCCCGCACCGCCCTGGTGAAAATCAGGCTCTCAGGCGCAGCAGCCTTGCAGCCCGGGCAATATGCGCGGGTGCGCCTTCCCGGAGCCGCCGGGCTCACCGCCTTCCTGGTGCCGGAGACAGCGCTGTCGAGCTTTGGCCAGATGGAGCGCCTTTTTGTAGCGGACAACGGGACGGCCCGGCTGCGTCTGGTGCGCAGCGGCGAACACCGGGAAGGTCAGGTTGAGATCCTTGCCGGTCTCAATGCCGGAGAGCAGATTGTGATCCAGGGAGGCGAGCGGCTTGTTGAGGGACAAGCCGTGCGGATCGTGCAGTGATGAAACAACCATCCAGCAAACAACAAGATTTTGCCGGCAGGCTAGCCTCGGTTTTCATTGCCTCCAGGCTGACCCCCATCCTGATCATCGCCTCCCTTCTCCTCGGGGTCATGGCCGTCGCCATGCTGCCCCGCGAAGAGGAACCGCAAATCAAGGTGCCGATGATCGACATCATGGTCGCCATGCCCGGCGCAACCCCCAAGGAGGTAGAACAACGGCTTTCCATCCCCATGGAAAAACTCCTCTACGAAATCCCGGGAATCGAATACATCTACAGCACCTCCATGCCGGGCCAGAGCCTGCTGATCGCTCGTTTCTATGTGGGCGAAAAAATGGAAGATGCCATCGTTCGGCTCAACCAGAAGCTGGCCACCAATTTCGACCGTATCCCCCACGGCATCCTGCCGCCGCTGGTCAAGCCGCACACCATTGATGATGTGCCGGTACTCGCCCTGACTCTGCACAGCTCGCGCTACGATCACTACACCCTCCGGCGTCTCGCGGCCCAGCTTGACGATGCGGTCAAAAACATCCCCGAGGTGGCCGAGACCAAACTGATCGGTGGGGTGCGGCGGCAGTTGCGGGTTCTTTTCGATCCGGCGCGGCTTGCCGCCCGCGGCTTGACCGCGACGGAGATCATCCCGAAGCTGCAACAGGCTAATCTGCAATCGTACTCCGGCACCCTGCAAGCCCGGAACCAGGAAATCCTCCTGCAAACCGGCCGCTTTCTCACCTCGGCCGAAGAGGTCGGCCGCCTCGTCGTCGGCGTTTACGGCAACAAGCCGGTGTATCTCGACGAGGTGGCCAGGGTGGTCGATGGCCCGGAAGAGGTGAGCAGCTATGTGCTTTTCGGCTCGGGCAGGGGGGAAGCGGAAGAGGCGGCCGTAACCATTTCGCTGGCCAAACGGCCCGGAGCAAACGCCGTACAGGTGGTGGAATCGGTGCTGGCCAAGGTCGAGACCCTCAAGGGCACCCTCATCCCCAGTGAGGTCAGCGTCAGCGTGACCAGAAATTATGGCGAAACCGCGGCGGAAAAATCCAATGAGCTACTGCTGCACATGGGCATCGCCGTTTTCGGGGTGACCTTGCTCATCCTTTTTTTCCTGGGCTGGCGGGAGTCGCTCATCGTTATCCTCGCCATCCCCTCCACCCTGGCCCTGACCCTGCTGCTTTTCTATCTGTACGGCTACACCCTGAACCGCATTACCCTCTTCGCCCTGATCTTTTCCATCGGCATCCTGGTGGACGATGCCATCGTAGTGGTGGAAAACATCGTCCGCCATCTCCGCTTGCCGGAGAATCAGGAAAAGCCGCTACTCGCTATTGCCATCGAGGCGGTAGGCGAGGTGGGCAATCCGACCATCCTCGCCACCTGGGCGGTGATCGCCGCCATTTTACCCATGGCCTTTGTCGGCGGTCTGATGGGGCCATACATGCGGCCGATCCCCATCGGCTCCTCCGCGGCGATGCTTTTTTCGCTGATCATCGCCTTCACCGTTACGCCCTGGGCCGCCGTCCGGGTGCTGAAAAAAAAGATCAGCCCAGCCGGTTCCCCGACCGCAGCTCAGCCGGTCATAACAGACCATGACCACGCCCCGAATGATTTCTTCACCCGTCTCTATCATCGGGCCATGGAACCGCTCCTGGCGCAGGCCCGCTGGCGGCTGATCTTTTTTCTGAGCATCGTCGCTCTGCTCCTCGCCTCCTGCGCCATGGTCTACTTCGGGCTGGTCAAGGTCAAGATGCTGCCCTTTGACAACAAAAGCGAATTTCAGATCATCCTCGACCTGCCGGAAGGAGCCACCCTGGAAGAGACCACCCAGGCAGCCAGGGAGATGGCCGCGCTTGTAAGCCGGGAACCGGAGGTGATCAATTATCAGGTCTACGCCGGGGCTGCCGCGCCCTACAATTTCAACGGCCTGGTCCGCCATTACTACCTGCGCGGCAGCGCCAACCTGGCGGATATCCAGATCAACCTGTTGCCCAAGGACGAGCGCAAGGCCCAAAGCCACGAGATCGCCAAACGCATCCGGCCCAAGGTCGCAGCCATTGCTAAAAAATACGGAGCCGCCGTGGCCGTGGCCGAGGTGCCGCCGGGGCCGCCGGTACTGCAAACCCTGGTAGCCGAGATCTATGGCCAGACCGATGCCCAACGGTTGAAGCTGGCGGCCCGGGTAAAGAAACTCCTCACCGATACGGAGGGGGTAGTCGATGTTGACTGGTACCGCGAGGCGGAACGATTCAAAACCGTCATCGCGGTGGACAAGGAAAAAGCCGCCCTCAACGGCATTTCCGCAGGCGAGATCAGCCAGGCCGTTGATCTGGCGGGCAAGGGATTGAGCATCGGTCTTTTTCACCAGCCGGATGACAAGGAGGAGATCAATCTCGTCCTGGAGCTGCCGCTGGCACAACGGGCTCGGGTGGAAAGCATCCTGAACCTCCAACTCCGTTCCGGCCTGAATCCGACCGGCCCCTTGGTGCCCCTGCGGGAACTGGTCACAGTCAGCGAGACGCCCATTGACCAGCCCATATACCGCAAAAACCTCAAACCGGTTATCTACGTGACAGCCGACGTAGCCGGGGCGGCGGAAAGCCCGGCCTACGCCATTTTCGCTTTGAACAAAAAGCTTGCCGAACTGGATGGCCGGGAATACGGGGGCAGCCGGAAAGCCATCGCCCTCTACAATCTCCAACAGCCCTTTTCCGAGCTGGAACCAGCGATCAAGTGGGACGGTGAATGGCACATCACCCTGGAGGTTTTCCGGGATCTGGGCCTGGCCTTCTGCGCGGTGATGATCCTCATCTACATGCTCATGGTGGGCTGGTTCAAGGATTACACCGTGCCCCTCGTAGTGATGGCCGCCATCCCCTTTTCGCTGATCGGTATTCTCCCGGCCCACTGGGCTTTCGGCGCCTTTTTTACCGCCACCTCCATGATCGGCTTCATGGCCGGGGCCGGAATAGTGGTCCGCAACTCCATCATCCTGGTGGACTTCATCGAGCTGCGGGTCAGCCACGGCCTGCCGCTTGCGGAAGCGGTGGTGGAGGCCGGGGCCATCCGTTTCCGGCCCATGCTCCTCACCGCCCTGGCTGTAGTGGTCGGGGCTTCGGTGATCCTGGCTGACCCGATCTTTCAGGGACTGGCCATTTCGCTGATGTTCGGGGAGATCGCCTCGCTGCTGATCAGCCGCATGGCGGTGCCGGTCCTCTATTTCATGCTGCGCAGCCATCGCAAGCCGTCAACTGATTTGCCCAACCAGATCACCGAATAATTTTTGCCGGCCATCGGCGCATACCAATTTTTGCAGGCGAGCAAGGCAATCCTGCCCTAATTTTATGCTGGCAAACACCTGGGATTTCTGGTATCGGGTCTGTGTAGTAATTGATTCGTCCGGGCATCGGTAAGCGCAGAAAATTATCGATCCCAACTTCACCCCTTCCCCTTTCCACCAACCATTGTGCCCACCGCGCACGGAGAAGAGCATGAAAAAAATTGCCCTGGCCCTGTTGCTCCTGATCACCATAACCGGCTGCGACTCTAAGACCTCGCAACAAGCCGCGCCCGTCCAGGCCCTTTCCATCAAGGGCTCCGACACCATGGTCCACCTGGTAAGTTCCTGGGCGGAAGAATTCATGAAAAGTAATGCCGAAACGGACATCTCCGTGACCGGCGGCGGTTCCGGCACCGGCATCGCCGCCCTGATCAACGGCACCACCGATATCTGCGCTGCCTCCAGGGGGATGAAGGAAAAGGAGCAGAAGCAGGCCGAGGCAAACAAGGTTTCCCCGGTGGAAATCCCGGTAGCCCGCGATGGCATCGTTCTGATCGTCCACCCGGAAAACCAGGTGAACAGCCTGACCATTGACCAGTTGCGCCTGATCTACACGGGCAAGATCTCAAACTGGAAGGAGGTCGGCGGGCCAGACAAACCAATTCTGCTCTTGTCCCGCGAGTCCAGCTCCGGCACCTTTGTCTTCTTCCAGGAACATGTTCTGAACAAAGAGGATTTCAGCAATTCCGCCCGGCTGCTGCCCGGCACCTCCGCCCTGGTGCAGGCCGTGGCCGCCGACCGTGGGGCCATCGCCTATGTGGGCCTGGGCTTTGCCGCGGAGGCAAGAGGCACGATAAAAACCCTTGGCGTTCAGGCCTCCGGCCAGACCGGCCCGGTGCTTCCCAACGAGGAGAGCGTCCGTTCCGGGGCCTACGCGGTTTCCCGGCCGCTTTTCTTCTACACCAACGGGGCGCCCAAGGATACGGCCAAAAAGTTCATCGATTTCTGCCTGAGTCCGGCAGGCCAGAAGATTGTCAGAGAAACAGGATATGTCCCGGTCTCGTAAGCCGTTGTCTATAAATAACCTTGACTTGAAAATGACAGGCACGGCATAAAGGGCTGTAAATGAATAAACTGAAAAACACATTTTATCCATTAACAGCCCCTAAGCTGTTCATAACCGACAAGCTGATGCGGCTGCTGCTGATGGGCGCCGCTTCAACCAGCGTCCTCGTCGTCTGCCTGATCTTCCTTTTTCTGTTCAAGGAGGCCGGTCCGTTTGCCTTTAAGCCAGGTCTGGGCAAACTCCTGGACAGCCAGTGGATTCCGGTCTCCTTTCAGCAGGAACGTTTCGGGGTTGGCTCGCTGCTTTCCGGTTCCGCCCTGGTAACCGCCCTGGCCATGCTGGTCACGGTACCCATCTCAGTGCTGGTGGCCATCTACATCGCGGAAATCGCCCGGCCCGGCGAACGGGAGTTTCTCAAGCCGTTTATTGAAATCCTGGCCAGCATCCCTTCGGTGGTTCTGGGCTTTTTCGGCCTGCTGGTGGTGGCCCCCCTCGTCAAGGCAACTTTCGGACTCAGCACCGGCCTCACCGCCCTGACCGGCGCTCTGCTTCTCTCGCTCATGGCCATCCCCACCATCATCTCCCTTTCGGAGGATGCCCTGGTCAGCGTACCCTACGCCCTGAAAAACGCCTCCCTGGCGCTGGGCGCCAGCCAACTGCAGACCATCTTCCGGGTTACATTGCCCGCGGCTCTGCCGGGGATCGTGGCCGCGGTCATGCTCGGCATCGGCAGGGTTATCGGAGAAACCATGGCGGTGCTGATGGTCACCGGCAATGCGGCCATCCTCACCGCTTCTCCCCTGTCCTCGGTGCGGACCATGACCGCCACCATCGCCGCGGAGATGGGCGAGGTGCCTTTCGGCAGCATCCATTATCAGGCGCTTTTCTGGATAGGCATCATCCTGCTGGTCATTACCTTTGCCCTCAACATCGTTGCCCAGCGCGTCCTGAAGAAATACGGCATGATGAAATGAAGACGATCTCGTTAAAAGGGAAAACGGTCACAGGTCCGCTGAAGGTCGGCAAAAAGAACCAAGGTTGTTCTGTCGGCGGAGCGGCTTTGCGCAATCTCGCTGTATTCGCACTTTGCGAGGCCGACAAATGAATAATACCGCCGACAAATTCATCCTTCTCTCCTTGCGACTCATCACCTACGCCATTGTTTTGGTAGTCGGCTACATCCTTTTCGACATCATCAGAAACGGGTTCTCGGCCCTCAACTGGCAGTTCGTCAGCAGCTTTCCCCGGAGAAGCGGGGCGGCGGGCGGTATCTTTCCGGCCATTGTAGGCACCTTCTATCTGGTGGTGGGCACCATCGCCGTTTCCCTGCCTCTTGGCGTGGGCGGCGCGATCTATCTGGCCGAATATGCGGAGCAGAACAGATTCAACAGCCTGATCCGGCTGGCCATTATCACCCTGGCCGGGGTTCCTTCCATTGTCTTCGGCCTCTTCGGCCTGGGCATCTTTGTCCTCTTCTTCGGCTTCGGCCCCTCCATCCTGGCGGGCAGCCTGACCTTGGCCTGCATGGTTCTACCCACCATTATCGTGGCCAGTGAAGAATCGCTGCGCGCCGTACCCAAGGGCTTCCGCGATGCCAGCCTGGCGCTGGGGGCCACCAAGTGGGAGATGATCCGCACCAACGTCCTGCCCTATTCCCTTTCCGGCATGATAACCGGCGCGATTCTGGGCATCGGCCGGGCGGCCGGGGAAACCGCCCCCATCCTCCTGACGGTGGCCGCCTTTTATCTCCCCCGGCTGCCCAAGTCTGTTTTTGATCAGGTCATGGCCCTGCCCTACCATCTCTACATCCTTGCCACCCAGCATCCGGAGGCGGAAAGGATCAGACATATGCAATACGGCACCGCCCTGATTCTCCTTCTGCTGGTTCTGGGCTTAAGCCTTGGCGCGATCCTCCTACGAACACATTCCAGGAAAAAATTCCGATGGTAGAGCACTCTATTTATCCCGAAAACCAGGAAATGGTCATCACCACCAGCCAGGTCAACTTTTTCTATGGCCAGACCCAGGCGCTTTTCGGCATCTCCCTGCTGATCCCGGCCAAGCAGGTCACTGCCCTGATCGGTCCGTCCGGTTGCGGCAAGTCCACCTTTCTCCGTTGCCTGAACCGGATGAACGACACCATCCCCCACGGCCGGGTGGAGGGGGAAATCTTCATCAACGCCAAAGATATCTATGCGCCCGGCACCGATGTCGTTGAGCTGCGCAAGGAGGTGGGCATGGTTTTCCAAAAATCCAACCCCTTCCCCAAATCCATCTTCGACAACGTTGCCTACGGCCCCCGGATTCACGGCGAAAAAAACCCGAAACGGTTGGCGGAGATCGTGGAGCAAAGCCTGCAACAGGCCGCCATCTGGGACGAGGTCAAGGACCGGCTGCACGCCAATGCCATGGGCCTTTCCGGCGGCCAGCAGCAGCGGCTCTGCATCGCCCGCGCCCTGGCAGTTGGGCCGAAAATCCTGCTCATGGACGAGCCGGCCTCGGCCCTTGATCCCAAAGCAACCACGCGAATCGAGGATCTGATCGGCGAGCTGCGCACCAATTACACCATTGTCATCGTCACCCACAACATGCAGCAGGCAGCCCGGGTTTCCGACTACACCGCCTTTTTTTATGAGGGCCAGCTGATCGAATGCGACCAGACCCCAAAAATCTTTACCAACCCCCGGCAGAAACAGACAGAAGATTACATAACCGGCCGCTTCGGTTGAAAAGGGAGCAACTATCATGGCAAAACACATGCAACACGATATCGACAACCTGAAGGCCAAGATCATCGCCATGGGCGAAGCCGTGGAAGACCGGGTCTACCAGGCCACCCTTTCCGTAATCAACCGGGACCCGGTCAAGGCCAACGCGGTGATCAAGGGGGATCGGGAGATCGACGACATGGAGGTGGAGATCGAGGAGGATTGCCTGAAGATTCTCGCCCTCTATCAGCCGGTGGCCATCGACCTGCGCTTCATCGTGGCGGTGCTGAAAATCAACAGCGATCTGGAGCGGATCGGAGATCTGGCAGTGAACATCGCCGAACGGGGGTTATTTCTCGCCGGTCAGGACCAGTTTGAAATCCCCTTTGATCTATCGGCCATGGTCAGCCTGGCCGAGAAAATGGTCACCGAAAGCATTGACGCCCTGATCAACCATGATGTGCGGTTGGCCCACCATATCCGGGCGAAGGACGACACCATGGACGCCATGAACCGGGAGATGTACAGCAAGATCAAGGAGATGATTATCACCGATGCCGAGCAGGTCAATATCCTCATGCACGTCCTCTCCGTGGGGCGGCATCTGGAAAGGATCGCCGACCATGCGACAAACATCGCCGAGGATGTCATCTATCTGGTCGATGCCCAGATCATCCGGCACACGCCTGAGCTATATGATGAGTGAGGCACGCAAACCGGGCCTTGTCCATCATCTCCATAACGAAGACGATGTCCCTCTTGCTGTTCCGGAACTCGGTGGTTTCTCCATTCAAGCTGGGAAAAACGAGATAGCCCCAAAAACATATTGCGCCGCCCCTCAACCTCACTTAAACTAAACTAACAAAACTTAGTTTAACGAGGCGCATTATGCAAACGATCAATATCCACGAAGCCAAGACTCAACTGTCACGCCTGATAGATCAGGCAGTAAAGGGGGATTCCTTCATTATTGCCAAGGCGGGAAAACCGTTGGTCAAGGTGACCCGGCTGGATGCTCCGTCAGCGGAACATGTCAGGAGGCTGGGTTTCATGGAGGGCCAGATCACCATTCCTGATGATTTCGATCGCATGGGCAGCGAGGAAATCAAACTGCTTTTTGGTGGCGCAGAATGAAGCTGCTGCTGGACACCCACTTGTTGCTATGGGCGGCTGGGTCTCCAGGCCAGTTACCCGCCGCGGCACGCATCCTGATGGAAGACCCGCAAAACGAACTGCTTTTCAGCGCGGCCAGTCTATGGGAAATTGTCATCAAACGCAGCCTTGGGCGCGCCGATTTCCAGGTGGATGCGAGAGTGCTGCGCCGGGGGCTGCTGGACAATGGTTATCAGGAATTGACCATTACCAGTGAGCATGCCGTTTTTATCGACAGTTTACCTCTCCTCCACAAAGACCCTTTCGACCGCATCCTTGTTGCGCAAGCGACTGTCGAGGGTATCACCTTGCTAACCGCCGATATTTTGGTGGCCCAGTACCCCGGCCCGGTGCAACAGGTTTGATTCTTAAAAAAAACCTGATTAGCGCTAATCTTCTGCTGGCAGCCCGTCATCCCAGAGCGTCTTTGTCGGGGATCCATGATTCCGGTCAGTTAAAAGTGTCCAGCGGAAGATTAGCGCATATTTTCCCATGATGGGTATTGCCCACATGGGGCTTGTGTGCTATTGTGACATTCAGGAGGATACCTGCCATGTTGCTACAAACAGACACCAGACGCCGCATCACTCTGCCCCCTTCCCTCGGAATTCAGCCCGGAGACGCCATTAACCTGGAAGTTCTGGAAGATGGCCGGATCATGCTGGTTCCGGTGGAACCGGTGCCTAAGCACCAGCTATGGGCATGGACAGCGGAGAGCAAGGAGGCCATTGCTGCCTCCCTGGGTGACCCGGGTCCGTCCATTGAGATCGAGACCCAAGATCAGGCGGAGGCTTTGGCAAAACGGTGGACAGATGCGGGTTGAGGTCCGCCCAGCCTTCGACGGGGCAGTCATGGGCGCCGAGTTGCCGGTTCGCAAGGCTGCCGCCAAGATGCTCCAGCTTCTTCTTTCCCTCGATCTGCCGCAACTCTGGAGCCACCAAGGTCTCAAATTCGAGAAGCTGCACGGCATGATCGAACCGGTCAGTGGGGAACAGCTTTACTCCTTGCGGGTGAGCAGTGCAACGCGCGTCATTGCCTGCCTGCGCCAAGGACCGACTCTGGTGCTGGTCAGTCTCCATACCCAGCACGACAAGGCTTACCAGAAGTAAGAGTTTCAGGCCCCATCTCCCTCAGATCGCCGGCCGCACCACTGAGTCACCGGCTTTGCCGTTGGGTAGCTACTTTTTTTCTAACAACTTTTTGCTTGTCAATCCCTATCCTGTTGTTTAAGCTGGCCTCCTCGCTGTTCAGATGAATACCACCAGGGGGAAAGGCATGCCGGGACCGAGTATCGCTAACAGCCGTCCACAATCAGGAAAACGCAAGCCGCTTCGGGAGATGATCTGCCCGTGAGCGGCTTTTTTTGTGCGTCGGGCCGGTCTTGGCCGGAGACGGTCTTCTTTTAAGGTGTCTGGTCAGCCGATGATCAGAAATCAAGGGGGCTTTTTTTCTCTTTGAGGGTCGTGCTTTTGATGGTGTGGGTGTAGATCATGGTAGTCCGAATGTCGCTGTGACCCAGCAGTTCCTGGATCGTGCGGATGTCATAGTTGGCCTGCAACAGATGGCTGGCAAATGAGTGGCGGAAGGTGTGGGCCGAGGCCCGCT
>MGTD01000040.1:0-27601 GCA_001799285.1 Deltaproteobacteria bacterium RIFOXYD12_FULL_56_24
CCGAGCGCTACGCCGCTTACACGCGTGAATACCTGGGCTGGGGTGTGTTCGCGCTGATGTTGCGGTGATGGATAATTCCGGGGGACGCCTTCAGTAATGACCACGCCGGTTCCGTCGCCTGTGTCGTAGAGCCAGCAGATTTTTTTGCTTGCTAAATCATGATAAAATATTACTATTTCATGCAGCGGAGTTCCGGGGACAGCATACAGAACTATATTGACAAGACGGACGAAGGGGACTGTCATGATTTTATGCGTTTCGTTTTAGGTCTGAGGAAATTTTCCACAATGGACATCCCACGGATATTCAACATCACTGAGAGTGCTCACCGCATCCACAATCCGATCACACCCGAAAAGCTCGCCACTCTCGGCGCGGCGCTGCGTTTGGAATCGGGGGCCCGAGTGCTCGACCTCGGTAGCGGTTCGGGGGAGATGCTGTGCACCTGGGCGCGCGATCACGGCGTCATCGGCACCGGCATCGACATGAGCCGGTTGTTCACCGAGCAAGCGAAACTCCGTGCTGAAGAACTCGGCGTCGCCCATCAAGTCACGTTCATCCATGGCGATGCTGCCGGCTACGTTTCTGACGAGAAGGTCGGTGTGGCAGCCTGTGTCGGGGCCACTTGGATCGGCGGGGGCGTCGCCGGCACCATCGAGCTTCTGGCGCGGAGTCTGCGCGCCGGAGGGATCATTCTCATCGGCGAGCCCTACTGGCGGCAGTTGCCGCCGACGGAAGATGTTGCCAAGGGGTGCCTTGCCCACTCAATCTCCGATTTTCTCCTGCTTCCGGAACTTCTCGCCTCCTTCGGCCGCCTTGGCTACGACGTCGTGGAAATGGTTCTGGCTGACCAAGACGGCTGGGACAGATACGAGGCGGCCAAATGGCTCACCATGCGCCGATGGCTTGAAGCCAATCCCGGCGACGAGTTAGCGAAAGAGGTTCGAGCCAAACTGACCTCGGAACCCGAGCGCTACGCCGCTTACACGCGTGAATACCTGGGCTGGGGTGTGTTCGCGCTGATGTTGCGGTGATGGATAATTCCGGGGGACGCCTTCAGTAATGGCCACGCCGGTTCCGTCGCCTGTGTCGTAGAGCCAGCAGACTTTTTTGCTTGCTAAATCATGATAAAATATTACTATTTCATGAAAGAACTGTGCGCGTAATGCAACGGAGGAAACCATGGCAAACCTGCAAGTAAAAGGGATTGATGACGGTCTGTACGAACAACTGAAAAGACTGGCAACGACTGAAAACAGATCAGTGAGTCAGGAGATCATCTTTCTGGTCAAGGCGCATCTTTCTTCGCAGAAGACTTGCCGCGCCATGCCGTCTCCGGCCGAGGTGCTGCTGCAATTGTCCGGTTCATGGGAAGACTCCAGGCCAGCCGATGAGATTGTCGCCGAAATCAAAAATGCCCGCAAAAACAGCCAGCGGCTTGCCGGGGGGCTGTAATGTTTCTTCTCGACACCGATACGGTGATCTATTCTCTGAAGGGGCAGGGCGGGGTGGCGGAGAACCTGCGCATCCACGTGCACGATCCTCTGTATCTCAGCACCATCACCATGATGGAGCTGTACTATGGCGCTTACAAGTCGCAGAATGTCGATGCGAACCTGGCCAAGCTCAAGACCATTGAGAGCGTTTTCCCCCTTTTGCCGCCAGGCCCGGAAACGGTGGAAGCATTCGGAAAAATGAAGGCCACCCTGGAGATTCAGGGCTTGCGGCTTGCCGACCTGGATCTGATAATCGCCGCTACCGCGCTTGCCCGCAACCTCACCCTGGTCTCAAACAATCAGAAGCATTTTCGCAGAATACCGGGATTGAAGCTGGTGAACTGGGCGTGACCCAGGGCCAATTTGCCTTCTGGGTGCTCAATCATTTTGCCTGTCGCCTTCCACCGAGATCTGTACAGGCCGGGGCCTGATGTCGGCTATTTGGTGCTTGACATCCTGCCTTCGGCACAGTATCTTTGTCCGTTTTCCGGCCCGGAGAGGGTGAGGTGTGTCTTTTTTCAGGAATTATCGCGGCTGCCGGGCTTTCCCGCAGGCTGCTTGAGTGATTGACAGAATGTTTGTTGAAATCGCCAAACAGCCGCGATTACAACGGTTATAGCAGTTACCTGCTTGAATTCGTGCAACGGACCTGTGACTTTTCGGGCTGTTATGAGTTTATTGAATGTTTGAGTCGCTTTCCGACCGATTACATGATGTATTTAAACAGCTTCGCGGCCACGGCAGGCTGACCGAGGAAAACATCCAGGAGGCGTTGCGCGAAGTGCGCATGGCCCTGCTGGAAGCCGACGTCAACTTTAAGGTTGCCAAGGAGTTTGTCGCCACGGTCGCCGAGAAGGCGCTTGGTCAGGAAGTGGTTGGCGCTCTCTCCCCAGGCCAGCAGGTGATCAAGGTCGTTCACGACCAGCTGGTCGAGCTGTTGGGCGGGCAGACCGCCACCCTCGATCTCAGCGGCCGCCAGCCCGTGATCATTATGATGGTTGGCTTGCAGGGTTCCGGTAAGACCACCACCTCCGGCAAGCTGGCCAAGCTATTGCAGGGCAAGGGGCGCAAGCCCTACCTGGTGCCGGCCGACGTTTACCGGCCCGCGGCCATTGATCAGTTGACCATACTCGGCCAGAGTCTCGGGGTGCCGGTGCATCCCTCGACTACCGATCAGGACCCGGTGGCCATCTGCCGGCAGGCCGTGTTTGCCGCCCAGAGCGCGGGGTATGATACACTGATTGTCGACACCGCCGGTCGGCTCCATGTGGATCAGGAGCTTATGGCCGAGCTGGCCCGAATCAAGGCCGAGGTGCAGCCCGCCGAGATTCTCTTCGTGGCCGACGCCATGACCGGTCAGGACGCGGTTACGGTTGCGGAAAAATTTAATCTCGATCTTGCCATCAGCGGCGTGATCCTGACCAAGATGGATGGCGATGCCCGCGGCGGCGCGGCCCTGTCCATCAAGAAAGTGACCCAGCGGCCCATCAAGTTCGTCGGCATGGGCGAAGGGCTGGACACCTTGGAGCCGTTCCATCCGGACCGTGTTGCCTCCCGGATCCTCGGCATGGGCGATGTGCTCACCCTGATTGAAAGGGCCGAGGCGGTCGTTGACAAGGATAAGGCGGAAAAGCTTGCCAAGAAGCTCAAGAAAGAAGGGTTTTCCCTGGAGGATTTTCTTGAGCAGATCCAGCAGATCAAGAAGATGGGCAGCCTGGAGCAGATCATGGGTATGATTCCGGGGATGAGCCGGATCAAGCAGCTTAAGGACATGCCCAAGCCGGACGAGAAGGAATTGGGCCGGGTGGAGGCGATCATCAACTCCATGACCATCAAGGAGCGCCGCAATCACGCCATTCTCAACGCGAACCGCAGGGCGCGTATTGCCAAGGGGAGCGGTACTTCGGTGCAGGATGTAAACAAGGTCATCAAGAGCTACACCGACATGCTCAAGATGATGAAGCAGATGAGCGGCAAGCCCGGCGGATTGGGCGCCTTTGTCGGTGGGCCGAAGAAAAAGAAACGGCCCAAGGGGTTGTTCCGGTAGGTCCGCTTTAGAGATCAGAAAGCGCACAGGACGCACAGGTGTGTCGTGTCAATAAGTCGAGTTGAATAACCAACAGGAGGAAACATTACCATGGCTGTACGGATTCGTTTGACCAGAATGGGCCGCAAGAAGAAACCTTTTTACCGCATTGTCGTTGCCAACGCCGAGGCTTGTCGCGACGGTCAGTTTCTTGAAGTGGTCGGAACCTACGATCCTTGCAAGCAACCCGCCGAGGTTATTGTCAAGCAGGACCGGGTTAAGGTCTGGCTCGACAAGGGCGCCCTGCCTTCCGAAACAGTGAAGAGCCTGCTTGCCAAGGCCGCCGTCGTGGCGGAATAATACCTCATGAAGGATCTGGTCGCGTTCATAGCCGCTTCGCTGGTGGATGATCCAGCTGCGGTTCAGGTTGCCGAGACGGAAGGTGATGGCGTTGTTGTTCTTGAGTTGCGGGTAGCCAAGGAGGATCTGGGCAAGGTGATCGGCAAACAGGGCCGCACCGCCAGGGCCATCCGCTCACTGCTTTCCGCCGCCGCCGGCAAGGACAACCGCAAGGCCCGTCTTGAGATAGCGGAGTAGCTTTTTGTTGAAATCGCTTCAAGCCGCGATTACAACGGTTATCTCTGTGTCACTTGTTGATTTTGTCTAATTGACCTGTGGCCTTTGGGGGTTTCTACGATTTCATCATTTTTGAAAATTATTGACGTCGGCGTTGCCCATGGCGGGCAGATTGCGGTGGGCAAGGTTGCCAAGGCCCATGGCATCAAAGGGGAACTTAAAGTTTACCCTTTTTCCGGCAGACCTGATGATTTTCGCGGCTACCGGCTGCTGACCCTGGTCGAACCTGTCCAGGGGTTGGCCAGGGCGTATGAAGTTGAGCAGTGTCGGCCTTTGGGCAACCTGGTTCTCCTTCAGCTTGCCGGACTTTCGGGCAGAAGCGCGGCGGAAGGGCTGCGCGGCTGGGAGGTACGAATCGACCGGGAGTTTTTACCGGTTCTCGGGGCTGCAACCTTTTATTGGCATGATCTGGTTGGCTTGCCCGTGCTCAGCGATACCGGGCAGGAGTTGGGTCTGGTTACTTCGATTCTGGTCACCCCAGCCCATGATATCCTGGTGATTACCGGGGCAGGCGGCGAGTATCTGATCCCGGTGGTTGCCGAGTGTGTGGTTGGCCTTGCTCCGGACGGCAAGGTGCTACTGGTTACGCCGCCGCCGGGGTTACTGGAAATGAATGCAGGCGGGATGCCTGGCGATGCGAGCTGAAGCGCCGGTGAGCGAGATCATCAGGTTCGATGTACTGACGATTTTCCCGGAACTGCTGGATTCTCCGCTTAAGGAAGGGATAATCCGCAGAGCCCAGGAGGCCGGGCAGATAGCAATCGCCTGCCACAACATTCGGGATTATGCGTTGGACAAGCATGCCATGACCGATGACCGCCCCTTCGGCGGCGGAGAAGGGATGGTCATGAAGCCGGAGCCTTTGGCCGCTGCGGTGCAGGCGGTGCAGGGCAAGGCTCCGCAACCGGGACGGGTGATCCTCCTGAGCCCTCAGGGGCGGCCTTATACCCAGGCTGTTGCCGAGGAGCTGGCCGGGCAGACGCGTCTGCTTCTGGTCTGCGGGCGTTATGAAGGGGTGGATGAACGTTTCGCCGCCCAGTATGTTGACGAGGAAATTTCCATCGGCGATTATATTCTCACCGGTGGCGAACTGGCAGCCATGATTCTCATTGATTCCATCACCAGGCTGAGGCCGGGGGTGCTGGGATGTGTTGATTCGGCGGACTATGACACCTTCAGCCGGGGCGGGCTCAAGTATCCGCAGTATACGCGGCCCCGGCTTTTTGAGGGAATACCCGCGCCGGAGGTGCTTTTTTCCGGGGATCACGGCGCGGTGGCCGAATGGCGGCTGGTTGCCGCGGTTGAACGGACTTTGACTAAACGACCTGATCTTGTCGTGGGCCTGCGTTTCAGTCCGGCTGAGTTGAAGATTTTACAGCGGCAGGGACTTCTTGCCAGACTGCGGGAGAGCGGTTGGAAGAGTCAGCCGGAGAATTAGTCAGCCAAGAAGATGGGCAAAGCCCGGAGCAATCCGCCCTGCGGCTTGATCTGGCCCTAGTCCATTATCCGGTCTGTAACAAGAACGGAGAGACCATCGGGTCGGCGGTGACCAATCTGGACCTGCACGATATTGCCAGGGCAGGCAGGACCTTTGGCATCGACACCTTGTATATCGTTACGCCGTTCGCTGATCAGCAGGCGCTGGTCAGGGATATTCTGGCGCATTGGCAGACAGGGCATGGGGCGACCTATAACCCGAAACGCAAAGAGGCCCTCTCTCTGGTGCGGATCTGTCATGATCTGGCAGAGATGTACGCTCTGGTAGAGGCTAAATGGCAGCAAAGGCCGATGGTCCTGGCCACCAGCGCCAAAGCCCAGGCCAAGCAGCTTGATTTTGTCCAGGCGCGCCAACGGATTCTTGCCGGAGAGCCGCACCTGATTTTGTTTGGCACCGGCTGGGGCATGGCGCCGGAAGTCTTTGCCGACGTCGACGCTCTGCTGCCGCCCATTGTCGGATTTGGCGAATATAATCATCTCTCTGTCCGGTCGGCTGCGGCCATTGTCCTGGACAGGATATTAGGTAAGCATTGAAAAAACAGCGTGGGCGTGTATATTGGCCCAGTGGACCGTACCATAAGGGGTTGAAAGAGGAAAAATCATGAACATCATTGAGCAGATTGAAAAAGAGAATATGCGGCAGGACATCCCGGACTTCCGGGCCGGCGATACCGTTCGGGTGCATATCCGGATCATCGAGGGCAACAAGGAAAGAACTCAGCTTTTTCAAGGGGTTGTCATCCGCCGTCGTAAAGGGGTCATGGGGGCCAGCGTCACCGTCCGCAAGATCTCTCATGGGGTTGGCGTGGAAAAAACTTTTCCGCTCTGTTCTCCCCGGGTCGATAAGATCGAGTTGGTGAGCGAGGGCCGTGTCCGCCGTTCCCGTTTGTACTACCTGCGCAATCTGCGCGGCAAGGCAGCGAGAATCAGGGAAAAAGGCATTAACTAGTTTTTGCCGGTTGCCCGGAGTCGGAGCGGCCATGGCGCGGTTTCCTGTTCCGGGGCTCTTTCATACTGCCACCATTGTTGGGCCACGGGAAACCGTGGCCCTTTCATTCGTGGTCCTTTCGGCTTAGCATACAAGGTGGTGCGTCTTGCCCAAGGCGATAACACTGTGGCAGGCTTCTCCCGAGGGAGACACCTTTGCCATTGAACGATTTCTGCTCAGCCAGGGCTACGCCACCGTGGCCGGCACCGACGAAGCTGGCCGGGGGCCGCTGGCCGGTCCGGTAGTTGCCGCCTGCGTCATCCTCCCGCCTCATTGCGAGTATCAGCAATTCCAGGATTCAAAAAAATTGAGCGCTAAAGTCCGCGAAGAGCTGGCGCACCATCTCGTTGTTCTTGAAGCGCAAATCGGGGTGGGCATCGTTTCCGCAGCGGAGATCGACCGGCTCAATATCCTGCAAGCCTCCCTGCTGGCTATGAAAAAGGCGGTGGAAGGGTTGCCCGCTTCGCCTGACTTTCTGCTGGTTGACGGCAAGTTCACTGTGCCGATGAGTCTGCCGCAACAGGCCCTGGTGAAGGGCGATTCGCGCAGCGCCTCCATTTCCGCCGCTTCCATTGTCGCTAAGGTGACCAGGGATGCGATCATGGAACAATACCATCTCGAATACCCCCGGTATAACTTTGCCAGACATAAAGGGTATCCCACGGCCGAGCATCGCCGGGTTATCCGGGAAATCGGACCCTGTCCCATCCATCGGAAGAGCTTCGGGCCGGTGCGTGATTGGTCGGATAGATGAGTGGGGCCGACAAAATCTCCATCGGGCAGATGGGAGAGACCCTTGCCTGTCAGTACCTTGTCCGGCAGGGCTACCGGATTATTCTCAGAAATTATCGGACCAAGCTGGGCGAGATCGATATCATCGCCGAGGAGCAGGGAACCCTGGTTTTCGTCGAGGTCAAGGCCCGGCGCGGCCATAAGTGCGGGCATCCTTTTGAGGCGGTGACTTCCGCCAAGTGCCGGCAGATTTCCAAAGCGGCCTTGCTGTACCTGGCCGAAAATGGCAGGGAAGGGCAGGCGGCCCGTTTTGATGTGGTGGCGATCAGTTTTGCCGGCGGGGCTGTGCCGGTAATCGAGCTGGTGAAAAATGCCTTTGATCTGAGCTATGGAGTGTGACCGTGCAGACTCCGGATAATGAAAAATTGCCTCCCTTGGGGATTACCATGGGCTGCCCGGTGGGCATAGGGCCGGAGATCATCCTGCGATTTCTGACCCAGGCCGGGACGCAACTTGTCCGGTGGCCGGTGGTCATCGGCGATGCCGGGGTCTTGCGCCGTTGTGCGGCAACGCTGGGGGTTACGCTCCGGGTGGTTGACTGGCAGCCTGGTGCGCCCTGCCAGCCGCAGGCGCTCAATGTTCTCTCTCTGTCCGATCTTGGCGATACCCTTGTCTGGGGCAAGCCCACCGGGGAAACAGGCCGGGCCATGGGGGGTTATATCGAGGAGGCGGCCCGGCTTGTCCGGCAGGGGCAATTGGCCGGTCTGGTGACCTGTCCCATCAGCAAAGCGGCGCTTAAGGCCGGAGGCTATCGGTTTCCGGGGCACACCGAGATGCTGGCCGAGCTTTGCCAGGCCAAGGATTTTGCCATGATGATGGCGGGCGCCAGGCTCAGGGTTACCCTGGTCTCCATCCATCAGCCCTTGGCAGAGGTGCCGGCCGCCATTACTCTGGAATCGGTGCTGCGGATGATCACCATTACTGGCCGAGCGCTGCGTGATGATTTTGGCGTGCGTGAGCCACGTCTGGCTGTGGCGGGTTTGAATCCCCATGCCGGAGAAGAGGGCATGTTCGGCGACGAGGAGCAACGGGTCATTGTCCCGGCGGTTGTCGCCGGGCACCGGGCCGGCTGGTTGGTCGAGGGGCCGTTTCCGCCGGATACGGTATTTCATAAGGCTGCGGCCGGCCAATTTGATGCGGTGGTCGCCATGTACCACGATCAGGGCCTGATCCCCTTCAAGCTTCTCCATTTCAGCGACGGGGTGAACGTGACCTTGGGACTGCCCATGGTTCGGACCTCGGTGGACCATGGCACTGCCTATGATATCGCGGGCCAGGGGTTGGCTGATCCCGCAAGCCTGGCCGCCGCAGTTTCCCTGGCTGAGGCCATTGTGGCCAATAGGAAAAGGCAGCAATAAGCTATAAGCTATAAGCCGTAAGCCGTAAGCCGTAAGCCGACAGCTATAAACCACAAGCTACAGGCTGATAGCTGATAGCTATGTATAAAGGATCTCACGGGATGGAAAGAAAAGGATTGCTCATCGCCTTTGAAGGAATCGACGGAACCGGCAAAACCACCCAGATAGAGCTGCTGGCCGAGGTTCTGCGCCAACGGGGCTTGAGCGTGCTTACGACCCGTGAGCCCACCGACGGGCAGTATGGCCGGAAAATCAGAGAATTGTATAAAAACAGAAAGAGCGTTACCCCGGAGGAGGAGCTGACCCTTTTTCTCGATGACCGGCGCGAACATGTGGCCCAGGTGATCGCCCCGGCCCTGGCCGGCGGCCAGGTAGTACTCACCGACCGGTACTATTATTCCACCGCAGCCTATCAGGGCGCGACCGGACATGATCCGCAAAAAATCATTGCAGCAAACGAATTGTTTGCGCCGGTGCCGGATATGGTTATTATGCTTGATGTGCCGGTGTCTCTAGGGGTTCATCGGGTGCAGAAGCTCCGGGGCGAGATCTTGAACGATTTTGAACAGGAAGGGCCATTGGCTCGGGTGGCAAGGATCTTCGCCGAGCTTAAGGGCTCAAATATCCGGCGCATTGACGGAACCGGGGGGGCCAGAACGGTGCATGCCCTTGTCATGGAAAACGTGGCCGAGCTTTTTCCTGCGTTACGGTAATCGTTTCGGTGTATTATTATAAGCGATCACAGGGCATCACATCTTGCGGCGATCGGCCCGGCTTACGTACAATAGTACGCATCGCCGTTCTGCTTGCCGAAAGCTGCGGCATCCTGTAATCGCTTACAGGATGGGAGAAGGGCCGAACCAAGGTGCTTCATCCCTGGATTGGTTGCGAGACTTGGGTTTAGGGGAAAAACTGTATGCTGAAGCGTTTGCTGATTGCCGGTGGTTTGTCCATCAGTTGCCTGGCCTGCGCTGCCCCGACCATTCAGGGGGTGCCCGGGCAGCCGCCTTTTGCCGCGGAGCTGGAGCCCTATGAAGAAGCGGTGGACAGGGGTTGTTCCTATTTTAATTTTCTTTGGGGCAAGTCGGCTGAGATTGAAGGGCGCTATGATGAGGCCATCTACGCCTACAATCAAGCGCTGGTTTGCGACCGGCTGGCTGGGCACGTCATGCGCTCCCTGGCCGGGCTGCTTGTGAAAACAGGGCAGCGGGATCAGGCCATTGTCTGGGTGAACAGGCTCATCGCTCTTAACCCAAAAGATTCGGAGGCCCGCGCTCTCCTGGCCAATCTATACACGATCATGGAGAGGTACGAGGAGGCGACCGGGGGCTATCAGGCTATCCTGATGGATGATCCGCAGAACTTCAATGCCCGGCTGTTGTTGGCTGGCCTGTATGCCAGAAGGCACGATTACGAAATGGCGCGGCAGGTTCTGGAAAAATTGGTGGAGCTCAACCCTGATTCCTATACCGGGTTCTATTATCTGGCCAAGCTCTACCAGGAGATGCGCCTTTTTGATCAGGCGGCAGGGGCCTTTGAAAAGGCCATGGCTCTCAACTGGTCGCCGATGCTGGCCTATGAAGCGGCGGAAATGTATGAGCAGGGGAAGCGTTATCCGGAGGCCATCGCTATCTATCTGCGGCTTATCGAGGTAGACGGCTCCAATGAAAGGGCCAGAAGCTTTCTCGCCAATGTCTATTTCCGGCAGGGCGAGGTGGACAAGGCGTTAAAGGAGATGGAAAATCTGCGGGAAGTCTCGGCCAACCCGGTTAAGGTTGAACTTGCCATCTGCCGGATTCTTCTCGATGCCGGAAGACGCCCAGAGGCCATTACCAGGCTGAACGCAATACTCGGCAAAGACCCTCAGGCAGACGAAGCCAGGGCTTTGCTGGTCCTGGCCCATTACCAGCAGGGCGATCTTGCGGCCACCAAGAAAGCGCTCCTCCAAGTGCGGCCGGTCAGCCAGGCCTATGAGGAGTCGGTTATTATGCTGGCCAGAATCATGCAGGGGGAAAAGGATTTTTCCGGGGCGGAGAAGACTCTGCAACAGGCCATGGCCGACAAAGAGAATCGGCGGCTCAATTTTTACGTGGCCCTGGCAATGCTCTACGCAGGCCAGGAGAAGATTGCCGAGGCCCACGGGGTGTTTGCCCGGGCCTTAGTCGATTTTCCAGACAAGGTGGAGGCGTATTACGAGTATGCCCTG
The DNA here is from genome assembly GCA_001799285.1 of Deltaproteobacteria bacterium RIFOXYD12_FULL_56_24. GTDB lineage: Bacteria > Desulfobacterota > Desulfobulbia > Desulfobulbales > Desulfurivibrionaceae > Thiovibrio. The sequence goes on from MGTD01000040.1 coordinate 11,000, forward strand.
TTTCTTCATATGCTGAATGATTCGGCCGGGGCCATTCGCCAGATGGAAGAGGTGCTGAAGCGGGAACCGAAACATGCCCGGGCCCTGAATTATGTGGGGTATACCTGGGCCGAGGAGGGGCGGAATCTGGCAGAGGCCAAGGCTTATATCGAGCAGGCCGTCGCCCTGCTGCCCAAGGATGGTTTTGTCCGGGACAGCATGGGTTGGGTCTATTACCAACTGGGTGATTTCCCGGCCGCAGTGCGGGAGCTTGAGCTGGCGGTGGCGCTGTCGCCCGATGATTCGACCGTTTACGAGCATCTTGGCGATGCCTACCTGAAAAACAATGAAAGCGCCAAAGCCCGCGATGCCTATGTGAAGTCTCTGGCGCTTCATGCGGAAGATGACAAGAAGGCTGCGGTCCGCCGTAAGCTGGAAGCCTTGTCTCCCAAGGACGGCCAGCCAGGCGACGAAAAATGAATCGCAGTCTTCTTTTATGATCGTGTAACAACTGAAAACGTAACGCTAAGACGCAGAGGCGCAAAGGTAACATGCTTAAATGAAAGGATAAAAACTTTGCGACTTTGCGTCTCTGCGTTAAAAAATGACCTGCGAGTCAATCTTCTTTGCGCCTTGTCTGGGGGGCTTGTTGTTTTTCTGCTGTTTTGCGGCGGATGCGCCACCCTGCCGGCCACCAGACCGCTTGCCGAATTGCAGCAGCAGCAAGCCGTCGTCCTGTTCCGGGAGGCCATGGTGCGGCAACAGGAGTGCGCCTGCTGTCTTGATGCCCAGGTGCGGCTTTCGCTGAAATCGGTGCTGCAGAATGGGACGATCTCCGGCTTTGTCCAGGCCAAGGCCCCTGCTTTTTTGAAATTTACCGGCCTCAATCCTCTGGGGCAGCCCATGATGATCCTGGTTGCGGACGGAACTTTTTTCCGTTATGTCGCGGTGCCGGAAGGCAAGGGCTATGATGGTCTGGTCACTGCGGCCGCTTTTAAAAAATATGCCCCGCAGGGCTTTGATCCGGCGCACGGGTTTTACTGGCTTGCCGGCCGACTGGCGCCTGAGAAGCTGCGGATTTTTTCCGCGGCTCAAGACCAGGAAGGGCAAGGCCTGTGGCTGGAGCTTGCTTACGCTACGGAGTCTCTCGGCGGGAAGGCGCTTCGGCGGCATGTGCTTTTTGACCCGGCCAGGCAGGTGATCCGGCGGCATCTGGTGGCAGACCCGGATGGCCGGATCATGGTTGATGTCCATTATGACGACTATGTACAGGTGCCGGAAGGCGGGTCGGGCAACTGCCGGCTGCCGGGACTGATCAAAATTCACGCCAACCATAACGGGGCGCTCATGGAGCTCACCCTGGCTGACTGGCTCCCGGATGCCAGCTTCAGCGCGGAAGATTTCCGGGTGGATCTGCCTTTAGGGTTTCAACTGGTGCCGGTTGAGTAGTTTAGCAGCATCTTCTGTTTCGGTTCAGACCATCACTCAAACGATCAACCGACTTCAACGGTCGGTTTTGTACAGGAATTTTAGCCCAAGACCGAAGATGGGCGTAACACTTTAAATTTGTAACTGTTCAGCAGTGCCGCAGATGCCCGGAAGAGGTCTGTAAAGTGTGCCATGGCATACGAGCAGACCGATGACAAAGCAGATACGGTGCTTGAACCGTTACCAGGAATTATGAATGAATAGTGAGATAGACGCCCTGCTGCCGCAGGTACGGCAACCCAGCAGGTACGGCGGCAACGAGCTGCATGTGGTGAAAAAGGACTGGGACGCTATTTCTCTCCGTATGCTCCTGGCCTTCCCGGATCTCTATGAACTGGGCATGTCCCACCAGGGCTTGCAGATTCTCTATCATATCGTCAATGCCAGGGAGAACCTGCTGGCCGAACGGGTTTATACCCCGGATCGCGATCTGGAGGAGCTGCTCCGCGCCCATCATCTGCCCCTGTTTTCTCTGGAGTCGCAGAGGCCGGTGGCTGATTTCGATATCCTCGGCATTACCCTTCCCTACGAGCTCTGCTATACCAATATCCTCACCATTCTTGCACTGGCTCAGCTGCCCTTCCGCAGTGCCGACCGGACCGGGGCGCATCCCTTGGTGATCGGCGGCGGTCCCTGCGCTTTTCACCCCGAGCCGGTGGCCGATTTCTTTGACGCCATTCTTCTCGGAGACGGGGAAGAGGCGATTCTCGAAATCGCCGAGGCGGTGCGCCTGGCCAAGGAAACCGGGGAAGACCGGCCGACGGTGCTGGAGCGGCTCAGCCGGATTGAGGGGGTCTATGTTCCTGCCTTTTTTGAGCCGCGCTATGACGCGGCCGGCAATTTTCTTGGGATGCGGACGCTTTACGGCACCGGTCTGGTCCGGCGGAGGATTCTTGCCGACCTGGAAGGCGCCAGCATCGAACAGCCTCCCCTGGTGCCGCTTACCCGGATCGTCCACGACCGGCTTGGCCTCGAGATCGCCCGGGGTTGTACCCGCGGCTGCCGTTTCTGCCAGGCGGGCATGATCTACCGACCGGTGCGGGAGCGCACCCCGGAGAAGATCTTTGCTCTGGCGGAAAAAGGCATTGCCGAGGGCGGCTTCGAGGAACTGGCTCTGCTTTCGCTTTCCACCGGCGATTATTCCTGCCTGAGCGAGCTGCTCGTCCGGCTGATGAACCGTTTTGCCAAAGAGCATGTCTCCGTCTCCCTGCCGTCTTTACGGGTCGGCACCCTAACCCCGGCGATCATGGAGCAGATCAAGCGGGTGCGTAAGACCGGCTTTACCCTGGCTCCGGAGGCCGGCAGCGACCGGCTGCGGCGGGTGATCAACAAGGGGATCACCGAGGCAGACCTGCTGGCCACGGCGGATGCCGCTTACGGCCTGGGCTGGAAACTGATCAAGCTCTACTTCATGTTCGGCCTGCCCACTGAAACCGAGGAGGATGTGGCTGCGATCCCGGCCCTGGCCCAGAAGGTACTCAAGGCCGGAAAAGGCGGCAATTGCCGGGTGAACGTCAGCGCCGCCACCTTTGTTCCTAAGCCCCATACCGTGTTTGAGCGGGAGCCGCAGCTATCCATCGAAGAAGGCTATGCGCGGATGGATACAGTCAAGAAGCGGCTTTATGGCAAGAACTGCACCCTGAAACGCAATGATCCGCGGATGAGCTTTCTGGAAGGGGTTTTTTCCCGGGGCGACCGCCGGTTAAGCCGCTTGCTGGAGGAGGCCTGGCAGCGGGGCGCGCGCATGGATGCCTGGTCCGAGCATTTTGAGCTTACCCGCTGGCAAGAGGCTGCGACTGCCTGCGGCCTGGAGCTGGAGAGCTACCTGCGCCGGCGGGAGGTGGATGAGCCTCTGCCCTGGCAGCACCTTGGCGTCGGGGTGCGGGATGACTTTTTTGCCGAGGAATATGGCAAGGCCTTGCGGGAAGAATATACCCCGGACTGCCGGGTGCATGGCTGCCAGCACTGCGGGGTTTGCGACCTGAAAATCCTCAAGCCCGTGGTGCATCATCGCAAGAAGGAGGATGGCGTGGCCGGAGCGGCTGCCCCGGAAACATCGCGGCCGGAGGAGACCTCCGGAAAACAGGTTCTCCGCCCGCATTTTGTTTACAAGCTCACCTATTCCCGGCTGGGTAATGCCAGGCTGCTCAGCCATCTGGAGCTGCTTCAGGTTTTTTTCCGGGCCTTCAACCGGGCCAGGCTGCCGCTTAATTTTTCCCAGGGTTTTAATCCGACTCCCAAGGTTTCCTTCAGTCCGGCCCTGCCCCTGGGTACGGAAAGCCTGGCGGAGTTTGTCCTCATCGATCTCCGGGAGCCGCTTGCCGATCTCGCCGCCTTTGTGCCGGCGATGAACCGGCAGCTCCCTGAGGGGCTGGTCTTGAATCAGGCGGTGCTGGCAGGCAAGGAGCATCCCGGCACTATGGTCACCACCTACCATATTCGCTTGCCGATCCTCCCCGCCCAGGAGGAGCTGGATCGGGTCATGGCCCAGGAGAGTCTGCCGGTGGTGGTTGTCCGCAAGGGTCTGGAAAGGCAGCTCGATTTGCGGCCCCTGCTGCATGGTCTGCGGCTGACTCCGGATGGCCAGCTGGAGCTTTCTTTGTTCAACGCGCCCAGCCAGCCGGGCGGCAAGCCCCTTGAGGTGGCGGCCAAGCTTTTTGCTCTGCCCGAAGATGAGATCCGCCGGGCCAGGGTGTTGAAGGTGGCGAGTGAACCGTATTTGATGATCGTGTAACAACTGAAAAACGTAACGTCAAGACGCAGAGGCGCAAAGGCAATATGCTGAAATAAAAGGATGAAAACTTTGCGACTTTGCGCCTCTGCGTTATGAGTTTTTTTAAAACTTTTTTAATTTACCTGTCTGGTGAAATTCATGCCTAGCGAACTACTGATCAATGCTACACCCTACGAGATCCGGATTGCCCTGGTGGAACACGGTAATCTGGTGGAATTTTACCTGGAGCAGCCCAGGGAGAAGGGGCTGGTGGGCAATATCTACCGGGGGAAGGTGGTCCGGGTCCTCTCCGGCATGCAGGCCGCCTTTGTGGATATCGGTCTGGATCGCACCGGGTTTCTCTATGTGGATGATGTTCATATCAGCCAGGACGAATTTGAAAATCGTCTGGCCAAAAGCGATCCGACTGATGATTGCAGCAGTTGTTGCGGCAACGAGCCCACCGAATCTCTGTCGCGGCGCACTCCCGGTCTGAACATCGGCGATCTGCTTACCGAGGGGCAGGAGATTATGGTGCAGATCTGCAAGGAGCCCCTGGGCACCAAGGGGGCCAGGCTGACCTGTAATATCACCCTGCCTTGCCGGAATCTGGTCTTCATGCCCATGACCGACCATATCGGGATTTCGCGCAAGATCGAAGACGAAACCGTCCGCAAGCAGCTACGGCAGGATATTGAAACCCTGCGGCCGGCCGGCACCGGCTTTATCGTGCGGACCGTGGCGGAGAACGCCACCAACGAAGATCTTGAAGCGGACATGGAGTTTCTTTTGCATACCTGGGGAGAAATCCAGGATATCGCGACCCGGGAGACTCCTGTCCCGAGTCTGGTGTATGAGGATCTAGACATTACCTTGCGGGTGGTGCGCGATATTTTTTCTCCGGAGGTGGAGCGGGTTGTGGTCGATGACCAGAAAACCTTTAACCGGGTGCAGCATTTTGTGGAAACTTTTGCCCCGCGGTTGCGGGGTCGGGTGGAGCTTTCAGACAGCCAGATTCCCCTGTTTGACGCCCATGGCGTCGAGATGGAGGTCAACCGGGCACTGGACAAAAAGATTTGGCTCCGCTGCGGCGGCTACATCATCATCGAAACCACCGAGGCCCTGACGGTTGTCGATGTGAATACCGGCCGTTATGTGGGCAAAAGCGGCTTAGAGGAAACCATCTTCAAGACCAACATGGAGGCGGTGAAGGAAATCGCCTATCAGCTCAGGCTGCGCAATATCGGCGGCATCATCATTGTCGACTTCATCGACATGGAAGAGGAGAACCATCGGAATGAGGTTTTTGCCGCTTTCAAGGAGGCAGCCAAAAAGGACAAGAGCCGGATCAATATCCTCAGGGTTTCCGAGTTCGGCTTGGTGCAGATGACCCGCAAGCGAAACCGGGAGGACCTGCGGCATATGATGTGTGAGCCATGCCTTTACTGTCACGGCGACGGCATGTTGAAGTCGAGCCGGACCATCTGTTATGAGATTTTCCGCAAGCTGGAGCGCGAGGCCGGAAAGGCTATAGCCGACAATGTCGTTCTCAAGGTGCACCCGAAGGTGGCGACCATGATGCTCAAGGAGGAGGCGGCGACCATTGACTACCTCCAGGGTAAAACAGGCAAGCAGATTATTGTTGAGCCGGTCCGGGATGTTCATCTGGAAAAATATGAAATCTGCTGGGGCAGGGAATAATCGTCCAGGCACGGACCGGCGAAAGAGTGAGATGGTTACAGGTTTGGCAGGAACAGGGAATATTCTTGCTTGACAACTTAGCCCTGTATGGTATTAAGATCGGTTTCACGCACCAGGCGAGATTAGCTTGTTCAGGCAGGTTTTAACTGATGGTTATTAGCAGCAATTGAGGCTGTTTTGGTGCGGGACAAAAAAAGAAGCGTTGTTCACCGAGTCGGCTGGCATCAGTCGTTTATCTGTTGAAGAGTTCAGTTGTTGGAGGAATTATGTACGCAATCATTCGTACCGGCGGTAAACAGTATCAGGTTGCACCTGGCGAACGGGTCCGGGTTGAGAAACTTGCCGGCAATATTGGTGATACCATTGAATTGTCCGATGTTCTCCTCATTGCCGATGGGGAGGAGGTCAAGATTGGCCAGCCCGTTCTCAGCGGGGCCAAGGTCATGGCTTGCATTGTGGAACAGGATAAGGCCAAAAAGGTTTTGATCTTCAAAAAGAGACGCCGCAAGGCCTATCGTGTAAGAACTGGCCATCGTCAGCCTTTCACCTCCCTTGAGATCAAGGAAATTTCCGCCTGAGCAGAACTGGAAACGATCTGGGTAGTTGAAAAAATAACTGATGGGTGTGGACATTGCCATCAGGATTGAAACACACGAGGTGTTATTATGGCACATAAGAAAGCGGGCGGCAGCTCGAAAAATGGTCGTGACAGTAACTCGCAGCGGCGAGGGATCAAGAGATTCGGCGGACAGGTTGTTCGGGCCGGCAATATCCTGGTCCGCCAGGTTGGCACCGTAATCCACCCTGGGAAGAATGTCGGCCTGGGTCGCGATTATACCCTGTTTGCCAAGATTGACGGCGTGGTGAAATACGAAGAATTCGGCCGCGACAGAAAACGGGTCAGCATCTACCCGGTTGAAGCCAAGGTAGAGATAGCAGCGTAAGGAGACGTAACGAAGCAGTACTGCTGAACGGGATAATCGCCCGGCAGTGGTTGCTTCGTGACGACCCCTCCATAATTGTGAGTGCTCACTGCTGCGTTTGCACGGTACCGTGCCGCGGCAGTCTCCGGCAGCAATCTTTTACTGGCGGCGACGATGGCGTTTATCGATGAAGCAAAGTTCTTTGTCAAGGCCGGCGACGGCGGCAATGGTTGTTTAAGTTTCCGACGGGAGAAGTTTGTTCCCAAAGGCGGCCCCGACGGGGGTGATGGCGGCGATGGAGGCTCGGTTACGATCGAAGCTTCCCGCAAGCTTGCCTCTCTTCTGGATTTTCGTTTTAAATCCCACTTTCTTGCGCAAAATGGCACCCCCGGCCGGGGCAAAAGGATGTATGGCCGTAAAGGGGAAGACTTTACCTTGTATGTCCCCTTGGGCTCCATCCTCAAGGACGCGGAAACCGGCGAGGTGCTGGCCGAACTGCTGCACGAGGGGGACCGTTTTCTCGCCGCCCGTGGCGGCGAAGGAGGCAAAGGCAATGTTCATTTTGCTTCGGCCCAGAACAGGGCGCCCCGCATTGCCACCAAGGGCCAAGACGGCGAGGAGCATTGGCTGCGCATCGAGCTGAAGTTGCTGGCGGACATCGGCCTGATCGGTCTGCCCAACGCAGGGAAATCAACCCTGCTTTCCAAGCTGTCCGCCGCCAATCCTAAGGTGGCGCCCTATCCCTTCACCACCCTTGAGCCGCAGCTTGGCGTTATGCATCTGGCTAACTACGACGATTGCATCATTGCCGATATTCCCGGGCTGATCGAGGGAGCGCACACCGGAGCCGGGCTTGGCCACAAGTTTCTCCGCCATATCGAACGTACTCATATTCTTCTCCATGTCATTGACGCCTCCACTGATGATGAGCAGCCGTTGCAGGAATACCGCACCCTGGAAAACGAGCTGCGGGTCTACAATGAAGAGCTGATGGACCGGCAGCGGCTGGTGGTGCTTAACAAGATTGATCTGCTGGAAGACGAGCAACGCCTTGGGGTCTTACAAGAGCTGTTTTTGAAAGCGGAAGGGGTCCAGCCGCTTGCCATTTCGGCGCTTACCGGGCAAGGGCTTGCTCGGTTGCAGGAAGTGCTGGGAGAGATGCTGGAGCTCCGCAAGATGGACGCGCAAAAAGTTCAGCCCATTGAGGAAGATGACTCAGAGCTTGTTCGTAACTAGGTTCTAACCAAAAAGTTGCGCCGCAACGCAGTAGATCGGTTTTTTGCGACGCCATTAAGAGAGGCGTGATGACCACAGCGATGGAACATGACGAAGACTTGGCGTTGCGCCGCCGGTTTCTCGACCGGGCCAAAAGGGTGGTGATCAAGGTGGGCAGCGCCGTGCTTACCACTGGCGAAGGGTTGAATCTGCCCGTGTTGGACAATTTGGCCAAGGAGATTTGCGCCCTTAAGCAGAGCGGCCGACAGGTGATTCTGGTCAGTTCCGGCGCGGTCGCGGCCGGGCGCAGGAAGATGGGGCTTGGCGATCGAACCCTGACCCTGCGGGAAAAACAGGCCACCGCCGCCATCGGCCAGAGCAGCCTGATGCGCTCCTACGAGAAGATCTTCGAACAGCTGGGCCAGAAGGTGGCCCAGGTTCTCCTTACCCACGAAGCCCTGTCCCATCGGGATCGTTATCTCAATGTCCGCAACACTCTCTTTACCCTGCTGGATTGGGGCCTGGTCCCCATCATCAACGAAAACGATACCGTCTCCGTGGAAGAGCTGCGCTTTGGCGACAACGATGCCTTGGGAGCCATGGTCACCAATCTCACCGAGGCGGATATCTTTGTCTGTCTGACCGATGTCTCCGGCCTGTTTTCCGCTAATCCCCTCATCAATCCCGAGGCCCGACCGGTTTACACTGTGGCCAAAATCGATGCTGCGGTGCAGGCCATGGTCGGCAAGGTGCAAAGTGGCGTGGGTACCGGCGGCATGGGGAGCAAGATCAAGGCGGCCAAGATGGTGGCGGCGCGGGGCGGCTGTTCCTTCATCGGCCCGGGCCGGGAGCCGGACACCATCTCCCGGCTTTTTGCCGGAGAGCTGGTCGGCACTTTTTTTCTGCCCCAGGCGGAAAAACTGGCGAGCCGCAAACACTGGATTGCCTATACCCTGCGGCCGCAAGGGGCGCTGGTCCTTGATGCCGGGGCCTGCAAGGCTGTGCTGCAAGGGGGGAAAAGCCTGCTTCCTTCAGGCATTCTCGAGGTCAGAGGCAAATTCGGCATCGGGGCGCCGGTCCATTGCTTAAACGAACAGGGCGACTCCTTGGCCGCCGGGTTGGTCAATTACACCTCCGGCGATATCGACCGGATCAAGGGCGTGAAGACCAGCCGGATTGAAGAGGTGCTGGAGCGTGCCAAGGACAGTGACGAGGTTATTCATAGAGATAATTTGGTGATTCTCTGAGAGTCATAAGCTGACGGCTAACAGCTGACAGCTTCTAAAGGAGCAAGACATGTCCATTCAGGAAACTATCAAGCAGATGGCAAAGGCGGCCAAAAAGGGTTCCCGCAACATGGCCAATCTTTCCACCACGGCCAAGAACAACGCCCTCCTGAAAATGGCAGAGGCGCTTCTTGCCCAGAAGAGCTATATCCAGCAGGAGAATGAAAAGGATCTGGTTGCGGGCCGCGCCAAGGGGTTGTCCGGTGCCATGCTCGACCGATTGGCCCTCAGCGATAAGGTACTCGACAGCATGGTCGGGGGGTTGCGCGAGGTTGCCGCCTTGCCCGATCCGGTGGGGGAGATCGACGAGATGGTCAAGAGGCCAAGCGGCATCACCGTCGGCCGGATGCGCATCCCGCTGGGGGTTATCGGCATGATCTACGAGTCGCGGCCTAATGTGACCGTGGACGCGGCGGCCCTTTGTCTCAAGGCAGGCAATGCCATCCTCTTGCGGGGCGGCTCCGAGGCCATCCATTCCAACCTGGCCCTGGCCAAGGTGTTGCAGGAGGTCCTGGCTGCAGAGCAGATCGAGGCCGCGGCCGTGCAGGTGATTCCGATCACCGATCGTGAGGCGGTAACGGCCATGCTCGCCCTTGATGAGCAGATCGACCTGATCATCCCACGCGGCGGAGAGAGCTTGATTCGTTTCGTGGCTGATAACTCCCGCATCCCGGTACTCAAGCATTACAAGGGAGTCTGCCATGTCTTTGTCGATGCCAGCGCGGATCTGGGCATGGCAGTAAACATCGTGATGAACGGGAAGGTGCAGCGGCCCGGGGTGTGTAATGCCCTGGAGGGGCTGCTGGTCCATGAGGAGATCGCCGATTCTTTTTTACCCAAGGTCTGGAGTGAGTTGCAGAAAGCCGGGGTTGAGCTGCGGGGCTGCCCGCGGACCAAGGCGATTCTGTCGGAGATCACCGCGGCCCTGCCCACCGATTACGGGATGGAGTTTCTCGATTTGATCCTGGCGGTCCGGGTGGTTGCCGATCTTGACGCAGCCATGGACCATATTGTCCAGTACGGCTCCCAGCATACCGAGGTCATCGTCACCAACAGCTATGCCAATGGCCAGCGCTTCCTCCGCGAGGTTGATGCCTCGGCGGTCATGATCAACGCCTCCACCCGGTTCACTGACGGCGGTCAGTTTGGTCTGGGCGCCGAGATCGGCATCAGCACCACCAAGTTGCACGCCTATGGCCCCATGGGTCTTAAGGAATTGACCACCAGAAAGTTCATCGTCTACGGAGACGGCCAGGTTCGCGCTTAAGCTGGCCTCCGGAGAGAGCAGGGTGGAACTTCCGCGCAATCTCGGCAGGCGGGTCGGCATTCTGGGCGGCACCTTCGACCCGGTGCATCATGGTCATCTGGCCGTTGCCGAGGCGGTCCGGCAGGCGCTGGCCCTTTCAAGCATCCTTTTTGTTCCTGCCTTTCTGCCGCCCCACAAGCCGACCTATGCCATTTCTCCTTTTGCCCACCGGGCTGCCATGCTTGATCTGGCGGTTGCCGACCGTTCCGGATTTTTCGTCTCCCGTCTGGAAGCGGAACGGGGGGGGGTATCCTACAGCATTGACACCCTGCGCACTCTCCAGCAGACCCTTGGTAAGGAGGCGCAACTGTTTTTTATCATCGGCATGGATGCCTTTGCCGAGATCCATACCTGGAAGGCCAACCGACACCTGCTGGATTACGCCTCTTTCGTGGTGATCGGTCGGCCGGATCATTGTCGGCAGTCCTGCGGGCAGACTGTGGCGGCAAATTTTCCCGGCTATACCTTGGCGGAAAACCAAGGGTGTTGGCAGGGAGAGCCTGGCCGGGGCGTCATTTATCCGGTGGCCATGGCGCCGATGAAGGTTTCTTCCACCGAGATCCGGGAAGCCGTCAGGCAGGGCAGTTCCATACGGGCGCTGGTCCCCGGAGCGGTGGCGGACTACATCGAGGCCCAAGGTCTGTATCGGTGACGGTAAACGTTCACCGGGCACCCCATCTGCTTTGTCAGCGGCCTGCTCATGTGCGACTTGCACACTTCGCAGGCCGCTTGCGCGCATCTGGGGCACCCGGTAAACGTTTACAGTCCAGGAAAATCTGCAATTTCAACGCTTCTGGTGAACGATTATCGGTGACGTACCCCGATCATGCCGCAGTCTGGGCTGAGGCGGCCTCCTCCGCCTCAACCGGCATGGCCTTGGTCAAGGTGGTAAGATAGAGGGCACCTTTTTCAATCTGGTCGGCAATGCGCCGGATATCGCTCATCAGGTCGATCAGCGCGACCATCAGCCCCACCGGCAGCAGGGCCTTGGTTCCCGCCTTGAGCAGGCTTGATTTGAGATGGCGGTACATCTCCTCGGTTTCCTGAAACAACGCGGCGCATTCCTCCGGCTCATAGTCTTCCCTTGCCACATCGGTCAACTCAAGCAGTTTAACCACATGTTGTTTGTACAGCCCTATTTCCTGGGACAGGGTGGTATTATTCGACACCAGGCGGCTCTGTTGCTGCATCTGGGCGATCCTGAGCGAGACATCCGCAACCTCCCGGTAATAGCTGGTCACCCGCAGGGCGTTGGGGAGCACATGGTCAAGCTCCTCCGGCAGATTGCCCCGGCGAATCAGGTTGATGAAATTGCCCACTTCGAGCTCCAGTTGGAGCAGGACATGGCGGTCGGCGTCAAGCTGGGGGCTGGGGCCGGTCTCGCTGCTTATGGCGCTTTCGGCCATGCGGCGGGAAATATTGCCGATTCGTTCAACCTCTTTGGCCAGGGCATGAAAGGCCAGCACCGGAGTGGCGGCGATATTTTTGTCCAGATAGAGGGGTTGCGCCTCGTTTTCTTCATGGGAGCGGAAATACCTTTTGAGTATTATGACCATGCTTCGGCTGAACGGCCACATCAGGCAGACCCCCAGAATATTGAAGGCGGAATGGAACAGGGCCAGCAGAATTGTGGCGTTGGTCTGCACATGCAGGAGCTGCGGGAAGATGATCAGGGCCTTAATGAGAAAAGGCAGCATCAACAGGGCCACAAGGCCGGTTACCAGATTGAAGATGACATGGGCCGTGGCCACCCGTTTGGCGTTGGCGGTGGCGCCCAGCGCCGCCAGGGCGGCGGTTGAGGTTGAACCGATGTTGGCGCCGATGACCAGGGCGGCGCCGCTCTCCAGAGGGACAAAGCCGCCGGCTGTGGCGGTGAGGGTTATGGCAATGGCCGCGCTGGAAGATTGCACGGCCACGGTGAGGAGAAAGCCGATGACCAGGAAGGCAAAATGACTTCCTATGCTGGTGTCAATAAGAACGAGCGGCAGGTTGACTCCCGTCCCGGCAAAGGTGGTTCGGAGCAGGTCGATCCCCAGAAAAAAAATACCGAAACCGGACAGCGTTTCGCCCAGGGCTCCATAACGGCTGCGGCCTTTGCTGATGCGCAGGAACATGCCGATGCCGATGAGGGGCAGGGCAAAGATCTTTATGTCGAATTGAAAGCCGACCAGACTTACCAGCCAGCCGGTCATGGTGGTGCCGATATTGCTTCCGTAGATAATGGTGATGGCCTGGAGGAGATCCATGAGCCCGGCGTTGACAAAGCCGATGGTGGCCACGGTCACCGCGCTGGAGGACTGCACCAGCGAGGTGATTAAAATGCCGGAAAGGATGCCCCTGAGCGGAGTGGAAGTTGATCGTTCCAGGATGGAGCGCAGGGTATTGCCCGCAGCAATCTTGAGGCCCTCGGTCATGAGCTGCATCCCGAGCAGGAAGAGACCGATGCCCCCGATAAAATTGCCAAGGCTGGAAAGATTCATGTTGCGAGCTCCTTTTTTTGAAGCGGATGATATTTCTCTTATAATACCGGTTGGCTACGGGATAGGCAATTGCTTGCTGTGAGGGAAAATATTTCCGGCAGATGGGGTCGCGGGATCGTCAGGGATTTTTTCATTGGAGTGAGGGGCTGCCATTCTGTATGATACAGGCAGGCATCCCTGTTTGCCGTTGCGCCGCACGGCCAAGACAGTCAAATAGTGTCTGTCCGGAAACGAGCAATTTCGTTCGAGTGCAAGGCGCGAGGAAGACGAAAAGGCGGAGCGTACATGTGTGGTACGTGAGCATTTTTCGGCGACTGAGCAACGCGGCAATCGGGCGAAAGAGCCGTTTCCGGATGGGCACTAAAGAGAGAGACAACCATGCACAACCAGCGAAGCAGCGGCGTCCTTCTGCATCTTACCTCTCTGCCTGGGTCTTTCGGCATCGGCACCCTTGGTCATGGTGCCTTCGAGTTCATCGATTTTCTCGAAGCGGCCGGTCAGGCCCATTGGCAGATCCTCCCGTACGGTACAGTGAGCGCCATCTCCGGCAATTCTCCCTACATGAGCCTTTCCGCCTTTGCCGGCAATCCCTTGCTCATTGATCCAGCCCAGCTTGGCGAGGCTGGACTTCTCCGGCGGGAGCAGCTGGAAGTCCCCCCCGATTTTTCCGAATACCTGGTCGATTTTGCCGCGGTCCGGGCCTTCAACGAAAAGATTCTGGCGCTTGCTTTTCAGGAGTTTAAGCGGGGCGGTGCTTCGGCGCCCTTCGCGGATTTCTGCCAAACAATGGAATGGCTTGATGACTATGCGCTTTTTATGGCCTTGCGGGAGAAGTTTGCCGCGGCCCCATGGTTTTCCTGGCCGGACGGACTTGCCAGCCGGGAGCCTGCGGCCCTGGCTCAGTGGCGAGAAACCCTGGCGGAACGGGTCATTTTTCATAAATTTGTCCAGTTTTGTTTTTTTTCCCAATGGCGGATCTTGTCGGATTACGCCCATTGTCATGGCATCCGGATTATCGGCGATATTCCCATCTATGTCGCCCTGGACAGCGCCGATGTCTGGGCGCACCAGGAATGCTTTCTCCTGGATCCCGAAACCGGGCAACCGACTCATGTGGCGGGTGTGCCCCCTGATTATTTCAGCGAAACCGGGCAGCGCTGGGGCAATCCGCTTTTTAAATGGTACAGCGAATGGGGGGACATAAATGTGCCCCTGCTCGCCTGGTGGGGGCAGCGTTTCCGTCATATCTGCCAAACGGTGGATGTCGTCCGCATCGATCATTTTCGCGGGTTTGAGGCATTCTGGCAGATCCCGGCCGCAGAAGAGACCGCGGTCAACGGGCAATGGATCAAAGGGCCGGGGCTGGCATTTTTTTCCGAGATGAAAAAGCATCTGGGCGATCTGCCGATCATCGCTGAGGATCTGGGGGTGATCACCCCGGAGGTTGAGCTGCTCCGCGATACCTTCGGTTTTCCGGGGATGAAGGTGCTGCAGTTTGCCTTTGATTCCGACGAACACAACGCCTATCTGCCCCACAACTACAGCACGGTGAATTGTGTAGTCTATACCGGCACCCATGATAATGATACGACCCTGGGATGGTACTTAAGTGATACGGTTATGCAGGCTAGCAAGGCCAAGGCCATGCGCTATGCCCACAGCCGACCGGGCAGCCCAGTGCATTGGGATTTTATCCGCCTGGCCTATGGTTCGGTGGCCAATCTGGTGATTGTGCCGCTTCAGGATGTGCTGGGGTTTGGCAGCGACTGCCGGATGAATGTTCCTGGCACCTCGCAGGGGAACTGGCGCTGGCGCTGCGCAGCCAGATTTTTAAACGATGAGACAGCCCTGGCGTTACGGGACGAGGCCCTGTTTTATAACCGGCTGCCGTCCCCGCCGGTTGGCGATTGCGAAAGGGAGAAATGAGATGAAAGTTCTGGCTTTGAGCGGGAGTCCGCGAAAAAAAGGCAATACCGAGACCTTGCTCCGCGCCGTCCTGAAAGGGGTTACAGCGGCGGGGGGCGAGGTCGAATTGATCCGCCTCTATGATCTGCGGATTCAGCCCTGCATCGCTTGCGGCGGCTGCGACAAGACCGGGGAATGCGTCCTGGAAGACGACATGCAGGAGCTGTACCCAAAAATCCTCGCCGTGCCGCGGGTGATTCTCGCTTCCCCCATCTATTTTTACGGGATTACCGCCCAGGCCAAGGCCTTTGTCGATCGTTGTCAGGCCCTGTGGAACAGGAAACGGCTGGAGATCGAAAAAGGCGAGTGGCGCAAGGATCCCAACCGCAAGGGGTTCCTGGTGGCGGTGGCCGCCACCCACGGGGAAAAGGTTTTTGACGGGGCGATTCTTACCGCCAGGTATGGCTTTGACGCCATGGGGTTGAGCTACGGCGGGGAGTTTGTCGTCAAGGGCATGGACAGCCGTGGAGACATGGCTAAGGATGAGGCCACCCTTGCGCGGGCGGAACAGGCGGGCAGAAAATTTATGACCGTTCACCGGGGCGGTCACCAAAGTACTAAAACAACCGGACTGTAACCGTTCAGCAGTGCCATTGCCGCAGATTTGGACAAGCGGACCGGCGCTGCGTACCCCGTGTTCGTAAGCCGGGCCGATCGTCCGAAGATTTGGTGCTGCTGAACGGTTACGAAAATTTATGGATTAAGACCGGCTGGTTGCGGGGTTTCTCCCCGGCGGGCTGAGCAAGGAAGAGGAATAAAAGATTGACAAACTCTCTTCCATCATTTAAAAAACTGCGCACAACATGGCCCCTTCGTCTAGTGGTCTAGGACGCTGGCCTCTCACGCCGGTAACACGGGTTCGAGTCCCGTAGGGGTCACCAAGTGAGAAATCAAGGAGTTACGTCAATCGACGTAACTCCTTTTTTTTGTCTTTTGATTCATTCCCCGTACTATTCCACGCAGATGGTCTTGTTCTCAACAGCCCATAGCATAAAAAAAGCCCCGCCGAAGCGGGGCTTTAAAATATCATTCAACAGGTGTTAGCGTTGAACGACATTGGCTGCGGAGGGTCCCTTGGGGCCGTCGACAACGTCGAAGGTTACCCGGGCGCCTTCCTGCAAAGATTTGAAGCCCTGCGCCTGAATTGCGGAATGATGTACAAATACATCCTTGCCGCCGTCCTGCTCAATAAAACCAAAACCCTTTGAATCATTAAACCATTTAACTGTGCCTTCTGCCATCTTGTACTACTCCTTTGTGCTCGGTTCCACGTAAGAACCACGTTGTTATAAAGCCGAAATACCGGTTGATATTCCGACTGGAGGTTTGGTTGCCCAAACCGGGGTTATTAAAGTTGAACGACATTAGCTGCGGAAGGTCCCTTGGGGCCGTCCACAACGTCGAAGGTTACCCGGGCGCCTTCCTGCAAAGATTTGAAGCCCTGGGCCTGGATTGCGGAATGATGTACGAATACATCCTTGCCGCCATCCTGCTCAATAAAACCAAAACCCTTTGAATCATTAAACCATTTAACTGTGCCTTCTGC
>MGTD01000040.1:27610-47289 GCA_001799285.1 Deltaproteobacteria bacterium RIFOXYD12_FULL_56_24
GATTTACCGTCGTTGTGCGGGAACCTGGATGCCAAAATCAAAGGACGAGGCCCTGGTGCGTTTGTTTCTCCCCGATCCGGCAGGGGCAGGTTTTTTTCTCATCGGTCTCTCGCCGCGAGTCTTGAGTGGTTCTTCAAGGTTGCAAGCCTCGGCGACAAAACCGGGCACGTCTCTGCGGATCATTTTTTTGCCCAAGGTGCGCTCGATGGACAGAATCATGCTGCCATCTTCGCGTGACGCCAGGGTAAGGGCTTCCCCTGTTCTGGTGGCCCGGCCGGTGCGGCCAGTCCGGTGCGTATAAGCTTCGACCGTGTCCGGGACATCATAATTGATAACATGTGAAATGCCGGAGACATCAATACCGCGAGCGGCAATGTCCGTGGCAACCAGAACCTTGAAGGTCCCATTCTTGAAACCGTCCAAGGCCTGCTGGCGTTTCTGCTGGGACAGGTTGCCCTGGAGAGAGGTTGCACTGAGTCCGGATTTTTCCAGGTGCAGGGCAAGGCTTTTTGCCTTGTGTTTTGTCTTGGTGAAGATCAAGGTGGTTTTCGTCTCTTCCTGGGCCATGATGCTTTTCAACATGGCGGTCTTATTCTCTTTGGTGACCTGGAAGAGCACATGGGAGATGGCCGTTACGGCCTGGGTGTGATTGATCTGGACAACTGCCGGGTCGTTCAGGATATCTTCCGCAAGGTGCCGGATTTCTGCGGGCATGGTGGCGGAAAAAACGAGATTTTGACGTTTGGTCGGCAGATGCTTCATGATCCGTCGGATGTCAGGCAGGAAACCCTTGTCAAACATATGGTCGGCTTCATCGAGAACCAGTACCTCAACCTCCCGGAGGTTTATGGTCTTGTCATTCAGGTGATCAAGTAGACGTCCGGGGCAGGCAACGATGATTTCCGCGCCCTCTCTGACTTTCTTGATCTGGCCGGGTTTGCCGACTCCGCCATAGATAACAACGCTGCGCAGTCTGGTTTGTCCGGCCATGGTGCCGATATTTTCATGAATCTGTTCAGCAAGTTCCCTGGTGGGGGCAACAATAAGCGCGCGTACTTTTTTACGGGGTCCGGACTGGAGGCGTTGCAGGAGCGGGAGTACGAAGGCTGCCGTTTTGCCGGTGCCTGTCTGGGCAAGACCAAGGATATCGCGGCCAGCGAGAATGGGAGGCATGGCCTCGCGCTGGATGGGGGTTGGGGAAGTATAACCGCAGGCCTCGATGCCGGCAATTATCTGGGGGTGAAACTGAAACTCATCAAAACTCATTAGAACTCCTTTGTGCAATTGGCGATGCGGCGTAATGGGGAAACTGGAGCTGCATCGCGTAAAGCAGTGTCTTTTCCAAGATCACTGAGATATTTTTTGTTATTTTTATTGGCATGCCGGAAGGTGTCAGGAATGACGATGGAGTGCGTCAGGGGTGAAATCGACAATATGTTCGTCCGGGGATGTTCCACTTTTAAAGGATATGTTTTTTTGTGTATGTGGTCGGCAGAAACTTTGAGGAGACTGACGATGCAGGAGAGAAATAACACGGCTGGATGGATATCATGAAGGGGTATTACTTCTAATTAAATTTATTTTAGTTTTGATACGATACCCCGGCTTTTCTTATTGTGCAACAGAAAAAAAGCGGAGGGTGTATTTTTTTCTGCGAAAGCAAAAGGAGGGATTACCAAGAAAGGAGAAATCGGCGATTTTATTTGCCGAAAATCTTTGCTTTCGCGTTGAGGAACAATCGTGGCAAGATTAGCAGATTTTTCAGGGGACAAATGTGGCTTGTAACTGTGAAGAATATAGGGTTAGGGATCAAGGCGTTTTCCGAGTACAATTTAACTGGTATAATCGACGTGGATGTTTACTCAGGCTCCGCTCATGTTACTGGCATTGTGGCGCCTCAGGAATCGAAGAAGAAGGTCCTTGATCTGATTTTTTCCGTAGAGGGTGTCAAGGGCATTGTCGATAACCTGCAGGTCCGTTGAATCTCGAGAAGTCTTTTCCGGTTGGCACTGTCCTGTCGGAAGAATGAACTGTCCGGAAAGAGCGCATCGTTCAAGCTGGATAGTGACGATAGTTTAAGTGTATTTCTAACAGGCGCCCAATCAATGTCTATGTCTTGTGCTAATCTATCTGTTGTTCTGGTTGAGCCCAAGGGGGCTGGAAATATAGGCTCCG
Organism: Deltaproteobacteria bacterium RIFOXYD12_FULL_56_24; assembly: GCA_001799285.1. Classification (GTDB taxonomy): domain Bacteria; phylum Desulfobacterota; class Desulfobulbia; order Desulfobulbales; family Desulfurivibrionaceae; genus Thiovibrio. The sequence continues at coordinate 29,786 of MGTD01000040.1, forward strand.
TGGCCAGGGTTATGAAAAATTTTGGTTTCGGCGAGTTGCGTCTGGTGCAGCCGCGGGCAAGCCATCTCGGGGCGGAAGCCCGCAATATGGCAGTGTCTGCTATCGACCTTCTCGAACGGGCCAAGGTGTATGAAAATCTGTCTCTCGCCCTGGCCGACAGAAACCTGGCCTTGGGAACAACCCGTCGATTCGGGAAATATCGGGAGGAGTTGTTGCTTCCGGCCGAGGCGGCCGCAACCATTGCGGCTTTGGCAAAAACGGCCAAGGCGGCAATTGTTTTCGGACCTGAGGACACGGGGCTTAAGACCGAAGATCTGGATCTCTGTCAATACTGTGTGACGATCCCCACCCATTCGGATTTGCCTTCCATGAATCTGGCCCAGGCTGTGGCGGTCTGCCTGTATGAGGCCTCCTTGAAATTTTCCGCGCCTGCCGAGGACAAGACGCGGGGAAAACGGCCGGCTTTGGGAAAGAACCTGGAAGCCATGTTTGCCCAGATGCGTCAGGTGCTTTCCGAGGTGGGCTTTCTCAATCCGCAGAATCCGGAACATCTGCTCCGTGCTTTTCGACGGATGCTTGCCCGTCAGGGTCTGACTGAGCAGGAAGTGCAGATCCTCCGCGGCCTGTGGGATAAAATTTCCTGGCTGCATCGCAGGAAAGACTCATCCTGAAAGAGAAGAATGACCCCAGGATCGTCAGTAGCACTCTGTTTTGAGAGATAGGCGGTGAAGGCTATTTGCCAAAGCCGCAGATGGGGTAAACGCAGGTCTTGCATTGCCGGCAAAGGCCGCCATGCCCCAATCTGGCAATATCCTGGCGGGTTATTTTCTCCCCGCACAGCACCCTGGGCAGGATCAGGTCAAAAATAGTGATCCTGTGGAACATGCCGCAGGCAGGCAACCCCAGCACCGGCACCTCTCCGATATAGCCCACGAGAAACATGGCTCCCGGCAAAACCGGGGAACCGTAGACGATCTTCTGGGCCCCGGCCCTGGCGATGCCCTGCCGGGTTACATCATCAGGGTCCACGGACATGCCGCCGCTGGTGATGATAAGATCCGCGCCAGCGTTCAGGCAGGCCTTGATCTCCGCGGCGATGGTCTCGACGTTATCCGGGGCGAAGCGGACTGCAATCACCTCCGAGCCAAGCTTTTCCAATTTCTGGCGCAGCACCGGTTCAAAGGCATCCTTGATCCGGCCATGAAAGACCTCGTTGCCGGTGATGATCAGCCCGGCCTTGGCCTGCTTCAGTTGGGCAACCCTGAGGATTCCCCCTGCCTTTTCGGCGATCTCCACGGCAACGTTGACGATCCCTCTTTTTGAAACCAGGGGGATGAGCCTGGTGCCGGCCAGCTGTTCGCCCTGCTTTACCGGCGTATTATTGTGCAGGGTGGCGCACATCACCTCACCCAGCAGGTTGAATTGATACAGAGCCTCGACCTCGACCTTGAGCAGTCCGTCATGGGCCGCGACGATGTTGAGCTTGCCTTCCACCGGTTCCCCGGAAATCGAGGTTCCTGGTCCGGCCAGAGCCGCGGCCATCAGCTCGGCCGCTTCGTTTTCATGGATGTCGTCTTCGCCCAGCTCCAGCACATAGATGTTTTCCTTGCCCAGGCTTTTTAAGCGTTCGACATCTTCGGCCTTGATGATGTGGCCTTTCCGGAAGGCCCGTCCCTTGAATTCTTCGCTGCGGATTTCGGTGATGTCGTGGGGCAGAACCATGCCTATGGCCTGCTCAACCGGGATTGTTTTGGTCATGTCGTGCTCCTTTCTGTAGTCCAAAAAATAACCTGTCACGGGGTAACCCCACAAAGGTCAAATAGCCACGGAACTCACCCAGTATAAGTTTCGTTTGTATCATAAAGGGCATAAAATCAGGTAAGCTGCTCAACTCAGCTACAAGCGGTCACAGGGTGCCGCAGATTGCGGCAAGCGGGACGGCGATGCGTACTTCAGTACGTGAGCCGGGCCGATCGCCGCAAGATGTGGTGCCATCTGATCGCTTACCCAAAGGGCTCAGTTGATTTCGTAGTAGCGGCCTAAAGCACAGGGCTTGCAAAAGGGTTTGCCGTTTTCAATAATCTCGCGGCAATCCTGAACCCAGTCGCCGCAACGCGCGCATTGCACCCGGCGGATGGGTCGGCCGGGCATGTCCTCTTCCGGCACAATGATCTTGACCGCCTGAATCTTGAACAGCTCTTTCTCGGGCATGATCCGGTAAGCCTCTAACTGCTGCTTGTATTTGTCGCCGATTTCCGGGCAGTATTTTTTCGAGGTCTCCCGCGATTCCTCCAGAGCGGTAATGCGCACGGCCTTGCCGGTCTTGAGGTTGACGAAGGTCGCGGCCATGATTCCGTAGTCCAGCCATTTGAGGGAGCGCTTGCCCAGGGAACAGCCGGTGACGCTCTGGATGGCATCGGTGGCGCAGCGGTCGATTTCCACCAGCACATAAAATTCTTTGCGCTGGGCCTTTGGGTCGTCGATGTCGATCTCCCGCAGGCCAATGATGGACATGCGTACCCCGATGACCTGGCCGGCGCAGATGTGACCATGTATTTTTGTCGATTTTTCAAGAAGTTGTTCAAATGTTTCCATGTAATTTCTCCGGTAGTTGAAACGGCGCCATGACCGACGCAAATCCATGTATACGAATGTAGGCGAAAGGGGGAAATTTTACCAGAGAAAGTCACGGCGGCAGGAAAATGGTAATGGTTTTGGCACAACAGGGCGAGAACGGTCCGTGGCCCGGCTTACACAACCAGAGAGTATTTCTGCGGAACTGGCGTTACGCGGGGCATCTGGCCCAGGGAATTTTTCTCGACCAGCATGGCGCAGCCATAGCAGGCGGCAAGACGCTCGGCAGTGAGCACCTCGTTAGGCGGACCCACCACTTCCACTCTGCCATTATGGAGCAGGAGAAGGCGGTCGCCATAGAGGGAGGCCAGATTGAGATCGTGGGAGACCATGATGACCGTAGTGCCTTTTTCAACCCGGAATCGCTCCATGAGATCCATGATCTGAATCTGGTGGGCCGGGTCCAGGGAGGCTGTCGGCTCGTCAAGCAGGATTATCTCCGGCTGCTGGCAGAGCGCCCTGGCAATGATCACCCGCTGCCTTTCGCCGCCGCTCAACTGGTCAAGAGGGCGGTCGGCAAGATGGGCCACATCGGTAAAATGCATGGCCTCCCGGGCCAACGCATGGTCTGCTGCCCCCTCAATTCCAATGAGGCCAAGATGCGGAGCCCGCCCCATGAGCACGGTCTCCGCTACGGAAAAGGGGAAGTCCAGGGAAATCTGTTGAGGCACCACGGCAAGCTTGCACGCCAATTGCCGTCTGGTATAGCTGGTCAATGATTTGCCGAGAATCTCTATTTTCCCTTTGGCAATGGGAAGAAGATTGGCCAGACCCTTGAGCAGGCTGGTTTTGCCGCTGCCGTTAGGCCCGATAATGAGATAGAACTCCCCACGGTGTACGTGCATGGAAATATCCTGCAAAACCTGCCGCTTGCCGTAGCAAAGATTAAGTCCCGTGACAGAGATCACCGGCATCGGCGCGACCTCCACAGCAAGACGATGAAAAGCGGTGCCCCGATGAGGGCCGTGACAATACCCACCGGCATCTCGCCAGAGGTAGGCAGGGTGCGGGCCAGGAGATCGCAGAGGATCAGGTAGGAAGCGCCGCCCAGGATGCAGGCCGGCACGAGCAGCCGGTGGTCCGGCCCCAGCAGCAAGCGAAGGACATGGGGGATAACCAGACCGACAAAACCGATCAACCCGGACTGGCACACCACCAGACTCACCATGCAGGTGGTGACCAGCAACAGCAGCATGGTCAGCCGTCGCACGTTGATCCCCAGGCTGGCCGCGGATTCCCGTCCGGCCAGCAGCAGATTCAATGGCCTTGCCAGCACGAAAATTACGGCGAAACAAGGTAATATGGTAAGCAGCACCGGCAACCGGTCGAGACCGGACATGGAAAGGTCGCCCATGAGCCAGAAGAGAATCTGGTGAACCTCCGAAGTCTGGGTAATGGAAATGAGAAACATGATGATCGCCCCGCAGAAGGCATTCATCATTACCCCGCCCAGGAGGAGGGAATCCCGGCCAATGGAGGTGTTGCCGGAGATCAGGCCGACCACCAGGACAAGAATCAGAAGGCTGCCCGCAAAGGCGGCCAGGGCCATGCCGGGAAAGGGGGAAAACCCAAGGAGCATGCCGCCGATTGCCCCCACCGCCGAACCGCCTGAGATTCCGAGGATGTACGGCTCGGCAAGCGGATTGCGGAGCAGGGCCTGAAATACCAGCCCGCCCAAGGAGAGGGTCGAACCCACCGCAGCGGCGAGGATAATCCTGGGCAACCGGATCTTCCAGACAATAACACTGAAGACCGATTGCGGGTCGCCGTTGCCGAAAACCGCGGCCAGCAGCTCGAAAATCCCGTTGCCGGATGGGCCAATGCCCATGCCGAGTAAGAAGCTTACCGTCAGGAGCCCGGCCAGCACGATGGTCACCAGGGCTAAGCGGACGCCAAGACGAAGGTCACTGAACATGGCCGGCTCCGAATAACTCGGGATGGAGGATGCGAAGCAGCGTCTCCATCGCGTCTATGAGACGCGGGGTAGGCCGGTCGAAGAGGTTGTCGTTCACCACATGCACCCGGCCTGAACGCACCGCAGCAAGCTGCGGCCACTGTTGCCACTGCGCCTTCATCTGCTCCGGCTTCTGCTTGCTGCCCATGGCGGTGACCACCACCACTTCCGGATCCAGGGAGAGGACCTTTTCCCAACTGAAGCGAGGATAGTCAACGGATCCGGCCCCCAGGTTGACGCCGCCGGCGATGGTGATCAACTCGTGGATAAAGGTTTTGCTGCCGGCGGTGACGATGGGAGGGGAGTAGAGTTGAAAAAAGACCCGTGGCCGGGAGTGGGTTGTTGCCACCAGCCGCCGCACTTGCGCGATGCGGTCGGACATATCGCTCACCAGTGTCTCGGCCTTGGTCGGCACCCCGAGCACCCCGCCCACTCCACGGATGGCGTCCATGACTGCCTTGATATCGCGTGGGTCGATGACGTAAACCGGAATCCCGGCAGCCTCGATTTTCTCCACCTGATGTTTGGGGTTGCCGTCCCGAATACCGAGGCAGAGATCCGGTTTGAGGGCCACGATCCGTTCAAGATCCAGCCGCACATATGAGCCGACCCTGGGGAGACTCTTGGCCTCGGCCGGGAAGTCGCTGAACTGGGTAACCCCCACCAACCTGGCCCCCTGTCCCAGATCAAAGACGATCTCGGCCAGACTGGGAGCGAGGGCAACGATGCGCTTGGGCGCATTGGGGATCGATACCGTACGGCCGGCCTGATCCACCACGGTGGCCGCAAAACTCGGTCCCGGAGAAAGCATGGCAACAAGGAGGATGAGGGAAAGAATGGTGTTTCTTTGTATCACTGTGCCTCCAGGCCGTGCCTGCGGCAAAACTCGATGAGATGGGCGGCAGCCTCGGGGGTGGACCCCAGATGCAGATGCATGTAACCGGCCAGGGTATTGTTCAGGCAAAACCCTTCAAGCCGGTCGTCATCAAGGCGATACATCCTCTCAACCCAGTCGGGCATGGGGTCTGTCTCCGAATAGTGAAACTCATGGCCGAATAGGCGGGCACCTTCGGGCCACAGGGTGTTCTTTGTAACCGTTGCCGTGTGGTAGCCGAGCCGAACCAACCGTTTTTGCATCCGGGCTTTTACCGGAAATACCCCGGTCATGGGATATTCCGCGCCTTCTGCCGTAACCAGCGCCTCACAAAGATACATGAAGCCGCCGCATTCGCCATAGATCGGCAGCCCAGCCTTGGCCTGGCGGCCAATCTCTTCCCGGAGGGAACGGTTGGCAGCCAGGGCCTCCGCATGGAGTTCCGGGTAACCGCCGCCCAGGTACAAACCGTCCAGGTCGTCCGGCAACTTCGAGTCGGCCAGGGGGCTGAACACAATAAACTCCGCGCCAGCCGCCCGCAGCATGTCGAGGTTGTCCTCATAATAAAAACAAAAAGCCGCATCCCTGGCAATGCCGAGGCGAACGCACGGCGCTGTATTGCTTATTCTCTCTGCCTGGCCGCGAATCTCGGGCAGGACCGCGCCCTTCTCCCGCAAAAGCGCGAGATCGACATGTTGGGCCATGACATCGGCGATCCTGCCGATTCTTTCCGAGGAAAGCGGTTCGTCGTAGTCCATGTGGAGACCGAGATGACGACCGGAAACCAGAAAATCATCATGACGGGGAACCCCGCCCAACACCACGGCCCGGCAATGCTCTTGCACAGCCTGGGCAAGCAGCCGGTAATGGCTATCGCTGCCAACCCGGTTGAAGATTACTCCGGCAATGGTGAGCTGCGGGTCAAAGGACTCAAAGCCATGCACCAGGGCCGCGATGCTCTCGGCACAGGCCGAAGCGTCCACCACAAGCACCACCGGCAGCGCAAGGGTTCTGGCCAAGGCGGCAGTGCTGGCCTCTCCGCCGTCGAAGAGCCCCATCACCCCTTCGACAATGACGAAATCCGCATTGCAGTGTTGGGCATAGCTCTGTCGTACAAAGGATGGGCCGCACATCCGCAGATCCAGGGTGCGTGACACCCGGCCGCTCACCAGCCGGTGCAGGGTGGGATCAATGAAATCCGGGCCGCACTTGAAATACTGCACCGATGCGCCGTCTCGTACCAGAGCCGCGCCCAGTCCCAGGCTCACCATGGTCTTGCCGCTGTCACTGGACGGGGCTGCAAGCACGATACCGCGACCGGTTTTTTTCAAGATTTCTTGCATTTTTTTTCAGCTCCCCGCTCGCAGGCTGAAACGCACCGGCACCCGGACCCGCATGGCCACGGGCTGTCTGTTGCGCCGGCCGGCGGAAAACCGCCAGGAACGGACCGCCTCCAGAGCCGCGGCGTCCAAGGATTCATGGCCGCTGCTCGCGGCAATCCGCAGGTCATCCACATGTCCGGCAACGGAAACCAGCACCTCAAGCTGCACAACACCTTCGTGGCCAAGTTTCCTGGCCAGCCGGGGGTATGGCGGGGGTGGATTGGTTGTGTAGAGTGGCCGGGCCAGCACCTCGCCGGTTGGTGCGCCTTCGCCTTTCCCGGCCACCGGAGTAGTGTTGGGAGCAGTGCTGCCCAAGCCATCCCCTTGGTGAGCAGTGGCGTGTATCGGTGGCTCTGATGCCATGACGCGTCCAGCCTCGGGCTTGGCAAGCGGGGACGATGAGGGCGAAGAAGTGATTTCTGGCCTTACCTCTTTATTATCGTGTATCTCATTGGTAATAGGTTCTTTTGTGTGTTTAACCGTGGGCAAATTTTTAGAGCGCGCTACCTTTGGTGCTTCCGGTTCGCCTTCCTGTTGCTGGATAAACACCGAAATCACCGAAGGGGGGGCCTGCTCTATGGGCAACAGGCGCCAGCCAGCCAGACAGATAAGCAGCAGGATCCCGTGTAACAGAAGCGAGGACAACAGTGCCCACACGGGCTCACCGTTCAAAATGGCAGAGGCAAGCCAAGTGAGAGATACCGGGTTGGGTCGGCCACCGGCCGTGATCTGCCTGTCCGATTGCCCGGCGGTATACAGCTCCAGTGCCCTCGAATCCGTCTTCAATCCGCGCTCCCTTTTTCCCTGGCGCATACCCCATTGACCAGCGCTTCCAAGGCCTTTGCCACCAGCAGGGGCAACTGGCCCTCGGGGAAACGCTTGTGCCATGGCTTAACCGCACGGCCAGCCAGATGTGCAGCCACAGCCCTGGCCCAGGATTCATGTCCCCGTGGATCGGCAAGCCCCGCTTGGGCCGCATCGCTCATGGCCAGCGAACCTGCCATGAACCCGGCATATTCCGGCTGCATGAGCGCATCCTCTACGGCGGCAACCAATTGCCGACGATCCAGGGAGCATTCCTCTGTCTCGGGGGGCAGCAACGAGGCAAGATGTATCCGCCGCTCCTCCAACCGGGCAAAGATGGAGCGTTCGGAGGTTATCCTGTTCTGTCCGGCGATGGCCCAGCGTACTCCATCATACACTGCGGCGGCAATGAGTTCCCCCATTTTGGTGTGTCCGCCCGCGCCGTTGATCCCGGGCCCCTCGCCCTGCACCACCAGAAGGTTATCGGTGCCAGTGCCCGTGGCGGCAAAATGCGGGCTGTAGGTGCTGCGGATGTCCAAGTCGGTCAAGGCCGCGCTTTTGGCCTCGGTGGCGGTGATGATCGCCCGGCTCATGGCCTGTTCGCTCATTCGGGCGTTGGTGAGCAAGACGATATTGATGGTGCCCGGCTCGTAGAAATTGCCGCTGTCTTTGGCCATGCGCATGGCATTGGTTTTGACTCCGGCAGTGACCAGGGCATACACGGTGAGGTCGCGAAACGATTTTTCAGCCACGACCAGATGGTCCATGTCCGCCCCGGTGAACAACAGGCTGGTCTGGGCGGCTGGCCGTGCCAGGGCTGCGGTCACCGTTTGACGCAAGCCGTCCAAGCCGCTGGTGTGGCCAAGCCCCCAGGAAGGCGGGGGATAAAAATGGTTACCCACGCTCATGACGCCCTCCCGCATCCCCTCCAGGGTGGAGAGTACGTGCTGCGGCGTGGTGAAGTCCACCACCAGGGTTTTGTTGATGAAATCGCGAATCCGGCTTTTCTGCACCAGTGCCTGCCGGACATAGGAAAGGGGCAGCGCAACCGGCCGCGCCTCGAGCATTTGGTCTGGATACGCCTGGTGCGCTGGATCGGAAAATTCCTGTTCGTACACCCGTGCCGCCAGCCAGGAAACAAAGCCGCCCATGTTGACCCCAGCCCGGCAGGTGAATTCGCAGGGGAAGGAGAAGACTCTTTTGTGTTTGACCGCCTCGATTTTTTGCAGGGCCGGGTTGGCCAGCACCGCCTCGGCGGATGCGTCCCCGCAAACATAGACGGCCTGCGGATTGAACCGGATAATCTCCGCCGGGCTCACCACGATGGACTCCCCATTTCTGCCGAAACGTGGAGGGATTCCGCCAGCGCTCCGGATGAAGTCATTCTGGAAGGAGTCGTCCCCCGGCGTCCTGAGCGGCGTCTGTCCCATCAGCCTCATCACCCGCTGGCGCTTGCCGGCGGGGATGGGCTTCACCTTGGCCCGGATCAGCGCCAACTCTGCGCGGATACCCCCGGCCAGAGCATTTGCCTCCTGCCCCCGGCCAAGCAGACTGCCAAGATCGTGGAGCCGTTCAAGAGCCTGCTCCACTGAATAAACCGGCGGAAGTTCCAGCACGGCGCATTGGTCTTGAAAACGTTTTTTAACCTTACCGTGCAGGCTGGAGACCAGAATCAGATCGGGGTGGAGAGCCGCGATCCTCTCAAGGGAGGGGGCAACGAAACCACCCACGATCTCTTTTTTTCCTTGGTCCACCGGCAGGGCATCGTGGCTGGTCACCCCAATCAGTTCGGTGCCAGCGCCCACGGCCACCAGCATCTCGGTGGCGGCCGGCACCAGCGACACCACCCGCTGGGGAGGATGATGCACAGGGGACCTTTCCTGCGCATCCCGCAGGGGGTTCGCCCAGGCCGGGGCAGTTGCCCCAGCCCAGAGCAGCACGAGCACAACAATAATAAAAACAGGTCTCTTCCGCATATTTCTTCTCAAAACTCGTAGGAAAGAGAGGCAAAGACCGAGCGGCCTGCGCCAGGGTATCCCTGCCGGGTGGTGCTCCCCAGGGTTTCATCACGGAAGGTGGCCGTGTAGGTGTCATACCCGGCATCAAAAATATTGTTGCAATTGATGGCTGCCAGCCAGTGTTCCTGGAAACGCCGGCTTATCCGCAGGTCGGTGGTTATGTAAGAATCCAGGGTGTGCTGGGGTTCGGTGGCAGTGTCCGAGACGTAGAAAGCGGGCCGATCGCCCACATAGCGGACCACCACACTGGTGGTTAGCCCGGAAGGGAGAAAATAGTCGGCCTGCCCCTTAAACAGATTGCGCGGGGTGTATTGGGCCTGCCGCCACATCCCGACAGCCTGTTCTTCCTCCGCATTGGTCCTGGTATAGCCTGCGCTCACCCTTACGGAATCCAGGGGCTTGGCCGTCACCCCCAATTCCCAGCCGGTGGCCTCGTAGGAATTGGTGTTTGACGGAGTATATTTGTCCCCCCATGGGCCAGGGAAGGCCGGGTTTTGGGCCCAGTCGATTTTGTCATCGATATTCCACTTAAAATAGGTTGCCGAGACGGTCAGTTTCTTTTTCAGGAAGGATTGTTCCACGGTGAGGTCGCTGTGCCAGCCGGTTTCTGGTTTCAGATCGGGGTTCCCTCGCACATACGCGCTTTCCGGCCAGTAGAGGTCGTTCATGGTGGGCGCCTTGAAGTGCTTGCCATGACCGAGCTTGATGGTGGTCGTCTCCTGGGGGGTCACCACTACGCCGAAACGGGGCAGGGTTTCGTGGCCGAACATGGAGTGTTCCTCATAGCGCAGGCCCGTAAGCAGCTTCAAGTACTGGTTCGCCTGCCACTGTGCCTCGCCGTAGCTGCCCCGGGTGAAGACCTCATGCTGTACTTCAGTGTTGGAGCCGGCCACCGCCGCTCCATAGGCATCCAGGTTCCCCACCTCGTTGGTGTAATCGTAATTGCGGTACTGACTGCCCGCCAGCATGGTAACCCCTTCCGGCAACCGCATTTCCGCCGTGGCCTCCAGCCCCAGAACCTCGTTGGTGACCCAGGTTTCCTGGCCGGCGCCAGTTGCGTTGTAGCGCTGAAAAAAATAATTTTCCATATTCACCGCATCGCCGCGCAGGGCAAGGGTCAGCCAGGAAAGAGGCTGGCTTTTCAACTCCAGGGCGGAGTAAAAGTTCCGGTCACTGCCCTCGTTCACCAGGCTTGCGGCATCAGCGTTGTACATCCGGGTTCCGTTGACAACATGTTCCTGGGTGGTGTCGGGCGGCTTCACCCCCGGCACCCCGTAATCCCGGTCGATCCAGGCGGCATACAGGCTGGCGGAGAGTAGCTTGTTCTTATCGTGGATCAGCTTGAGGGAGGCGTCGTTATGGCGGAGGTCGCTGTTGTCGCGGAAGCCGTCGGTTTCCCGGCGGGAAGCGGTGAGATAGTAGCCCAGGCCGTCGGCAACATACATGCCTTGCTCCGCGGAAAGCTCGTAAATGCCTTCGCTGCCAAAGCCGCTTCCCAGCTTCATATCCAGCTTATCCGGTTCGGGGTTCTTGGTGAGGATGTTCACCGTGCCGCCCATGGCGCCGGTGCCGTACAGCAGGGAGCCAGGACCCTTGACCACTTCAACCCGGTCGATGCTTCCCATGGGCAGCATGCCCAAGTCGGCAGTCCCCAAGGAAGGAGAATTGATGTTGATGCCGTTTAGAAATACCTGGGTGGAGTCGGCGCCCATGCCCCGAATGTGGATCTCTTCAATGGCCCCGCCGTAGTCGCCCCTGGTGCGCCAGTCAAGCCCAGGTTCGTTGGCCAGCAGCTCGCCGAGACTCCTGGCCGACGCGTCCTCGATATCCCCGGCGTCTTTCAGGACCATCGCATTCGGCACATTGTGGACGTTTTCCGCTGTCTTGGTAGCCGTCACCACCACCTCATCCATGGTGGCCACCGGCTCGGCACTGCGGGCGTGAACCGGCCAGGCAACAGTCATGGCCAGCACCGCCGCATACATCTTCTTGTTCATGAATCTTATCCCTCCAACCAAATTTTTTGATCCGGGGGGCATCCATGAAAGGAAAGCGGATAAAAAAAATCCCCGGACCGATAATTATCGATCAGGGGATTTCCCGAAATATCCACTGGACCAGCGCCGCGCCTCCCTGTCCACGAGAGGTGTGCGATACATATACTATCCCTGGCAGGTCTTCTGACTCCCGGTTCGTCCTTGCTTCGCGCCTTCCCGTAAAGAAACAGTGGCTTTATTGCGAAACTCGTCCCCGGTTACAGCGGCGGGCCCGTCCCGGATTTACACCGGGTTCCCTTTTAAGCTCTTTTCAGAGCACCTGAGATATTAGGGGCAAACTTAGCGGATTTATGGCTAAAGTCAAGAGGTTTATTGGCAACCTCGACAGCTTGGAATAAAATGAGCAGGCGCATTTCCAAACAAAAACAGTCAACAAGCCACGTTTTTTCTCATTTTCTTTCGATAGCCCCCGCTTCAAGCAGGCTCTTGAACTCCATCGCCGGCACCGGTCGGCTAAAGAGATAGCCCTGATAGGCATCGCAGCCAGCGTTGGCGAGAAAGGTCAGTTGCTCTTCGGTTTCCACTCCCTCGGCGATAACGTGAAAACCAAGGATGCGGCCCATGGCGATGATGGTCTTGACGATCTCGGCATCGTGGAGACCGGTGTTGAGGTCACAAATAAAGGATTGGTCAATCTTCAGTTGTTCCAGGGGCAGGCGTTTGAGCTGGGAAAGCGAGGAATAGCCGGTGCCGAAGTCGTCCATGGAAAAGCCGATGCCCATGGCGCCTAATACCTGCATCTTGGCGATGGTGTCGGCAACGTCCATCAGCACCAGGCTTTCGGTCAGCTCGAACTTGAGATTGGTCGGGTCGATACCGGACGCTGCGATAATCTCTCGCACTTCCGCAACAAAATCAGGCTGCTGGAATTGGCGGGCGCTAATGTTGACCGCCAGCCGCAAGCCAGTGGCGGCGACGATGTCTGACCAGGTCTTAAGCTGGGCGCAGGCCTCCTCCAGCACCCAGCGGCCGATGGGCAGGATGAGCCCGGTCTCTTCGGCTAGAGGGATGAAGGTCGTAGGTGAGACCGGCCCGCGGCCAGGATGGGTCCAGCGCAACAGGGCCTCGGCGCCGATGATCCGCCCGTTGCTGTCGGTCTGCGGCTGGTAGTGGAGCTGAAATTGTCCTTGTTTAATGGCCTGACGCAGGTCTGCCTCCAGCGCACTTGCGGCTTCCAGAGCCGCCTGCATGGCCGGGTCGAAAAAATTTACGGTGTCGCGGCCGGCCTGCTTGGCCTGATACATGGCGGTGTCGGCGTGTTGGAGCAGTTCTGCCAGTGGGATGTCGTGGCGGCAAAAAAGGCCAATACCGATGCTCGCCGTTATATGTTGCTCGTGGCCGGCAAGTATAAAAGGTCGGCGAAGATCGGTACGGATCTTTTCGGCCACATGGCCGGTCTGGGTTATCGCTACATGTTTTTCGGCGCTTAGATTCTTTAAGAGGATCACGAACTCGTCGCCGCCGAGGCGCGACACCGTATCATCCTCGCGCACCACCGCCTGCAGACGCCTGGACACCTCGACCAGCAGCAGGTCTCCGGTTGCGTGGCCCCTGATGTCGTTTAAGGACTTGAAGTGGTCCAGGTCTAAAAAAAGTACCGCCCCGTACTGGCCGGTACGACCACTGGCGATAAAGGCTTGCTCTAACCGGTCCATGAGCAGGCGGCGGTTGGGCAGGTTGGTCAAGGGATCGTAGAAGGCCAGGTGGTGGATTTCCTCTTCGCGTTGTTTTTTTTCGCTGATGTCTATCACGATCTCAATGACCGTCTGCACCTCGTCCAAGTTGTTTTTGTCCAGAGCAAAAGCCTTGGTCTCCACGTAAAACGGCTGCCCCTTTTTATTGTAATGGGTGTGGAAAGTGGTGTTGGGTGCACCGGTGTCGAAGACGTGTTTTACTGCACAGTCCTCGCCGTTCAGGTAGCAGGGACTGTCGAAGTTGTGGGATATTTTGTAGCAAGGCTGGCCGATAATCGCCCCTAGAGAACTGCCGATATTTTCGGCATAGGCCCGGTTGGCAGAGACGATCTGGAAATCGCGATTGATGATGATAAAGCCCTCGTCGATCGACTCAAGGACGCTGGCGGTTAGATCCTCCGCTTTTTTCTTCAGGCTGATGTCGGCAATCGTCGTGTAGATAAGGATCTCGCCATCGCTTTCCTTTTGCACTCGCACACTTTCCAGCCTGGCATAGAACCGGGAGTTGTTGCCGCGCTGCAAGAACAGTTCGCAGTCTTGTTTTTTTTCTTGCCGCCACACGGTTGCGAGATGCAGATACCAATGGTCAGGATTATCCGGGCTGACAAAACGGCTAAAGCCGTGCCGGAGGAGCTTGGAGCGCTCAACGCCGAGCATTGTCGCTGCGGTGAGGTTCGCCTCTTGGATTATCCCTTTGTTATTCAGGGTGATGTAGCCGACCGGAGCGAAGTCGTAGAGTTCGACATAGCGGTCCCGATAGCGGTCCCTGGCTTCTCTCAGCTCCTGCTGGGACTCCTGGAGCGCTTCGTTTTGCATCTCCAGTTCGACCTGGTGTACCTGCAGTTCGTGCAGGAGGTAGTCGGCGGTAGGTTGGCCATCCGTCTTGGCCGCCGCAGTGGCCGATGCCGTCAGCCTCATCATGGCCTTGAGGCGCAGTTGCTCAGCCGCGGTAATTTTTTCGTCTGGGGATAACTCATTGCTTTTTTTGCAATTATTCTTTCCCCTCGCATCCTTTGCCATAGCCGTCTTTCTCTCTGCTGCCCGGTTACTATTACTGGATGCACCTTGCCTTTTATTGTCGCCAGATTATCCACCTCAGTGGTGGAGTTGGATAATTAACTTTATGATAGGAGTAAAGCTTACGGTTTATCAACAGAATTGTAGAAAGAAGTGCGCAGTCGTGACGCCAGGTATCTGGTGATTGCGAAAAAGACCGGTGCGGAGGCGCTGGTGACAGTGGGCAGAATTATGGCTGATACCGCGAAGTTATTGGAGTTTGAGGTGATTCTTCATTCTCCGGAAGGCAGCGTTTGCAGTGAACCCTGATGCATTTTGAGGCGACGCTGTGTCTGTCTGGCCAGTTCCGAATTGTGGGTTACCATGACGAAGGTAATTCCTTCCGTGCGGTTCATGGCTTTGAAAAAGTTGATCATCTCCTGCTCGGTTTTTTCATCCAGATCACCGGTCGGCTCGTCCGCCAGGATTAGCTTTGGATTGTTCATGAATGAGCGGGCGATGGCTACCCGCCGCTGCTGCCCTCCGGAAAGCTGGCCGGGAAAGGCGTTGATCTTGTCGAGCAGGCCGACAGAGCGCAGCAATTCAGCCGCCTTGTCATCGAGTTTTGACGCGTACGTTCGTTCAGGCTCTGGGACGAACATGGTTGGCAAAAGCAGGTTTTCCTTGACCGTCAGCATTGGCAGAAGACTGGCAAACTGGAACATGAAGCCGATCTTCCGGCACCGGTATTCGGACAGGCCATCACTCCCCATGGCGGACAGGTCCGTGTCCTCAAAGGATATCCTGCCTGAGGTCGGGGTGGTTATCCCGCCGATCATGGAAAGCAGGGTGGTCTTGCCTGAGCCGGAATGGCCGACGATTGAGATAAAATCGCCGCTCTGGATATCAAGGGAAACATCCTGCACCGCCACCAGGGCGTCTTCGCCGACCTGGTAAGTTTTTGTAATATTCTGCAGCTTGATTTGAGACACTTGCTACTCCTGCTTGATGGCGATAAGTGGTTCCAGTTTTTTAAGACGGTTGAGGGG
The DNA here is from genome assembly GCA_001799285.1 of Deltaproteobacteria bacterium RIFOXYD12_FULL_56_24. Taxonomy (GTDB): domain Bacteria; phylum Desulfobacterota; class Desulfobulbia; order Desulfobulbales; family Desulfurivibrionaceae; genus Thiovibrio. The sequence goes on from MGTD01000040.1 coordinate 45,248, forward strand.
AGAAAGAGCTCCCAAAACACAAATGCCTGTTCCAAAAAGCAGCCCGGCTGCGGCAATAAGTAACCGGCTTAACATACCGATGTCGATGGGAAGATTTTTCAGAATCGAGAAATTTTTCGCCAGCAGGACCGCGAGGGAGGTGCCGACGATAATGCCGGCGATACTTCCTATCGCCCCCAGAACCAGCACCTCGAAGAGGAAGAGCTTGACCACATGCCCCTCCTTTGCGCCCAGGGCTCGCATGATGCCGACCTCCCGCGTCCGTTCGTTGGCAATGGCCGTGAAAATGGCCCAAACCAGGAACAGGGAAAGGATGGTTGACAGGATCATGGTGAAATAAAAGATCTTGCGGATGTCGCCCAACGCGGACAAAAGGCTTTTGCCGATGTCCTTGCGCATCACCACATCTACTTCCACGATGTTGTTTTCTATCTCGGACATGACTTTGTAAGCGTCGGCTCCCTTCTTGATCTTGGCAAAGATCACCGATATCTGGTCCGCTTTAATTTTCGCATCGCTGTTTTTGATGATATCTTCAATATTGTCGTCGCTGATGAAAATAGCCGTGTCGAGACCGGACCCTGTCTTGTCCAGTACGCCCACCATCTTGAACGGACTGCCGAACAGCTGTGTCTCGGTTTCGACCAGGCCCAGACTGATGTTAAAGGCTGACTCTTCCCCGACAATCGCTTCGCCTTTTCGGAGGTTTCTGCCAAGTTTGTTTTTGAGCCAGGGCTTGACGACAAAGTCCGTTTCCTGATTGAAGGCGACGACCATGGATTCCGGCACCGAACAGCACATGCCGATCAGCGAAACCAGATAGGTCTGGTGAGACAGCTTGTCAATGCCGGCCACCTTGCGTATTCGTTCGATGATGGATTTATCCATGTAGAATGAGCGCGCGTGGCTTTCGACCAGAATGTCTTCGGCGGCTCCGCGTGCGCCGGTGGGTACGATCAGCAGGTCGGCGCCGAGCCTTTCCGAGGTTAATTGTATGCTCGCATTAACGCGCATCACGAAGGAAAGCGCGAAGACCAGCGCCGCTACCATCAGGGTAAGAGCCGCAATAAGAATCGTGGTGCGCAGAGGCCTTCTGCGCAGATTGCGGATGGCGAGGGATGAGAGGGTAAATCGCTCAGGCATATTGTTCTCACGGGGGTGGAATAAGAAAACCTTCTCCTCGGCCCATGCCGAAGAGAAGGTTTTTAATGTACCATGAATCAGGCTGTAATCAACCGCTTATTTCTTCCAGTTGGCATCCAGGCCGCAGAGGACAGCGTTCTTGTCGCCAACCCCCATATCTTTATGACAGGCAACGCAGGTTGACGTCGTTTTATTGTGGAGTTTCTTTGCGGCAGCATCATAGAGCATCACAGTGCCGTCGGTGATCTGCGCTTTATCGCCATCCTTCATGATCGGCTTGCCGGTCGCATCGCATGCTTCCGTCAAGTTGCGCACGGTGAGCAGGGCAAGCTTCCCGTCCGGGGTGGGCATCACATCATGGTTCTGCACACCTTCCGGCATCATCTTTTCATCCACCAGCTGCAGGGTCGCGGCATCGATGACCCAGAGGCGGTCGGCGGCCGACTGGAAGATCGTTTTCGAATCGGCGCTGAAGTATTCTCGGAAGGTGATGGTCTTGCCCGGCGCGCCCTTCAGGGTATTGCGCTTGATTTCCTTGAACTTGCCGCCTTCGAGGGCAGCCATGTCAACCAGCACGAAATCGATGTCGCCGGTGCCCTTTCCTTCCTTGGTCAGGTTCAGGGCAAGCAAAAATGACTTATTGTCAGGGGAACTTGTGCCATGCAGGAACTGGTAGCTTCCCTTGGCATAACCGAGGTCGCTTACGAAGACCCGATGTTTCTTTTCCAGGGTCGCTTTGTCAAATACATCGATATAGGCTTCCGCTCCCATGAACACGGGCATGTAGTATTTCGTGCTCTGGCCGGAAGCGCAATAGATCGGCATTTTCGCAGGCCCGCCCATGGCGCGCGGATCCGGATCCATGGCTACGTCCTTGATAACCTTGCCGGTCTTGAGGT
>MGTD01000041.1:0-509 GCA_001799285.1 Deltaproteobacteria bacterium RIFOXYD12_FULL_56_24
TAAAACAAGGATTAATGGCTAAAAACTACTGCCTGGGGTGGGTCAATTTTGGACGCCGATGGTGGGTCAATTTTCAATGCCGATTGACAAAGAGTATATACAAACACCCCATTACCTGCTCCAATATCTAAAACACTATCGTCTTTACTCAATATCTCTTTGAAATAATTATATCTTTTTATTGCCTCTTTGGCGTCACGATATACATGTTTCTTTTTTGGTTTTGTTAATCCTTTGTATTCTTTCCGATACTCTTTTGAGTAAAATTCCTTTATTTTTTCATCGGCTGGGCGAGGGTCGCTCCAGATTAAGCCACATTTTTTGCAAATAATAGTTCTTAAATAATCGCCTTTTCGATCTTTCAGGGAAAGTATCTCAACTATCCTAGAACCGCAAAGGTTACATGGTATAGAGCATTCTGCTCTGCTCTGCTCTGCTCTGCTCTGCTCTGCTCTGCTCTGCTCTGCTCTGCTCTGCTCTGCTCTGCTCTGCTCTGCTCTGCTCTGCTC
>MGTD01000041.1:519-60006 GCA_001799285.1 Deltaproteobacteria bacterium RIFOXYD12_FULL_56_24
TCTGCTCTGCTCTGCTCTGCTCTGCTCTGCTCTGCTCTGCTCTGCTCTGCTAATCATGATTGGTGCCTTTCCTGTTTTGTCAAGTTTTATTATTGATGGTGCTGTATGTTTCGTTTCGCATAACCAACAAATGAACACCCTGGATTGTTCCCTACTCTACCTCCGCCTTTCCTCGATGATAGACCCCAATGGCCCCCTGGAGTTTCCTTGAAAATTTAAGAATAGCCCAAGGTAGTTATCATGGATACCGCTTGTCCAAGGCTTACCGAAAAGACGGAACCCCAGCTTTTCAAGAATCCTGACCATTGCGGGGTTGGCTGCTATCTCTGTCGATGCCATCAAGTTGCCAGGACCATAGGCATCCACAAGCAAGCGAGCGAGCGTCGATGCGATACCACGGCCGCATTGATCTGCTTCCGTGTACAAATAACCCAACTCCCAATCAAATGCTTTTGCGAGATCGGGAATCCCCGCCTTCTCGTTTGAGAAGTCGGACTCTGTTTTCTTCTTTATCCCGCCTATAGCTACCGCTGTGCCATCGAACCGTGCGATGCCTACTATTTTGCATCGATCCGCCTTCTTTGAGAAATCCCCTTGTACTTTTCCTTGTTTGCGAAGCAAAGTCGCGAACACATCTCTAATGGGGTCATCCAACTGTTCATTCTGAATAATTTCGTATTCAATTTTCATTGGCATCCATTTTTGAATTCGGCGGGCTCGGGCTGAGCGCACATAACGGATAGACAGAATGGGCTGATATTGTGCTACACAGAAAAAGACAAAAACTATCAACCACAGATTTTCTCGCTTTCAAACTCAAGCGTTAAAAAAACTCCTCAAAATAATTCACTCCTTATGAAACGTAAACGACAAGCAATTGCAAAAACATATCACGCGCCTTATACAAAAATAAGCACCAACAAAAATGGGGATAGTGCCGTTATCTGCGCGTCTTATAACGGAGATAGTTTAATAACTTGCTGGCTTGTTATCCACAAACTAACTGACCCCCAAGAACTTGCTCAGCTGATAGCAAGATGATGTATTTTATGACGGCTCCTACGGCAACATGTTCTTATTGAAAAATTTATCCGCCATATTCGGATCAAGGGTCTTGAGCCGCTTGTACACCTCCATCACCTTGCCGGTCTGTCCGTTTAGCTTGTAGGCATTCCCCAGATTGCACCAGGCGCCTGCATCTTCCGGGTCGATCCTGATCGCCTGCTGGTAAGCTTCAATGGCTTTGGGGTATTGCTTGATCTCATCGTAGGCAATCCCCATGTCGTACCAGGCGTCTGGATCTTCCGGGTTAATCTTGATCGCCTGCTGATATGCCTCAATGGCCTTGGGGTATTGCTTGATCTTTCTGTAAGCAGTCCCCAGGTCGTTGTAGGTAACCACCAAGTCGTACCAGACGCATGCATCTTCGGGGTTGATCCTGATCAACTGCTGGTAGGCCTCAATGGCTTTGGGATATTTCCCCAATTTGTTGTAGGCTTCCCCCAGGTTGTGCCAGGCGCTTTCATATTCCGGGTCGATCCTGATCGCCTGCTGGCAGGCCTCGATGGCCTTGCCGGTCTGTCCGTTTAGCTCGTAGGCTTCCCCCAGGTTGTGCCAGGCGCTTGCATCTTCCGGGTCGATCCTGATCGACTGCTGACAGACCTCGATGGCCTCGGGGTATTGCTTCAAGGTGATGTAGGTTTCCCGCAGGCTGTCCCTGAAATCGGAAAAACCCGGGTTGATCCTGACCGCCTGCTGGTAGGCCTCAATGGCCTTGGGATATTGCTTGATAAGACAGTATACATGCCCCAGGTTGTACCAGACGTCGGCATCTTCCGGGTTGATCCTGATCGCCTGCTGGTAAGCCTCAATGGCCTTGGGGTATTGCTTGATCTCATGGTAGGCAATTCCCATGGAGTACCAGGCTTCGGCATCCTCATGCATGGCTTGAGTCCAGCGGAGTGAATAATTCAGTAATCCTGGCCAGTCATTTTTATCCCAAAGCTCGCCAGCTTTCTTTAGCCATTCGGCTGAAGTTGTCTGTTCCGTTTTGAGAGCGGGATCATTCTGGACGGTCTGGGTTTGAGCTGACTGAATCCTTTTTAACAGCTTTTCGGTAATCGTAATCTGTCGAGTAACAGACACAACAACCCCACGCTGCCCAAGAGGTACTATGGCGCGACTGTTATCACTCATTCCACGACTGCCTCCAAACTCTCCAATTCCGCCTGAAGCTGTTGCTTGAGTTTGGTGAAGTATTCATCCCAATCCTCAATGGCAACTACCTTGCGGTAGGCGTCGGTGGTTCTGAGGGCAGAAATCGCAACAGCCAGATCCTTCACCTTACCGCGTATCCTGACAACCTGTCCGTGCAGCTTCTGGGCATCGCTGACCGTGGCGCTCATCGGCGCGAATATCCCTTTTTGCAGTTGTTCGTAAATGGCCTTTACCGCTGGGATATCGTTCTTTCCATTGGCCTCGCATAGCCTGGCAAAAAGTTGTGACGCTTCGGCCTTGAACCCCTGGGCAACCACGTCTGGATGGCATATCTTGGAGCAGGCCCGGAAGGTGGCTTTCAACACCTGCTGTTCCGCCTCGGTTACCTTAAAAAGCTCCTGTTTGCTTGTCTCCTGAAAGTCCTGGTCGTACTCTTCATAATCCTGCTGGGCTTCCTGATATTCCTCTTCCTTGTCTGCATCCTGTTTGGCTTTAACCTTCAACTTCTCGCGCCGTAAGAGCAGAATCCGTCGGATGATTTCGCCAACCTGTAGTTCCAGGGCTTTTAACTCCAGAGTCAGTTCCGGGATTTCCGGGTCAACATAAACGGCAATCTGTTTGCGGGAATGGACAAAAGTCTTGATAGCGGCAATTGCCTGATCAAGCTGATCATCCTCTATCTGAGCAACGATCTTTTCCACTTCGTCATACTCGTTGCCACCTGAAAGAAGTTTTTTCAGTTTGGCAAGCTGAAGCTCAATATCATCCTCATCGTCCAACTCAATGACAAGATGCAGTGCCTCAAGCCTGGCCATAATCTTGCCAAAGTCGGCCCCGCTCACACCCTTGCCGGAATGACGTTCAACAAGAGAATCAAATTCTTCAATAAACTGTCGTGCCAATTCGGGATGATCAGAGATGACGGTGATGTTCTCGCTGTTCTGCTGAGCTTTTCGGCTCCAGTTATAGGAACCGGTGATGACGGTTGCGCTGTCGATTACGCAGAACTTGTTGTGCATAATGGTAGAGTTTTTTTTATCATCCCCAACCATCATGAACATGCCACCTAAGTCACGCAAGTTCTTATACTGGAGACCACTCTTGCGGTTAATCGAATCGTTGATGACAAGCAACTCTACCCGTACACCGGAACCAGCTTTCTGGCAAAGTTGTTCAAATAGCTCCGGATCGGTAAACCAAGCCACCGCAATATGAATTGACGAGGTCGCCTTGCGGAGTTCGTGCAGGATATGAAGCTGGATATCGTCAAAATAGGCTTGGGTTTGCATGGGTGGATTTTTCTCTACAGGGGGGTGCAAGGGTGTAAAATAGTTTGTGTAAATGGCCATTCAGGGGTAGGTCAAGCCCCCACTCTAAAAAGGAGCTCGTATAGCCACCGAAAAAGAACTGCTGGACCGTCTACTTGCCGACTGCAATTGCATGATAGACAATCGGGGACAGACCAGAATGGCACTATAGTTTAAGCGATTCCAGCATGATATCTGCCCCGATGCGGAATCTCTTTCATTTTATGTCTCGGCGAGGTCAACAACTGGTAATTTTTGGGAGAGGCCGATGGTCAGGTTTTGAAAAGCCACATTTTTTCTTCTCATTACCAAAAGCGACCTTGAAGTTCTCCAGCTCACCTGCCTGTCTGAAACCTTCAGCAATTAAAATTACCACGATCATCACTATCCGGCATGAAGTTTTTTGCTGGGCTTCATATTCCACCTTCCCGAATTGGCCAGCTTCCGTGTGCGGATGGACGGTTGCCCGAAACTCCAACCCAAGCCCGAAGTTTTTAAAAAGCTGATTTTTCAGACCTGATTTTCCAGGCATGGCCCCACTTATCCCGAATATATTCAACCCCTTCCATCGCTCACTCAACTCGGGCAAAGCCGGTGTCCTTCAGGGTCAAGCGCTATCACCACTGGCTTGTAGAATAAGCGAGTCGCATCCCGGTCCTCTGGGACACCATAGAGACGACGCCCGCATGAATGCACGATGTCCGATATGCCGTTTTCATCAAATGCGAGCGTGTGCACAGGGGCATTACCACATCGAAGGCAACGGGGTGGAGACCGTCTCATCTGAGCCAACAAGAGTTTCGCTGTTAGTTTGTCGCGCTCCTCTCGCCAAGCGTCTCCACCACCAAGCACCTTTTTCAAAATGCGTGTGAAGAATCCCAGGTGGCTGGAGTTGATCGAGTCGATTTCGGCTTGAATTGTTGCGGGTTCCAGCGACTTTTCTGCTTCTGTTACATCCCCACAGGATGAACACCACGCAGATCGTCGATAACCTTCGACGATCTGCCCATTCGGTAAATGATACTGGAGTATGGTTGGGCTGTGATGTATAACGCCTTTGAAATCACAGCCGTGACATCTAATGTGGCTACACGATGTTGACATATCTACCTCCGTAGGCCTCGGAATTAAGCGGATATCCCATAAAGTTACAAGCTAACTCTGGTGGGGCCACGTGGCCAAGCAACCCCAAGTTGCCAAACATCAAGTTGGAGAACTCCGGGACAGAGCGCTTTCGGTTAAAGGAAAAACTCCGGGACGTTGATTAACAGAGTGCTTTAGAGAAAAACCTGGATAACCAGAATAATGCCACTTCGGTCAACACTGTGCCAGAAGCTCGAAATACCGCTCCCGGTTCATGTCGGCGGTGCGCATCAGCGAAGTGATGATGTCCAGCCCCACTGATTTGTATGTGGGGATGATCAGCGGTCTGATAATGCCGGCCTTGGAATACGCCCGGTGATCGCCTTTTTGTCTGGAGAATTCGAAGTCATCTTTCATGAAGATGCATTCGAGCACTTCCCAGGAGACACTGGTTATGCGTGGCATTTGTTGAGGATGTTGTTGTGGTTCGCGCAGATAAAGGGGAGGGGGATGTCAACGTATTTTCCATGCGGGCTGAGCGGAGCGACGCTATTCTTTTCCGGCTTGAATCCGCAGGCGTTCAACACCTGCTCAAGCGTTCCCATTTCGGCGCACATGGAAAGAAAAAGATCAAGGGCTTCGATAATGTTCTGCTCCGCATTGGCCATGGTCGTGCCCTGCGTGAAAACATCCAGCGGCTTGCAAGAGGCAATGAATACCCCCTCTTTTTCCTCAATATCCACAGGAACATTGATCTTGATTGTGATTCTTTCCATGGCATTTCTCCAGGGCGTTGCTCTCTGGTCTCAATATAAGCATATCGGATTTTTCCGGGAAATCACACCCGGAAAATGCGTGACGGGTTCAGAGCGTACTATTGTTGACTACCCTTTGTCAACAGGCGTTATATGGCGGGCTGTGAAACCTCATCTGTAAAAAAAGGTCAATTTCGGCAGAGTAGTCACCAGCTAAGTCACACCACCCGAAGGTGGGGCCTTGATTTTCCCAGGATTAAGAACTCCGGAACGTTGATTCACAGAGCGCTTTCGGTTGACAATACCGAGCAACTTAATGGGGGGTATGTGGCTCGACAACTCCATGTTTTCCGAGAAGCCCGGTCAGGCGGTTCTGACCTTGTTGAGCAGATCGGGGTGACGATCCAGCACCTTGAGCAGCTTCACCAAGGCCAGCGACGGCTTTGTCTTACCATTCTCGTAGCGGGAAAAGGCATTAATGCCGCAGCCGAAGATTTCGGCGGCTTCGCGCTGGTCAAGCGCGAGCTTCTTGCGCACGCCGGCGATGAAGGCGGGATCGACGGTGGCCGCATTCACCTGCTTGGAGAAGGCGCGCATTACTCCCCCCATTCATGCCGGGTTATGTTCCTTGAGCCAGTCGTGAAGGGCCTCGTTTACGCGGGATTGCCAACCACGACCAGTAGCGCGAAAGGCAGCAATGATGGTTTCGTCTAGACGTATGGAAACCGGCGACTTTCGTGGTGTTTTCTGGGGGCCACGCGCTCGCGGAGGCATGTCTGGATGTGCCTCATGGACCGGCTTCATTCCGCTGAGGAATGATTCTGTGAGTGGTGGCGATTCGGCAGCATCCCAATCTTGTTGGGAAATATTTTCAGGCTTGCGTTTTTTCATAGTATTTCCTCTCGCGGCTGTTTGCCAGACGTAGGCTGATCAGGCGACTTGGCATGTATGCAAAGGACAAGAAGAAGGTGTTCAAGCAGCCTTCCCGTGAGCCTTCAGCACCGACAATGCCTCCGGGGCATGATCCAGCAAGACCAGAGCGCTGCTGACAGCACGGCTGGGCAACAAGCTGCCGCTTTCGTATTTCTGGAAAGCCCGCGGGCCACCGCCGATCAGGATGCCTGCCGCTTCCTGGGAGAGATGAAGTTTCTTCCGGATACGACGAATTTCCTCCGGCTCAAGCAGCCCTTCACTTCGGGTCTTGAGGAGATTCAACATCCGGTCGGAAACCTTCATATCCTCCCCGGTATGAACACTCTCCTCTGATTGGTCACAATACCAGCCAGGCATATCGAAAGTAATGCTCTTCTCTTTGTAGGTAAGAGTCATGGGGCGTACTCCGCGATACATCGGCGCCCCTGTTTCCGGACAAACGGGATTAGGCATGGTTTTTCTCCTTGAACGACAGCAGCAAAAACTCGGTTACGGCATCGGCGGTAAACTTCACATACAGCAGACCCACCGGAGACGGGACATGGTACACGTCCTGCCATAAGCGAGAATCAGCATAAGCAGTCATCGATTTATAGAAATGGCCTCGTTGCATCATCTGGATTGTGGCCACAATCTCGGCGCGTCCGTAGCCAAGCGCGGTTGCACTGCGAAGCGCTGTGCCTGTGACGGCAAGCCTTTCCGTACTGGCAAAGGTGGTCTTAAACGCTTCAAGATCGTAGGTCGGTTTCCGTTTTTCGGCCATGATAATTTTTACACCTTAATGGTGTTGATTGCAAGCCAAATGTCCTCCAAACCTCAAAACCGGCAAAGCAGGTCAGGTTGCCTGCAATCGGGGACATCCATAATTGTCCACGATTGTCTCTCTGTTCACACATGAGGAAAGTCCGGGTTATGGGCGATTTCCCAGAGAAACCCGTCAAGGTCAGTGAAATATCCAGAGTAACCACCCCAGTCCGTAGGTTGTCCAGGCTTGGTTACTTTGGCCCCGCAGGCGGCAACGCGTGCCAGCAAACCATCTACCTCCGCAGGCGAGCGGACGTTATGGGCAAGGGCGAAGCCGCGAAAACCGGCGCCCTCAGCGGAAAGGCCGGCGTCAGCGGCCAGGCTTTCCCATGGCCAAAGAGCCAGCCATGTTTTCCCAAGCTCAAAGAAGGTAATGGACGGTGGCGTCTCAAGGCGAGGGAGGCCAAGGCATTCCTCGTAGAACCGGGTAGCTCTCTCAAGGTCCGATACGCCGAGGGTGATAAGGCTTATGCGGGGTTCCATGGCGCTCTCCTGCGGATGCCGCGCCGGGGATCAGAAAAAATGAGCCAAGATGGGGCGCGGAAATTTCTGCATCTTGCTTATTGGTGATGTTGCACGTTCTCTTAAGATTTTATGCAGAAGCAAGATGGGGAGGCAACTAAAAAGCGGGCAGTGGCTCTTCCGGGGAGGGCAGACGGTGAGATTGCCCCAATGGCAATCTCACCGCAGTTCGAGCTGTTTGGTGTGGCGTCGGCCGCGGCCACGAAATATGTGGGTCGACAGGTCAGGTCATCATGAGGCCTGTTACCTGAAGCGATTGCCCATAGCCATATTTGCTGCGGAGATGTTCGCCGCAGTCATGCCTCCCGGCATGTTCTGGGCTTGGGTCTGGGCCATCGAGGTGTAGGGGGTAATCTCCAGACCTGTGGCAGGGGTGTTGTTCGCAAGGGAGGACATTACGGCGGTCATCGGGGTGCCCGTGGATGTCCCCTCGTTTGCCCGAAACATGATTGGTCCGGTATAGGCGCCGAGAGGCAGGGTGAAATTTCCCTCGGCATCCGCTATCCCACTCGCAAGTTGGCCGCCAATAGTGCCATTCATGAGGGCATAGGCCGCCACCATGCTCCCTTGGCTGGCGGTGCCGCTGAAGGTGTTGCCGGCGGATGTTTCTGCATTTGCCGAGAGTTGTCCGGTCGAGGTGCGCAACTGGCTCATTAGAGTCTGCATCTCGGCAACAGTCACCCCCGAGCGGTTCATCGGCGATTGGGCGAAGTTGGTCATGGCGTCAGCCAGGCCGCTCCTTGCCGCGGCGTTCGGCATCGTTGTTCCTCCGCCATTCATCTCGATCGCTCTGCTGCCCAGCATGCCGTCCAGGGTTCCGTCCGCCGCGTCATTCATCATGGCGGGGACGATGCCGGCCGACGAGTGCAGGCCCATTTCATTGGCATACTGCGACATGGCGGCCAAGGCGATGCCGTAGTTCCGGCTTTCCGGAGAGGCCCCGGTTCTGGAGCCGAAAATCAGCGGATTCATTGGTGGAATAGTCAGGATATCTCCGACCATGAAATAATGGGTTATCGCACCATTTGCGATCGTAATGTTCGCGACGGTCATCCCGCCCGGCATGTTCTGGGCCATGGCCTGGGCCATGGAGGTAAGCGGGGTAATATTGGTGTTGGCGATTGTCCCGGTCGAGGGGAGCGACGGCATGACCGCGGTCATCACTTCTCCTTCGGCCATGGATACCGGCTGCCCGGTCGCTTCGTCGGTGTAGCTGCCGCCGCTCATCTGGAGCAGGACCGGCCCGGTATAATCGGACAAGGGCATGGTGAAATTACCTTGGGCATCGGTCGTGGCACTGCCGAGCTGCGCTCCCATCGCGCCGTTTTCAATGGCGAAAGCCGTCACCGTCGCCCCGCTCACTGGGCCTTTGACCGCCGCTCCTTGCAGCGTGGAGGCGGAATCCGGGGTGGAGCCGCTGCTGTCCGAGAAGCTGCTGGTGCCGCCGCCGCTGCCGCAGCCACCCAGGCCGATGGTCAACAGCAGGGCAGCCGCTAGTACGTAAGTCTTTTTTGTATCTTTCATGATTCGTCCTCAATGGTTGATTATGGACGGCACCAGGGTGACATGGTATAAGAAGTCTCCGTGATGTTCGTCCGATAGGGGGATGGCCATACCGGAATCTGTCCGGCAGGGTGCACGCCCTGCCGGACAGAACTTTTGGTGGCCACGTCAGTCGTAACGCCCTTGACGCAGCCATCCGTTCGTCTGTTTCCGGAAGATTTATCCTGTTCGACAATCGAGTCTTCGCTGCTACTCTGTTAACGAAATTTCCAGGGCGGTCAGCGTGCCCATGGACATGCTGCCTTTCACCCTTACTCCCGCCCCCGGTATCAGGTCGGCGGCAGTACCGCCCGTGAAAACGGTCCCCTGGTTTGCCAGCACGGTCATGAAGCCCATCGGAGTTATTACGGTGAAGCTGCCGGGCGTGGCGGTCTGGATGTATCCGGCAAGCTGCATCTGACGGGTTCCCTCGGAGAAGGGCCCCATTATCCGGAGATAATCGGCGATCAGGATCCCATTGTCGTCGAGAGACCCTCTTACTTCCACAACCTCGCCGTTCTGTGGGCTGTTGCTGTTCATATTGGACATGTGTCCGCCTTGCGAGATCCCGAAGAAATTGACGGTAAGATTATTGATCCGAAAAGTTGTCCCTGTAAGGTTGCTGACCGGGCCGCTGATTTGCATGGTCTCCCCGGTGGATCCCTGACTGATCCTGGTGGCTTGAATCGAACCATCGGCACCGGACAGACCACTGACTTTGATGATGTCGTCAAGGCCCAGACCTGCAAAGCCGGGGATGGCGGAGCCGGTATCGAAGACGGTTCCCTGATAAGTATGGATCGTCTGTCCCAGCACCGTAAAGCTCCCGGTGAGCTGATTAATGGCGCTGATCGGCCCATGGAGGTTGTCGCCATACACTACCGAGGTTGCTACACCGGTGCGGCCATCCTCATTAACGGTGCCTTCCACCGTAACCACCATGCCGACCTTAAGCATGCCGGCATTGGTGGTTGCCCCGTTGAGTTCAACCACAGCTTGGTCGGTATTGAATTCAATGCCGTTGACAAAGATGGAGCCAAGGGCGGAGATTGGGCCAACGCTGATGGTGCCGGTGCCGCCGATCCCGCCGCTCGCTACGCTGTCGTCACCTTCGGTACTGCCGCTACAGGAGGCCAGGGTCAAAAGAGCAAGAAGCGCCAGGGCGCAGAAGCTGATTTTTCCGACCGCCGTCAGCAGCCAACCGGAGAGTCTCCGGCAATTTGTCGCGGTTGCCTCAGGAATCCTGTGGCCGTGTCTTGTCATGCTCATGAAAATCCTCCTCAAAATAATAGATACCTATGCCTACTCGTTTTCTGCCCGTCCCCTGCTGGTGCGGATTAAGATCGCGATCATGTGCCGCCAGCCAGCCATCAAATTTCTCCAGCAGCTCCTGAGCCTGGCTGGCGCTGATCCGGCGAAAATCCGGCAAGACCTCGGCCGGGACGTTATCGTAGAAGACCTTGCGTTGAAACAGCGGCGCAGTCGAATCCTTGCGCAGATTTTTACCGATGGTGGTGATCAGATCAGCGACGTCCGTTCCCAGGATGTCAAGTTTTTCAGAGATAAGGGTCTTCGGAATATAGGCTCTGGCTACAGGAATGATGGTCCCGTCTTCCTGTTTGTCTACCGCGCCGGCATGGAGCAGCTCGTCAAGAATGGCCCGGGCCGGGATGTCGCCGCTGTATTTTTTGACCAGAGCGGTGAAAGATGGTTCTCCGCTGTCAAAGGCAAGAGGCAGAGGAAGGCCGTTATTGTTTGCGAAGGTCTGGTCGCGATGCCAGCCGCTGATTACCCGGGCGGCCCGATTGTACCGTGCGCTGCTTTCCGGCGACTGCGGTACGGTTGTATCCTTGAGGCGTTGCACCTCTTTGCGGGACAGGCCGGTAAGGATCGCCAGGCGCGAGTTGGAAAGTTTGCGCCCTGGAATTTCGCCTTCCCGGGCGGCAGTATCCACATAAAGCCAGCGGGTCAGCTCCTCCAGCACCCCGCACGGGACTCCGTTGCGCAGCAGGATGCGGATCAGGGGGCGAAGAATTTTTATCAGTGCCACGAGAAGGACACTATTGCTCTTATCTGTCATATTTGGGATTATATTCCCAAATATTAACAGGGGCAAGTATTTTTTGGGGGGTCAGCGGCGGACCACGGAGTGGTTATGGGAGGCAAAGCCAGCGAATTGTTTTACCTCTCACAGCCCTTCACTTCGGGCCTTACGATGTCAACCGGCATGTCCGTAAGCGGTCACAGGGCACCACATCTTGCGACGATCGGTCCGGCTCACGTACAAAAGTACGCATCGCCGTCCCGCTTGCCGCAACCTGCACCACCCTGTGGCCGCTTTTAGCTGAGTTGAGCAGCTTGTCTGCTCAAAACGAAACTTATACCCGAAGGGGGATTCCGTGGTTATTTGACTTCCGGGGCACCCTCCCGCCACCGTCGGCTTTGTCCCTTACGCAAAATCCAGGCTCACCGGGCAATGGTCCGAACCCAACACCTCCGGCAGAATCGCCGCCGCCTTCACCCTCTCGGCGCTCTTTGCATCCACGCAGAAATAATCGATCCGCCAGCCGATGTTCCTCTCCCTGGCGTTAAAGCGGTAGCTCCACCAGGTGTACTGGCCCGAGTTCTGGTTGAACATCCGGAAGGTGTCCACGAACCCGGCCGCGAGAAACTCATCCATCCAGGCCCGTTCCTCCGGGGCAAAACCGGGATTCTTCTCGTTCTGCTTGGGGTTGGTCAGGTCGATTTCCTTGTGCGCCACGTTGAAATCTCCACAGATCACCACCGTTTTATTGGCGGCCAGGGTTTGGGCAAAGGCCAGCAGGTCGTGGTTGAAGCGGAGCTTGTAGTCCATGCGCAGCAGGCCGTGCTGGGAGTTGGGGAAGTAGGCGTTGACGAAGAAGAAATCGTTGAATTCCAGGGTCAGCACCCGTCCCTCATAATCATGGTCGTGGTGGTCGATGCCGTAGATTACCGAAAGGGGCAGCTCTTTGCTGTAGGTCGCCACCCCGGCGTAGCCCTTTTTCTGGGCGGAAAACCAGTAGGAAGTATAGCCGGGGATGTTTTGGACTGCTTCCGAAAGCTGCTCCGGTAACGCCTTGATCTCCTGGAGCGCCACCAGATCGGCGTTCAAGTCGGTGATGATCTCGACAAAGCCCTTTTTCTCCACGGCCCGCAGGCCGTTGACATTCCAGGATACGAATCTCCGCATACCGTCCTCGGTCAGTTTTTTTTGCTTTGGCCCGGCATCTTTCGCGGTTTAACCCCGATCTGCGGGCAATAGCGGAGGATGACGCAGCGGTCGCAGTGGGGGGCCACCGGTTTGCAGGTGCCTTGGCCAAAGGCCACCAGGGTGGAGTTGATGGTCAGCCAGTACTTGGGCGGCAGCTTTTTTCGGAGCGCCATCTCGGTTTCCAGCGGACTCTTGGTTTTCACGTAGCCCCAGATGTTCATGATCCGATGGACATGGGTGTCCACGCAGATCGCCGGCTTTTTAAAGGCTACCGCCACCACGAGATTGGCGGTTTTCCGGCCCACGCCCGGTAACCGGGTGAGGGCTTCGACCTCGTCGGGGATTTGGTTGTTGAACTCGCCGGCCAGCACGCCGGGCAGCCGGGCGAGAAACGCGGCCTTGTTCTTGTAAAAGCCCACCGGAAAGACCAACTCGGCCAGCCGCTCTTCAGTGAGTGTTGCAAGTGCGGCCAGGTCCGGCGCCTCCGCAAACAGTCTGGCCGCAGCCTTGGCCGTGGTTTCATCCTTGGTCCGGGCCGAGAGGATGGTGGCTACCAGAATCTTGTATGGGTCGTTGGTCTGCACGGCAATGAGATCGACAATGGGCACGGCATAGCCGGCGACCTCCTTGCAGAGTATCTGTAAAACCTTTGGCAGGGGAAATTCCATGGTTTATGCCTGAATAAATGTTGCACAATGCAGCGTATGGGTATGATTACGCAGCATTTTTTACTGATGATGCGTAATGCAACGGCCATGTTTCATAGAGGAACAGTTTTTCCTTGACAGCACATTTTGCGAGCAGTAAGCATACCGAAAATTTTTATAAATAGCCATCGTCAGGGAACAGGAAAGAGGCCTGTCTGCTCCCTTCAGCGAGGGTGTCCCTCCGGTTGTACGCACACGTTCACAGTGCTGGTTTATTCTTTATATATTCTTTTATTTTTGCATTAGGAAAAACAGGGAGGAAACAAGGATGCAAGGAAACATCAAGGAGAAGGTGGGGATGCTGTTCGTCTCCCTCATATGCGCCATCATGTTGAGCCCGGCCTGGGCTCTGGCCAGCGAAGTGGTTGCCATGGATCAGATTCCCGCCGCCGGTGATCCGGGCTGGTGGAAGTGGCCGGTTATTCTCCTCTTCGTCACCTTTGTCATGGGCATCATCGCGGTGCTTGGCGGGGTGGGCGGCGGGGTGCTGTTCGTGCCCATCATCGGCGGGTTTTTTCCGTTTCACCTTGATTTTGTTCGCGGCGCCGGTCTGCTCGTTGCCCTGTGCGGCGCCCTGGCCGCGGGCCCCGGCCTGCTGAAGGCCAACCTCGCCAGCCTGCGTCTGGCCATGCCGGTGGCGCTCATCGCCTCCACCATGGCCATTGTCGGCGCCATGGTCGGCCTGGCCCTGCCCACCCATATTGTCCAGCTTGCCCTGGGCGGCACCATCCTCGGCATCGTGGCCATCATGCTCTCCGCCAAGAAGTCAACGGTCCCCCATGTCCCTCATGCGGATGCGCTTTCTTCCGCCCTGCGGATTACCGGGGTTTTTTATGAGCCGACCACCAAGGAAGAGATCAACTGGAAGATCCATCGCACCATCCCCGGCCTGCTGACCTTTATCATCATCGGCTTCATGGCCGGGATGTTCGGTCTGGGCGCTGGTTGGGCCAACGTGCCGGTGCTGAACCTGATGATGGGCGCGCCGCTCAAGATCAGCGTGGCCACCTCCAAGTTTTTGCTCTCCATCACCGACACCTCCGCCGCCTGGATTTACCTGAACAAGGGCTGTGTGATCCCCATGATGGTGGTGCCGTCGCTCATCGGCATCATGCTGGGTTCCTTCGTCGGGGTCCGCTTGCTCAAGGTGGCCAAGCCGACCTTTATCCGCTGGATGGTTATCGTAATTCTTCTCTTTGCCGGTCTGAAGGCGGTGCAAAAGGGCTTGAGCACCATGGGTTACAACCTGTTCTAGGCGCCTAAGCGATAACGGTCTTAAGGGAACGATCTACACCCAGAGGGCATAAGTTTCGTTTGATCAGACAAGCTGCTCAACTCAGCTAAATAGTTTATTTTACGGAGGATTGTATCATGACACAACATACTACCCAAGCAACCGAGGAACAGGTGCAGTACGCCGCCATTCTTGAAAAAGGCATGTACTTCGGCCTGGCCCTCATGGTGATCACCTTTGCCCTGTATGTGCTGGGCATCATGCCGTCGATCGTGCCGCTGAGCGAAATCTCCATCTACTGGAGCATGCCGGTGCATGACTATCTGGTGGCGATCAACACCAATTTTATCCATGGGGAACACCTGCCCACCGGCTGGTCCTGGTTGAAGCTCATCGGCTATGGCGATTTCCTGAACTTCGTGCCGGTGACCATCCTTTCCGGGGTGACCATTCTCTGCTACATGGTCATTACCCCTGGGCTGTTTCGCCGGGGCGACAAGGCCATGGCGATCATGGCCGTGGCCGAGGTGCTGATTCTGACTCTGGCGGCGAGTGGCCTGCTTTCTGTCGGCGCGCATTGAGCCGGAGTAGCTTGTTCAGTCAGTAGTCTGTCAGGGGCTGCGTAAAGAACTGCTCAAGCAGCCTCGCGCCTGCCCATTCAAAAAGCCATCCTGCCTTGCGCGGGGTGGCTTTTATGTTTCAGGCCCCTGGGGGTCGGCTTTCCCGGTGGGCGATGGCGATTTTTTCCACCAGGGCCTCCAGGTCGATGGGTTTGAGGCAGTAGTCGCTGGCTCCGCATTCCAGGCCGTGCAGCCCGGTTTCCATGCTGGCGTGACCGGTCAGCAGAATGACGGGCAGGGTCGGCCATTTCTCTTTGATCTCCCGCAGGCAGTCCATGCCGTCCCGGTCCGGGAGCATTACATCCAGGACCACCACCTCGGGCCAGCCCGAGGCGATAATCGCCAGCCCCGCAGCGCAGGTGAGGGCGGTTTTTGCCGAGTGGCCCCGCCGGATTAATCGTTTCCCGGTTGTTTCCACGAAATCAATTTCATCGTCAATAAGCAGGATCTTGAGTGGCTGTGGCATGTCATCCCTCCGTTGCTGGGGTGTCGAGCAGGGTGTGCAGGTCGGCCATGATTTTTTGCTGGTAGTTTGCGGCCATGCCCTGGTCCGCCATGACCATGTCGATCTGGCGGGTATGGATCAGCAGATAGCCGAGAATCCTTAATCGTTCCAGCAGATAGGGGGGGGGCTTTTTTTCGATCCGGGCCGTCATGGCGTCCACCTTCTGTTCCACCCGGAAGCCGAATTCGCTTAAGATCTCGCTGATCAGTTGGATGCGCAGCAGGCGGCGGTTCTGGTCCGCAGCTCCTCCCTTGAACTGGAAGCTCACATAGTTTTCCGTAAGAAACTCCCCCAGATTCGCCTCAACCAGGGCAAAATGATAGCCGAGTCGGACGCTCAGGTTGCAGAAGTTTTTTGAGATGAGAAAGTAGTTTTTGGCGGCCATGGCCGAGCGCACCGCCGGGTCGAGATTGGGGTTTCGCGTGGACTGGAAGATGATGGAGCCGAAGCCGCCCAGGCTGACCGGCGGCGGCCCACCCCAGGGAAAGGCGGTCATTCCCTGCCAGATGGCCTGCATGGGCACGGAGGTGATATGGGCGAGATCGACATAGCGGCTTTCCGGGTCGAAATCCGGGGTAAAGCCGTCGTCGAGATCGATCACCCACCACTGGGCCGGAGAATTTTCCACCACCAGTTGCTTGGCCGCCTTGTCGTTGAAACCGTACCGCTCGCCAAAGGTGAACATCTCCACCACCGCCTTTTCGTGGCAGAAGCGGGTGAGATCGTGCAGGGTTTTGCAGGTGTCGGCCCGGAAAAACGGGGAGGCCGGGTCGGTCAGGTTGAGCGGGGTGATGTGGGCCAGGGCCTCGGTGAGGATCTTGTATACCGGACTGCCGGCCATGAGATTGGGTTTGGGCGCGGCCAGGGCCAGGAGAGATTCCACCCGGCCGTCATAGACCTTGCCCGCGGTGGCATCCACCGTGACCAGGCTGTCGTTGGCAAGGGCTGTCAAGGCCCCGGCCAAGCCGAATATCGCCGGGATCCTGAATTCGCGGGCCACGGTGGCAAGGTGGGCTGCGGGCTGGCCGGTTTCGCTGACCACGGCTACGGCCCGGTTGAGGAGGCTGGCCCAGTCCGGATACGGCGTCTCGATGACCAGCACCGCGCCCTTGGGAAAGCGCAAGAGGTCGAGGCTGGAGCGCACCGTGTACACCGGGCCGCAGCCTACCCCCTGGCTGGCGCTCATCCCTCCGGCCAGAAGCTGAATGGGCAGCGCATCCCCGCCGACATCGTGCTTGCCGGTGTCCTGGTCCTCTCCAGCGGTCGAGAGACCAAGGGGCCGGGATTGCAGAATGTAGAGCAGGCCGGCACGGTCAAAAGACCATTCGATATCCTGGGGGGCGCCGAAATGTTTTTCCAGCCGTACTCCGGCGGCGGCCAGCTCGGCAGCCTGGGCCTCGCTTAAGGTCGCCTGGGATTTCGGGGTTGGCTGCCGGTCGAGAATCGAGTGGGGTGCAGTCCGGCTGACCAGTAACTGCTCGGTGGTCCCGCTGCCGTCCACCACTGTGGCGGCCAGGCCCGGTGCCGCCTGGATAATGACAAAAGGGCTGCGCGGGTCATCCGGCGCCCGGGAATAGAGTACCCCGCTTATGGCCGCATCCACCATGCGCAGGCAGCCGACGCACATCTGGACGTCCTGGTGCCGGTAGCCCCGTTGCTGCCGGTAGACAATGGCCTGGCTTTTGTACTTGCCGGCGACGATCTCTTTGTAGGTCTGGGTGACAAATTCGCGGCTGACATTGAGTTGGGTCCGGTACTGGCCGGCAAAGGAAACATTGCTGCTGTCCTCGCCCAGGGCACTGGAGCGCAGGGCGACCAGCAGTTCTTCGGCGTTGGGGCCGGCGGCGAGCTGCTGGTGGTGGGTCAGGATCGCCTCTTCCAGTTCCTTGGGCAGGAGGGCTTTGCTGATCAGGCCTTGAATTCCCGCGCTGACCGTGTAGAGCTCTTCCAGGTTGTCAAGATCCAACCCTTTCAGGCGGCGGTTGATCTCAATCTGCAGATTGTTAGCCTCGATAAATTGTCGAGCCGCTGTTGCCGTAATGACAAAACCATCCGGGGTTCTCAGGCCGACCCGGTTTCGAACCTCGCCCAGATTGGCCATCTTTTCCCCCACCTGATCCACGGTGTTCGCGTTCACCTCCGCCATGGGGAGGATGAATGCTCCTTCCGTGCCGGGGGAACGGCTGGCGATGACCTGTTCGAGCTGTCTGGTAATGGCCCGGAATGGGTGGTCCAATTCGGTATAGCGGCCATCGGCCAGTCTGGTCAGGTGCTGAATCATTTTATAGATATTGACGGAAAGCGCGGTGCAGTTGCCCCGGACAAAAGTCATGCCAAAGGGGTGGCCTGTGGTGAGGGCCTGTTCCATTTCGGCCATCAGCTCCAGGGCGTTGTTGTTGGCGGTGAGCAGGGCGCGGAACTCTTTGTAATGACTGCGGAAGGCGGCCTGCAATTCGGCGGGCGTCAGCCTGGGTTTGCCATGGAAAAACGAGGTCAGTCGATCAAGAAAGAAGGTCATGGCATGGTCGCCTGAGTTTATGCTAGTGTTCATCCGGAAACTCTCTTTCCAGATGAACGCGGTCAGCTATCAGAAATCAGCTTTCAGCATAATGGAAGCAGGCCCGGCGAGGGAATAAAAAAAGCGGGCTGTGTGGCAAAAATCCGCTTGTTCCGGGCGGCGAACCACCCGGAACAAGCGGTCACAGGGTGCCGCAGGTTGCGGCAAGCGGGACGGCGATGCGTACTTTTGTACGTGAGCCGGACCGATCGCCGCAAGATGTGGTGCCCTGTGATCGCTTACGTTTAATGTTCAAGCTTGAGGCCCCAGCCTTCAAACATGAAGAGGATGGAAAACCCGAACCACATGGTGTAGATCACATAGCCCACCAGGGAGGCGATCACCAGGACGGCCTTGTCCTTGATGCTTTGCGCCTCTATTCCGTAATAGTTGTAGGCCGGTTCCACGGTTTTGGTCCGTGCCTGATAGAAGATCTTTGACTCCTTGAATTTCTTCTGTTTGGTCAGGCTTTTTTCCATGGATTTCAGGGCATTGTACCAATCAAACATTACCTGTTTTTCGGCGACGCCATACTTGGCGCTGACCGCCTCTCCGTCGTTGGCGAACATGGCGTCCGCGTCCGTGATAACCGCGGTGAGGATTGCGCCGAGATCGCCGCTGATCTTGATCTCCTTGTCTCCTGCTTGCACCACTGCCCCGGCCTGCTGCATCAGGTTGGTCAGCCGTGCGGCGGAGAGAGTCTCATCGGTTTTAATGTTCAGGGTAATGATATTTCCCTTGTAGGCCTCGGCTTTTTCCCTGATAGCAGGAACATAGTAGGACGATTTCTTGGAAATGGAGTTGTACATGTTGTCCATGTAATCCAGCATATTCACCTTTTTGCCCTGACCGGGATAAAGCGGCGAGAGCAGCAGGGTGAAAACGATCCAGAAGCCGACCATCATCACCAGGCCGCCACCGAATTCTTTTTTATTGGCAATCATGAGTGTGCCTCCTTGGTGGTATGCGCATCACCCTCTCCTTTGAGGGTTTTGATATTGGTAAAAAAGATGTAGAAAACCCAGATAGCGAAGGTGATAAGCACCGCAAAGAAGATGTAGGTGCCCACAGTTTCGAGCAGCTTGCCGGTTTCTTTGGACATGGAGATTATATCCATGCTCGCCAGTTTCGAGGGCAGGGCAAAGACCCGGTTGATAAAGCCGGCGGAGGTGGCGATGGCGTAAAGCCCGCAAATGGTGACGCCGCTTACTACCTTGGTGATCAGGGAGCCGATCTGGATGCCGACCAGAGAGCCCAGGAGCATGCCCATGGCCAGGGTGTAGAAGATGAAGCCGTAGACTGCATACTGGCTCAAGCCCGCATAACCGGCGGTGAAGATGATCTGAAAGATGTCGGTACCCACGGTGGTGGCCGAGGAAACGCCCAGCACATAGACGAAGATGGGGAAGGTTAAAAAGCCGCCGCCCACGCCCATGATGGCTGCGGCCAGCCCGACGATGAAGCCGCTGAGCACCAGGAAGAGCCAGGAGATCCTGCGGCCACCCGGGGTAACGCCTTCGTCAAACTGGATCATGGGGGGAAGGCTGACCCCCTGGACTTTCTGGGCCAGATTGGTCATGCCTGAGGTGTTGACTGCCGCAGTGCTGGAACCTGCCTTGGATGGGGCTTTCTTGCGGGTTTGGCGGAAGAAATCCATTAACGCGTAGGAGCAGAGAAAGCCCAGCATCAGAACATAGATGGTGGTGATGAAGGCGTCGCTCAGCACAGGGTTTTTGTCGTACAGGGTGCGGTTGACCCAGCCGCCGATGGTGGCGCCGCCGATGGAGCCGAGCAGGAAAACGCCGGCCAGGGCCACGGAGACATTGCCAAGTTTGCGGTGCAGAACGCTGCCCATGATGGCCTTGGCAAAGATGTGGAACAGGTCGGTGCCCACCGCCAGGATGCCCTTAACCCCGACGCTCATCAGGGCCGGAGCGATGATGAAGCCGCCGCCCGCGCCGATGCAGCCGGTGATCAGGCCGGCGACGATGCCGACCCCGATGGAGGCGAAGAAGATGGTGGGGGTGTAGAAGGCCGGGGCATAGGCGTTTTTACCGCCGAGCATGCCGGGCAGCTGGCCGATTACCTCATCGGCAAAGGCTATGCCGCCGATGAGGATGGGGATGAGCAGCAGGCCGAGAATGGCCAGCCGCCTGCGGTCCCGCAGGATGGTGTTTGAGATGTCCATTTCCCATTTCGCGTGGGCGCGGGCGCCCGCCATCATGAAATGGTGCAATTGACTGAAAAACTTCATAATTGTACTCCTCCCTTGTTGAATGATAAAAAAAGTAACTATCCAGCAGCACCCCATCTTGCGGCGATCGGCCCGGCTCACGTACTCGATGTACGCTTCGCCGTCCCGCTTACCGCAACCTGGGGCACTGCTGAATAGTTACGAGTTGGTGGTTTGAGTCATTTTCGGCATTGAGCTGGATAGTTACAAAAAAAAACCTCTGGTTCCCTTGGTTACAGTGTTTACGAATGGTTGGCCTATGGACCGCAATCCTTGGCTGCTTCAAGTTTTTCCAGCAGGGTTTCAAATTCCACCGGCTTGAGCAGGTAGTCGAAGGCGCCGTTCTTGAGGCCCTCTTCTCCTTCGCTGGCCGAGGCGTGGCCGGTGAGGATCAGTACCCGGCTTGCGGGGCGGATTTTTTTTATCTCCTGCAGAACCTGGCCGCCGTCCATGTCCGGGAGACGCATATCCAGCAAAATCACGGGAAAGTCGCCGGCCGCGACCCGGGTTATGGCCGCGCCGCCGGTCAATACCCCTTCGCTGGCCCAGCCCCGCTTGCGCAAGCGGTGTACCAGGGTGTTGACAAAGTCTTCTTCATCATCAACAACCAAAATGGAAAATTCGCCCATTTCTGTTCTCCGGCTTCTTTGTTTACCGGCCCGCGACCGGAAGGTTGACCCGGAAAACGCAGCCGCCCTGCCTGCCGTTGCGCACTTCGATGCTGCCTCCCAGCCGTTCCATAATGCTGTAGGAAATGGCCAGGCCGATCCCGGTGCCGCTTCCCGCTTTTTTGGTGGTGAAAAACGGTTCAAAGATCTTTTTTAAGACCTCTTCCGGCAATCCCGGCCCGCTGTCGGCAAATTCCACGGACAGCTGTCTGTTGTCGAGACTGGTGCTGATGGTGACCGAGCCGTCGTTGCCGATGGCGTCGAAGGCGTTGTTCAGAATGTTGAGAAAGACCTGCTGCACCTGGGTGGAGTCGGTGGTGATCTTCGGCAGGCTTTGCTCCAGATTGCGCCGGATGGTGATCCGGTGATTGTTCGCCTCCTTTTCCAGAAAAGAGACGGTTTCCTCTATCAGGGTGTTGACGTCGATTGCCGATTTCAAGCCCTCGGTGCTGCGGGAAAAGCCCAAAAGCCGATGGGTGATGGTGCTGGCCCGCTTGACCTGAGTTTTGATCTTGGCAAAAGCGGCCCGGTATTCGTCGGTGTTTTTCAGTCGGTCCAGCTCTTCCTCGTTGAGCAGTTCATCCAGCCAGCCCGCCTGATCGCCGATGATTTGCAGGGGGTTGTTGATTTCATGGGCCACATTGGCTGCCATTCTGCCGATCAGGGCCATCTTTTCCGAATAGCGGATGCGGTCATAGAGCAGCATTCTTTGCTGATCCGCGCCTTCCACCTTGTTCATCATGGAGCGGACCAGGGTAGTGGAAACGGCAAGGATGAGCAGGGCGGCTCCGGCAATGATCAGGTGGTCGCGCTGCCGAGCCCGGTAAAAATCAGCAAGCGAGGTGGCGATGTCGGTTTTCAGCACCAGGGTCCAGGCGTTGTTTTTCATCCCGGTGGTGGCGTACAGGGCTTCTGGGGACCGGTGTATGGTCAGGCCGCCCCCCGTGGCGAGCAGACTCTTTTCTCCGGCGGGAAGAGCGGTGAGTCCCAACCGGCTTGGCGTCTGCAATTCGCCCTGCCGGTTGAGGATAAAGGCATCCCCGCCGGGTCCGACCTCGGCGCTGGCCAGCATGGCGTTGAACAGCTCGGAGTTGATCGTGGCCCGAAGAACCCAGGAGCGGCTTGGGTCGGTAACCGCGACAATAAAATGGGGCACCCCCCGGTAGCCGGTGAATACATCGCTGATGTATCTGCCATTTTCGATGACCTCCGCGAACCAGCGGGCCTCGGCGTAATTTTTGTCCTTCAGGTTCTCGGCAAAGGGGCCGGTGTAGTTGCGGTGGCTGCCATCCCGGGCGATGAGGCCCAGATCGACGATGACGCCCTGGTGGTTCATGGCCTTGAAAATCTTTTCCAGATTGCCAGGGGTACTCAGCCAGGCAAAGTCATAGAGCTCCGCGTATCCGGCCAGGGTATTTTCCTGGTTGTCGAGGAAGAGATCAATGATTTCCCTGCGGCTGTTTGCCAGGCTGGTCAGCTCAACGGTGGTTTTGTCCAGCCATGATTTCTGATAGAAATGTGAAGAGGTCCAGCTGATGAACAGGAGGGGAATGATGGCCATCAGAATGACCAGCAAAACAAAAAGCTGTTTCTGTCGCGCGTAATAAGATTCACGAGAGCGAACTTTCAGGGCGCTGCCGGGGATGGTGGCGGTGTACATCTTCATGGTTACTCGGTATATCCCTGAAGAGGCGCGGCAGCGGAGGGGGCGAGATTTTCCAATTTTTTCAGCTTTCGCCACAGGGAAACCCTGTCTATGCCGAGAACCTGGGCGGCCCGTGATTTGTTGCCCGCAACATGGAACAGTACCTTTTGCACATATTCCCGCTCCAGTTCCAGCAAGGTCGGGAATCTGCCTTCCGGCGGATACTCCTCAAGCAGGTCTGTCCCGGCAAGGGGGCGGATTTCAATGCTTTCGCCGCTGACGATGAAATGGCGGTTTATGGCTACGGTCTGTTTAGGCATTTATTTCTGGTTTCCGGCACTGAGTTTGGATAGTTACCCTATCGTTTCAGCAGATCCCTGGCGGTCTCATATTCGCCTGCTTCGGCAAAGGCCGCGGCGGTGGCGGAGCTGTCCAGCAGTTTCTTTTTAGCTTGATGAGCAGCCTTGATTCGTTCCACCAGGATCTCGATATCAACGGGTTTTTTCAGATAATCAAACACTCCGAGCCGTCTCGCTTCCGCCTCGTCAAGGTCGTTGCCATGCCCGGTCTGGATAATGACCTGGATATTAGGGTAGATTTTGCGGACCCGCCGTAGTACCTCCATGCCATCGATGCCGGGCATCTTCAGGTCGAGGACCATGACATCCGGCTCTTTTTCCCCTACATAGCCCAGAGCTTGTTCGCCGTTGAGCGCGGTCTTGCTGCCGAGATCCCGCAGGTCAAGGCGCTCGGAGAGGGTTCTGATGAAATCTTCCTCGTCGTCTACCAGTAGAATTTTGATGTCATCCATAATGTCCTCATGCTCGGTTTAAGACAGCGCTGGGCAACTGTCCTATGGTTCTTTTCGGCCGGGGGGATGTGGTTCATCCTTTTCGCCGTCCAGCATGGCGATGGCGGTGTCAAATTCTCCGGCCTGGGCAAAGGTCGCCGCGGCCATGGCCTCTCCAAATCGCCGAAGCAGCGATTTTTTCCCCTGCCGTTTATTTCGCCGGCGAAGGGCTGCGGAAATGGTGTTTTTCAGGGTGCTGGTGTCAAACGGGGCAATGAGTTCATCTGCCGCTCCGGCCTGCATACCGGCGATGGACAGCGGGATATTGTCCGGCCTGTTGATGAGAATGATCTCGGCTGCGGGCATTTTCTTCTTGATGGCTAGAAGAAGTTCAAGTCCACGGCTGTCGGCCTGGCGAAGGTCGAGTAGGACAATCGCCGCCTCCGTCCCGATGGACATCGGGGTTGGCGAGCCGCCGGACAAGTAGACCGCTAAATCCCAACCCTGCAGCCGCGCCTTCATCGTTTCCGCAAAGCTTTCGTCGCTGGAAACAATCAGCGCGGTTGCCTGCATGGTCGCGCCCAGGTCTTGCCCTATCGGGTGGACTCTGTGGCGAAAACGCCGTAGGTCATGCGGATTCCGCCCAAGCCCATTGAGCGGAGGAAATCATCAGAGGTGTCAGGGCGCGCCTGGAGGTTGGGGCCTTCGCTCAGGCGGACGGCCTCGGCATGGAGACCTTCTTCGGCAAAAGCCGCCGCCATGAAAATTTTCTGGAATTGATTGATTGCCCAGCTCGGGAGACTGACCGGTGCCATATTTTCAGCAGTTTCCCATTCGCCGGCCTCGGCAAAGGTAATGGCCGTCATCCATTTGTGAAAGGTGTTGAGTTTTTTCATGGCAACCTCCGCAACTATTGAGATATTTTTCCGCGCCCAGGCATGGACGAACGATGTTGTCCTGTAGTAATACAAGGATCGTGCCACACACATATTTATAATAAATACGGGGTGTTGCTTGAATTGCCAGCTCTTGCTAAAGGTGTTGCCGAACATTATGAAACGAAAAGGAACATCTGGTTGTCAGAAGATGAAACAGGTAAGTGCCTGAGAAAGACTTTGTTCTGACCTCGGGGGGGGGGGCGGTAGAGAGTGAGGTTGCACCTCCTGCCCCTGTCTTGCGGGGAACATTGCCTGTTCTCGAAGTTGCAAAAAAAGGATTGACGTTTTCGGCAAAGGTGTTGTATTTGGAACATGTGGGGACAATGTGAAACATGATGCGCTCGCAAAAAAAGGAAAAAGGGCACAGGATCGCAACACAGAATCAACAAATTACCAACGAATACCCGTTGTAATCGCGGCTTTTTGCGATTTCAACAAACATGATGCACTCGAAAAAAAAGGAAAAAGTTCACAGGATCGCAACACAGAATCAACAAATTACCAACGAATACCCGTTGTGATGTCGGCACTGCTGCCGACGACTGACACGCGGCTTTTTGCGATTTCAACAAACGTTGTGGGTTCGTGGTCTGTATTTCCTGAATTATTGGCAATGGTCCGAGGTCAATGTCCGAAAACGAAAAAATCAACTGCTTTAGTCCGGATCTTCTTGAGGTTCTCAATGGAGTGCCGCACGGTATCGCCCTTGTTGATCGGGATCTCCGGCTAATCATGATGAACCGTTTCCTTGAAGCGCTTACCGGGTATTCCGGCGAGGAGGCCTGCGGCCTCTACTGCGATTATGTGTTGCACAGCAGCTTCGGCAGAAACATGCCGGTGCTGCGCCAAGCCGTGGAGAGCGGGGTTGCTTGCAGTGGCGAGGGCGATATCATCGGTCTGAACCGCAAGAAGATCCCCATGCGTTTTACCGCCACTCCGGTTGTGGAGCCCAATAATGGCCGGCAGGCGCTGGTTCTGGTTCTGGAAGACGTCACCGCTTTTCAGGAGATCGATCGCATAAAGGAGATGGGGCCGGCCAAGGGTCTACTCGGGCATAGCCCGAAGATGCAGGAGATCTTTGAACTCCTGCCGATTCTCGCTCACACCGATTCTTCGGTGCTGATCACCGGCGAGACCGGCACCGGCAAGGATCTTCTGGCCGAGGCTGTCCATCAGGCCTCCAAGCGCAGCAAGTATCCTTTTATCAAGGTGAACTGCGGGGCGCTGCCGGAAAGCCTGCTCGAATCCGAGCTGTTCGGCCATATGCGGGGCGCCTTCACCGGCGCCCATGCCGATAAGCACGGGATGTTCCAGCTTGCCCAGGGCGGCACCATTTTTCTCACCGAGATCGGTGACTTGCCCCTGCCGCTTCAGGTAAAGTTGCTCACTGTTCTTGACGACCGGGAATTCTTTCCCCTGGGCAGCCAGAAGAAGGTCAAGGTTGATGTCCGCCTGATCACCGGCACCCACCGCGATCTGCGACAGCTGGTTCAGGAGGGTAAATTTCGGGAAGACCTGTTTTTTCGGCTCAATGTCCTGCGGGTGCATCTGCCGTCCTTGCGTGAGCGGGATGGTGATGTGCGGCTGCTCATCGATCATTTTCTTCAGATGTTTGCCGCCAGCTTCGGCAAAAAAGCGAAAAGGCTTTCCGCCCAGGCCTTGCGCTTATTAGGCAGCTATGCTTATCCCGGCAATATTCGCGAGCTGCGCAATATCATTGAATACGGGGTGAATATTTGCCGGGGCGAGGTTATCGAGGTTGAGCATCTCCCCCCCTATCTGCTTGCCGAGGCAGGCAAGAAGCCCCATGCGAAGGTTGTTCCGGAGCCGTTTGCCGCAGGGAGCAATACCACGGTGGGGGAAGTGATCCCGGATAATGCTTCGAGCTGGAGCGCCATTGAAAAGAAGAAGATTCTCACCGCGCTCATGCAAACCGGCGGCAGCCGCGCCGCAGCGGCAAAGGCCCTTGGCTGGGGGCGCACCACCCTGTGGCGGAAGATGAGAGAATATGACCTTGGGTAATAAAATAGAATGAAAATCCTGGCAACCCTGCAGAATAATGATATTGCGCCGCGTTTCGATCTGGCCACGGAGGTTCTTATCGCCAAAATAGTCCGGGGGAAAATTTCCGGGGAGCCGCGGACTGTCCTCCTGCCGGGGCCGGGGAGCGATGCGCTGTGCAGTCTGGTTATCCGGGAAGAAGCTTCCCTGGTGATCTGCGGCGGGATTGAGGAGGCGCATTTTCAGTATCTGGTCTGGAAAAAAATCGAGGTGATCGACAGGGTGATCGGCCCGGCACCCCAGGCTATCGCCCTGGCCATTGCCAAACAATTGCGACCGGGGGAGATTGTCCGGCCTACTATCCGATTGGAAACCGAGAGGAGGTAAGCGGTCACAGGGCACCACATCTTGCGGCGATCGGTCCGGCTCACGTACAAAAGTACGTATCGCCATCCCGCTTGCCGCAACCTGCGGCACCCTGTGGCCGCTTGTTCCGTGGTTATTTGACTTTCGGGGGCCTACCCCGTGCTTGGTTATGAGAGGAGTGTACCGTCATGAGCAAACGCCTTTTTCGTGCCGCCAATTACCCGTTGTTCTGCGGTCTGTCCGACAGGGATCTTTGTCCCAAGGCGCGGTACCGGTGCATGCGCAACAGCCTGCTCATCGTGATGCTGGCCATTACCCTGATTCCCCTGGCGATTACCTCGGGCCTTAACTTTATCCAGTACCAGCAGCTTTTGCGGGATGATTCCCAGGCCAACGCCCGCTGGAACGCGGAAAGCGCCAGGGCGACCATCACCGCCTATCTGGAAAAACTTGAGGCGGCGATCACCGTGGTTATTGACACCCATAGCTTCGAGGATCTCTCCGACAACAAGAGGCTTGAGCACATATTCAGGCAGCTCAAGAAGGAGCATCAGGGGCTGGTCGATCTGAGCGTGGTCGGCCCGGATGGTATCCAGAGCGCCTATGTCGGTCCTTATAGCCTTGCGGGCAAGGATTACAGCGACAGCCTCTGGTTCCATAAGGCCCTGGCTCGGCGGATGTATGTCAGTGAGGTGTTCACCGGTTTCCGCAATGTTCCCCATTTCGTGGTGGCCGCCAGCAAGAAAGACCCTTATTCGGAACAGTATTGGGTACTCCGGGCGAGCATCGATACCGAGACCCTGGATAGGTTTCTGGCCCTGGCGGATACCGAGGCTCTGGAGGACATCTTTCTCCTCAGCGACAGCGGCATCTTGCAAAGCGGTTCCCGCTACCACGGCGGGGCTCTGAAAAATTTTCAGCTCGCCCGCAAGCCCAAACAGAATGACATCCTCATTTTTGAGGAAGTGATTGGCGACAGCAACTTTTACCGGGCGGTGAGCAGGATTCCTAATACTCCCTGGCTGCTGGTTCTTGACCAGCAAGGAGCCGAGGCGCGGAAGATCTGGCGGATCTTCAAAGAGCGGCTGCTGCTAACGCTGATCATCTGTTTTCTTGCTTCGGGCGGGGTGGTTATCTGGCTCTCCCGGTTCCTGGCGGGCCGATTCCGGGAGGCCGATGAAACCAGGGACGCAATCCTTAGCGAAACCGAACATTCGAACAAGCTTGCTTCCATCGGGCGGCTGGCTGCGGGAGTTGCCCATGAGATCAACAATCCGCTGGCAATCATCGGCGAAAAGGCCGGGTTGATGCAGGATCTGGTCGGGTTGGACCAGGATTTCCGCCACCGGGATAAGTTTCTCGACCAACTGGTTTCCCTGCAAAACGCGGTGGTCAGGGCGAGAACCATTACCCATCGACTCCTTGGTTTTGCCCGGCGGATGGAAACCTCCCTGACCCTGGTGCAGCTCAACGAAATCATTCAGGAGGTTTTGAGTTTCCTGGAAAAAGACGCGGTCTACCGCAACATCCATATTTTCCTGCAACTCCAGGCGGACCTTCCGGTTATCCGAGCGGACCATGGCCAGTTGCAGCAGGTGTTTCTTAACGTGATCAACAATGCCATTGATGCGATCCGCAGCGATGGCGAGATCCATATCACCTCGCGCCGGGAAAACCAGAAAACGGTCATGGTGGCAATCTCCGACACTGGGCCTGGGATTGCCCCGGAGATTCTGAAGAATATCTTCGAGCCTTTTTTCACCACCAAGGGCAATGAGGAGAAAAAGGGCACCGGCCTTGGGTTGTCCATCACCTATGGTCTAGTGCAGAAAATGGGTGGTAGGATTGAGGTGAGCAGCGAGGTTGGCGGCGGCACCACCTTTATCATCACCTTCCCCGTTTACCACGAAGGCAGCGAGGGTGAAATTAATGGCCGCGCATAGAATCATGATTGTTGACGATGAGCTTGATTTCGGGACAACCCTGGCGGAGCGTTTGGAGTTGCGGGGTTTTGCCGCCAAAGCCGTGGGCGGCGCCGAGGAAGCCATGGCGGCGCTTGCTGCCGACTGGCGGCCGGACGTGGTCCTTCTTGATCTGATGATGCCGGGGGTCGATGGCCTTGCCACCCTGGATCTGATCAAGCAGCGCGACCCCGGGATTCAGGTGATTATTCTTACCGGGCATGGCTCAACGGAGAGCGGCATCATCGGCATGCAACGTGGCCTTTTCGATTACCTGATGAAACCGGTGGATATCGGCGAACTGGTCGCCAGGATCAACGAGGCCGGGGACAGGTGAGGCCGATTATTCTTGACCGGGGAGGGGTTTTTGGTATGGTTGGGCATGGATTATTCAGCCAATCCTGGATCATTTCGTTTCGGCTCCTTATGCCGTTCGCGGGATAACAATCGTTCAAGTTATTTTTTAACGACGGCTTAAAACTTTGCTACGTTGCGCCTCTGCGTTAAACAATGAGTTGTTACGAGTCCATCAATCAATAAAGGATAAATCGTGAAAAAGCGTATTAACCTGCTCCGGGAATTTTCGGTCCCGCTGCTTTCCGGGGTGGTGGTCGCCCTGATCTGGGCGAATCTGGCGCCGGAAGGCTACCACCAATTCCTTCAGGCGCCCCGGCTCGGGCCGCTCAGCTTTCATTTTCTTACCAATGAATTGTTCATGGTGCTGTTTTTCGGCATGGCCGCCTCGGAAATTACCCAGAGCTGCCTGCCGGGCGGAGATCTCCATCCCCTGCGCAAGGCGATTAACCCCCTGCTGGCAACCTTTGGCGGAGTAGTAGGCCCGGTGCTCGTCTATCTGGGGCTCAACTCGCTGATCGGCTCCCCCTCGCTGCGGGGGGGATGGGGCATTCCCACCGCCACCGATATTGCTCTGGCCTGGCTGGTGGCCAGCCTGGTTTTCGGCAGACGGCATCCAGCCATCTCTTTTTTGCTGCTGCTGGCCATAGCCGACGACGCCATCGGCCTGGGGATAATCGCGGTTTTCTACCCTGATCCATTGCATCCCGTGGCGCCGCAATGGCTGGGACTTACCCTTGCCGGTATGGCCTTTGCGTTTCTTTTGCGACGGTACAAGGGTGCCAGCAGCTACTGGCCCTATCTCCTGATCGGCGGCACGCTCAGCTGGGCCGGTCTGTTCAAGGCTCATATCCATCCCGCTCTGGCGCTGGTTTTCATCGTTCCCTTTCTCCCTCATCCCCTAGTTGAACACAAGCATCTCTTCGAAGAAGACCCCCGCGATTTGACCCCTCTTGCCAGCTTTGAGCACGAGTGGAAGGTGGTGGTGGATTTCGGGCTGTTCATGTTCGGTCTGGCCAATGCGGGCGTAGAGTTCGCGGTCATTGGCACCGCAACATGGCTGGTCTTTGCTTCTCTGGCGGTCGGCAAGACCTGCGGCATTTTCGGCATGGGCCTGCTGGGCAGGAAGCTCGGCTATCCGCTGCCTTCCCATGTAGGGAAAAAGGAGCTGCTGCTGATCGGCCTCATTGCGGGGCTCGGCTTGACCGTGGCCTTGTTTGTGGCGGGAGAGGCCTTCACCGACCCGCTCATCCAGGGGGCGGCCAAGATGGGTGCTTTATTCAGTGCCGGCTGTGGCCTTCTCGCTATCATCGGCGGGAGGTTGATGCAGGTGCGGCGTAAACCATAATGGCTTAGGCGTTACCGGTCATTTTTTTACAATTTCAACAGGGATAATTTTAGCTGGTAGAACCCATGTCAATGGAAGTAAAAAACCTGAAAAAACAACGGGGGTTTTCCCTGCTTGAACTGCTGATTATCATTATTATTCTTTTACTGCTCGGCTCCCTGGTCGGGCCCAAGTTTTTTGGCAGAGAGGACAAAGTCCGGCAGAAGGCGGCCAGAACCCAGATTGAAAGGCTAATGGTGGCACTCGAGGCCTTCCGGCTTGATGTGGGCCGTTATCCCACCCAGCAGGAAGGGTTGGCCGCCTTGGTGACCAATACGGGCATAAAAAAATGGAAAGGCGCTTATCTGAAAAAGGCCGTGCCTAACGACCCGTGGGGAAAGCCCTATCACTACCGCAACCCCGGCGAGCATGGCGCGGTGGATATCTATTCCTACGGGCAGGATAACCAGCCCGGCGGAAAAAAAGAAAACGCCGATCTCGGCAGCTGGGAATGAGCTAAGGCGAAAGGGAAAAGATCCTTCTCCCTTTCACCTTGCTTTTTGCTCTTATTTCCCCACCAGCCTTTCTAAAATCTTGTAGCTCCGCGCCACCATGTTCCGGGGCTCCACCATGAGTCCGGCCTGGATCATGGCGTTGTCGAAAATTTGCTCCACCACGCTTTGCGCCACCTCCCCATCCTTCTCTTTCAGCCCGGCCAAGCCCTTGATCAGGGGATGACTGGTGTTGATCTCCAGGTTCTTGCCGCCAAACTGCTGGAGCCCCCCTTGGCCAGAAGCGCGCATGATCCGTTCCATGCTGCTGGTGACAAAGCCATCGGGGTTGACCACCATGGCCGGGCTGTCGGTGAGGCGCTTTGAGGCGATGACCTCTTTCACCTGCTCACCCAGCACCTCTTTCATCCAGGTGGTCAGGGCCACGGAGTCCGGGGCGGCCATGGCCTCGCTCTGCCCTTTTTCCTTGTCAGCCTCGGTTTCCGTCACTGCTTCGGGAAGGTCGAGATCGCCGCGGTCGGCGGAGACCAGCTTTTTCTCGGCAAACGCGCCCAGGTGGCTCATGGCGAAATCATCGATGGGCTCCAGGGTGTAGATTACTTCCAGATTGCGTTTCTTGAAGGCCTCGATATAGGGGCCGTTTTCAATGGCCTCGCGGCTGGGACCGTTGATGTAAAAGATCTCCTTCTGCCCCTCTGGCATCCGCTCCACATATTCGGCCAGGGAGGTGAAGATGCCTGCCTCGGTCTTGGAAGACTCGAAGCGCAGGAGCTTGGCCGCTTCCTCGCGGTAGGCATAGTCCGAGATCACCCCTTCCTTGATGAACATGCCGAAATTCTTCCAGAACTCCGTGTACTTTTCCGGTTCGCTCCTGGCCAGCTCTTCCAAAAATTTAAGCAGCCGCTTGGTCACCACCTTGTTGATCTTGGCGACCAGGGCACTGTCCTGCAGGGCCTGGCGGGAGATATTGAGCGGCAGGTCTTCGCTGTCGATGACCCCGCGCAAAAAACGCAGCCACTCCGGGAGGATGGTCTTGCTGTGCTGCTCGATCAGCACCCGCTGGCAGTAGAGGTTGACCCCCGGGTCCATGCGGCCGAACCCCATACTCTCGAAATTTTCCTTGGGGATAAAGAGCAGGGTCTTAATGGCCAGGGGGGCGTCCGCGGAAAAATGGAGCCGGGCCAGGGGCTCGTCATAAGCATTGGCGATGAACTTGTAAAATTCGGTGTAGGCCTCTTCAGTGACCTCGCTCTTGCCCAGGGTCCAGATGGCCTGCACCGTGTTGATTGGTTCGCCCTTGAGTTTGATGGGGAAGGGAACAAAATTGGAATACTGCTTGATGATCCGGCGGATGGTCTGTTCGTCGGCATACTCCTTGGCCTCGTCGGTTAGTTCCAGGACGATGCTGGTGCCGCGCCGGATGCCGGGACACATGGCGATGGTAAAGGTGCCGCCGCCGTCGGAGATCCATTCGTGGCCCATGTCATCCAGGCGGAAGGAGCGCGATTTTACGCTGACTTTCTTGGCGACCATGAAGGCGGCATAGAAACCCACGCCGAACTGGCCGATCAGGTTGACCTCCTTGCGGTCGGTCTCGGAAAGCTTGCTGAAAAAGGTCTTGGAGCCGGAATGGGCGATGGTGCCCAGGTTGGCCTCCAGTTCACCCCGATCCATGCCGATGCCGGTATCGGTGATGGTGAGGGTGTTTGCTTTTTCGTCAAACTCGATGCCGATCTCCAGCGGCACATGGCTGTCGAAGACCTCCTCCTCCATCACACTCTGGTGCCGGAATTTTTCCAGGGCATCGGCGGCGTTGGAGATCAGTTCGCGCAGGAAGATCTCCTTTTCCGTGTAGAGCGAATGGATCACGATATCGAGCATCTTTTTTACTTCGGCCTGAAATTCCTTGGTCTCTGTCTGGCTGGCGGTTTTTTGGGGACTCATTTTTTCTCTCTCGGAAGTTGATTCGTTGTGGTGTTGCAGGCGTTTGTGCTTGCGGCCCAGGCCCATGGATGGTTGTCCTTTTGCCGAAAACGGCAAGGTGCGTCAAAAATGATGGTCTCGTAAAAAGGAAAAAAGGTCACAGGTCCGAGACACAAAATCAAATGGTTACGCAGCGACAACCGTTGTAATCGCGGCTTTTTGCGATTTCAACAAAAATAATCATCCGGAAGGCGCTGTCAAGATCAATGTCATACCAGCGTTTCGAAACAATAGCTTGCCTGGCCTTGGAATAAATGGTCAATTAGTGCGCAACCTCGGACCATTACCCACATAAATTTACCTGCGCAGCCCCCAGCTCATGGAATTTTCCACTATCCTGCTCATCGCCCTGGCCCTGGCCGTGGATGCTTTTGCCGTGGCCCTGGCCGCCGGGGTCAGCCTGTGCCAAGTCAATGCCCGGCAGGTTTTCCGGCTGGCCTTCCATTTCGGCGTTTTTCAGGCAGGGATGAATGTCCTCGGCTGGCTGGGCGGGCTCACGGTCCGCTCGCTGATCGAGAGCTTTGACCACTGGCTCGCCTTTGGCCTGCTTGCCTTTGTGGGGCTAAAGATGATCTGGGAAGCGATCCGGGAGGCAAAGGAGGAAGGGGAAGGAGCGGACCCAACCAGGGGGCGGATGCTTATCACCCTTTCGGTCGCCACCAGCATCGATTCCCTGGCCGTGGGCTTGAGTTTTGCCGTGCTGGAGATCAGCGTCTGGCTTCCGGCCCTGCTTATCGGCCTGGTCGCCTCGGCTCTCACTGCAATCGGTCTGCGGCTGGGCTGCCTGCTGGGCTCGGCTTCGCGCCTGGGTTCCCGGGCCGAGATTGTCGGCGGCCTGGTTCTTATCGCCATCGGCCTCAAAATTCTCCATGAACACGGGGCGTTATAGTCATCCCTCTCTTGTCTTCCCATACATTTACATTGCATTCTAAAAAGGGCGCTGGTATGTTTTTCCCTCTTAAACTTCCTTTGCACCCAGGGGGTATAAGTTTCGTTTGAGCAGACGAGCTGCTCAACTCAGCTTTTCGCCAAAAGGGCATAAGTTTCGTTTGAGCAGACGAGCTGCTCAACTCAGCTTTATTTCTACTGTCAAAATCAGGCGGCCTGCGCTGTCTGTTACCGGAGAACCTGTGATGAGTATTCGAGAAGAGGCGATCAGCGGCACATGCACCCCCATTTTTGAAAATTGTGCCGTCAACGAAAATATTACGGTCCAGGCCCTGATGCAAGGGGTGGCTGAGGGGACGATCTGCATCCCCAAGAACAAAAACCACCAGTTCGACCGGATCATGGCGGTGGGCAAGGGCTTGTCCACCAAGGTAAACGCCAATATCGGCGCCTCCAAGGATTATCCCGAGGTGAGTCAGGAGC
Source organism: Deltaproteobacteria bacterium RIFOXYD12_FULL_56_24 (assembly GCA_001799285.1). Classification (GTDB taxonomy): domain Bacteria; phylum Desulfobacterota; class Desulfobulbia; order Desulfobulbales; family Desulfurivibrionaceae; genus Thiovibrio. Next base: position 34,687 of record MGTD01000041.1, read on the forward strand.
TGCAGAAGCTCTGCGTCTGCCTCAAGGCCGGGGCTGACACGGTGATGGATCTTTCCATGGGCGGCGAGCTTGACGCCATCCGGCGGGAGATTCTGCAAAGCTGCCCCATCCCCTTGGGGACCGTGCCCATTTATCAGTCCATTGCCGAGGTGGTGGAAAAGCAGAAGAAAAAGATCGGTGAGGTCACGGTGGATCACATGTTCAAGGTGATCGAGCAGCAGGCCCAGGACGGGGTTGACTTCATGACCATCCATTCCGGCATCACCAGGAGCACCCTGGAGAGGCTCCGCAATCATCAGCGGCTCATGGGTGTGGTCAGCCGGGGCGGCTCCTTCACCATCGAGTGGATGAGCTACAACGGCAAGGAAAACCCGATGTACGAGCATTTCGACGACCTGCTGGCCATCCTCAAGGAGCATGAGGTCACCCTGAGCCTGGGTGACGGCATCCGGCCGGGCTGTCTGGCCGACGCCACCGACCGGGGCCAGGTCCAGGAGCTGATCCATCTGGGCGAGTTGACCCAGCGCGCCTGGGAGGCCGGGGTGCAGGTGATGGTCGAGGGGCCTGGCCACATGCCGATCAACCAGATTCAGGCCAATATCCTGCTCCAGAAGCAGCTTTGCCACGGGGCGCCGTTTTATGTTCTGGGCCCCCTGGTAACGGACATCGCGCCGGGCTACGACCATATCACCGGCGCCATCGGCGGGGCCATTGCCGGGGCGGCGGGCGCCGATTTTCTCTGCTATGTCACCCCGGCCGAGCATCTCAAGCTGCCCAGCGCCGAGGATGTGCATGAGGGGGTCATGGCCTCCCGCATCGCCGCCCATGCCGCGGATATCGCCAAGGGGCTGCCCGGCGCCCTCGACAAGGACATCGCCATGGCCAGGTGCCGCAACAATCTGGACTGGAAAGGCCAGATCGAGCTGTCCATCGATCCGGCAAAGGCCCGGCGTTTCCGGGAAGAGGGAAGTTCCTACAAGGGCGATGCCTGCAGCATGTGCGGTTCCTACTGCGCCATCAAGGTATACAAGCAGGCCACCGCGCCGGATCGACAGCCGAAGTAATTTCGTAACTATCCAGCGTTAAGGCCGGAAACAAACAAAAACACCCCAACCGTAACTATTCAGCAGTGCCGTGCACCCAAAGGGTATAAGTTTCGTTTGGGCAGGCAAGCTGCCCAACTCAGCTATAGCTGCTAGGCAGAAGCCTGCGACGTGTGCTGGTGCCCATGAGCAGGCTGATAACAACGCAGATGCGGTGCTGCTGGATAGTTACATAATGTCGTAATCACCACAGAGGAGGACCCACCGCCATGAGTGAATTTCTGGGGAAGATTATCGATTTTTTCAACAGTACCAATGTGCCGCAACAGTTCCGCGATACAGATTTAAAGGCTCTTTTTACCAACCCTTGGTTCCTGGTGCCGTTTATCGCCTTTATCTGCTACAATCTTTACAAGCAGGCGACCAACACCCTGGTCATGACCGCTCTCGGGTTCGGCCTCTGGGTTTTTAGCGGGAGTCGCTACATGGAAGGGCTGGTGGTGAACGGCTTTCTTCAGCTGGGCAAAGTCTTGCCGGTGGCCGGGGTTTTCCTCGGGGCCATTGGCATTGCCATCTATTTCCTCTTCATGCGTAGCGACTGATTTTTCTCTTGGGCGCAACAACCGTGACCAACAGGATTCAGGAAATCCATTCCCGTCTTTTTGCCCTTTTTGGCCCCCAGCACTGGTGGCCAGGCGAAACCCCCTTCGAGATCATGCTCGGCGCGGTACTTACCCAGAATACCAGCTGGCGCAATGTGAGCCGGGTCATTGAGGACTTGCGCCGGGACGGGCTCCTCTCCTTTGCGTCCCTGGAAGCTTTGCCCACCGAGTTGCTGGCCGAAAAAATCCGGCCTTCCGGATATTACAACCAGAAGGCCAGGCGGCTCAAGGGCCTCTTTGCCGCCATCCGGGCAGACAGCGGGAGCCTGGAGGATTTTTTCAGCCAAGACACCCATGTCCTCCGGGAAAAGCTGCTGGCGGTCAAGGGGATCGGCCCGGAAACTGCCGATTCCATCAGCCTCTATGCCGCAGGCAAGCCGGTGTTCGTGGTGGATGCCTATACCTACCGCATCCTGCTCCGGCATGACCTCATTGCCGAAGATGCCGGTTATGAAGAGATCCAGGAGTTGTTTCTCGGCAAGCTGCCCAGCGAAGTCCAGCTTTTCAACGAGTACCATGCCCTTCTTGTCCGACTCGCCAAGGAATACTGCAAAAAAAACAGCCCCCTCTGCGCCGTTTGCCCCCTGCAGGGCCTCTAGCCGCAGCCCGCTTCCGTCAACCTTCGCGGTCATGTTTGGCAACAGGTGGGCAAGAACCCGGCGGCCTCTGTTCTTGCCCTTGCAGCTTCTACTCCTCTCTGGGTGCGCAGTTTTTCGATTGACAGAGGTTTCTAAAACAAAGTAAAGAGCTTTTGTCGGTTTGAATTGTGTCGGGGCGGTGCTGACCCCTGATTTTCTTGTCACCCTTCCCTTTTTTCTCCCCCCTTCAACCCAGCCAACTAACTGTTATGTTTCGGAGTTGCCTCCGGTCGTCCCGCAATAATAAGGCGCGCCGGATAAACCAGTCCCGGACAGGAGGCGTACTGACATGCTTACCGTGTACAAGCGCTTTGATCATAAGTTGCAGATCCTTCCGGACAGCAGGCCGGTGCCCCGCTCCTGGATCCGCATGGTTAACCCGACTTCGGAGGAAATCAGTACGGTTTCCCAGTCCACCGGAGTTCCGGAAGACTTGCTCCGGGCCGCCCTGGACTCGGAAGAACGGTCCCGTATCGAAATCGAAGACAACTGCATGCTGGTGCTGACCAATTTCCCGATGCTGCGCGGGCCGGACATGTACGACACCCTGCCGCTGGGCATTATCCTGACCCCGGACCAGGTCATTACTGTCTCTCTGGAAGAAACCGAGATCCTGCCCGGCAACATCGTCGGCCCAGGGGCGCCGGCCTATTACAACACCGGCAAGCGGACCCGTTTCCTCTTTCAGATTCTTTACAAGACCGCCAAGGTCTATCTGCGCTTTATCCATCAGATCAATCGCCAGACCGACGAAATTGAGCGGCATCTGCGGAAATCGATGAACAATGCGGAAGTTTTCCAGCTTCTCGACATGGAAAAAGGCCTCACCTACTTCACCGTGGCCCTGCGTTCCAACGGACTGGTTCTGGAGCGGCTGCTGCGTCTCAGAAAGAGCAGCGCCCTGCAACACCTGCTGCCCCAGTACGAAGAGGATGAGGATATCCTTGAGGACGCCATTATTGAAAACCGGCAGGCGTTGGAGATGGTGCAGATGTATTCCGACATCTTAAGCGGGATGATGGATGCTTTCACCTCGGTTATCTCCAACAATCTCAACCAGGTGATGAAGCTGCTCGCCTCCGTTACCATCCTTCTCTCCATCCCGACCATGATCGCCAGTTTCTGGGGCATGAACGTGGGGGTGCCTTTTCTGGATCAGCAGCTTGGTTTCTGGTCCGTGCTGGTTTTTTCGATGGTCCTTACCGGCCTGGCTGGTTTTGTTCTTTGGCGGAAGCGCATGTTTTAGGGTCGTGCCCGTCCCGCCAGAGCAGCTGCCGACAAACCCCCCGGATGATCTTGATTTCTTTGGACTTCAGGCCAAGCCTGCCGAGAAACCGGCGGATGCTTTTCATCCAGTAATCATCCTCCCCGCCTTTCAAAAAGCCGATGGTCGTAAGCACCTCTTCCACATGGCCGAACATCGCCTCCAGCTCCTGTTTGTTTCCCTGCCTGGGAACCGGCTTGGGAAAGGCCTCCCGGTTCACCGCCTCCAGGACGCTGTAATGGAGTTCATGACAGAGGATGGCCACGGCCTGGGCCAGGTTGAGGGAGGAAAAATCCACGGTCGGGATGGTGGTGATCTGGTTGCAGTAACGGAGTTCTTCGTTGGCCAAGCCGCGGTCTTCCGGGCCGAAGAGAAGGGCAACCCGGTTGTTTTTGAGCTGGGGCAGGATTTCGCCCATGAGCTGCCTGGGGCTGTTGACCGTGGTCCGCTTTCTCCCCTGACGGGCCGAGGTGCCCAGCACCCAGCTAAAGGGGGCCAGGGCCTCGGCCAATTCCTGGTGGTGTTCCAGATTATCGATGAGAGGGGCCGCCTTGGCGGTGGCGAGCCGGAGCATCTTCTCGCGGTCGGGCATTTCCCGGCAGACAAGAATGAGTTGCCCGATCCCCATGTTCGCCGCGGTTCTAGCCGCCGAACCGATGTTTTCCGCAAACTTGGGGGAGACCAGGACGATGGTCGCCTGGGCCATCAGCTCTCGGACCGTATCCTGCAATGGTTGAGTCATTAGCTGTCAGCTATAAGCTATCAGTTGCCCGCTTTTTGCGGGCCTTGCAGCGTTTAACTGGGGCAGCCTGCGCCAAATCCGTGGCCCGGGCCAATTTTTCCTCCACGCTGAAATTGATCCGCCGCCGGGGAATCTCCACACTGGTGAGGCGCACCCGCACCAGATCGCCGATCTGGTAGACGGTCTTGCTCCTTTGCCCGATGAGCCGGTGGCGGCCCTGCTCCAGTTCGTAATAATCATCGCGCATCTCGGTGATGGGCACGGCGCCGTTGACAAAGACCTCGGTCAGCTCGACGAACAACCCGAAGGCGGTGACCCCGGAGATAATGGCCTCAAAGGTCTCGTCGATCTTGTCGGCCATGAAGTGAACCTGGAGCCGCTCTACCATCTCCCGGTCGGCCTCCACCGCCACCCGCTCCCGCTTGGAGAGAAACCCGCCAGCCTCTTCGCTGGATACCGGTTCTCCGGCCAGCTTCCCCTTTCCCTTTTTTTGCAGGCTGGCGGCCAGGGCCCGGTGGACCATGAGATCCGGGTACCGCCGGATGGGGGAGGTGAAATGGGTGTAGTGGGTGGCGGCCAGGCCGAAATGGCCGAGATTGAGGGGGGAGTAGCGGGCCTGCTGCATGGTGCGCAGCAGGAGGTTGCTGATGATGTACTCCTGGGGGGTGCTGGCCGCCATGGCCAGCACCTTGCCGAACCACTTTGGCGAGCCGCCGTCATCATCGACCTTGAGCCCCATGCTCTGGGCAAACTCGGTGAACTCGGCCACCTTGAGCGGGTCGGGCGCTTCGTGGATTCGGTAGAGGCTGTCGATCCTGCCCTCCTCCAGCGCCTCGGCCACCGCCTCGTTGGCGGCAAGCATGAACTCCTCTATGAGCTTGTGGGCCTGATTGCGCTCGCTCCGCTTGATGGTCTGCACGGTGTTGTCCTCGCCCAGCACCACCAGGGGCTCGGGGAGTTCAAAGCCGATACTCCCCCGCTTGCCCCGCTGGTTTTCCAGGCTCAGAGCCAGGCGCCCCATGCGTTCGAGATCCGCCACCATGTCACCGTATTGGCTACGCACCGTGGCATCCTGGTCCGTCAAAATCTGTTTGACGATGGTGTAGGTGAGGCGATGCCGACTGCGGATGATGCTTTTCATAAAGCGTTTGGCCAGCCGGTTGCCGTGTTCGTCAAAATCAAGCACGGCGGTGAAGGTGTAACGGTCCTCGCCCGGCACCAGGCTGCAAAGGTTGTTGGACAGCCGCTCCGGCAGCATGGGGATGACCCGGGTGGGGAAATAGACGCTGGTGCCGCGCTGGTAGGCCTCGACATCCACCGGGGTTTGCGGCCGCACGTAATGGCTGACGTCGGCGATGGAGACATAGAGGCGAAAACCATTTTTCAGCGGCTCGATAGCCACGGCGTCGTCGAAGTCGCGGGCCGTTTCCCCGTCGATGGTCACATGGACTACCCTACGCAGGTCGGTGCGGGAGGCGGACATCTTCACCCCTGGGTCCAACCCCTCCACCTGCGCGGTCACTTCCTGGGTAAAGAGATGGGGCAGGTCGAACTTGCGGATGACCATCTCGGTCTGCACCTGGATATCCTTTGGATTGCCCAGCACCTCGAGGATGACGCCGTCCAGGTTCCGCTGGCCGGCGGCAAAGGAGGTGACCTCGGCCAGGACCGCGTCGCCGTTCTTGGCCCCCCGGCTGTCCTCTTTGCGGATGATCAGATTGTAGGGGAAGCGGGCATCCTCCGGGGTTACCAGGCCGGTATGGCCCCCGGCCATGTAAACCCCCACCAGCCGGGTGGTGGCCCTGCTCAGGACCGCGAGCACCCGTCCCTCGAAACGGCCCTGGCGTCGGCCGGTCAAGAGAACCAGCACCCTGTCGCTGTGGGCGGAGCCGCCCAGCATGCCGGGCGGGATAAAGACATCCTGGTCGATCTCCAGGTCGGCCGGGGCCTCGGCGAAAGCGACAAAGCCAAAGCCCTTGGGATTGACGCTGATCGGGCCGGCAAACACCTCCACGCTCTTGCGCAGGGCAAAGGTGTCCCGCTTGCAGGAAAGAACCTTGCGCCGGCAGAGATCATCCAGCACCCCCAGCACCTCCTGCCGGTGGTTTTTGCTCAACCCCAGCGCCGCAAGCAGCTCCGGCGCGGAAAGCGGTATCTCCGCAGTGTAGAGGCGGCCTAAGATCTCGCTTTCAAAGCGGGCTTCCTGGTGGTGGCGCACCACCCTGCCTCCTTCGTGCTGTCGTTTTCCCGGACGACTCTGTTTGCTGTGGGGAATTCTTCTTTGGTGGGTCACGGGCTGGCCTCTTTCCGGCTATTTTTTTGCAGAAATGGAAAATCATTGCACAAGGGCTGAGAACGAAATACCCTTACTGAACAACCTGATACTAATTATAGTGATTGTACCTTATTTACTGCTACAGAGCATCCAATTTACCCGGATCCCGGAACAGAAGAACCGCGACCAGCCATGGCCCCAGCCCAAAAGTTTAACATAGCCGCCTATTGCGAGAGCATGGAGCAGATCCTCGGTGGGCAGGAAGGGTCGGCCAAGGTCTTCTGGGAGGCGCTGTCCTTTGCCGTTTCCGCCCATCAGGACCAGCGGCGCAAGTCCGGCGAGGTCTATGTCAGCCATCCTCTCCAAGTGGCTAAAATCCTGGCGGAGGAGCTTGAGATTCGCGACCCGGAGCTGCTGGCCGCCGCGGTGCTTCACGACACGGTCGAGGATGTGCCCGAGGTGACCAGCGAGGTGATCGGCGAGATATTTGGCAAGAACATCGAGATCATCGTTGATGGTTGCACCAAGATCGCCAATTTTTCCGGAGACAAACAGACCTTTTACAAGCTGGTTCACCGTAAGCTCTTCTCCGGGGCCGCGGCTCATCTTGAGGTTCTCTTGATCAAGCTGGCCGACCGTTTGCACAACCTGCGGACCATGGACTCCATGCCCAAGGACAGACGGCAGAAAATCGCCGAGGAAACCCTGGACATCTATGCGCCCCTGGCCAAGATCATGGGCCTGAACTCCATCAAACGCGAACTCTATACCCTGGCCCTGAAGTATAAATTCCCGCGCCAGAGCCAGAAGGTGCTGGCAGCCATCAAGCGGCTGCAGACGAGCGAAGAGGTACTGGCCATCAAGCGCACCCTTGAGGAACGGATGAAAGAGGCGTGGATCACCAATGAGATCCGCCTCAATCCCAAGGGGCTATGGGCCTACTTTGCTCCGACCCAGAAGGTTTTGAATAAAACCGTGGCCAACCCCATGGAATTCATCATCGTCACCAATGACATCCAGACCTGTTACCGGGTTCTCGGGATCATTCATCAGAATTACCCGCCCATTCCTAGAACCATCAGGGATTTTATAGCCAACCCCAAGGCCACCGGCTACCAGAGCCTGCATACCCGGGCCAATATCAAGGGGTGCAACTACCTGTTCAAGATCCGCACCGCCGAGATGACCACCTCTTCCCGCACCGGCCTGGTGCGGGAATGGTTTGTCCACAAGAAGGTGCCTTCCAGTTTTGAGGTGGAGCTGCGGGAGATGCTGGATATTCTGGGGACAGAGGGGGATCTCTCCTACCGGGATATGATCGCGGTAAGTGGCAAAAAGGCCATCTACACCTACACCCCCAAGGGCGACCCGGTTGAACTGCCAGCCCGCAGCATCGTGCTGGATTTTGCCTTCAAGGTGCATACCGATGTGGGCAAGCGTTGCATCAAGGCCAGGATCGGCAAGCGGCAGGTGGAGCCGGGCGCCCTTCTTGAAGACGGCGATCAGGTGGAGATTATCTGCCAGAAAGAACCGGTGCGTTTCGAGCCGGAAATTCAGCTACTCTGTCAGACCCCCAGGGCCCGGGCGGAGCTCTCCAAACTGTTCCGCCAGCGGCGCGAGGCTCTGGCCGGCATGATCGGCGAGAGCCTCCTCCGCCAGGAACTCAAACATTACGGACTGCCCTATGATCTTCTGGAAAAACCGGGCATGGCAACCATCATGGCACCGCTCGGAGCAATGGAGCTGCCGGAGCTTTTTCTTGGTCTGGGCGAGGGCAGATTTCGGTTGCGGGAACTAATCAGCGAGATCAAAGGCCGGCTGTATGCTGACCGGGAAACCCTGCTGCCGCCAACCGGCAGCCTGAACCGCATTGAGCTTGCTACCCTGGATCCGGTCTGCATCAAATTTTCCCGCTGCTGCAATCCGGTGCCCACGGAAAACTGGCTGTACGGCCTGCTCAGCGAGCGGGGGCTTTCCATCCATCAGAAGGAGTGCGCCACCATCACCTCCCTGCACGCCCAGCGGGAGGATGTGGTGGAGGTGCGCTGGCGGCTAAAGGAAACGATGCTGCCCAAGATGCAGACCATCCTCATTCTGGAGGCGCCGTCCCGCAACCGCGTTCTGATGATGCTGGGCGTGGCCCCGGAAGAGATGAAGATCAGCGAGATCGAGCTGCTTTCCAGCCAGCCATCGCGCACCTCGTCCTGGCAGATAAACTTTCAGGTTGATACCTTGCAAGGGCTCAAGAATATCCTTGTCCACCTGGGCAAGACCGGGATGGCCTTTGAGTTCGGCCTGGAACAGTAAACTGTCCAGCAGCACCACATCTGCGTTGTCATCGGCCCGCTCGTGTGCGACAGCACACTTCGCAGACCTCTTCCTAGCATCTGCGGCACTGCTGAACAGTTTCCTCCATTTTCAACACCAAGCAGATCGTTTGCTTGCCTTTTCCTCGTCTACAGTTTTTCCCCCATGGCCAGATCCTCAAGGCCGTCGCGGTCCAGAATGGTGATCTGCGCCCCATCGCTGCTGATCAACCCCTGTTTGGCGAGTTTGCCAAGGATCCGGGAAAGGGTTTCCGGGATGGTGCCCAGCAGGCTGGCCAATTGAGCTTTGCCGATGTTGAGCTTTACGGTATCCCTGTCCCCCTGCTGGGTGCTGAGATAAAGGAGATGGGCGGCCACCCGGCCCGGCACTTCCTTGAGCGAGAGATCTTCGATCAGGTGGGCAAACTTTTTGAGCCGCATGGACAGGGCCGCCAGCATGTTCATGGCCAGGGCCGGATTGGTCTGGATCAGGTCGATAAAGGCGCGGCGCGGGAGGAAGATGGTCCGACTTTTCTCCAGAGCCATGGCGTGGGCCGGGAAGGTCGAGCCCATAAAGACGGCGGCTTCGGCAAAGGGCTCGCCCGGTCCAAAAATATGGAGGATCTGTTCTTTGCCCTCCAGGGAAAGTTTGTAGATCTTGACCAACCCTTCCATGACTATATAAAATCCGGTTCCCTCGTCGCCTTCGGCAAAGATGGTCTGGCCGCGGTCATAGTCCTGAAGGGTGATGATCATGGCCAGCTCGTCATACTGCCCGTGGGTCAGGCCGCTGAACAGCGGTACCTGTTTGAGAAAAGACATGAGTTCCATGTGGCTACTCCTTGATTTTTGAAAGCAAACCCCCGGCTTTGCCGGGGGGCTAATAAATGGTGATGGTTCCGGAAAAGTTTTTCGTGCTTGTCTCGTCACCTCGGCGAAGGCCGTGGTCCAGAAAAAGCAAACTACCCTGGATTCCGGCCTTCGCCGGAATGACGGTAAGGGCGCAGAGGTGATGTATTTATCGGTTACGATCAGGCCTCTTTGAGAGGCTAGCCGTCCGGCCAGCATTCTTCAAAAATAGCCTGGGCAAACGCCATTTTTTTCTCCTGTTGTAAAAATCCTTGCTCTGGGCCGCAAGCCGTTGGTAAAAAACGGTAACCGTTCAGCAGCACCACATCTTCGGACGATCGGCCCGGCTTACGTACACGAGGTACGCAGCGCCGATCCGCTTGTCCAAATCTGCGGCACTGCTGAACGGTTACAGTCCGGCGGTTTTGGTACTTTGGTGACCGCTCCGGTGAACGGTTACAAAAAACGACGTAATTATTCCGCTAAGTTTTGCAAGCATTGACAACCAGAGCCTCAGGGAAACAACCATGACCGCAATTGATTTCGGCGCCATCGCCATAGTTCTCATCTTTCTTGCCCGGGGCATCTGGATAGGGTTTATTCGCCAGATGGCCTCCCTGTTCGCGCTCGTTCTCGGCTATCTCTTTGCCGGCCGTTATTATGAGCAGATAAGCCCCCGCCTTCATCCATTGATTTCTTCGCCGCAACTTCGTTTTCTCGTGACTTACGCCCTGCTTTTTCTCGCGGTTTTTTTAGGGGTTCTGGCTTTGGGTTTTGTGCTGAAAAAGGTCATGAGCCTTTCACTCCTTGGTTGGTTTGACCGGCTTACGGGCGGAATTTTCGGTCTGCTCAAGGCGGCGGTGGTTATTACCGTGCTCTTCATGGTGCTGTCCGGGCTGCTGGCGGATGCCAACCCCCTGATGACCGGCTCCCTTACCGCGCCATACCTGCGCAAAAGTTCCGGGTTTCTCCTTTCCTTTATCCCCGATCAGACTCTGCACCATCTCCTGCTTCCCAAGGAACCCGCCATTGATCTCCCAGCCCCCGTAATACCAGCGGGCAAGTCGGTCAGGATTGAGCCCGCAAAAAAAACCAAGTAAGATAATTTGATTAACCATGGTGGTGCGGGCCAGCCCCAACTGTTGCCAGCGTCTGGCCGAGGTAAGGGCTGGAGTCTTGAGCAGGGCCAGGCGGCCGACTTTTCGCAAGCGCAGCACCAGCTCAAGATCCTCCAGCAGGGCAATCTCCATAAAGCCTCCCAGGCTTTGAAACCGGGCGGCGGACAGAAACAGCGCCTGATCGCCATAGGGCAGGCCAAGCCAGGCGGCCCGCCAATTGGCGCCCTGCTCAAGGAGTCGGAAGCGCCAGCCTTTGGCGGCAATGGCGAAGCGGAAGGCCCCGGCCACGATACCAGGCCGGGCCAAGGCTGCGCGGATTTGCGCCGCAAACCCTTCCGGCAGCAGGGTGTCGGCATGAAGAAAAAGCAACACCCTGCCTTGTGCCATCTGTGCTCCGGCATTTTGCTGGCTTCCTCTCCCGGCGGGAGCGGAAAAGACCTTGGCTCCTGCAGCCGCAGCCAGAGCCGGGGTCCGGTCGCTGCTGCCGCCATCGGCCACAATCACCTCAACGCCCGGTTGATCGACCAGCCCGGCCACGGTCTGGCTGATGCAAGCCGCCTCATTGAGAGTAGGGATGATAATCGATATGTCGCAGATCCTCGGGTCGGTCAACATCGGCAAGGGTTTCCAGAAGATGGGTGGAAAGATTCAGGGTCTGCGCCTGTTTCAGGGTTGCGGCCAGCACCTCACCGCTGCCCCAGGGGATTTCCGCAAATAGAGCAGGGCGCGGCCGGGTAAGGCCAACAAGATAATAGCCGCCGTCCCTGGCCGGGCCAAGCACCAGCTCCTGGGTGGCCAGGGCGGTAAAGGCCTGGGCAAAGAGGGGCGGGGTCAGGGTGGGGCAATCGGCGCCGATTGCCACCACCGCCTGGGCGTCCTGGGCAAAAGCCTGGGCAAAGGCCCGATGCAGGCGGTCGCCTAAATTACCCTCGCCCTGGTCCAGACAGGGGATGTCGGTGGCAAGCCAGGCTGCCATGCCTTGCCGGCTCCCGCCGGCATAGCGAATCTCCAGGCTCGCCGGATACTGGGTTGCAAACCGTTCCATTTGGTCGACAAGAGCCTCGCTCATCCGCCGCTGGAGCGCTGCTGCGCCTTCGGCTCCCAGAGCCGGAATCAGCCGGGTTTTTGTCCGGCCCGGCTCGGGGTACCTGGTAAAAAGAATGAGCCGCGCCCGCCTGTCTATGTTCATTTTTTGTAACCAATCATGGGGTAAGCCACAAAACAGGAAAAACCACTGAATCACCCTTCGGGTATAAGTTTCGTTTTGCGCAGGCAAGCTGCTCAACTCAGCTAAAAGCGGTCACAGGGTGCCGCAGGTTGCGGCAAGCGGGACGGCGATGCGTACATCGGGTACGTGAGCCGGACCGATCGCTGCAAGATGTGGTGCCCTGTGACCGCTTACCATTTTCCGTCTGCTCTCCGGGCGGGGGGAATGAGCGGAACATCCTTGCCGCTTGTTTCCTTCTCCGCTATAATGCTGTTAATCTCCTACTCCGCAACCGATCACGGGGCAAACCCATAAAGGTCAAATAACCACGGAATCACCCTTCGGGTATAAGTTTCGTTTTGAGAGCAGGCAAGCTGCTCAACTCAGCTAAAAGCGCCCTGTGATCGCTTACCCTACCCCAACAACCTTTTACCATACCAGCCATCCCGTGACCGTCAAAAGAAAAAAGAAACGCCCTGACCCCTGTTCATACCAGCAGAGAACTTATCGGAACCTTGTTGAGCCTGGCGGGTTGGTCGGCTTTGAGGTGCGGCTCAAGGAAACCGACCTGCAGATTCTTGCCGGCAAAGACCTGCGCGTTGCAGCCTTCGAGGCGGTATTCAAGTATCGCAGCCAGCTGGAAAACTACATCGCCCGCCATCCTGAATTTGTCGCCGCGCTCACCCCTCTGCCCGCCGACCTTACGGCGCCGCCGATTGTCAAGACCATGCTTGCTGCGGGACTGGCTGCGGAGGTAGGGCCCATGGCCGCGGTGGCCGGGGCCGTCGCCGAATACGTCGGGAAGGTGCTTCTGGCCGAAGGGGCAGGCGAGGTGGTGGTGGAAAACGGCGGCGACATCTATTTCTGCCGCAGGCAGGCGAGCGTGGTCGGTATCTTTGCCGGAGCCTCGCCGCTCAGCAACCGGGTGGGGTTGAAGATTGCCGCCGGCCTCATGCCTCTTGGCATCTGCACCTCTTCCGGCACCGTGGGCCATTCCTTAAGCCTGGGCGAGGCCGATTCCGTAACGGTGCTGGCCAGGGATACCGCCCTGGCCGATGCCGTGGCCACTCTGGTCGGCAATGCGGTGCAGCCCGGCCAGAGCCTTGAGCCGGCACTGGCCAGGGCTCGCGCCGTTACAGGGATTCTGGGCGTGGTCATCATCCGGGGCGAAGAGCTGGGCGCCTGGGGCGAGGTGGAACTGGTGGAACTGGGCAAGTAAGGGTACAATTTTTTGGCGGAGCACTTATCTGCCGGTTTTTGTAACTATTCAGCTTGATGCCGGAATTAAACAAAAGCCACGGAATGTAACTGCTCCGCAGTGCCGCAGATGCGCGTGTCAGTCGTCGGCAGAAGTGTCCGACCAAGAGGCCTGCGAAGTGTGCTGTTCGCACATGAGCAGGCCGATGACAAAGCAGATGTGGTGCTGCGGAGCAGTTACCGGTTTTTTTTTATCTTTGTCGGCGTGAATGATGATGTTATCATAAAACCTTAATATTCTTTACTGCCACGGCCGGATGGCGGTCCGATTTTTCGTAATCGTTTAGCAGCACCACATCTTTGGACGATCGGCCCGGCCTACGTACACGAGGTACGCAGCGCCGGTCCGCTTATCCAAATCTGCGGCAATGCTGAACGGTTACAGTCCGGTGGTTTTGGTACTTTAACGACCGTCCCGGTGAACGGTTACGATTTTCCTGTCAGCAACGGGATGTCAGCATGCGTGCATTTCTGGAGAGATTTTCCCAGGCAACGGATTTACTGCCCCACGGTTACTGTCTGGTCTGGGATCCGTTGCTGCTCTGGCTACACGTCGGCGCGGATATTGTCACTGGGCTTTCCTATTTTCTGATCGCGGCCGCACTTTTTTATCTGGTTAACAAGCGGCGGGATCTGCCTTATTTCTGGTTGTTTTATCTTTTTGCCGCTTTTATTGCCGCCTGCGGCGTGACGCATTTTTTCGCGGTCTGGACCATCTATGTGTCTTCCTACTGGGCCGAGGGGATAGTCAAGGCGGTAACCGCCATCATCTCAATCAGCACGGCCCTGCTGCTGGTTCCTTTTCTGCCAAAAATCATGTTGTTGCCAAATCTTTCCCGCGCCCTGGAGGAAAACCGGCGTCTTAACCTAGAGCTGGAGAGCCAACTTGTTTTGTTGCGGAAATCAGAAGCGCGCTTGCGTTCCCTGGTCGAGGGAACGCAAGACGGCATTGTCATCGGCGATGAGCAGGGAAACATTATCTCGGTCAACCGGGCGGCGACCGAGATGTTCGGCTACGAAAAAGATGGGCTCAAAGGCCAGCCGCTGACCATTCTCATGCCGGAACGTTACCAGGCAAGGCATCTTGAGGGGCTGCACGGCTTTATTGCAACGGGCAACTCCCGGTATCTGGGCAAGCATCTGGCTTTTTGGGGCCGGCGACGGAACGGCGGTGAATTTCCCTTGGAATTGAATATCTCAAGCTGGGTTGCCGAGGGAAAGATTAATTTTGGCGGGATTATCAGAGATGTCAGCGAGCGAGTCCGGCTGGAAGAGGAAAAGACTAATCTGGAAAGGCAGCTCCGCACCACCCAGAAGATGGAGGCCATTGGCACTCTGGCCGGCGGCATAGCTCATGACTTCAACAATATCCTGGTGCCGATCATTTCCTATACCGAAATGGTTGCGGCCAAGGAGGCCGCGGGCAGCGAAAACCGGCAGAACCTGCAGGCGGTGCTGCAAGCCGCCCACCGGGCCAGGGACCTGGTCAAGCAGATCCTTGCCTTCAGCCGGGAGCGGGAGCATGAGGCAACCCCGGTCCAGATTGTGCCGCTGGTCAAGGAATCCCTCAAACTGCTCCAGTCCTCGCTGCCCAGCACCATAGAGGTCGTCCAGCAGCTCGAGGGCGATGGGGTCACCATTCTTGCGGACCCGACCCAGATTCACCAGGTTGTCATGAATCTTTGCACCAATGCTTACTATGCCATGCGGGAACAGGGCGGGGTTCTGGAGGTGACTCTGGCCGAGGTGAAAATCGGCCCAGTTGATCCTGTCGTGCACGGCCTGGCCCCTGGCGCGTATGTGGTTTTGAGCGTGAGCGACACCGGGGCAGGCATGGACCAGGCGACGATGGAGCGAATTTTTGATCCGTATTTCACCACAAGAAAATTTGGCGAGGGAACCGGACTCGGCCTTGCCGTGGTGCATGGAATCGTGAAAAAATACGGGGGCGACCTCAGGGTTTACAGCGAACCGGGCCAGGGGGCGTCGTTTCAGGTTTATTTCCCCGTGGTTGGCAAAGCCGAGCAAGGCCCGGATTTTATTATCGGCACGCTTCTGGCGAAAGGCGATGAACGGATTCTTCTGGTGGATGATGAGTTGCCTATTGCTTACTCTATGCAGAAGATGCTGGAATTTCATGGCTATCAGGTTGTTATGAAAACAAGCAGCGTTGAGGCCTTGGCGTCTTTCCGTCTAGCGCCCCGGGATTTTGATCTGGTCATCACCGACCAGACCATGCCGGAGCTTACCGGCGAGCAGCTGGTGCTGGCATTGAAAAAAATAAGGCCGGAGATTCCGGTCATTCTCTGTACCGGGTTCAGCGCCACGATTGATGAAACAAAAGCCCGGGATTTGGGCATTGACGCCTTTTTCATGAAACCGGTGCTGATTAAAGAGATAACCGAAACAATCAGGAGCCTCCTCGATAAAAGCAAGGTTGCTGGGGTGGCCAAAAGGGAAAAGTCCACGGGTTCGTAACCCCGGCAGGCGACGGACGAAGGGTGAACATGGAAAATTTCAGCAAAGTTTCGTGGTCGAACGAAGAGTCGTTGCGAATTGGCGCGGCAATCATGGATAATATCCGCGACGCGGTGATCATCACCGATCTTGCGTCCAAGATCCTTGCCGTTAATCCGGCCTTTACCGAGATAACCGGCTATACCGAGGCCGAGGTTCTTGGCGAAAATCCGCGCCTATTGCGCTCCGGGCGGCACGATCAGGCGTTTTACCAGGACATGTGGACGAGTCTGCGGGAAACCGGGCAATGGCGGGGTGAAATATGGAACCGGCGCAAAGACGGGGAGATTTATCCCGAGCTGCTCACCATCTCTACCGTCCGTAACGAACAGGGAGAGCCTGTCTATTGCCTCGGCGTGGCTACCGACCTCAGTCAACTCAGGCGGGACGAAGAGCGCTTCCAGCAGTTGGTTCATTATGACCCCCTTACCGGCCTGCCAAACCGGTTGCTTCTGGAGGCACGGTTGCAACACACTTTGGAACGAGCGAGTCGCGAGGGGAATAAGGCCGCGGTGCTGGTTATCGATCTGGACCAGTTCAAGGTCATCAACGACAGCCATGGGCATGCCGCGGGCGACGCCCTGCTGATCGCGGTGATTCACCGGCTGCGCAGCAGATTGCGTCAGGCGGATACCCTGTCGCGTCTGGCCGGGGACCAGTTCGTTCTGGTGCTGGAATCGCTGCATGAGTATCAGGAAGCGGAGATCATGGCGGGCAGTATCCAGGCCGCCATGGAGGAGCCATTCATTCTGCCGGACGGTGGCAAGGCCTATGTCCGGGCCAGCGTTGGCATCAGCGTCTATCCTCAGGATGGTGCTACGGCCCAGGCCCTGCTGATCGGCGCCGATGCCGCTGTGCACCGGGCCAAGCAGCTGGGCGGCAAACAGTTCTGTTACTACACCAGCGAGCTTAATGTTCTGGCCCGTGCCAGTCTGGAAATGGAGGAGGCGTTGTGTCTGGCTTTGCAGCGGGAGGAATTTGTTCTCTATTACCAGCCCAAGGTCGATCTGCGCAGCGGCCGGGTCGCGAGCGCCGAGGCCCTGGTCCGCTGGCAGCGCCCTGATTTTGGCCTGGTGCCGCCGCTGGAGTTCATCCCGGTCGCCGAGAAAAACGGCCTGATCGAGGCCATCGGCACCTGGGTAATTCAGGAAGCCTGCCGGCAGATGCGTGCCTGGCGGGAGGCGGGACTGGGGGAGATCAAGGTGGCGGTAAATGTTTCAGCCCGTCAGTTCCGGGGCGGCGGCCTGGAAGAGGTGATCGCGAAGGCCCTGACCTGTTATGGGATTGAGCCATCACACCTGATGCTGGAACTGACCGAAAGCATGCTGATGGCAGAGCCGGAAGAAGCGGTGTTGCGGATGACCGCCTTGAAGCGCTTAGGCGTCCGACTTTCCCTGGACGACTTCGGCACCGGCTATTCCAGCCTCGCTTATTTGAGCCGTTTCCCCATCGACCAGTTGAAGATCGACCGCTCCTTTGTCAACGACATCACCACCGATCCAGGGGCCGCGACCATTGCCACTTCGGTTATCGCTCTGGCCCATCGGATGCGGCTTAGCGTAGTAGCCGAAGGCGTCGAGACCGAGGGGCAGCTCGGTTATCTGCGGCAACACCACTGCGATGAGCTGCAGGGATATTTGTTCAGCAAACCTTTGCCGGCCGGGGAGTTTGCCGAGTTGTTGCGGGAGGGCCGGAACCTGCCGGTGCCGGAAGCCTCCCTGCAAGCGCGGACCTTGCTTATCGTTGACGATGAACGGCCTATCCTTACCGCCCTCCAGCGGATGCTGGCTGATGAAGGATACAGGATTTTTACTGCTGCCAGCGCTGGCGAAGGGCTGGAAATTCTGGCAAGAAATGTGGTGCAGGTGATTCTTTCCGACCAGCGGATGCCGGAGATGAGCGGCTCCGAATTCCTTTCCCGTGCCAAGGTTCTCTATCCCGACACCGTGCGGATGATTCTCTCCGGCTATGCCGAGTTGGATACCGTTATTCAGGCGGTCAATGAGGGCGCCATCTATAAATTTTTCAGTAAACCATTCGACATGGAGCAATTGCGCAGCCAGATTCGTGATGCCTTCCTGTATTACGAAGGAGTCATAACGCCGCAGAGGAGAGAGAATGGCTGACGAAAAGCCCGGGATATTGCCGGAAGATCCCAGGAATTCGTGGCAAGCGGAAAATTCTACCAGGGCCGGCAGCCCGGACGGGTTGGTGCCGCAGCAGGAGCATGAGGCGCTGAAGCGACTTTTTGCCCTGGTCAAGCGGGCCAAGGACGAATGGACCATGGCCATGGACGTGGTTTCCGACCTGGTCTTGCTGGTTGACGAAGCAGGGAATGTGCAACGCTGCAACAAGGCGGTGAGCGATCTTTTTACGAAGCCGTATCCGGAGATCCTTGGCCGAAACTGGGAAGAGCTTTTTCGGGAAGCGGGGTTGCATCAGGATTCGGGGCAGAGTCTCGGTTATTCGGAGGAGTTGTTGCATGCCCCAAGCCAAAGGGTTTTTCATCAGATCTGTTATCTTTCTAAAATAACCAGTGAAGTAACACAGCGGATTATCACCCTTCATGATGTCTCCGATCGCAAGCAGATTCAGAAAAATATCGAGAATAACCGGAAAAGGCTCGAAGTCGCCCTGGAAGAAATTTCCTCCATGATCCAACGGGTCACGACAGGAAACATGGGGGAGTTTTTCCCCACCTTGCCTCACGATTATGAACCGTGCTGGAAGATGATCCGCTGCGGTCAGAAAGCGTGTCCCTGTTTCGGGCGGGAGCCCCTGCAATGCTGGGCCATTACCGGAACTCTCTGCAATAAGGTGAAGGGGGCGGCCGGGGCCGCTCAAAAGATAGAAGACTGCCTGGCCTGTGATTTTTATCAGGAGGCCTCCGATGACGCAGTGGTGCGGATTGGTATCCAGTTCAGCCAGATGATACGAATCATAGAGAAGAAGAACAGTGAGCTGCAGCACGCTTATGATGAACTGAAAGCAGCCCAGTCCCAGTTTGTCCAGCAGGAAAAAATGGCCTCCATCGGTCAGCTGGCCGCAGGCGTAGCCCATGAGATCAACAACCCCATCGGCTTTGTCACCAGCAACCTGGGCACTCTGAAAAAATATCTGGGCCGGATAACGGAGTTTTTTCAGAAGCAGGCGGAGATTTATCCCCAGGAGGCCGGTGATGACCGCGCCGGTCGCCTTGCCGCAATCCGCGGCCAGCTAAAGATCGAAGCTGTTCTCGAAGACCTGCCCTCCTTGATTTCCGAATCCCTGGATGGGGTGGAACGGGTTCGAAAAATCGTCCAGAACCTGAAAAGCTTTTCCAGGATTGATCAGTCCGACTACAGCATGGCCGATATCAATCAGTGTCTGGATGATACCCTGAACATCATCTGGAATGAGCTCAAATACAAGTGTACCGTAAAAAAAGAGTATGGCGAGCTGCCCCAGACCAAATGCTACCCGCAGCAGCTCAATCAGGTATTCATGAATCTGCTGGTCAATGCGGCGCAGGCCATTGCTGACCAGGGCGAGATCGTGATCACCACCCGGGCGAGCGAAGCGGAGATAACCATTGCCATTGCCGACTCCGGCTCCGGTATCCCCCCGGAAAACCTGCACAGGATTTTTGAGCCGTTTTTCACCACCAAGGAGGTGGGCAAGGGAACCGGACTGGGCTTAAGCATAACCTACGATATCGTGACCAAGAAGCATGGCGGCAAGATTGAGGTGACCAGTGAGCTGGGTAAGGGGACGACCTTTGTCGTGACCTTGCCGGTGATAACGGAGTGAGGGCTGCGGCATGACGGAAAATGTAACAATTCTCTGCGTGGATGACGAGGCAAACGTCTTGAGGTCCCTTAAACGACTTTTTCTCGATGAGGACTATGAAATCGTCACTGCGGAATCAGGCAGCGAGGGGCTGAACATTCTGCAACAGCGCCAGCCGGTGCAGGTGGTGATCTCCGACTACCGGATGCCGGGGATGGACGGGGTTGATTTTTTAAGGCAGGTGCATGAGCGCTGGCCCGAGACCATCCGGATCGTGCTTTCCGGTTATGCCGACACCGCCGCGGTGGTGTCGGCGATCAATGAAGGCCAGATTTACAAGTTCATTCCCAAGCCATGGAACGACGATGAACTCAAGATGACCATTGCCAAGGCGGTGGAGCGGTATTTTTTGATCAAAGCAAATCGGGAACTCAATGAAGAGTTGCGGGAGGCCAATGACGAACTTTCCCGCATTGCCGTGCAGCTTGAAGAGAAGGTGGCGGAGCGCACGGAAGAGCTGTTGTTTCAGAACAAGGCGCTCAGGCACAGTCAGGTTATCCTGAATACCCTGCCCGTGGGGGTGGTTGGTTTTGACCGGGGAGGGACGCTGGTGCAGAGAAATCGCCTTGCCGAAGAGATGCTGCGGAATTTCCGCCACTCCAATTTGGGCGAGCCGGCGGCGGCGGTTCTGCCGCCGGAGTGGGTTGCCCTGCTGGCGGAGGTGCGGGGGGGCAAGGTTGTCAGAAAGGAACTTGTGCTTGGCGGAAAGCAGTGCTGCGTACAGGGGGGTATGATGAATGAACCGGACGGCCAGGCCGGGATGGTGCTGGTATTTGCTTGCGAAAATTGCGGGGAAGAGCAATGACCGAGATTTCAGGCCCTGTATCTTCGAAAAAGGGGAAGATTCTTTTTGTTGACGATGAGGAAAATATCCTCCGCTCCCTGCGCCGTCTTTTTCTGGATGAAGAAGTCGAGGTCTTCACCGCCTCTTCCGGCGCACAGGGGTTGGAAATCCTGGCCAGGGAAGAGGGCGTCGGGGTCATCGTTTCCGACCAGAGGATGCCGGAGATGACCGGGGTTGATTTTCTGGAAAAATCCAAGGCGGTTTCCCCCAGCTCCATGAGGATTCTGCTCACCGGCTATGCCGATGTCAACGCGGCCATCGACGCCATCAACCGGGGCGGCGCCTTTCGTTACCTGAACAAGCCCTGGAATGACGAGGAGCTGGTCCAGACAGTCAAAAGTGCGTTGCACACCAATCATCTGCTTACCGAAAACAAACGGTTGGCCGCCATAGTCAAGCAACAGAACGCCGAATTGCAGAAATGGAACACGGAACTGGAGGGCATTGTTCAGGAACAGACCATGGAACTCCAGAAGAGCTACGATAGCCTGCGGGCGGTCAACAGTAAGCTGCGGGGTAATTTCAAGAACACCATCGTTGCTTTTTCCGGGCTTATCGAGCTGCGCGACAAACGGATGCGGACCCATTCCCGCAATGTCGCGGAGGTCTCGGTGAATGTCGCCAAGCAGCTTGGCCTTCAGAGCGAGGAGCGGGAAACAATCATGGTGGCGGCGCTGCTCCATGATCTTGGCAAGATAGGTATCCCTGATTTTATGCTGGCGCGGGAGACCGAACAGATGAATTTCGCGGAGCGGGAAGAGTATTTACTGCATCCGGTGCGCGGCCAGGCGGCCATTGCTCGAATTGACGAGTTGCAGGAGGCGGGGCGGATCATCCGCGCCCATCATGAAAATTATGACGGCAGCGGATTCCCCGATGGGTTGAAAAGGGCGGCTATTCCTCTGGGCGCCCGGATCATCATCCTGGCCGATTATATCGACAAAAAAATCCGTAAAGCTTCGGCAGCCACCGGGTTTGAAGCAGTGCGTAATGAAGTGTTTCTGATGAAGAGAACATTTTTCGACCCTAATTTGATCCCGGTGGTGCTTGAGCAGGCAGAGGCCTTTTATAAGAAAAATCGGCACAGGACAGACTCTGCCGAGATTGAATTATTGCCCAACGATCTGGAGGAGGGGATGGAGGCCAGTCGGGATGTGTTCAGCGGCACCGGGATTCTCTTGCTCACCAAGGGGAGCGTGCTCACCAAGCCCAGCATCATGCTGCTGAAACGGTATTATGATCTGGACCCGGCAAACCAGGGGGTTTTTGTCAGCGTCAAGGGGTGAAGGCTGAAGGCTAAAGGCTAAATGGCAAAAATCACAGCTCATAATGACCAGGGTTCAAGGCATTTGGCGTATTCATTTTTTATCTGTGGAATAATCTCGCCAAGCATCTGGGTGCTGAGCCCCATGTTTTTCAGGTCATGCGGCGTCACCATAGCCATGTGGTGGTCCGTGCTTTCGCCGAGATGCAATGCCTTGGCGATTTTATTGCCCAGGTAAACCGCCCTGACCAGGGCGGCTACTTCGGGATCCCCGATGGCGGCGGCAGAGGGAGTGTGGTGCAGCCTGATGACGGTCTGGTAACTTTCCGGAAAGTTCCAGGAGGCTGCCATGACCTGTCCGGCTTTTTGGTGATTGAAGCCGAGGATGTTTTTTTCAATTTCGTGCTGGACGATGGGCCCGTTTCTGGTTTGCTTGAGGATCTCGGCCATCTCGGCGGGCAGATTCTGGGCAAAGGCGATTTTGCCTATGTCGTGCAGGATGCCGCAGACAAAGGCTTGCTCCGGCAGGGTTTTGTTCGCAGCCAAGATCGAACTGTGCAGGACAAGATGTTTTGCCGCAAGACCAACCCCGAGGGAATGATACCAGAGACCTTTAAGGTCAAGGCTCTGCCCCTCCCGGTTTTTGAAAACATGAAAAACAGAGATGGTCAGGGCCAGATTCTTGATGGTGTCAAAGCCGAGAATGGTAATGGCCCGTTCGAGGCTGGCAATTTCGCGGGGCATTCCGTAATAGGCGGAGTTGGCGAGTTTCAGGACCGCGGCGGTGAGGGCGGGATCGCGAGCAATAATCGGCCCAAGCGATTTCGCGTTGAGTGAGTCATTTTTGTCGAGGGTATTGATCTCGCTGGCCACTGCGGAAATGGTCGGCAGCTCTTTAATTTTTCTCAGAAAATCGCGCAGGTTCATAATCACAGATTACGTTAAATCAGGTAAAGAGGCAAAGATAAATTATAGCTGCCGGTCAGCTGGATAGTCTGCAGATGTTTAGTATTTTGGTAGCAGAGAAACATCAGCAAGCTCTGAATAGTAACCTTTTTTTAAACTTTTTCCCCCAAAAAGCCGAAGCGTACCCTGAAGAGAAACTTCTTTTCTCGGGAGGCTTTCGCCATGAAAATCGCCACTGCCGCTGTCAGCCTGGCAAGCACCCACGCACTTCGTGAAGAACAGACCAGGGAAGAATCGCTTCGCCTATGGGTGGGTAATGAACGGCCTGTCTTTGCGGGGGAAGAAGCTGAAGCCGCCGTGCAGGTACGGATCTCTCCGGAGGGCCGCCAGCTCCAGCAGGTCGCCGCCCAGCCGCTGGTGTCCGCTGCTGCCGACGCGGCTACTCCGTCGGAAGACTTTGCGGAAGACCCGAAATTGACCGTCATGCGTCTCATATTGGAAGCGCTTACCGGCAAGGCTATCCACATTGCCGGTTTCGAGCCGGTCTCCCCTGAAAATGCGATCCCCAATCCTGATGTCGAGCAAGGGGTGGAATCGGCGGACCAGCCGCCTGCCCGCCAGGGCTGGGGGCTCGAATATGATCTGCAGGAAACGACAAGCGAGCAGGAATCCATGACTTTTTCCGCCACCGGCCAGGTTGTCACCGCTGATGGGCAGACCATTGCCTTTAAGCTTCAGCTCTCCATGCAGCGGGAATTCACGGCCACCAACACTGTGCAGATCAGGGCTGGAGATGCCCAGCTGGTTGATCCGCTGGTTATCAATTTCAACGGCCAGGCGGCGGAGTTGAGCGATATGCGTTTCGCTTTTGATCTTGATGCGGATGGAACGACGGAGCAGATTGCTGCTCTTGCCCCGGGCAGCGGCTTTCTCGCTTTTGACCGGAATCGGGACGGAAAAATCAACAACGGCCTGGAGCTGTTCGGCCCGGCGACCGGCCAGGGCTTTGGCGAACTGAACCAACTTGACAGCGACGGCAACGGCTGGCTTGACGAGAATGACCCGCTGTATGCCGAGCTGCAGGTTTGGATGCGGGACGAGGCCGGTAATGAGTCGCTGAGCAGTCTTGCCCAAAACAAGGTAGGCGCCATTTTTCTCGGCCCGGTCAAAACAGCCTTCGCCCTTAAAGGCAGTGGCAATGAGTTACTTGGCCAGCTTCGGGAAAGTTCGATTTTTCTGGGGGAAAAAGGCGGCGCGGGAACGGTGCAGGAGATTGATCTGGCCGTCTAAGCCATGAAATAGCGTAACTATCCAGCAGCATCGCATCTGCGTTGTTGCACCCAAAGGGCATAAGTTTCGTTTGGGCAGACAAGCTGCCCAACTCAGCTATATCAGCCTGCTCATGGGCACCAGCACACTTCGCAGACTTCTGCCTAGCAGCTACGGCACTGCTGGATAGTTACGAAATAGCTTTAACTTTAATCAGTGCAGCTCCTCGCCGGTGGTGGTCATAACCAAACGGCCATGCTTGACCCCTTTCACCCCGATGAGTTCATCGGCGATCCGTTTCACCTCTCCCACCGGCCCCCGGACCACCAGAACCTCCAGGCAGTTATGCGCATCGAGATGCACATGCAGCGCCGAAATAACCCGGTCGTGGTGGGTGTGCTGGTGCTCGGTCAGCTTGTCGGAAAGGTCCCGGACATGGTGGTTGTACACCAGGGTAACGGTGCCGACCATTTCTGCGCCTGCGTCCCCGGCATCCCATTTCTCTTCTACTAAGGCGGAACGGATCAGGTCGCGGATCGCCTCGGAGCGGTTCATGTAGCCCTTGCTCTCGATAAGCTGGTCATAGCTGGTCAGCAGGTTTTCATCGAGCGAAATCCCAAAACGGATGGTTTTCCCCATGTATTTTCCTCCTTGCAAAAAAGTGTTGACACCCGTTTACGGATATTATACCTAATTAGTGTTACTAAATTAAATGTCGTGCTACTTATTCATCTAACACCGCAGGAGCACATGAAATGAAATTATCCCCTGTCTCACGTATGCAACACCTGTCTGCCCCCCTTGTAATCTTCGGCATCCTCTCCTCCGCGACTGTCGCTTTTGCTGCTCACCCGTTGATCACGGACGATGCCGGCACCATGGGCACTGGCAAGTTCCAGCTCGAACTGACCGGCGAATATGGGCATGACAAGGAAGAGGGGATTACCACCAAAACAAGACAGGGAGACGTGTCCTTTACCTATGGGCTAAGCGAAGCGGTGGATTTTGTTATTGGCCTCCCTTATCTGCAGGTCAGAACCAGCGACGACACAACTAATATAACCGAAAATGGCTTCTCCGACACCTCCCTCGCCATGAAGTGGAGGTTCTATGAGCATGACGGCTTAAGTCTTGCCCTCAAACCAGGGCTTACTCTGCCCACCGGGGACGACGAAGAAGGGTTGGGCGCGGGCAAGGCAACCTATAGCCTCTTTTTTATCACCTCCAAGGAAATGGAGCCGTGGGCTTTCCATCTGAATCTCGGCTATATCAGAAACGAGAATAAACTGGATGAAGAAAAGGGCCTTTGGCATGCATCCATCGCGGCCACG
>MGTD01000042.1 GCA_001799285.1 Deltaproteobacteria bacterium RIFOXYD12_FULL_56_24
CCGGTGGCTTGAGAAGTTCCGACGGTCTGTGTCTTGGCATGCCGACGGCATTATCCTGCCTGTCAGGGGATAAAATTGGCTTTTTCAGGGCCGACTATGCTTAATTCACACGGAGAATCACACTGTGGGCAAAGCTAAGCTTGTTAAATTTGAAGAACTTAATTCTGACACTCAAGCTGTGTACGATGTTCTGAACGGAGAAAGTGATTTGCCATGCATTTTGATAGGAACAAATTTTTTAGATCAAATTCTTGCATCATTGGTGGAGCAAACATTCATTAAATCTTCCGTTGCGCAAAAAATGTTAAACCCAAATGGTGGTTGCATAGGTACATTTTCTGCACGCACTGATCTTGCGTATTGTCTTGAGCTGATAAACAAAAAGCAATATCATGACCTTGTTGCGATTGGCGAAATACGTAACAAATTTGCACACAGTCATTTGGCGCTATCATTTATGGATCAAGAAATAATGGAAAAATGCAATCAACTTGTTGCATGGCAAATTTTTACATTGGGGAATGCTGACGAACCGCAACCTGAAAACATTACAAATAAAATGCTAGGCATGGAGGCCAAAAATCAGTTCAAATTATCGGTTGTGTTTTTAGGAAATCAGTTAAGCCTCAATTTCTTGGAAATCCGAAGAAAAAAAGGGACAAAGAGCGTATAACCATGCAATCAAGCGAAAAACTATGCCTGCGGCCCTAGTTTTTCGCTTATTTTGGTCTTTGAGCCTGTAGAAAAACCCAACTCATTGTAATTTCGACTTTATTTATGTGTAAAAGCACTGTACAATGACTGCAATATCCCGTAACAAAACCGCTTAACTACAGCACAAGGATATTGCATCATGGCCCGTTACAAACCCTACTCTTACGCCCAGGGCAAGTTCATCCCCGTCCACTTTGCCAAGCAAATCCTGCCCGGCACCTTCGAGTACTCCCTGAATCACCTCATCGACCACGAGCTTGACCTGTCCCTGTTCGACGCTCGCTTCGGCAACGACGAGACCGGCGCCACGGCCTATGATCCCCGGATTCTTTTGAAGATCGTACTCTACGCCTATTCGCGGGGCATTGTCTCCAGCCGGAAGATCGAGCAGGCCTGTCGGGAAAACGTGATTTTCATGGCTCTGTCCGCCGACACCCGGCCCCATTTCACCACCATTGCCGATTTCATCTCCTCCATGGACAGGGGAATCATCCACCTGTTTCGGGATGTGCTGCTGGTTTGCGACGACCTGGGCCTGATCGGCAAGGAGATGTTCGCCATCGACGGCTGCAAGATGCCTTCGAATGCCAGTAAGGAATGGAGCGGCACCAGGGCGGATTTTGAGAAAAAGGCGACCAAGTTGGAGAAGGCCATAGCGCATATCATCACCACCCACCGGGAACACGACCGCAAGCAGACGGACAAGGATATCGTTGCCAAGGAAGAGCAGTATGTGGAAACCCTGCGGAAGCGGGCCAGGAAGATCAGGGAGTGGCTGAAAGACAATAACGACAAACCGGGCAAAACCGGCAAACCGAAGAAGAGCAACATCACGGACAACGAGTCGGCCAAGATGAAGACCTCCCATGGCGTGATCCAGGGCTACGATGGGGTAACCACCGTGGACGGCAAGCACCAGATCATCGTGCATGCCGAGGCGTTCGGCGAGGCCCAGGAGCATGATCTCCTGAAGCCGATGGTGGATGGAACCAGGAAGAACTTTCAGGCCATCGGCAGGAATGAGAATGTTTTCACGGAGGCCAAGCTCTCGGCGGACAGCGGCTTTCACACGGAAGAGAACATGAAGATGCTGTCTGAAGAGGAGGTAGACGCCTATGTGGCGGACAACCTTTTCCGGAAGCGCGATCCCCGTTTTGTGGGTGCCGACCGGTACAGGGAGCGGCACCGGCAGGAACGGGCAAAACTGACGGGAGGAAGAAGCGGCCTGTTTTCAACGGCCGACTTTGTTTTCCCCGAGGATCTGAGCCACTGTCTCTGCCCGGCAGGTAAACGCCTGTACCGCAGCGGCAACAATGTCGTGGTGAGAAATTTTCTGGCGACCAAATTCAAGGGGTCGAAGTCTGCCTGTGTTCCCTGCAAGCTTCGCTCGCAATGCCTGCGGCATCCCGAGCGGACGGAAATCCGGCAGGTGGCCTACTTCCATGGCCGGTCCGCCAAGGGAAAAGAGACCTTCACGGAAAAGATGAAGCGAAAAATCGACTCCACCACAGGTCGAGCCCTGTACAGCATGCGGGTAGCCATCGCGGAACCGCCCTTTGCCAATATCTGCCACATCATGGGCCTGGATCGTTTCACCTTGCGGGGCAAGAAGAAGGTGAACATTCAGTGGAACCTGTTCTGTATCGTCCACAACCTGAAAAAAGTGGCGAGATACGGGCCAAGTTTTGCGTGATCAGATCAGCAGAAAAAAGCTGAAACTGTTTGACAATAAAGCGGGTTCTGGCAAAGTAATGGAGCCAGGCGACAGGAGCAGGCAAGAAAGAAGCGGGAAACAGAACAGATAAACTGGGAAACTAAATCGGGAGCGGCGGAAAAATCAAACCGCCCTCATCCGGTGAACCCTTCCAAAACGGGTTTTTCTACAGGCTCTTTAGGCGGATAAGGCTATCTACGTCGGAAAATTCAGGTAATCGCGGGTTTGTGTTACCTTGGGGCCACTGGCTTGCGGCAATTTTCTTCAAGAAAAAACTGACAGGATCAAGGCAACCGCAAATCAACAACTCACATAGAGCATGTACTCTTCGCCGCCGATAATATAGCTGTTCCTGGGCAGAAAGGAATTATCGAGAATATGCGAGTGGACCGGGTTGTAATAAATTATGGCAATCTCTCTTGGCTTACTGCGCAGCGATTGCTGAATATTTTTCACCACCGCTTCAAGAACAACATCGTCAAAAGGATTGAACAGAAAAAACACATTCTGGTCGTCTTCGATCTCGTAATGGGTAACATCCCCCTCGATCACCGAGATGTTCAGGCTAGCGCCGGTTGCCTGCTCGACAATCCTCACATTATTTCTCGCTATCTCGCATAGCTCCGGCGAAAACTCAATCCCCACCGCCTTTTTTATCCCCCGCAAGGCCGCAAGCAGCAAAACCCGCCCTTTGCCGCAACCGAAATCCACCAGAACACTTTCCGGCGGCAGGGGGATGGCGGCCAGGAGCCGATTAAACGACAGGGCCATGGTCGGTTGATAAAAAGAACCATGCTCCTTGTTCTCCCCGGTAACGGTGAGGTCTTCCAGGCTGATTCTATTATGGGTGTCGGTCTTGTATTTAAAGTCAAAATGAAAATCAAACATCCTGTTTGCAATTATGCTGATGGTACGAGTGATTCCTTTTTCCTGCAAATTCGCCCACATTGCCAACAGAGTCATTGATTCTCCTTACATATTAATGTCCGTCCGGATCTGGGGTTATCGCCGCCCAGATCTTACCAGTCCGGAAATCCGCGCGCCAATCTCGCGCAGCCGGTCCAGAACCGCCCCCTCGTCCATGGTAAGCAGCTTCCGGTCCCGCATCACCATCCGACCGTTGATCACCGAATGCACCACATCGCTCCCCCTGGCCGCATAGACCAGATGGGAAGGAATATTGTACATCGGGGTCAGGTGCGGCTTGTTCATGTCCAGCACGATGAGATCGGCCTTTTTCCCCGGCTCCAGGCTGCCGATCCGACTCCCCGCCCCTAGCAGCCTGGCGCTGCCCAGGGTGGCCAGCCGCAGGGTGGTCTCGGCGCTCATCACCGTGGGGTCGAGGCGATGCACCTTGTGCAGTTTGGCCGCAGAATCCATCTCGCCGAACATGTCCACATCATTGTTGCTGGCCGCGCCGTCGGTTCCCAGCCCCACCGTGACCCCGGCCGCCAGCAGCTCCACCACCGGGGCCACGCCCGAGGCAAGCTTCATGTTGCTTTCCGGGCAATGGGCCACCTTAACGCCCCGCTGGGCGAGCAGGTCGATCTCCGGCTCAGTCAGCACCACGCAATGGTCAGCCACCACCTGGCTGTCGAGAACCCCCAGGGAATCAAGATGCATGACCGGGGTATGCCCGTATCTGGCCCGGCAATCTTCCACCTCCTCCCTGGTTTCGGAGAGGTGAATCACATAGGCGACCCCGTGCTTTTCCGCCACGTCCTTGAGCCGTTTGAGCAGTTCAGGAGAACAGGTGTACACGGCATGGGGATCAACAGTGATGGAGATCAGCGGATGGTTACGGTATTCGGCCAGCAGCTCCTCCAGATAGACAAGACCGTTTTCCGGCGCGCCGTAGTTGGGCGAAGGGAAATCGTACAGCACCTCGCCCAGCCAGCCTCGCATCCCGGAATCCGCCGTGGCCCGGGCTACTTCCTTGGCAAAGAGATACATGTCGCAGAAACTGGTGGTACCGGACTTGATCATCTCGGCCATGGAGAGCATGGAGGAGTGGTAGACCATCTCGGGGTTGAGATTACCCTCCACCGGGAAGATATACTCGGTCAGCCAGGTCATCAGGGGCAGATCATCGGCCAGCCCCCGAAAGCAGGCCATAGCCGCGTGGGTGTGGCTGTTGACCAATCCCGGCATCACCAGGCCATGAGGCTGGACTAGCTGCTCCACCCCAGGGTACCTGGCCGCCAGAGCTGCCCTCTCCCCTACCTCGACAATGGTGTCGCCGGCTATGACCACGGTGCCGTCTTCGATCACCGTGTTGTTGGGGTCCAGGGTCAGGATCTGGCCGCAGACCAGCAGGGTTGGCTTGGCGTTCATGAGGTTCCTCTTTTTATATCTTGGAGAAAACGGCAAGCAGCAATCGCGCCAAGCGATCTTCCGCTCTTTTGGTTTCTGCGATGATCTCTTCCAGGATGATAGGTTTCAGATTATCCGGATCGTTGACGTTTGCCACCACCGAGATCCCAAGCACCCGCATCCCGGCATGAATGGCGACAATCACCTCGGGCACGGTGGACATGCCCACAGCATCGGCGCCGCATTGCCTTAGATAGCGGGTTTCCGCCGGGGTTTCCAGGCTGGGGCCGGGGATAGCCGCGTAAACCCCGGAGACAACCCGCTCGATCCCTTCCCTGGCCGCACAGGCCAGGGCGGTATCGAGGAGATGCAGGTTGTAGGGGGTGGAAAGGTCTGGGAAACGAGGCCCCCAGGCCTCAATATTGGGGCCGCGCAAGGGATTATCCGGAATAAAATTAAGATGGTCGCGCAGCACCATCAGAGTACCTGGTGCGAAAGCCGGATTAAGGCCACCTGCCGAATTGCAAACAATAAGGGCCGCAGCCCCGAGCAGCGAGAGAACCCTGATCGGCATGCTCAACTCACGGGCGGAATTGCCTTCGTAATAATGAAATCTGCCCTGCATCACTGCCACCGGCTTGCCGCAAAGCCTGCCGCAGATCAGGTTGCCGGCATGGCTGGCCACGGTGGCCACAGGGAAATTGGGGATACTCGCATAGGGCAGGACAAGGGGCGCCTCAATTCTTTCCCCCAGGCCGCTCAGGCCGGTGCCGAGCACCAGGGCAATCTCCGGCGGCTCAGGCATACGTTCCCGCAAAAACAGAACCGCTTCATCAACCTTCTGTTTGAAAGTTTCCATTACCACCCATCCCCAAAAAAGCTACAAAGCGTGCCGCTCAACAAATTCCTGCACCGCTCCGACCTCGGCGGCCATCACCTCACAGCGCGTCTCTTTGCCGGCCAGCCCGGCAAGGCTTGTCGGCAACTCCGGCTCGTGGCCGATGGCGCGCCGTACCGCCTCGCCGAACTTGGCCGGATGGGCGGTGGCCAGACAGATCATCGGCACTCCCGGCTCCCTGGCCGTCAGGCCGGCCTTGACCCCCACCGCGGTATGCGGATCAAGGACATAGTCGTGCTGCTGATAAAAATCGCGGATGGTGTCTTTTGTTTCCTCTTCGTTGACGCTGCGCGAAGCAAAATCAGCCCGCACCCGTTCCTGGGCAAGCTCGTCGAACTGAAGGTTACCGACGGCGGCAAAACGCTCCATGTCCTGCCTGGTCCGGTTTGGATCCTCGCCGTTTAAGTAGTACAGATAGCGCTCAAAATTGCTGGCCAACTGAATATCCATGGAAGGACTTGAGGTTTGCCGCACCTGACCCAGGGAATAGTCGCCGTTTAAAACAAAACGGGTCAAGAGATTGTTTTCGTTGGTGGCCAGAATCAGGCGGCGGATCTGCGCGGGCAGCATGCGGCGGGCCACAAACCCTGCGAAGATGTCGCCGAAATTGCCGGTGGGCACTGAAAAATCCACTTTTGTCACGCCTTCCGAGCCGGTGAGCTTGAGGGCGGCATAAACATAGTAAACAACCTGAGCCACGATCCGGGCCCAGTTGATGGAGTTGATCGCCCCCAGCTGGTGCTTTTCCTTGAAGGAGAGATCGTTAAAAATGGTCTTGACGATGGCCTGGCCGTCGTCAAAGGTGCCGCGCACCGCCAGATTAAAGACGTTGGCGTCGGTGACCGTGGTCATCTGTAATTCCTGAATCGGGCTTACCCGCTTGTAGGGGTGGAGGATGAAGATGTTGATCCGCTCCTTGCCCCGTACTCCGTAAATCGCAGCGCTTCCGGTATCGCCGGAGGTGGCGCCGAGGATGTTCATCCGGCCGCCGGATTTTTTGAGCAGGTACTCGAAAACATTGCCCAGAAACTGGAGGGCCACATCCTTGAAAGCCAGGGTCGGGCCGTGAAACAGCTCCAGGATGTGGGCATCGCCCTGCTTGACCAACGGGACGATCTCCCGATGGTTGAAGGTGCTGTACGATTTTGCCACCAGCTCGCGCAGGTCGTCCGTCGGGATATCGTCGATAAAGCGGCTGAGTACGGCAAAAGCCAGCTCCGGATAACTTAAGCCCCGCCATTGGGCCACGGTGTCGGCGGAGATCTCGGGAATAGCCACGGGCAGCAGCAGGCCGCCGTCGTCGGCCAACCCCATCATCACGGCCTGCGTAAAGGAGATTGGGGCGATGCCGCCCCTGGTGCTGATGTATTGCATCACATGTTACCCCTAGTCGCTCTTTTTATCTTTTACTCTACATTTTT
The DNA here is from genome assembly GCA_001799285.1 of Deltaproteobacteria bacterium RIFOXYD12_FULL_56_24. GTDB lineage: Bacteria > Desulfobacterota > Desulfobulbia > Desulfobulbales > Desulfurivibrionaceae > Thiovibrio. The sequence goes on from MGTD01000042.1 coordinate 7,061, forward strand.
AACTTTTAATTTTTCACTGTACTCAAGCAAACTTGCGCTTACCATCTCCGCCGGAATGGGCAAGCCCATCAGCGCAAGAATGGTAGGCGCGATATTGGTCAGGGTGCCGCCATCCTTCAGGCCAAGGTCCGGCCGGGCGCCGACCATGAGCAGGGGGACCGGATTGGTGGAATGCGCGGTCACCGGGCCGCCGGTTTCCTTGTCGATCATGACCTCGGCATTGCCGTGGTCTGCGGTGATCAGCACCACCCCGCCGAGTTCGGTAAAACGTTCGACCAGCTGACCGATGCAGCGGTCCACGGTCTCCACCGCGGTGATGGCTGCGGCCATGATTCCGCTATGCCCCACCATGTCGCAGTTGGCAAAATTGAGCACCACCAGGCTGTAGGGATTATCGACAAGCCGACGAAGCAGCTCCTCGGTAACCGCCTCCGCGCTCATCTCCGGCTTGAGATCGTAGGTGGCCACTTCGCGGGGAGACGGAAGCAAGGCCCTATCTTCCAGAGGGTATGGGGCTTCGCGGCCGCCATTGAAAAAATAGGTGACGTGGGCGTATTTTTCCGTCTCGGCGATGCGCAGTTGCCTTAAGCCGTAACTGCTTACCTCTTCCCCCAGGATATGGGTGAGAGCGACCGGCGGAAAGGCCACGGGTAAAGCAAAGTCCTTCTCATACTCCGTGAAGGTAAGATAATCGGCCAGCTGAGGACGGCGCTGCACGGGAAAAACGGCAAATTCCCGGTCGATAAAGGCATGGGTCATCTGCCTGGCCCGGTCGGCCCGGAAATTAAAGAAGATAACCGAATCCCCATCGTTGATGGTGGCCAGCGGTTGGCCGTTATGCACGATCACTGTGGGCTTGATGAACTCATCGTTTTCGCCGCGTCCATAGGCTGCGGCCACTGCCTCGCCTGCGCTGCCGGCCGCATGCCGACCCCGGCCATCCACCATGGCCTGCCAGGCCAGGGAAACCCGATCCCAGCGGTTGTCGCGGTCCATGGCATAATAGCGGCCGCAAACCGAAGCGACTTGGCCCACGCCGATCCTGGCGATGGCCTCGGCAAGCTCGGCCAGGTATCCGGCCCCGCTCCGGGGCGGAGTGTCGCGGCCATCCATGAAGGCGTGGATATAAACCTCCTTGGTCAGCTCTGTTTTTTTAGCCATTTCCAGTAAGGCGATGAGATGGCGGAGATGGCTATGTACCCCGCCATCGGAAACGAGTCCGAGCAGATGCACCGCAGTTCCCTGCTCGGCGGCGCGACCAAATACCCCGGCCAGCTCTTCATTTTTGAAAAAATCCCCGGTTTCAATGGCCAGGTTGATCCGGGTAAAATCCTGGTAAACAATGCGCCCGGCGCCGATATTGAGATGCCCCACCTCGGAATTGCCCATCTGGCCGGCAGGCAAACCCACCGCGCCATTGTGGGCAACCAGGGTCGTGGCGGGCCCGGTGGACTGCCAGCGGTCCATGTTGGGCGTTTTGGCAAGATGGATGGCGTTGCCTTTCCACGGTTCCCCAATCCCCCATCCGTCGAGAATAGCCAGCAATACCGGCGTGATCTTCTTCATCGTTTCTCCAGCGCCGTAAAGCTTGTCTAGTCTGTTTCCGGGGCTATCTCCACCCTGGGGGCATCGTGCCACAACCCTTCAATGTCGTAAAAACTGCGGTCTTCATTGTAAAAGATATGCACGATTACATCGTTATAATCGAGCAGAACCCAATGCCCCTCGTTAAGGCCTTCGGTGTTGCCGTCCTTGACGTTTTTATGCCGCAGGGCCGCATCCACCGCCTGGGCCAGACCCTGGACATGCCGGGTGGAACGACCGCTCATGATGACGAAAAAATCGGCAATGGAAGAGAGGCCCCGCACATCAAGAATAACCAGGTCCTCCGCTTTTTTATCCAGGGCTGCCAGGGCGGCAAAACGGGCCAGCTCCATACTTGACGCATCCTGAAAATCCTTATGGACCTTTTTCATTATGACTCCTTGTTGGGATAAAGCTGAGTTGAGCAGCTCGTCTGCTCAAACGAAACTAATACCCTCTGGGTGCAAAGCTGAGTTGAGCAGCTTGTCTGCGCAAACGAAACTCGATGAACTCGTAACAGCCGGAAAAGCTCACAGGCCCACCACGCTAAATCAATCACTTACATTAATACCCGTTGTAATCGTGGCTTTTTACGATTTCAACAAACTTATACCCTCTGGGGGTAAAACCCGCTGTAAGCAATGAATAAAATGGGAGCGCTATCATACTACAACAACGGGCAATCTGGCAATCGTAAGTTCCGCAAGTGATCACCGTTGGGGAAAATGCGCTGGAATTGAGAGGGCACTACTTGTGATATCCGGTCCCGGCCTTAATGGAAAAAGCCCGGTACAGCTGTTCCAGCACCAGCAGGCGCGCCATTTCGTGGGTAAAGGTCATCCGCGAGAGCGACAACACATAATCCGCCTTTTCGATCAGCTCCGGGGCAAGCCCGGTGGGACCGCCGATCAAAAAGACTATCTCCCGGACGCCCTGATCCTCCCAGCGGCAGAGCAGCTCAGCCAGATCTTCCGAGCTGAGCTGCCGACCTGTCGGAGCAAGGGCGACCAGCTTGACTGCCCCGCCGGAGGGCGGCAGACCAAAAAGAAGTATCTGCCCTTCCTCGTATTGTTGCCGCGCCGTATCTTCCTTGGCCGCGTTCTTCTTTTCCTTCAATACCGGCAGTTCAAACTGGACGAAACGCCTCAGCCGCCCGGCGAAATCATCGATGCCGGCGGCAAGGTACTGCTCCTTGGTTTTACCCAGGAGCGGCAAGATGATCTTCATCGCCTTTTCCCATATTTGCCTGTATCCTGCTGTTTGAGAAGCTCCGCCAGCCGGGAGCGGAATTCCTCATAGCCCATCTCCCCCTTAATACCGGGGCAGGATTGCCTTATGGTCTCGAAATTGTTCTGGTCGGTGAGCATGCTCGGATGCAAGGGCCACTGGCTGCAACGCCAGGGCTTGCCGGAATGCACCGTGCAGCCTTCGTTAAAAAAGATGCAATGGCCGTCCACGATCTTCATCTGCACCACCTTGCCGGTAAGGCGCAGATATCTCTCCTGCACCTCGGCCAGGGGTAAATGCAGATAAGCGACCAGCCGGGCAAGATCCTCCGAGTCCAGAGAGACCGTGGTTTCGCCCTGGCAGCAATGGCCGCACTGCCGACACTGAAATATTTCCTGTTCCTCAACCATACCAATCACCTGTTATTGACTTATTTTCACAGCACCATACTTCATCCCTTTCCCGGTTGCCCTTCGCGAAAGACATACCCCAGGGTCCGGTAGATCAGCTTGGCCACGGTAAAGGCGGCATGTTCCGCGCCGGGCCGCGGAGCCAATTCGACAAAATCCATCCCCACCAGGCGATGCTTTGCGGCAAGCGCCCGCAAGAGGTCGATGGTCTCCCGCCAGGTCAGGCCGTCCGGCTCAGGGGTGCCGGTGGCCGGGATGATCGCCGGGTCAAGCCCGTCCACATCGCAAGTGAGGTAAACAGGCCCCTTGATCCCAGCGCAGACCTGGGCGATCCAGTCCGCTTCCGCCCGGATCCGGTGCAGGAAAAATGGCCGTAGCCCCCTGGCCTTGACGAGCTCGTATTCCTCTCTCGAAAAAGAGCGGATACCGATCTGGGTAAAGGGAATGCCCAGATCATCAAGCCGCCGCATCACGCAGGCGTGGCTGTTTTCGTTGCCTTCATACTCCTGGCGCAGGTCAAGGTGAGCGTCGATCTGCACCACATGCAAGTCCGGGTATTTTGCCAGACAGGCCTTAACCGCAGGCACGGTCACGGTATGCTCGCCTCCCAGCAGCACCGGGAACATCCCCCCAGCCAGCTCCGCGGCCACGGCAGCCTGGATTTGCCGGCAGGCCTCGGCGGCGGTTATGGCCGTAAAATCCGGGCAAGGTCGGGTGGCGATGCCGAGCCGGACGGTCTCGGACAACAACTCGTCATCAAATACCTCCAGAGCCGGGGAGGCATCGATGATCGCCTGCGGCCCCAACTCGGTGCCGCCAAGCCAGCTCACCGAACTGGCCAGCGGCGCCGAGAGAATGGCAATGCGTTTTTCCAGGCCGAGATCGGCTTCTTCCCCGAGAAATTGTGAGATGTGTGTCATATCTTTCCTTAAAACCCACAGACAAGCATTATAATACAACCATATAATCAGGCCGAACCCACCACATCCCCAAACAAGGCGATGTCGATACCGTGCCGCTGTGCCGCCTTCTGCCATTTCAGCCTGTCCGGGGTATGGAAGATGATCTCGTCATCCGCCGGCAGGGTGAGCCAGCCGTCCACGGTGAGCTCTGCTTCCAGTTGCCCTGCCCCCCAACCGGAATAGCCCAGGGCCACCAGCAGATTTTCCGGACCATGCCCGGCGGCGAGATCATAAAGCAACTGCGGATCGCTCGTCAAATGAACGCTTTTGCTCACCTCAAAAAAATTCTCTGCTCTGTATTCGGAGCTGTAGAGAAAAAAAGCGTTTGCCGCTTCCACCGGCCCTCCCATGTACAATGGCGACAACTGGCGTGGCGGCACCGGGATCTTGACGCTTTTAAATACATCCTCCAGGCTGATCTCGGTCATGGGCTCATTCACCACCAGCCCCATGGCTCCCTCGTCATTGTGGGCGCAAAGATAGATAACCTTACCGGCGAAGCGGGGGTCCGGCATCTTGGGGGTGGCAATAAGGAAATAGCCTTGCAGGGTTTCGATCATCCGGGTTAGAGCCCCATGTTTATGTTCCGGGTCGTTGACGGTTATCGCTTTAAAATTGCCATGTTAGGATGGGCACAACTTGCACCCAGAGGGTATAAGTTTCATTTGAGCAGGCAAGCTGCTCAACTCAGCTTTAGCATTTGTCCATCCTGTCAGTCAAGAAATCCTGCACAGACAACAAATTTAGCCTCCACCCAGGAAAAGAGTTGGAGTTTCCCAACCGATCCGTGCTAGTATTTTATATCTCAGCTTTTGCAAAAGTAGCAAAGCCCCCAACAACCCATACCAGATAGAAACCGTGACCTATGACCACTGATATAAATTCCGAAATCAATCGGATTATTGCCTCCGAACACCACGATCCTTTTCAGGTTTTAGGCTTCCACTTTCTGAACCACGATGCCGCCTCTGCGGTGATCAGAACCTTTCAGCCCAACGCCAACGCATGCTGGCTTATAGCCAACGGGGAAAAAAAGGAGATGTACAAGACAAGACCGGAAGGCTTTTTCGAGATTGTTATTGCCGATTGCAGCAAGCCTTTCCCCTATGAGTACGAAGCATCCTTTTACGACGAAAACCGCCATGTCTTCAAAGATCCGTACCGTTTCCTGCCCCAGATGTCCGAGTATGACCGCTATCTCTTCAACAACGGTACGAACTACGAAATTTATAATTCCCTTGGCGCCCAGCTGGTCACGATTGACGGCATCAGCGGCACCATCTTCCGCGTCTGGGCGCCGAGCGCCAAGAGGGTCAGCATCCTGGGCAACTTCAATTACTGGGACGGCAGGGTCCATCAGATGCGGGTTTTGGGCCAGTCCGGCATCTGGGAGCTGTTTCTCCCGGACATCGGTCAGGGCGAGCCATACAAGTTCGAAATCAAAACCCAGCAAGACGCACTGCTCGAAAAGGCGGACCCCTTCCAGTTTTTTGCCGAGATCCGGCCCAAAACCGCCTCGATTGTCTGGGGGCTGAATGGCTATGCCTGGAATGACAATGCTTGGCTTAAGGCACGAAAAGAGCGAAAAAGCCATGAGCAGCCCATGTCCACCTACGAGGTCCACCTGGGCTCCTGGCGGCGCGACCCGGCAGATCCCCCGCGAATGCTCTCCTATCAGGAGCTTGCCGGCGCCCTGATCCCCTATGTCAAGGAAATGGGCTTCACCCACATCGAGCTGATGCCGATCATGGAGCATCCCCTTGATGAGTCCTGGGGATATCAGGTTACCGGCTATTACGCGGCGACCAGCCGCCACGGCTCGCCCCAGGATTTCATGTACTTCGTGGACCAGTGCCATCAGCACGGGATCGGGGTTATCCTCGACTGGGTGCCCTCCCATTTCCCCTCCGACGGCCACGGCTTAAGCCGCTTCGACGGCACCGCCCTCTACGAGCACGAAGACCCGAGGCAGGGTGCACACCCCGAGTGGGGCACCCTGATCTTCAATTACGGCCGCAAGGAGGTGCAGAACTTCCTCATTGCCAACGCCCTCTTCTGGATGGACAAGTTCCACCTCGACGGCCTGCGGGTCGATGCGGTGGCCTCCATGCTCTACCTCGACTATGCCCGCCACGAAGGGGACTGGCTACCGAACATTTACGGCGGCAAGGAAAACATCGAGGCCATTGAGTTCATCAAACACATGAACGCCATCATCTACAGCCGCTATCCCGACATCCAGATGATCGCCGAGGAATCGACCAGCTTCTACGGTGTCTCAAAGCCCCTGGACTGGGGCGGTCTGGGCTTTGGCTACAAATGGAACATGGGCTGGATGAATGACATCCTGGGCTATTTCAGCAAGGAGCCGCTCTTCCGCAAATACCATCACAACGCCCTCACCTTTTCCCTGCTCTACGCCTTCACCGAAAACTTTATCCTGCCCATGTCCCACGACGAAGTGGTACACGGCAAGCGCTCTCTGCTCTTCAAGATGCCCGGCGATATGTGGCAGAAATTCGCCAACCTGCGGTTGCTTTTCTTTTTTCTCTGGACCCATCCGGGCAAAAAACTCCTCTTCATGGGAGGTGAATTCGGCCAGATCTCCGAGTGGTACTGCAAGGTAAGCCTTGACTGGCATCTCACCGAACAAGACACCCTGCACAAGCAGCTGCAGAAATTCGTCCGGCAGTTGAACGCGGTCTACAAGGATAGCCGCCCCCTCTGGGAGATTGATTTCTCCTACGACGGCTTCCGGTGGCTGGATTTCAAGGATGTGGACAACAGCATCGTCGTATTCTGCCGCCAGGGCAAAGACCCCAAGGACCATGTGGTCTGCCTGCTAAACTTCACCCCCCAGGTCCTGCACGACTACAAACTCGGAGTGCCGGCCCCGGGCTGGTATCAGGAAATCCTCTCCAGCGATAGCGCCGAGTTCGGGGGGAGCAATGTGTTCAACCCGGACCGCAAGCAGACCATTGCCGAGCCTTTCGGCGAGGCACCCTGCCACATCCTGGTTTCGGTTCCGCCCCTTGGCGGCATCCTGGTAAAACCTGTGTAACTTGTTCAGCAGCACCACATCTGCTTTGTCATCGGCCTGCCTGTGTGCAATAGCACACTTCGCAAATCTCTTCCTAGCATCTGCGGCACTGCTGAACAGTTACATTCCGTGATTCTCGTTTTTTATCGGCAAATTGCAACCCGAGGGAAAAAAGGAAGGGAGAGATGACCGGTGACCGCAGACTGCCGACCGGCAGCGACAAGGTGAAAAAGGCTCTATGCTGGATGGGCGGGGAGCTGCTCAATAATCCGCGAAAAAAACGAGCCACGGTGATCCGGGAAGCGGAGATTCGCTTTGATCTGTCTCCGGCGGAATGTGAATTTCTCTCAAAAAACTTTGCTGAATCAGCCCCCTGACCTTTCTGCCGCCGCTTCGTTTATCCCCGAGCTGCAAACCATTTCTGGTAACTGCCTGCCAGTTCCGGCCAGGAAAAACGGCTGGTCAAGGTGCGGGCCTCCTGTAATCCCAGCCGTCTCGCCTCCATGGCCGCCCTCAGTTTCCGGGCAAAAGCAGCATCCTCGTAGCGGAAAGCCGGGGCAAAAAGCTCCCGATACGAGAGCCGATCCGGCACCAGGGGCTGACAGCCGCCGCGCACTGCTTCAATAACCGCCATCCCGTAAAACTCGTGCCGGGCGGTGGAAACGACGATATCCCCCTGGCAGAGCAACCTACAATACTCCTGCCGGTCCGACACGTAGCCAAAATGGACGATATGCCGGGCAAGCCTCTTAGCTGCCTGGGCAAAAATCGGCGGCTGACTCCTGAATGATTGCCCCAGCACGATCAAACGAAAGGGAACCCCTTGCTCTGCAAGGTCGTACAGGGTGTTGAAGAATAGTTCTGGATTCTTGTCGTACTCCCAGCGGTGGTTCCAGACCAGAACCGGGGCGAGTCCAGCCTGCCTCTCATCATGGCAGGGATCAATTTCGCTGAAATCCAGGCCTGGGTGGAGGATAATCGCCTTGGCGCGGATCGCCTCCTCATAACCTGGCAAAGACATGTCCGGCATCTTCGCCAGCAGTTCCCGACAGCCCGCCAGAAAAGAATCCAAGTTATATTGTGAGTTGAAGGCCAGCCCGTCCGAGGCCAAAGCCGTGGTGAGATTGGTCAGGCCGAAATGCACATCCCGTGCCTCAGACAGCTGCACCGGGTAGGCAAACTGGTTTTCGTGGAAATAGGTCAGAAAAGGGAGGTTGCGCAAGTTTGCCGGCAACAGGCCGCGCAGGGCGGCGACATCGACCAGGGAGGAGCAGAGAATCCGGTCGTAGCTCTTGGCCTTAAACTGCGGATCACTCTGCAAAACCCCGGCAAAATGCGGGGCCGCAAGGCGCATCCGCCATTTCCAGCTGTGGGCTGGCAGGGTCAACAGGTCAAAGGCATAGGGAAGCTGCCGGATCAGCCCGGCCAGAAACGCCTTATGCGAACCGCCGTAATAGGGTTCAAGAACAAGGATGTTCATGGCAGCCCCGCCCTGCTCAAACAGTCTTTAGATGCTGGTAGGCCTCATTCAGCTCCTTCATCTTCTCCTCGGCCACCCGCCGGAACTCCTCGCCCAGATGCGTTACCTTGTCTGGATGATACTGCATGCTCAGCTTCCGGTAGGCACTTTTGATCTCCTCTGCCGAGGCCCCCGGCGCCAAGCCGAGGATTTCATAATACTGGGTTTCGCTCCGTCCCTGGCCGGGAAAGGTGCGACCATGGCCGGCGCCGACATATTTGCTCCGAATGGCATGATGGTCATAGGCGGTAATCCCGAGAAAATCGGCAATGGTCTGCACCATGGCCAGCTCCTGGGCGGAGACCTGGGCATTGGTGTAGAGCACCTGATAGATGAGCTCCACCAGAATCAGCCGGGGCTCATAGGCAAACCGGCCCTTGAATTCGGCGAGCAGGGCATCGAGGGAGGCCTGGGAGGCAAGGGCCTCCTTGATCAAATCGCGCACCCAGTAGATCTGGCTCTGGTTGTAGCGAAGATGAACCCGAAAGAAATTTTCGATGGGGGCAAGCTCGGCCTTGGTGACGACCCCGTCCACCTGGGCAATGCGGATCAGGATATTGACCAGCAGAAAAACGAACTGGTTGTGGCTTTCCGTCTGCGATTGCTCGTAGCGGCTCGCCATTCGCCGGATATACTGGGAAAATCCCCATATCCCGACAAAGACCAGAAGGACCAGAAATACCCCGCTGAAAAAGAGAAAGCCCAGCACTTCAAAAAGGAGAGGGGCGCCGCCCAAGGCCAGAAGAAGCAAAATAACAACCAGTAAACACCCGCCACAGCCGGGCGGCTTATGCTGACGATAGACGATCATTCCCTTTCCGCCTCACCCTCGGCAAACAGTGCCTCGACAAACTCGTTTGGCTCAAAATCGCGCAGATCTTCCATCTGTTCCCCGATGCCGATGAAACGAAGGGGAATATTGAACTCGTGGCAGATATTGATCACAATACCCCCCTTGGCCGTGCCGTCAAGCTTGGTCAGGGCCAGACCGGTAACCTCCACGGCCTCATTGAACAGGCGGACCTGGGAAATGGCGTTCTGGCCGGTGGTGGCGTCAAGCACCAGCAGGATTTCATGGGGTGCGCCGGGGATCTTTTTATCCATGACCCGCTTGATTTTTTTCAGCTCTTCCATGAGGTTGACCTTGGTGTGCAAGCGGCCCGCCGTGTCCACCAGCACCACATCAAAATTTCGCGGCCGGGCATAATCCAGGGCATCATACACCACGGAGGAAGGGTCAGCACCTGCCTGCTGGGCCACAACCTCCACCCCGACCCGCTGGCCCCAGATCTGCAGCTGTTCGCTGGCCGCGGCCCGGAAAGTGTCGGCGGCCACCAGCAAAACCTTCTGCCCGGCCTGGGTGAACTTGTGGGCCAGTTTGCCGATAGTCGTGGTCTTGCCCACCCCATTGACCCCCAGCACCATGATGACAAAAGGGCCATGCAACGGCATGACCCGATCCGCCGGCTGGTCCGCCCTGCGCAGATAGCCGAGGATCATCTCTTTGAGAGCCTCTTTGAGGGCCAGGGCATCGCCCAGGGCATCGCGCTTGACCTGCTCCCGGGTTTTCTCAAGCAGCTCCTGTGTTGTAGCGGCGCCGATATCGGCCATGATCAGAATCTCTTCAAGCTCATCCAGAAGTTCGGCGTCAATCTTCCTTTTGCCGAGGAAAAGAGCGTCAAGCTGATGAACAAAGGTTTTCCTCGTGCGGGACAACCCTTTCTTGAGCCGCGAAAAAAACCTGGGTTCCTCGCTAGCCTGCTGCTGGATCTGGACCGCTGATGATTCAGTGCCCTGCCCCTGCCGATGCTCCTGCGCACCTCCAAGTTTCTTCTTAAACCAGCTCAGCATTCTTCCTTCTCCTTAAATGGGAATTTTCTTTATATTTTCCAATACTTCTACAATCCGGCCGATCACCCAGTTCGGGGTGGAGGCGCCGGCCGTAACCCCTACCCGCCCATAGCCCTGCAAAGCCTTAGGCTCAAGATCCGTTTCCGACTCCACCATAAACACCGGGCAACCAAGACTTTCGGCAATCTCACCAAGCCGTTTGGTGTTGGCGCTGGTTTTTCCACCCACCACCACCAGTGCGTTAACCTCCTGGCAGAGCTGACGAACCTCCTCCTGCCTTTTATGGGTGGAATCACAGATAGTGTTGAACACCTCGCCCCCGGGATATTTTTGCAGAATCGCTTCCTTGAGCCTCTCAAAAAGATACTCGTCCTGAGTGGTTTGGCTGACGATGATGTACGGCCCGTCAAGCCGCAAGATCGCTACATCCGTCTCGCTGTTCACCACCTGCCCGGTGTTGCCTGCATAACCCATGAGCCCTTCCACCTCGGCATGCTCCCGGTCGCCGATGATCACCGTTGAGTAACCTTCTTTTTTGTATCTGGCAATAATCGCCTGCACCTTAAGAACCCGCGGACAGGTGGCATCCTCCACCCGGGCGCCGGTGGCTTCCAGCTTCTTTTTCTCTTCCGGGGGAATGCCGTGAGCCCGGATGATTATGGCGCCGGTGGCCTGGGCCGGAATTTCCGTAAGAATCTTCACCCCCTGCTCCTCGAGCAGTTTCAGAACCTGCGGGTTGTGGATCAGAGGCCCAAAGGTGGCAATGGCGGTTTCGTCCTTCTTGACCATGCCGAGGGTAGTCTCGACTGCCCTCCGCACCCCCATGCAAAAACCTGCGTTCTTGGCAAGCACCACTTCCATAACGTCACCTTTTTTCAGGAGGAAGGCCCTCCAAATTTTTTTCATCCGCCTACCGCAACAAGCCAGACAATCTATACGGATTTTCCGGTATTTGCAAGAAAAGCAACTTAAGCGATCACAGGGCACCACATCTCGCGGCGATCGGCCCGGCTCACGTACAAAGAAAGGTACGCATCGCCAGCCCGCTTGCCGCAACCTGCGGCACCCTGTGACCGCTTTTAGCTGAGTTGAGCAGCTTGTCTGCTCAATACGAAACTTATACCCGAAGGGTGAATCCGTGGTTATTTGACCTTTGTGGGCTTACCCCGTAATTGGTTACAAAGCAACTCGTTTGCGGCATGGAAATATTTGCAGGAATCCCACCGCGCCTTTATACTGATCCTGCCCACACATCCACAGGAACCCCCATGACCCTGCGCCCGCTCACCCTTGATGACAGACTGTTCGTTAGCGAATATCTCCGGCGGTTCCCCCCGGAGATATCGGAACTGACCTTCACGAATCTCTTTGCCTGGCGACACACCCGCCCGGTCTGGATGGACGAGTTCAGCGAATCGCTCCTCTTTTTCGCCGAGACGAAAAAAGGCCTGGTTCTCCTGGGAAACCCGGTGGGTCCGGCACACCTTACCGATATTTTCAGGGAATACGGCAACAGAATTTCGGGAGTGGAACGCTTTCCCAAAGAGAAGCTTGCAGATCAGGACATCCCGGAGGGGGTGATTATCGTTGACCGCGACAACGCCGACTATGTCTATCGCAGGGAAGATCTGGCAACCCTGGCAGGGAGACATTTCACCAAAAAAAGGAACCACATCAACCAGTGCCTTGCCGCATACGATTGTCAGTATGAAATCATCACGAAAAGAAACATCCCTGAATGCCTGGCCATGCAGGATCGCTGGTGTGCCGCCCGAAGCTGCAAGGCCGAGCCGGGGTTGTGCGGAGAATATCAGGCAATAGAAGAAACCCTGAGCCGCTACGGGGAATTACCCCTGACCGGCTGCGCCATCCGGATTGAGGGGAACATCGAGGCCTTTACCGTGGGCGAAGCGCTCAATCCCTCAACCGCGGTCACCCATTTCGAGAAGGCCATGCCACAGTTTAATGGCCTGGCCCAGCTGATCAACCAGTGGTTTGCCCAAAACAATCTTGGCGATTTTGCCTATGTCAACCGGGAACAAGATCTTGGGATTCCCGGCCTGCGCAAGGCCAAAGAAACCTACGCTCCGGAACATATGGTCGAAAAGGTTCGGATCATCCTACTTGGGTCGGATTCGGACATAAAAAAAGCGTAACTGATCACAATGGTCACCCTGAAGTAAGCGATCACAGGGTGCCAGGCCTGTGCCTGAGGATATTTCGGCCGGTCATTTCTCCTTGGCCAGCAGCACGGCAAGCGCCTCTTTGATGTCCTGCACCAGATGAAAACGGACATCCTCTTTCACGTTATCCGGAATCTCCATCACATCCTTCTCATTAAGCGCCGGCAAAACAATCTCCTTGATCCCGGCCCGCACCGCAGCCAAAACCTTCTCTTTGATCCCGCCCACCGGCAGCACATCGCCGCGCAGGGTGATCTCCCCGGTCATGGCCATGTCCTTGCTCACCGTCCGCCCGGTAAGCAGCGAGGTCAGGGCGGTGACCATGGCCACCCCGGCCGAAGGCCCGTCCTTGGGGATGGCTCCCTCCGGCACATGAATGTGCAGGTCGATCCTGGCAAAGATCCCTTCATCCACCCCCAGTTCCTTGGCATGGGAGCGAATGTAGGTAAGGGCGGCGGTGGCCGACTCCTTCATCACTTCGCCCAACTTGCCGGTCATGGTGAGGCCGCCCTTTCCCTTCATTTTGGCAACCTCGATGAACAGGAGCTCCCCACCCACCGGGGTCCAGGCCAGGCCGGTGGCCAACCCCGGCCCCCAGCTCCTGGCCTTGGTTTCGGGGAAAAATTGAATGGGTCCGAGATAGGTGGCAAGATTGGCCGAATCGATCAGGGTGGTGCCGGTCTTGCCGGTGACGATTTCCTTGGCCACCCCACGGCAGATCGCGGCCAGCCTGCGCTCCAGATTTCTGACCCCGGCCTCTCGGGTATACGAGCGGATTACCGACCGCATTGCCTGATCATCAATTTTCAGATCATCATCGCTGATGGCGTGCGCCTCCAACTGCTTAGGGAGAAGGTGCCGCCTGGCGATATTGAGTTTTTCATCCTGAGTATAGCCGGACAGCTCGATAACCTCCATCCGATCACGCAACGGGCCGGGAATGTTGTCAAGGAGATTGGCCGTGGTGATGAACATCACCTTGGAGAGATCAAAAGGTATCTCCAGGTAGTGATCTGCAAAGGTGAAGTTCTGCTCCGGGTCAAGAACCTCCAGCAGAGCCGAGGAGGGGTCGCCCCGAAAATCCATGCCCAGCTTGTCGATCTCATCGAGCATGAAAAGCGGATTGTTGGCCCCAGCCTTGCGCAGGCTCTGAATGATACGCCCTGGAAGAGCGCCGATATAGGTGCGCCGATGACCGCGGATCTCAGCCTCGTCCCGCACGCCGCCCAGGGAGATGCGGATGAATTTCCGCCCCATGGACCGGGCGATGGATTGGCCGAGCGAGGTCTTGCCCACCCCGGGCGGTCCCACAAAACAGAGGATCGGCCCGTGCATGTCCTGCTTGAGCTTGCGCACCGCGAGAAACTCGATGATCCGTTTCTTGATCTCCGCCAGGCCGTAATGGTCTTCGTCCATCACTTTCTGGGCCTTGACGATATCCAGGGAGTCGGGGGTGGAAGTCAGCCAGGGCAGGTCGAGAAGCCAGTCAAGATAGGTCCGGGAAACCGTATATTCCGGCGAGGACGGCGAGATACGGGCCAGGCGGTCAAGCTCCTTTTCCGCTGTTTTTTGGGCCTCTGCGGGCAGCTCGATATGGGCGAACTTTTCCCGCAACTCCTTGAGATCGAGGTTTTCCTCCTCCTCACCAAGCTCCTTGCGGATCGCCTTGAGCTGTTGGCGCAGAAAGAATTCCCGCTGTTTTTGATCCGTATCCTCCTTGATGCTTTTCTGGATATCCTGGCTCATCTCCGCCGTTTCCAAACGTTTGTTGAGTTCGCGGGCGGTCCGGTGCATCAAGGCCTTGCCCTGCTCAATCTCAAGAATTTCCTGCTCCTGGGCCGGAGTTATATTGAGCTGAGAAATCACCAGATAGGAGATATAAAAAGGATCTGACAGGGCCTCGATGGTGCTGACGAGTTCAACCGGCAACGATAACATCTCCGCCAGCTTTTTAAACTGGGTTCGGATATTGAGGACCAGCGCCTCGTTTTCCTTGTCTTCTTCCACCGCCATGGGAATAACGGCAACTTTGGCCGCCAGGTATGGCTCTTCCTGGACAAATTCAACAAGCTCCAGTTTTTTAATGGCACTGATCAAAACCTGGTACCCGCCGCCCTCTTTTACCTTGACCAGTTTGTGGATGTAACCCAATACCCCTATCCGGTAGAGGTTTCGGGGTTCAACCCGCTCCTGTTTATCCTCGGCAGATTCCCGGTGACTGACAATGGCAACCAGACGGTCTTTCAGAATCGACTCGTCTATGAGCTTCTGGGAGGCGGAATGCAGAATATTCATCGGGAAACCCATGCCGGGGAAAAAAACAAAGCCATGCAAGGGCAGCACCGGCAGGATCTCCGGCACCGGCAAGTCCTTGGGATTTCCGCGCTGCTCAGCTTTTTGCTCCTTAATTTCCGCTTCTTTTTGCTTGTCGTCGTCGCTCATGATTTCAAACCCTGGTAGGGGCACGGCATGCCGTGCCCCTACGGAAAACTTTTGCTTACCGCCTATCTTACAATAATCGTGAATATCCCTGGATCGAGCCGTAACGGTAAGGTGATCTGCAGAAACCCGTTGCTGCTTTCCGAGACCGCCCTGGAAACATCAACCGCTTTGGGCAAGGAGATAGATCGCTCAAAATACCCGCGTTCAATCTCCAGTTGATGAATACACAACATCGTGCCCTGCGGCGCATAGCCCCGTTCTCCGGAAACAGTGACCCGCGATTCCTCGACCATTACGGCAAGTGAGTGCGGCTTGATGCCGGAGATATCCATGTGGACGATAATCGCCGATTCGGTCTCATAAATATCCGCAGCCGGGAACCAGTTCCCGGCATGAAACATAGAGCCCACGCCTCGCAAAACCATAATCCGTGCCAGTCCGCCGGGCACTCTGTCAGAAGGATGTTTCTTTCTAAACTGATTCATGGCCGTATTTCCCTTATCCACCCAATTTTGTTAAAATCGCAAAAAGCCGCAATTTTAACGGTTGTCACTGCGTAACCCTTTGATTTTGTGTCTCGGACCTGTGACCTTTTTCCCTTTTTACGAGACCATCAATTTTCGCGAAAAACTCCCGCAGCTAAACGTTTACAACAAAGCCGGCACAAGTTTATCATCCCGCCTAAAAAAGTATGGAACAGAGCCAGAGGGATGTCAAGGGGATGAGAAAAGCTGACAGCCATCCCTTACGCCCCCTCGGCATGGCGGCAGGCATGCGCCACCATAATCTTTTTAGCCAGGCCGGCGTTGATGGCCAGTCGTGTCCCCTTGCTTGCTACAATAAGAGGCCCGGAGGAATGATTGCTGACAATCTCAAGACATGTCCCCACGGTAAGCCCCATATCACTCAACCTGGTCTGAACCTCCCGGCCGCCCAAAATCGTGACAATCCGCACCCGTTCGCCGTTTGCGGCATACTGCAGGGAGAGGGCCGGTTCCCGCTGCGCCATGCAGGAGGCGCAAAGCCCGTAGATCTCCATCTTGTGCTGGAGAGGATGGAACTGGAACTGCCGGGCGATTTCGTGCTGGAGCCTTTCAAGATTATGATTGGCAAACTCCTGAATCTTGCCGCAGCGGGTACAGATAAAATGGTCATGGTGCATGCCGAGGTGGAGATGTTCGTAAACCGCCTCCTGGGTTTCAAACAGCTGTTTGTGGGCAAAACCGAACTGGCAGAACATCTCCATGGTTTCCTTGAGAAATTCCCGGTCCAGCAAGGCCGGCATTTTCTCCTTGATGATCACCTCCAACCCGGTCAAACTTAAGTGATCTTCCACGGAAAGAAAGATATCCAGCACCTGCAACCGCTCTTCGATGCGGGAGGCGTTGAAGGTTTGCAGCACTTCCTGAAACTGTTCCCGCTCCTGCTGGTGCTGGGTCTGGGGATCAAGTCCTTTCTGGGCAGGGTCTTGGTCTTCCCTGCTTTTTGCCGACCGAAAAAATCCAAACATTGTCACCTGCTCCTTTGTGCATTAATCAACCTGAATCCACGTCCCATTCAGCAACAGACAGTGGGGACGGAACCGAGCCTTGTAGGCCATGGCCGCAACCTCCTCTATCCAATAGCCAAGATAAAGATATTCACACTGTTCACGCCTGGCAAGCTCATTAAGATAGAGAATATTGAAGGTCCCCGGGCTTCTTTTCTCAAAGACCGGGTCAAAATAAAAATACACCGCGCTCAGGCTATGCTCCGCCAGATCGACAATAGACACCCCCACCAGCTCTCCGGAGAGACGGAAGGATATCTCCATGCTCTGGACCAGGGAGTTGAAGAAAAAGCCACGGTAATAATCAAGCGCGGTATTTGCCCGGCCGGGATACCGACTGTTCAGGAAGCGATCCAGCAATTGAAGCTTTTCCGGCGTCACGTCGAGGGGGCCAAGACTGATATCCAAATCCTGGTTCCGTTCCCAAACCCGCCGCATGTTCCGGGAGGGGCGAAAGGTTGCCAAGTCAAGCCGGATGGGCACACAGGCCTTACATTCCGGACAGTGCATGCCATAGATGGTATTGCCGTTGCGCCGGTAGCCCGCGGCGAGCAACTCGTCCAGTATGGTCGGAGGCAAAAAACCTAAGCCAGCCTGATGATAGACCGCCAGGCAGTTGAGGCCATACGGGCACTCTGCAGGAATATCCACAAAATATGAAGAGAGCCTGGCGATACACCCAGAGGGTATAAGTTTCGTATGAGTAGGCAAGCTGCTCAACTCAGCTATAAACCGACCGGAGTCCTTAGCATCAACGGTGGTCATTTCTCACCCTGAGAGATCCTATTACCTGTAGAGGAAATATTTTTGCCGGATCTCGGCAAACGCGTCAAGACCCGGCTGCCAAGCCAGCTCCAGCTCACAAAGATCCGCACCTGCCGCCAGTTGATGCCGGAGAGTACTGTCGCCCAGAATCAGATCAAGGGGCGTTCGCTCGAATTCGTACTCATAGGGCGGAGCCTTGAGGGCGAACTGTTCCGGGTAGCAGCGCAGGAAAGCCTGGAGCAGGGCGAGCGAGGTGCGATAAGGCAGAAACGCCCTCGGCTCCGTGACATGGAGCTGGAAGCCCTTGCAGGTTTGCCCGGCCCATTTGTTGGCCGTGGGCTCAAAGGCCAGGGGCCGCAAAAAGCAACCGGGCAAAGGCACCTGCATGCCGGTCAAAACCGTCTGCCAGTCCAGAAACGGGGCGCCGAACAGCTCAAAGGGCAAGGAGGTGCCCCTCCCTTCGGAGATGTTGGTCCCTTCAAAGATCACCTGCCCCGGATAGACCAAGGCCGTGGTCGGGTTCGGCATGTTGGGCGAGGGAAAAACCCAGGGCAGGCCGGTGTCGGCAAAAAGCATTTCCCGCCGCCAGCCTGGCATGGCCACCACCTCAAGATCCGCGCCAATGCCGTACTCAAGGTTTAGCAGCCGGGCCAGCTCGCCAAAAGTGAGGCCATGGCGCATGGGCAGCGGATACAAGCCGACAAAGGAACGGCAATCATCCTGCAACAGATTGCCTTCGACCGCCTCCCCGCCCACGGGGTTAGGGCGGTCCAGCACCACCACCTTCTTGCCGTGGCGGGCTGCCTCCTCCAGGCAGTAGGCCAGGGTGTAAAGAAAGGTATAAACCCTGGTCCCCACATCAACAATATCCACGAGCAGCACGTCAAAATACTCATACATGGCGGCGGGGGGCCTCCGCACCTCGCCGTAGAGGCTGAACACCGGCAGACCGCTGACCGGATCGATCATATGGGCCGACTCGATCATGTTATCCTGTTTTTCCGCAAAAAAACCGTGCTGAGGGGTGAACAGGCAGGTTAACTGACCAGGAAATGCGGCCATGATCAGATCCCGGCTGTGGCGGAGGTGGCGATCGGTGGAGGCCTGATTACAGAGCAGGGCCAGCCGCTTGCCGGCCAGATAGGCAGGAGGTGACGTTAAGAGGTTCTCAATTCCAAGGGTAACCATGGTTCTCCTAGTTTCAAGTGGATGGAATGTAATCGTTCACCATGAACAAAAAAACGTGACTAAACCTCTGGGTTGTAAACGTTCAGCAGTGCCGCAGATGCGCGAAAGAGGTCTGCGAAGTGTGCTGGTGCACATGAGCAGGCCGATGACAAAGCAGATGCGGTGCTGCTGAACGTTTACGATGGAATAACCGGCAACGGCAACGAACACCATTTTTTTCTTTGCACTTTGCCAAGGGCTGATTAGTTTAACCTTTGTTGGGTAAGTGAATATAATCGAACCTGTCTCCATCGTGCATCAAAAAGAAGACAGGCACACAACATGATCTATAAAGAGAAAGGATCCGGGATGAAGATTGCAATCAGCGGCAAAGGCGGGGTGGGCAAAACCACGATCATGGCCATGCTGGCCAAATATCTTCAGAAACACGGCAAGGAAGTGCTGGTAATCGACGCGGACTCCAGCCCCCACATGGCCCAAAGCCTCGGCTTGGCAGAGGATGAAAAAATCACCCCCATCGCCGAGATGAAGGAGCTGCTGGTCGAGCGTTCCGGCAAGGTGGACGGCTCGCCCTTTTACAATATCAACCCCCAGGTGGACGATCTGCTGGCCCGGTTCATCGTGGAAAAGGACGGCATCAAGCTTATGGTCCTCGGCGCCATCCAAACCGCCAAGGGAGGCTGCGCCTGCCCGGAAAGCAACGTGCTGAAAAGGATGCTCACCAAACTGCTGCTTTCGCCAAGTCAGGTGGTGCTGCTCGACATGGAGGCCGGGGTTGAACACCTGGGCCGGGGCACCATCGCCGGGGTGGATCATCTGCTGATCGTGGTGATCCCCTCAAAATCCGGGGTGCGCACCGCGCTGAAGATCAAAAAACTTGCCGAGGAATCGGGCATCCCCCGGATCTCCTTTGTCGGCAACCTGGTTCAGGATGACGACGACCGGGCTTTTCTGGCCGAAGCCCTAGGAGAGCCACCTTTGGCCTGCTTCCCTGATTCCGCCGCGATCCGAAAAACGGAACGGTCTGGCCTGCCGATTACCGGGGCGCTGGGTGAGGTTGAGGAGTCGGCAGCCGTGGTGGTACGGCAGATCATCATGCCGTAAGCCACCATTACTTCCCGGTAACCATCCAGCTGCACCGCACCTGCGGCAAATTGTCGCAGGTGCGGTGCAGAAGAAAGATGCGCTTCAACTTCCCGCTGAATAATGGTATGCAACACTGGTTATTTTCGGCATGATGAGCCGTCGGCAAACGCGGCTGCGGTTTTCTGCAAAAATGTGGCTATTCGATGCATACTGCCGTCCAAAATAATAATTTGAGCGAAGAGGCAAAAAACACCGCCTCGGCCAGAATAGCCTTTGCCTGGCTGCTGCACTTGCGCTGGGGCGCGGTGGCGGCCCAGGTTCTCCTGGTGCTGATCACTCTCTTTTTTCTCGAAATCAGCCTCCCCTACGGGATTATTTTCGGCATCCTCGCTTTTGAAATCATCAGCAATTTTCTGTTCGCCTTTCTGCAAAAGAAAGAAACAGCCATAGCCGCCCGGCTTTTCGCACTGGTAATGTTTCTTGACATCGCCCTGCTCACCGGACTCATCTACTATTCCGGCGGCCCCATGAACCCCTTCACCTTTCTCTATCTTGTGCATATCACTCTGGGGGCCATCCTCATGCCGCCAGGCTGGTCATGGAGCCTGGCCTTTTTCACCACCGGCTGTTATGCCGCCCTTTTCATGCTGCCCACGGAAGGAAGAAGCCTGAATCAGCCTTGCCATCCGGACCCGGCAATAATAGACACCCTGAGCGACCCGCTGAAGATCCATCTCCAAGGCATGTGGGTAGCCTTTGCCGTAACCGCATTTTTCATTGTTTTTTTTGTCAGCCGTATTCAGCTGGCTCTGGCCAGACACCAGAAGACCCTGACTGATCTCCAGGATGAAAAGGCGAAAAGCGAACGAATGGCCTCCCTCGCTACCCTGGCCGCCGGCGCGGCCCACGAATTTTCCACCCCCTTGTCCACAATTGCCGTGGCGGCCGGCGAGATGCTTCATACCCTGAAAAATAACAACGGGGCAGACTCGCCGGAACTTCTCGACGATATCAACCTGATCCGCGCTCAGGTTGCCAGGTGCAAGGACATCCTTTTTCACCTGGCCGCCGACGCCGGAGACCAGATGGGCGAACCCTTCACGGATTTCGCTCTGGACGAACTCATGGAAAATCTCCTCCAGGCCTTGCCTGATTCCCTCAAAAATCAGGTACACTATAACAACAGGACCGGCGACCTATTGGTCAGAATGCCGCTGCGCACCCTGCGCCGCATTATCCGGGGGCTGATCAAGAATGCTCTCGACGCAGACCCGAACTCCCCTGTGCTGGTGGAATGCCGGCTGGACGCAACCAGACTCTATATTGAAATCACGGACAAGGGGTCCGGTATGGTCCCGGAGGTTGCCGCCCGGGCTACGGAACCGTTTTTCACCACCAAGGAGCCGGGCAATGGGCTGGGGCTTGGCCTCTTTCTTGCCAAGTCTACAGCCGAAAGGTTTGGCGGGGGACTGACTCTGATTTCCGCGCCTGGCACGGGCTCGAAGGTAACGCTTTTCCTGGCTCTGCAACAGATCAAGGCCGATGCTCCTGAGGTGTTTCATGGATAGGTAAGTAACTAGCTTAATGCCGAAAATAACTCGAACCACCAAACCGTAACTATTCAGCAGTGCCCCAGGTTGCGGTAAGCGGGGCGGCGAAGCGTACATCAAGATCAAGTACGTGAGCCGGCCTGATCGCCGCAAGATGGGGTGCTGCTGGATAGTTTCATGGATAGGACAATTATTCTGGTTGACGATGAGGAGCTGTTCCGGACTCGGCTGGCAAAGGCTTTTAGCCAGCGGGGGTTCACGGTTTTCACGGCCGGCAGTTTCGAGGAAGCCATGCGGGTTATCGGCAAACAAAGACCGAACCTGGGGGTGATCGACCTGAAGATGCCCGGCAAATCTGGTCTGGAACTCATTGCCGCGGCCAAGGATATCAACCCGGATATGCAGCTGGTCGTACTCACCGGCTACGGCAGCATCGCCACGGCCACGGAGGCAGTGCGGCTGGGAGCGCTCTATTACCTGCCCAAGCCGGCGGATGTGGACGATATTCTCGGCGCCTTTGCCCGAAACCCAGAACTGGCCCTGGAAGTGAACCAAGATGAGTTCTCGGCCCCTTCCTTGGCCAGGGCCGAGTGGGAACACATCAATCGCGTGCTCACCGACTGCGAGGGCAACATCTCCCAAGCCGCCAAGAAACTCGATATGCACCGGAGAACCCTGCAGCGAAAGCTGCAAAAATATCCACCCAGTAAATAATCACCGCAACCCTCACACGGAGACACACTCATGTACACCAAACAGACTGGCAACACTCCCAAAAGACGTCTTGTCCTCGCGATTGGCGCGGCAATGCTGCTTACCTGCACTCTGACCTTTGCCGCGGGCCCACCCCACCAGACAATCAGCGAAGGAATGAGATGCGCAACCTGCGGCATGTATCCGCATCGCTATCCCCAATGGCAGACCCAGGTCATCTTCACGGATGGAACCATATCCGCCTTTGACGGCAGCAAGTGCATGTTCGGCTTTCTTCTTGAGATGAAAAAATACGCGCCCGAACGCAAGGCGGAGCAGGTGGCGGCAGTGTGGGTGAAGGATTTCAAAACCGGCAAGTGGCTTGACGGCAAGACGGCCCATTATGTGATCGCCAGCCAGGAGATGGGCCCGATGGGCAAAGAGCTTATTCCCTTTGCCACCCGTGATGCCGCGGAAGAATTCCAGAAGGCCAAGGGCGGGACCATCGAGACCTACGCCAACATAAACACAGCCACCCTGAAGTCGCTCATGGGAGGAATGCAGCACATGCAGATGAAGATGCCCCACCCTTCGATGCACTGAGACACCCTCCGAAAAGCAAAAAAATGGGCCATGGCGTAAAAACCATGGCCCCGGATTCACCTTGATTCCAGGCGAAAATTATTTTTTTGCCGTGGGGCTTAGGACCTTGATGGTCGCCTTGCCTTTGGCCTCGGCGAGAAAAGCCTCGATATTGGCGGTAACTTTTTCCTGGGCGAGATAGCCGGTAATTTTGCCCTTTGCCTCCTCAAAGCTCACGGTATTGGCAGGCCTTTTCTCCTCAAGTTTGATCAGGTGGTAGCCGAATTCCGTCTCCACGATATCGCTGACCTCGCCGGACTTCATCTTGAAAACTGCATCAGCAAAAGGCTTCACCATCTGGCCTCTGGGGAAAAAACCCAGATCTCCGCCCTTCTCCTTGCTGGGGCAATCTGAAGACTGCTTGGCCAATTCGGCGAAATCAGCGCCGCCTTTCAGCTGTTTTTGGATCTGGACAAGTTTTGCCCTCTTGCGATCCTTATCCGCCTTGGGCTCTGTTTCCTTGGCCGCGATAAGGATATGCCGGGCATGCGCCAGTTCCGGCTGGGAAAATTTACTCTGATTATTGTTGTAGAAATCCTTGGCTTCCTGCTCAGTAACCTGGGCCTTGCCCTTGAACTTGGTATCGATTAATTTCTTGATGCCCAGGTTTTTACCGATCTGCTTGCGCAAAAAAGCCTCTGTGATGCCTGCCTCGCTAAGCGCCTTGGCAAAGGCTTTGTCATCGGCAAAACCTTTCTTGTATCCTTTCAACTCGTTTTCAATCTCGGTGCTGCTGACGACAATCCCCGCTTTCTTGCTATGCTGACTCAACAATTCGAGCTTGATCATTTTGTCGAGAACCGTTTCCCGGAGCGAGGCCATTTCCGCCTCGCTGGGTTTGCGGCCCTGTTCCTGAAAACGGGCCACAATCCCCTTTATCTCTCCCTGCACAGCCGAGGCAGCAATAGGCTGCCCATTAACCAGGGCCGCGACCTCGTCCGCCTTCTTTTCCGTTTTGGCCCAGACGCTGGCGGCAAAAATAACGGTGACCCCAAGGGCTAAGGAAACCAAAACGGCTTTATTAACTTTTATAAATTGCATAACAGTTCCTTTATGATAAAATTTTGTAACTATCCAGCAGCACCGCATCTGCGTTGTTATCAGCCTGCTAATGGGCATCAGCACATTTCGCAAAATTCTGCTTAGCAGCTACAGCACTGCTGGATAGTTACGGTTTGGGTTGTTTTTGTTCGTTTCCGGCCTTTAGCTGGATAGTTACGAATTTTTTCTGACCAAGCTACTTAATGTTGAACTCGCAGGTCATTTTTTACACCCAGAGGGTATAAGTTTCGTATGAGCAGGTAAGCTGCTCAACTCAGCTTTAACGCAGATGCGCAAAGTTTTAATCCTTTTATTTAAACATGTTGCCTTTGCGCCTCCGCTTCTTGGCGTTACGTTTTTTAGTTGTTACGAGTCCATCACTAATGAAAGCCAGGTTGCCACAAACATGGTGAAACTAATCAGCCCGTTCATGGTAAAAAAAGAAAGCTGAATCCGGGACAGATCCTGGGGATTGACCACCAGGTGCTGATAAAAAAGAGCCCCGGCCGTGAGAGCAATCCCCAGATAATAATAAATATTCAACTCTGCAACTATACCAGTGAGAGCGAACAAAATAAAGGCCAGGCCATGAAAAAAAACCGCGAACCTAAAAGCTTTTTTCCTGCCGAAGCGGGCTGGCAAGGAATAGAGCCCGGCCTGTCGGTCGAAGTCCGCATCGAGGCAGGCATAAACCGTGTCGAAACCTGCCACCCAGAAGAGGACTCCCAGAGATAGAGACAAAGGAAAGCCGGCAAAAGTTCCCTTTACCGCAACCCAGCCACCCAGGGGCGAAAAAGCCAGGGCAATGCCGAGAACCACATGGCAGAGCCAGGTGAAACGTTTGGTCAGAGAATAGATAAAAGTAAGCCCCAGCGCGAAGGGGGATAGCTTCAGGGTAAGCGAGTTGAGCTGAGAGCAGGCGACAAAATACAGCAGGGTAAAAAAAACAACCATGGCCCAGGCTTCCCCCAGCCCCACTGCACCGGTCGGGATAGCCCGATCCGCGGTACGGGGGTTGGCGGCGTCGAATTTCCGGTCGGCGATGCGGTTGAAGCCCATGGCCGCGGTCCTGGCCCCGACCATAGCCAGGATGATCCAGCCAAAGGTGGCAACCTCGGGAATCCCGCGCCTTGCCAGGAATGCGCCGATCAAGGCAAAGGGCAGGGCAAAAATGGTATGCCCGAACTGGATCATCTCAAGCAGATCCTTGACCTTGCGCAGCATCACTCTTCCTTCCCGGCAAGACCCTGCCACCGGGGCAGATCCGCAACCTCGATCCCGAGCAGTTCCGCCACCCGGCCCGCAAAAAAACGGGCCATCTCTTCGATGCTCCGCGGCCGGTGGTAGAGGGCGGGCATGGGCGGACAGATGATGGCCCCAGCCTCGTACGCCTTCAACATATTGGTGAGGTGGGTTCTATTCAAGGGTGTTTCCCGAACCGCCAGCACAAGGGGACGCCGCTCCTTGAGCATTACATCGGCGGCCCGGTGGATGAGATTGCCGCAAACTCCGTTGGCAATGGCGGCGAGGCTCCCCATGGTGCAGGGCAAGACCGCCATGCCGGAAAAATCGCTGGAGCCGCTGGACATGGGCGCGGCAAAATCATGCACCTCATGCCACTTGGCCACATAGGGATCAAGATCCCGGCGGGTCAGGTCAAGCTCCAGCTTAAGCACCTGGGCGCCGGCCTCGGAAAGAAGGCCATGCACCTCGACCTCAAGATGACGGCAGAGCTTGAGAAACTCCAGGGCATATACCGCGCCGGTGGCCCCGGATATGGCCAGGACGATTTTTCTCATTTAACCCCCACATAGACCGTCACTACTCCGAAGGTCAGCGGTCGATGGTAGGTTCTGGCAAACCCGGCCTGCCGCATCATGGCCAGCAGTTCATCCGGTGCATAAAATTCGGCGATGGAACGGGCCAGATATTCATAAGCCTCGGTGTCGCCGGAAACAAGCCCGGCAATCTTCGGCAACACCCGGTTGAGATAAAAATTATAAACCGTCTTGACCAGCGGATTCCGCGGCCGGGAAAATTCGAGGATCAACAGCTTACCGCCGGTCTTCAGCACCCGGTGCATCTCCCTCAAGCCCTGCTGGGTTCTCGCCAGGTTCCTAACCCCGAAGGCCACGGTGACCCCACAAACCGAGCCGGTCTTCACGGGAAGCTGCTCCCCGTCGCCGCACACCGGAACAATCCGCTCCTTCCGGTCATCGGCCGGAAGATGTCGCACCCCGGCGCGGAGCATGTCTTCACAAAAATCCACGGCCAGCACCTGCCGCTTTCTGGCCTGCCGGGTCAATTCAAGAGACAAGGGCAGGGTTCCGGCGCAAAGGTCGAGTACCACCCCCTCGGGAAACTCCTGCAACTCCCGGGTGGTAACCCAGCGCCAGTAGCGATCGATCTGAAAACTCAACACCGAATTAAGGAAATCATATTTCCCGCTAATCGAGGAAAATTTTTCCTGAACAAATCTCTTTTTTTCGTCTGGATTCTGCATATTGTTATTGTGTCCCACAGATGTAACTGTCCAGCTTAAGGCCGGAAACGAACAAAAACAACCCAAACCGTAACTATCCTGCAGTGCCGTAGCTGCTAGGCAGAAGCCTGCGAAGTGTGCTGGTGCCCATGAGCAGGCTGATATAGCTGAGTTGGGCAGCTTGTCTGCCCAAACGAAACTTATGCCCTTTGGGTGCAACAACGCAGATGCGGTGCTGCTGGATAGTTACCCACAGACCTTTAGGGGAAGCGCCGTAGCGGGAACCTCGCCACGGGAAATAAGATACTCGAAAAATCGCTTCAGCGCCTCCTGCTTTTCACTGCCCAAATCATATTCGATACCTTGCAGAAACCGGTAGCAGGCCTCCTTGTCCATGGGGACCCGCCCCGCCACCTTGGCGCTGATCTCCCGCAGCTGCGCCCTTCCCTGGTGCAGACAACGCTGCAACTCCAGATGAATGGCCAAAACCGTATCCGGATCTGACCGGCAAAAATCCTCCCGCACGGCCCAGACCGCGAAAACAAAAGGCAGACCGGTTCGAACCTGCCAAGCATCGCCAAGATCTAGCCTGTATGGATAGCGTCCTTCCGCAGCCAGTCGCAAGGCCTCGTCGCCGATGGCCAGCACCGCCGCAGGCTTTTCCAGAGCGCTGGTTTCCGCAAGCCGGCCGACCCGATAGCGGGGCTGAATTTGATAAAAATCCTCCAGAATGATCTTGACCAGGCTTACCGAGGTTTGCGATTGGGAACTGAGCAGGATAAGCCTTTCCCCCAATTGGGCAAAGGGCGTTTGCGAAAAGAGCAAAACGCTGCCCACCGGACCAGTGGCCGAGATGGAGAGATCGCTTAAAATCCGGTACTCCCCTGGATGCAGGGCATATTCCTGGGAAGAGACAAACCCCAAGTCAAGCTCGTTTTCATGGAGCAGCCGGTTGAGCACCGCAGGCGGCGCCTCGGTCACCTGCCAGTCGGCACGACGCACGGTCTGCTGCCACACCTCGTAAAGGGGCGCGGTGTTGATGAAGTTCACCATCCCGATTCTGGCCGTGATTTTCATTACGCTACTCAAGCCACTCAAGTTTGATATCCGCGCCGGCCGAGGTGAGATAATCAAAAACCTCGGCCTCGTTTTTCGCCGGACAGCGCACCACCGGCAGAGAGGAACAAACGCCGGGAGCGATAACGCCAAGCCTTGCCGAAATCCCGAGCAGACGCGCACCATTGCTCGAGGCCATGGCAAAAACCGCCTCGGGGGGAAGAGCCGGATGCTCTTGCCGCAAGATCTGCATTTCCCGCCAGAGGCTTAAGTTGGGATTGCTGGCCAGGCTGTCCGTCCCCAGCACCAGGGGGATGCCATGGGCGAGCATTTTTTCCACCGGCGCTGTCCCCACCCCCATAAAACGGTTACTGCCGGGGCAAAGGCAGACCGCGGCCCCGCGGGCGGCCAGAAGGGAAATCTCCTCATCCTCCACCTGCACGGTATGGACGCAGAGGGTCTGCGCATCCAGCACCCCCAGGGAATCCAGATAAGCGATTGCCCCCAGGCCTGGCGCGGTGAAGGAGGCAACCTCCACGCCCCGCTCCCCAAGAAAATCGGCAAACGGGCCGGAGCCGGTGTGCAAAAACTCGATCTCCTGGGCAGACTCGGCCACATGCAGGGTAAACAGGCTCTTGCCGGCCAGGGCTCTGTCCTTTAAAGCCCGGATCAGCCTCGGCCCAGCCGAATAAGGGGCATGAGCGGTGCAGCGCCGATCTCCCTCGATCCCGGCCAGGGCTGCCAGGGCCGCTTCCTCGGAAGCACCGCACAGCCCGAGCATTTCGAGAAAAAAGAAAACCTCGCTTTTGAAACCCTCTCCCAGAAATAAGCTTTCCGGCCGGTTGCCGATGTCGGCCACGGCCCGGCAACCCCCGGCATAAAGTCGGGCCAGGGCCAGGCGCGCGGCATCACAAATAATTTCCGGGTCGTCAATTTCAGCCTGGGCGGCAAGCAGACCCCTGATCCAGCCGGTCATATCGCCGGACGTCGGAGCATCTCCGGCCAGGCCGGCCAGATGGGAAAGTTCGAGATGGGCGTGGCAGTTGACCATGGCCGGGGTAATGACGTACCCCTCATACTCTTCCACCTGCGCGTCAACGCCTTTGAGGTCGGCGTACGCTCCCACCGCCGTCACCTGGCCGTCTTCGGTGAGCACGGCGCCGTCGGCGATGACCGGACCATAGCCAGGCACGACAAAGGACGCCCGATAGAGGTAGCGAAGATATTCGTGCATCTTACACCAGGGAGTAGTCCATGCGGCGTTGTCTGGGCACACAGCCCGCGCCTTCGACCAGGGCCCGGATCTCCTGCTCGGAGAGGCGAAAGCCCACCCCGGCCGCGGCCACCACATTCTCTTCGATCATGGTGCTGCCGAAATCATTGGCCCCGAAAAACAGGGAGAGCTGAGCGATTTTGGGCCCCTGGGTCACCCAGGAGGCCTGGATATTATCAATATTGTCGAGAAAAATCCGCGACATGGCCAGCATCTTCAGATACTGAAAGGCGGTGGTCTTGGGGAGATGGGCAAGCGCGGTGTTGTCCGGCTGGAAGGGCCAGGGGATAAAGGCGGTGAAGCCGCCGGTCTTGTCCTGCAAGGCCCGGACCCTGGCCAGGTGCTCAATCCGCTCGGCATAAGTTTCAAGATGCCCGAACATCATGGTCGCGGTGGTCCGCATCCCCAGGCCGTGCGCCTCTTCCATCACCCCAAGCCAGGCATCGGTTAAACATTTACGCGGCGCGGTTTCCCGGCGCACCCGGTCGCAAAGGATCTCTGCTCCGCCGCCGGGGATGGAATCAAGGCCAGCTTGTTGCAGACGGATAAGAATCTCCCGCACAGGCAGACCGGAGAGAGAAGCAAAATGGCAGACCTCGGGCGGAGAAAACCCATGGATATGGATCCCATGTCCCTTGATAAAACGAAGCATTTCTTCATAGAACTCCAGGGGCTTGTCCGGATGGAGCCCGCCTTGCAAAAGGATCTGGGTACCTCCCAGGGCCTTGGTTTCCTCGATCTTCCCGCCAAGCTCGGCAAAGGAGAGCACCGAGCCGGCCGGGTCTTCCGGGACCTTGAAAAAGGCGCAGAACTTGCAGGCGGAGATGCAGATATCGGTGTAGTTGATATTGCGGTCGACCACATAGGTGACCACCGGCTCAGGGTGCTTGCGCCTGCGGATGGCGTTGGCCAGAAAACCCAGCTGGTAGAGATCACCGTGTACCAGAAGAGCCAAGCCCTCGTCCGCCGTAAGCCGCTCGCCGGCCAGAATTTTGTCGTTCATCTGTTCCATGTTCAATCTCTTCAAGCTATCAGCTATAAGCTATAAGCCTTCAGTCTTTAGCTGACAGCTGACAGCTGAAGACTGAGAGCTGATAACTGTCCCTTTAATACTCCCTGAGCACGTTGTACAGGGTGTCCCGCTCCAGCGGCTGCCGACCGGCATCCCGGATCAGCCGGATCAACTCGGTGTCGGCCATGGTCCCGCCGGCCTCTCCCCCGGCCATGTGGGTGATCAGCTCCTCCTTGACCGTGCCGTCCACATCGTCGGCGCCGAAGGAAAGGGCGACCTGGGCCAGCTTGGGGCCGATCATCACCCAGTAGGCCTTGATGTGCGGAAAGTTGTCGAGAAAACAGCGGGCCACCGCGATATTTTTGAGATCGTCAAGGCCGGTGGTCCTGGCCAGTTCGTGCAGTTCGGTGTTCTTGGGGTGAAAGGCCAGGGGGATAAAGGTGAGAAAGCCGCCGGTTTCATCCTGCGCCTCCCTAAGGGCGGCAAGATGCTCGACCCGCTCCTCCACGGTTTCAATATGGCCGTAAAGCATGGTGGCGTTGCTCTTTAGTCCGAGCCGGTGGGCACCCTTGGCAACCTCGAGCCAGCCCTCGCCGGAAAGCTTCTTCTCACAGGTCCGCTGCCTGATCCGGGGGCTGAACACCTCGGCCCCGCCGCCGGGGATCGAGCCCAACCCGGCCGCAACCAGTTCCTTGAGGGTTTCGGCAACGGATTTTCCAGCCAAGGTGGCCAAGTGGGCGATCTCCACGCAGGTAAAGGCCTGGATATGAATCTGCGGCCGCACCTCCTTGATGCCGCGCAACATGTCTAGATAATACTGGTAGGGCAGATCCGGATGAATGCCGCCTACCACATGCACCTCGGTGATCGGTTCGGCCAGCCGCTCCCGCACCTTGGCCTTGACCTGCTCCACCGTCATCTCATAGGCCTGCGCCGACTCCTTGTCCTTGCCGAAGGCGCAGAATTTACAGAGATTGGTACAGATGTTTGAGTAGTTGATATGCTGGTTGTATATGAAATAGGCGCGGTTGCCGTTGAGCCGCTCCCGCACGATATTGGCCAGATAGCCCACCGCCAGGATATCGTTGCTTTTATAGAGCCTGACCCCGTCCGCAAAGCCGAGCCGTTCCCCGGCCTTGACCTTTTCCAGGATATCGCCAAGCCCGGCGGCAACCACCATCTGTTCCATTACTTATCTCCTATATCTGAGGGTTGCAGGCCGGTACGCAGCACCGCAACCATACTGTCAATCTCCTCATGCAGCCGGGCGGCGGACATCCCGGCCAGCGCCAGCCCCCCGTCGAGATACGGCTGAGCATATCCCTGCAGGAAGCGGTCCAGCATCGCATCCAGAATAAAGACCACCTTGGGCACCGGGATATCGTTGCGCAACAAGCCTTGGCCCATGGCCAGATCCGCCAAGGGCCCGAAATATTCCAGGGAAAAAAGCCGGACCCGGGCCACCAGCTCTTCCCGGCGGGGGACATCCCGCTCAAACAGCACCTTGAGATACACCTGAAAATATTCCGGGTGGTTGTCGATGAAGGCTATCCCCGCCAGCAAGACCTGTCTGGCCGCAACAAAAAAATCGTTCGGGCTGTTGCCTGCCATCGACTCCCGGACCTGCCGCTTCACCTGCTGGGTAAAGTGGTCAAACACATGCAGGAACAGGGCTTCCTTGTTGTCGAAATACTGGTAAAGCGAGCCCTTGGATATCCCCAATCGCCTGACGATACTGTTAAGACTTGCCCGCTGGTACCCCTGTTCGGCAAACTCGGCCACCGCCGCACGCACGATGCTTTCGCGCTTTTCCGGCGGCAGGTTAGCGAAGGTTTGTTTAGGTTGAGCAAGAAGGGTATCCATAATATGACCAGGCGGTCACATTAGGAAAAATAGAAATTCTCTGCAAGATATTTTTTCAGTGAAAAAATATTCTGTGTTGTCCGGGTGGACTTTTGCCTGGCGCGTTTGCCATACAAAATTTCCACTCCGACATACTGAAACATTCAGTGATTAGAATTACCACGATCATCACTATCCGGCATGAAGTTTTTGCTGGGGCTTCATATACCATCTTCCCGAGTTGGCCAGCTTCCGTGAGAGGATGAACGGATGCCCGAAACTCCAACTCGAGCTCTGAGTTCCAAAAAAGCTGATTTTCAAGACCTGGCCCCGCTTATTCGATTTTCCAGACCCCGCTTATTCTTCCAAACCCGACAAACTGTCCATGCCTCATTTTATTGCCGCCAAGCCGCGCAGATCACCCGATCCCGGATCTGGATCCGGTTGCGCCCCTGTTCCTTGGCCTGATAGAGTGCCTTGTCCGCCTCATTGAGCAGCTCGGTAATAAGCTGACCACTGACCTCACTCCCCGTACAGGGCTGCCGACAATCGCAGCAAGCTATCCCGATGCTGATGGTCACCTTGGCTGGACCATCGGCGTCGGCCACTGCCAGGCGGATCTTTTCCGCCACCAGCCCGGCACTCTCCCCGGAGGCTTCCGGCAACAGGACAAGAAACTCCTCGCCGCCGAAACGGCTGGCGATATCAGCCTCCCGGATATTGGCCATGATGGTGGCGCCGATCCGCTGCAAAACCCGATCTCCCTCGATATGGCCCAGGGTATCGTTAACTTCTTTAAAATGATCCACATCAAGCATCAGGCAACTGATAACCCCCTGCTGGCGATGGGTGGCAGCCAGCTGCTTCTCCAGCCATTCGAAGGCAAAGCGCCGGCTGTACAGACCGGTGAGATCGTCGGTCATCGCCAGATGGCGCAACTCCTCGGTACGCAACCTGACCTTCTCCTCCAGAGAGGCATTGACCCGACGCAGGGCTTCCCCTGCGTTGTAACGGTAGATCATGACGTAAGCGATTCCGGCGGCGAGGATAATGGCCACCAGATAGAGGGCCAGGCGGTGGTTGTTGGCACTGGCCAGGGCTCGCAGGTAGCCCTTCTGGTAATGGTGGTTAATATCCAGCAAGACCTTGCTGGTCGGGAGATTGAGGGTGGCGATGGTGGTTTGATCCAGTTGCCGCTTGTAGTTGATGATAATCTCGGCATGGCGCATATTGCGTTCCCAGCCGGGATGGTCCGATAAGCGGGGACGTTTTCCTGGCCGGCGCAGTTTGGCCAACCGTTGCTCCAACCGGGGCAGGATCTCGTGGTGAGAGTAAAGATTGTACATGAAAATATCACGCAGCAGATCCTGGAGCTCTCTCGCCAGTCGTGGCTCCCGCCCCATGATTCGTTCCGCCGATTCACTGGCGGCGATGGGAAAAAAGCTCAGGGAGTTGTGGAGAATCGCGTTGTCGGATTTGAAGCGTTCACTCAGCTCCTGCCGTTGCACCGCCAGTTTCTCGTAATCGGCCAGCAGCCCCCGCAACGCCATACGTTCATCAGCGCTCAAGAAGCCAGGCAGCACGGTCAGCTCGGCTGCGATACTCCCCAGGCGCGCCAGCACCTCCACCAGGGGATCGTAGTTGGCCAGATAGGCATGGCGGGAGCGGAGGATAGTCTCGTTGAAGGCCACCTCAAGCTCCTGGAGCTGGGCAATGGTGCCAAGATAGCCGTAATGCTCATCGGAATCGACCATCCGCGAGCGGGTCAGCAGAAACCCCAGCAGGGCCAAAATCAGCATCCCCAGCAGCAGATTACGGAAGAAGCCGGGCTTCACAGGGGCTCCCCTCGATACTCCCCGGTCAGGGTCTTGAGAAACTCGATGATCAACTTGGCCTCATCCTCTTGCAGCTTTCGCCCCAGTTGACTGCTCCACATCACCTCGAGAACCCCCCGAAGAGTGGCGACCGAGCCATCATGGAGATAGGGAAAGGTCAGGGCGATGTTGCGGAGGGTGGGAACCTTGAACTGGTGCATGTTCCAGGCTCGGCCGGTGACATTGTAGCGCCCCCGGTCGGCTTTGGTGATGGGGCGATGGGCGAAGTAGTTCTCCAACACCCCCACGGTCTGGAACATATTGCCACCGATATTGACCCCTTGGTGGCAGGCAACGCAGCCGAATTCCTTAAAGAGCCGGTAACCCTCCCGGGCCGCCGGGCCGATCGCCTCATTTTCGCCCCGCAGGTAGCGATCAAAGGGGGAGTTTGGGGTGATCAGCGATTTCTCAAAGGTGCCAATGGCGTCGGTAATATTCACGGCGGTGATCCCATCGGGGTAGGAAGCGGCGAAAAACTGCCGGAAAAAGGGGTCCGCCCCGAGTTTGGCGATCACCTCCGGCCAGCTGCTGCCCATCTCCGACGGATTGTGGATCGGCCCGGCCGCCTGCTCCTCCAGGGTCCGGGCTCGACCGTCCCAGAACTGGACGAAATTGAAGCCGCTGTTGAAGGTAGTCGGCGAGTTGATTCCCCCCAGACGGCCGCCGATCCCCCGCGACAAGGGCAACTGATCGGTGCCCCCCTTGGCGAGATCGTGGCAACTGGCGCAGGAGACGGTGTCATCGCCGGAGAGACGGGGGTCGTGGTAGAGTTTCTCCCCCAGCGTCACCTTGGCCGGATCCAGCACCAAGGTAAGGGGGATGGGCAAAATCGGCTCCCGCTGGTCTTCGATCACCAGGGGCACCGACGCTTGCAAAGTCTTGATCGCCTGGCCGGTGAGGTGAAAATCATAAATCGCCAGGGCGGTACCCAGCACCACAAAGATCCCGATCGCCAAGTGCTGGGTCCAGGTAATTTTATTGACCATCTCGTCCATAATCGACCAATCGCCAAAAGCTACCCTACGGGCTTGATGCCCCAAGGAAGTGACGGGGAGCAACGCCTTCCGAAAACCTTCTGTAAACATCTAATTATTAACATATAAGGGGCCGAGGGTCAAAGGGGCCGAGGTCTTGAAAAGCCACATTTTTTCCGCTCATTACCAAAAAGCGACCCTCAAGTTCTCCAACTAACCCGCCTGCCTGAAACCTTCAGCGATTAAAATTACCACGATCATCACCATCCGCAGGAAGTTTTTGCTGGGGGTTTATATTCCACCTTCCCGAGTTGGCCAGCTTCCGTGAGAGGATGGACGGATACCCGAAAATCCAACCCGAGCTCGGAGTTTCAAAAAAGCTGATTTTCCTGACCTGACCACACTTATTTAGGCCAAAAGCGGAGAAGCCGAAGCCAATCTTCTCTCATCAATCCGGCCAGGCCAAATCATAGCTGACACTTCTTCCCTTGCCAGGGTTCTGGATGAGTATCTTTTTGCTTAGCAGATCGCTGATTTCCCGAAAACTGGTAGCCCTACTGGTCTTGGTCATGCCGGCATATTTTTTGGTCGTCAGTCCCCCCGCAAACCCTTGAGGCCCGGCATCGAGCAAGCGATTTATCACCTTGCGCTGACGCTCAGTCAACGGCGCCAGGCTGTGAATCTCCCAAAAACTGACTTTCCGCAGGACCTTGCCGAGAAGATTGTCAGATTTGCTAAGCGCGCGCTCAAAGCAACCGAGAAACCAGACCAGCCACTCGCTGATATCCAGACCGCTCTTTTGGCACTTTTCCAGTGACTCGTAATAGGCCTTGCGCTCTTCCATGATTTGCATGGAAAGGCTGTAATAGCGAACGGCAAGTTTTTCGTCCTGGGCCAGCGCCATGTCGGTAATTGCCCTGGCCAGGCGACCATTCCCATCTTCATAAGGATGGATGGAGACAAACCAGAACCCGGCAATGGCCGCGCGCAAGATACCGTCGATCGTACCCTGTTTTTCTTGCCACCACTGGAGAAACCTTGCCATCTCCATTGCCAGCGCGTTGCTCGGAGGGGCTTCATAATGAATTTTTTCCCGTCCAAGTGGCCCGGACAGCACCTGCATGGCTGCATCACCCCGAAACTCTCCGACCGCGAGCCGATGCAATCCTGAAAACCCGGTAGGAAAAAGTGCCGCCTGCCAGCCGTGGAGCCTTTCCACCGTCAATGGCTGAGCGTAATTACGGGTGGCATCAAGGAGAACCTCAACCAGCCCTTCGGTATAGCGATCAGGCCCGGAGACCCCGGCATCCGGCAAACCAAGGCGCCTGGCCACCGAGGAACGTACCGAGTCAGGACTTAAAGAGTGGCCTTCAATGGCTGAAGTCTGCATAACCTCGGCCGCCAGGACCTCGGCCTGCGCCTCCAGCCCCAGCTCCATACCAAGGGAGGCTACCCGCCCCAAAAGCTTGCCCCGCTTGAAGTTGCACCTGCTGAGCGCGTCTATCAGCGCATCGTTTTGCCAGGTAAAGAGCGGCCATTTTTCCTCTTGCCAGATGTAATGAGTCATTTGCACCCCCTAATCGCTTCAATATAAGAAGCAATTATAGGCGGTAATCATCTCACGTGCAACCGGATTTTGCTTTCCTCCATCCCCTGATCCCCGGAATAACTCGAGGAGGAAATATCGCCTGCATCTTTGTTCATCTCGTAACGAAACCCAAACTTTTTCCTCCCCACCTCCTCCCCTCCCGAATCAAATCATATTGCAAATTTAACACACCGCTCACAGAAAGCACTTATAGCTATCTTAAGAAAAGAGGATTACGGCAGACCGCCAATAATGATGAACTCGCAAAAATAAAGGAGTAAAAAGTTGAGCAGGCTTTCCTTTGCAGACCTTTCCCTGTCCCAGTCAGGGGCGGTGCAAAACCCCAGACCCACGGAGCGCGAATGCATCGCCCTGCTCGGTCTTGATGCCAATTGCCCTGCCAGTCTGCCATTTTTCGGCTCCGACGCCACCACCGGCTGTGAAAACGAGCTGCAGGTGGCGGTGGGCGGCCGCCGCGAGGCGGCGGATCTGCCCAGAGCCATCGAGCAGTCAAGTTATTACGCCAACATCATCAAACGGACTGCTCGGGGCGACACCTCGCCCCGGCTCCGTCGGAACCTGGAGCGCTATCTCGACGACAACGTTGAGCAGGTCTGGGAAAACAGCTGGGTGCGTTTTCCTCTCTCCAGTCTGCACCCCAATGCGATGAATATCCTGGCTGTTGACCTCCTGGCCAACAAACAAAATCCCGCTGGCGGCGAACGCTCTGACAGCGCCCGCTTCTTTGTGGAGGAGGGGGGAAAAAGGCATCTGCGCATCCCTATCAGCTATCTGCTCAAGCTGGCCTTGGCCGATGTGCTCGGCGAAGGCGGCGGCCACGAAACGGTGCGAAAAACCGGCAACCGGCTACTCACTCACTTGCTGAGCGATAACACCTCGCCGGAGACCTTTTCTTTTCATGTCACCACCATGCACCCCCACACCGGCTACGGCATGGCTCTGGCCCGGGAAACCGCCAAGCGCTTCCTTTTTACCCAGCTGCTGATCATGTATGCTAATGAAAAGTTCGGCCTGGTCCGGCTGGGGCAAAAGGCGATGCTCTTTTTCTCCCCGCATCCGCCGATGCGGCAGCGGGCTCTGAACGAATGCATCTCCGACGCCTTCTATCGAAAGCTGTTCATGAGCCCCTGCCTCTCCGGCTGGGACGAAGGCGAGGCTAAGCACCAGTATATGATTCTTTGTCATCAGGTCTTGAGCCGCAGCCACCTGAACGCGGTGATGAAGATGCGCGAGGCAGGGATCATCACCACCAATCTGGTGATGCTGCCCCACACCTCCAACATCAGCCTGGCCAACAATGGCACCCATGTCAGCATGGGCAGCCGCAAGCTGGGCCGGTTGTTGCGCGATCCCGCCTCCGGCTTTACCCCCCGCCACGAGAAATGTATGGGCGACCTGGTGGCCAAGATCATGGAGCACTTCCTGCCCCTTTTTGTCACCACTTACAGCGCCGCGCCCTACCGCCTGGCCTTCGAGGACTTCCACCCGGAGCAGGCCTTAAGCTTTCTCCCGCACCAGTTGGATTATACCCACCTGCGCATGCTCTGGCGGCGCTGGCGGAAAAAGGCGAAGAACAAGTTCTGCGGCCAGGCCCTCACCCCCTTCGGGCCGCAGCAGCTCGACCAGATCGTCGGAGGGCTCTGCCGCTGTCAGGGGGATTTTGTTCCGGATTTTCGGCTCATCGATTACCCGGTGGCCCTGCTTTCCACCGAGCAAAGCGCCAGCCAGGACGGTCGACTGCACAATGACAGACGTCTCAAGGAAGACCTGGATATGCTTGGCATCTTCGACAAGCGGATGTCGGTCTATCTGCCGTACAAGCTGCGGGAATTCGAGGTCATGGGCTTTTCCGGCTTCGAGGCCAGGCACTACTCGCTTTTCGAGCAGTTCGCCGGCGATCTGGGCCGGGCCACCGACCTACAGATGCTGCTCAATGCCCTGGCCTTCAAGCTCATCGCCTCAGGCAGTTGCAGCCATCACCAGATTCCCGACACCCCCTTTGTCGAAAGCGAACGGCGCCAGATTATGTTCGGCACGGCCATCGGCATCCCCACTTTTTTCGTCCACAAGGATACACCCAACCTCTTTCTGCGTTCCATTCTGAAAAAGACCAAAAACACCCGCACCAGCCACCGCTACCCCGGCTATCTGCGGGTACTGCACCAGGAGTACCGCCTCGCCCTGCTTGAGGTCATCCGCGAAGAGGCGGCCGACCTGGTGGAGGGTTTCGACTTTACCGACCTGCTGGCCGATCTGGAGCTGCGCCTGCGGGAACCTGCCCAATACGGGGCCTCTGGCCGACTGACCAGCGGAATCCTCGCCAAGGGGGGCGCCGAGTCTCCCTATGACATGTCGGCCAAGGAGTTCAATCTGACGGCGGAGCGTTATTACCGCGAGGAGCTGCGGCAGACGCAAATCAAAGAAGGCTGGCAATATGTGGCCGAGGATATCAAGGCCATGGCTGTCGGTGAGATCCCGCTTTCCTTGGAGGTTCGCGCCGAAGTGGCCGCCATCCTCGGCAAGCAGGAGATCGACGCCTTCCTCCGCCAGACCCAGGATGAACTACTGGCGGATTGTCTTGCCCCGGCAAGCGCGGCGCGGCTGCTGCAACTCATGATCATCGCCGAGGATCTTGACGGCAAGCGGCAGAAACAGACTCTTTAGGAGAGCAGCCATGCATCAATATGTCGAACGCTTAAGCGGCACGGTGATTAACGAGGAACTCTTCGGCGACCGGATCGTGCGTTTCCTGTACTCCCGAACCCGGGAAAAGGCCCCTTTTCTCTTCCGTCTGGCCACCTCGGCCCGCATGTCGAGCCTGCTCGGTTTGTATCATTTTGATCTGGCCCTGGGGCCGAGATTGAACGGCAACTCCCGCTTTCTAGCGCGCTGCGGCGTTGATCTTGCTGAATGCCTGGCGCCGCGAACCCACTTCACCACCCCCCGCCGGATCTTTGAGCGACAGATCCGCTATTGGCAGTGCCGACCCATGCCGCAGCTGGAAGCGGCAGTGGTCTCCCCCGCCGATGCCCGGGTGGCGCTGGGGGCCCTGGCTTCCGATTCCCCGCTGTTTCTCAAGGACAAATTTTTTGACTACGAGGAGTTGCTGGGCGCCAAACATCCCCTCTGGCTTGAGCTCTTCCGCCATGGGGACTACGCCGTCTTCCGGCTGACCCCGGACAAGTACCACTACAACCACACTCCGGTCTCCGGCCTGGTGGTGGAACACTACACCCTGGACGGCGTGTACCATTCCTGCAATCCCGGCGCGGTGGTGGAGGTGATCACCCCGTATTCCAAAAACAAACGGGTGGTCACCATTATCGACACCGACGTGGAAGGCGGAACCGGAATAGGGTATGTGGCGATGATTGAGGTGGTGGCCATGATGATCGGCGACATCGTGCAATGCTACAGCGATACCGGCTATGATCACCCGCTGCGGGTTCGGCCCGGCATGTTTCTGCACAAGGGACAGCCCAAAAGTCTTTACCGGCCAGGGAGCAGCACCGACATCCTGATTTTTGAAAAGGACCGAATCAGTTTTGCCGGGGATCTTCTGGACAAGGGAAAGCGGACCGATGTGCACAGCCGCTTCAGCCTCGGTTTCGGCCGTCCCTTGGTAGAGGTCGAGGTCCAGGCGCGCTCCCTCATCGCCATGGCAAAAAAGTAGGGGATCTTTTGATAATTCCTTCGACCAAGGAGAAATGAGATGAGCAACTCCCTTTTCATTTTGATTCTGGGGCTGGCGCTGCTTCCCCTGCTGCTGTGGGCCTACAGGGTTCTGCCCCGGGAAGAGTGGCAGATCATCGCCGCGCTTCCAACCAGAAAGAGCGAGACAACGGACGGCAGCTGGCACGGCACCAACCTCACCTATTACGGGGCGCTGCTGGCCACCGGCAGCCTTTTCGGGGCGATGATCTTTTTTCTCCTCCTAGCCAGTCTGGGCGTACCAATGTGGGGGATCATCGGCCTGCTCCTCGGGGTGATGGGCTGCTCGACGGCCGCGGCCAAGCTGCTCGCCAT
This sequence comes from Deltaproteobacteria bacterium RIFOXYD12_FULL_56_24, assembly GCA_001799285.1. Lineage (GTDB taxonomy): Bacteria > Desulfobacterota > Desulfobulbia > Desulfobulbales > Desulfurivibrionaceae > Thiovibrio. Next base: position 46,941 of record MGTD01000042.1, read on the forward strand.
GGCGGTGGAAAAGAAACGGAACACCTTCACCGTGGGCGGCGCCGCCATCATCGGCCTGCTGAGCATGCCTCCGGCAGTGGCGGTCTATAACGGACTGGCCCTGCGGTGGGACGTGCCTCCAGTCTCCCTTATCCCGGTGCTGGGTGCCCTGGCGGTCGCCTATCTACTGGGCGAAGGGATCGGCCGGCTTGCCTGCCTCAGCTTTGGCTGCTGTTACGGCAAGCCCTTGTCCGAGCTGGGCCCGAAAGCGCGTCGATTCTTTACCCCCTTCGCCGCCACCTTTCACGGCGCCACCAAGAAGATTGCCTACGCCTCAGGCCTGGCCGGGGTCGAGGTGGTGCCGATTCAGGCCATCACCTCATTGCTCTCGGTGACCTTCGGCCTATCGGCCATGTATCTTTTTCTGGAGGGACATTTCAGAACGGCTTTTTTGCTCGCCGGCATCTTCGCCCTTGCCTGGCGGATCCTCTCCGAGTACTTTCGCGCCGACTACCGGGGCGAGGGGAAATTTTCCGCCTATCAACAAATGGCTCTGTTAGGGGTCGGTTACTGCTCTCTTCTGGGACTATATGGCGGTAACAGCTCAGGCAGCCAGACCAACCTGGGGGCCGGGTTTGCCGCACTCTGGAATCCCGCATCCTTGCTTTTTTTTCAGGCCCTTTGGCTGCTGCTGTTCATCTATACGGGATTCAGCTCGGTGACCGGCGCCACGCTTTCCTTCCACGTGCGCCAGGAAAAGATCTAAAAAAAACAAATCACCCTTCACTTCAGACTTTAGATACTTCCCCCTGAAAATCTGTCACGCACCATGCGCATGGCAAAGATAGAGACAAAATCCTTGACCACCGCCCTTGCCGTGAGTTCCCGGTAGGCGCACATCAATATCGGCCTGATTGTTTCCGTCTCGACCTGAAGTTGCCTGGCCAGATCAGTGATAATGCTCTCCAACTTTATGGCGTCGGGGTCTTGCCCGTTGTTTGGCTTGTCCATTCTTTCCTCCTTCCTCTATCACGATCCGGTTACGTCAGCGAGAGCAGCAGGGGAACAAGCAGCCCGGGCTCGCAATAGGGGGCGCTTTCCTCGCTGACCAGCGGACAGTCGAGCAATTGAATGCCAAGTTTCGCAAGCCTTTCCTGGTCCACTTCCCCGGAGTATTCACCATTTTTTGAGTCAACGAGAACACAGTTAAGTACCTGATGGGTCGGGATTTCAGGTCTGTTTTTCTTCAGGTAGTGCAGCAGGGTTTCGATCTGGTCCATGAGGGTAAGGCCAACAGCCTCCGGATCCCTGCCCATGCTGGGAATATAGATTTTTGGGCAGACGTTTTTCTGGATGGCTTCGGTCACTCCCCCCGGCAGCAGGCTGGCGATGAGGCTGGAGTAGAAGCTCCCCATGGGATAACAGATCAGTTGGGCGGAGAGGATCAGCTCGGGGAGCTTGTCGCGCACCCTTGGCCAGACCTCGCCCTTGCTGGTAGCCGAGGTTGTCATGGTCAGAAAAAGGCGGACGATTTTTTTATTCAGGGGCGGAGCCTCCTTGCCGGTGAGCAGGTGCTGGCCCACCACCACCTGACCGTCGGCAAGCATCGCCCCCAGGTGAAGATAACGGTTGAGCACCGGCCGGACCGTGCCCCGCGCCGCGACCAGTTTTGAAAAAAGAAAAATCATCGGGTCGAGGTGCCGGCCGTTGTCCAGGTATCCGGCAGTGAGCACCAAATTTCCGATACTGGCCCCTCGCAGGTCGAAGTCTTGGGGCATCCGGGTAAGAAAGATTTTCAGGTGATGGCGGACAATCTTGCGCAAGGGATCGGGGATGGCCGCCACCAAGCGGTGCCGACCGCCAATCATGGTCCGCAGCTCCGCAAGGAGCGATTCCAGTTCCGTCTCTTTGGGGAAGCGGTAGGCAAAGAGTCGATACATCTCCGGGTTGCCCTGCACACTCTGGTCGGCCAAGTCCATGAGCCGGGCTCGGATATCGCCGATGGAGGGCATGGAAAAGGCCTGGCGCAGAATGGCGGAACTGCCCCCGGAATCGACGGCGGTCATGATGTGGCAGGAGTTGTGGGTGTAGTGGATCAGCTCCCGGCTCAGCCCCCGCAGGGCGCTGCCGCCGCTGAAGAAGAGCAGGCGCGGCCCCAGCTCGGGGGTGCGTCGGTAGAGTTCCACCCGGACTGGGTCCGGCAGGGTTATCTCCCTGCATACCTTGATTTTCATGGGATAATATCCGGGTCGTCCGTCAATGGTCTCGGCATTCGGCCAGGATCCCCAGGCAGGCGTGACAGGCCCGGTCGAAATCGATGCCGCCACTGATCTCGTACACCCGTGTTTTTGCGAGGAGTTCCAGATAGGCATCCTCGGAATGATCGATCTCTTCGCCGTACTCCTGGAGAAAGAAAAGGCCGGCGGATTTCATAAAGGCAGGAAGAAGGTCCCGGCGTAGCCGGATATCAACTTCCCGCACCACGGTAGGCGCAGAGCCCCGTTGCCAATTGAGGACCACCAGCCCAGCCATGGAGGCGGCCAGGGTAAAACGGCCGGGGCCAAAGCAGTGGTCGAGGAACACGTCGTATTTGTGTTCCAGGTTCCAGAGCTCCTCCGGGGCGAGATCGGAGAATCGTTCCCGGTCCTGGGGCGGAATGACCCCGGCCAGGTCGGGGTTATTGAGCGCCGTGCCGGGGTTGATGCGGGGAAGTTTAGCCACTCCGTTCATGAAGAGTCCGGCGGTATCCTCCCTGAGCAGCAGTCTATCGTTGCTGATAAAGTCCACCCCCCGGCTCATCAGGTGCAGGGCCAGGGTGGACTTGCCCATGCCCGAGAAGCCGGCCAGGGCCAGGCCGCAGCCGTGCAGGCCGACGCCGGCGGCATGGCCCAGCAGGCAGCCCTGCCGGAGTTTCCAGCTGATGAAGCGATTGTTGATGAAGTTGATCACCTGGTTGGCGTTGGCCAGGCAGGGGCCGATGGCCAGGCTATCATCGCCGCCGAAGACGAAAACCATGCCGGTGAGGCGCTTGCGTACCACGCGACCATCGGCCAGTTCGACATACTCCTCCTTAACCTTGTTCTTGCCGGGGTCCGGCTCCTTGGTAGTGAAGAGGTGGGGAAGTTCGGGCGGCTCCGCCTCATGGGCGGTGATCAGCATGTCCCAGACCGGAGCGTCGGAGAGAAAATCGCTGAAGTACTCCCGCAGAGTATTGGTCAAGGCGAGGGAATTGGTCCGCACCCCGATCCGGCAGTCATCAAAGGCGAGGACAAGCCGTTGGTCAGGCGGGAATTCCGCCCGGAGGCGCTGCACCATCTCATGACGTTCCGTGGACTTCCCGCTCATGCCTCAATCCTCCCACAGACATAGTCCGTATAATGTCGGGCCGCGTCGATGCCGCAGGCCTCCTGAATGCCCCGAAACCCCCCGAAGGCGGATACCTCAAACACCCGAGGTCCCTCGTCGGTCTCCACCACATCGACGCAGGTGAAGTCAAGGTCAAAGGGGGCCTGGGCTTTGCGGGCCAGGGCAATGATCTCCTTCGACGGCTCGTGGTGCTGATACCTGCCGCCGGAGGCGGTGGTAGTGTTCCATGATTCGTTGCGGGTGGTGCGGGCATAGGTGGTGAGATACTGGCCGCCCAGGAATACCACCCCCAGGTCGCGGCCGTTCAGCTCGATCTTTTTCTGGATATACATGATCCGGTGCTCGGCTTTATACTCCTCGATAACCGCGCGGGTCTCCTTGCCGGGCCGCAGCACGATCATGCCCCGCGCCTTGGTGGAGTAAAGCGGCTTGAAGACCGCCTCGCCGTATTGCGCCACCGCCTCCAGAGCCACGTCCACCTCTTCGGTGATGGTCAGCGGCGGCATGGGGATCCCGGCAAGTTGCAGGGTAATGGTGCAGGTGAGCCGGTCCATTACCCGGATGATATTCACGGGGTTGGAAAAGACCGGCAGCCCCTTTTCGGCCAGAAAACGGAAAACCTCCAGCCGGTCGAGCAGGTCTGGAGAGTAGTTCTTGCCGATCTTTTTGATGATCAGGCCGTCCAGAGAATTAAGCTCCACCTCGCCGGAGAGCACCCGGCCCGAGGGCAAATCAAGCCGCACCGCGCTTGGATCCACCAACAGGCGGAAACCGGTGCGTTCCGCCACCGCATCGGCAAGTTTCTCGGATGACCAACCGCCAGGAATGCCGACAACGCCTATTTTTTTCAAGAAAAGACCTCTTTTGAGAAATATCAGTAGTACATGATGCCGGAAGGCAGGGAAAAGGTGTGCCATGGGCTGTCCTGATGCGCCAATACTTTTTCCAGCAGGAAGTGGGAACGCAGAAACATCTCATGGGCAAAATCGTTATTCCACTCAAAACGGGTGGAGGTGTAAAAAGAGCGAGCCAAGGCCAGGGCCATGCGCACTTCGAAGGTTTCATCACCCTGTTCGACGGCAAACTCACGCGCCATCTGGTACATATTCCGGGTGATCCAGTTGAGCCGGTCACGCAGGTGCGTTTTAAAGACCGGCTGCCTGAAGTTGGAGACGATGAACACCGACACGTCCTGGATGTAGTCCGCTTCCCGGGATCGGTAGAGATCGATTAGCTGAATGCGCTCCCTGGCCGCGTTGTAAATGATGTTGTTGACATTGAAATCGCCGTGGATGAAGACCGAGAAGGGGGCGGCCAGTTTTTCTTCGATGTGGCGGCACTTGGCAAGCAACTCGTCGGTGGGCATTACCTCCGAGGAACCGATATCCTGGCGGGCTCGGAGAAAATCGGGATGCACACTAAGCACGCTGTGCATCCGGGCCATGATCTGCGGGATGAAGTTGGCCTTGACCGGCATCTCTTTTTTGGTCCGTTTCCATATCTCCCGAACCGTGGAGTGCAGCAGCAGACAAACCGTTTCCAACTCGGCGGGGTCGCCCTTAAGGAGAATAGCCTCAAAGGTCCGGCCAGGGAGAAACTCCACCAGCAGGGAGGCGGTCTCCTCCGATTCCTGATGACTGAACAACCTGGGGGTCAGGCCGGGGAAGATCTCGTGCCAGCGCTCCAGATTTTTCTTCTCGGTCAGGATCTTCTCCTTGTTGCCCTCCTTGAAGATGCTGCTCTGCGTCTGGGGGATGATCTGCGGTTGCTCATTATGGCCATGAACCTTGCGAATGCGACAGCCGGAACGGCTTCCCAGGATGGAGGAAAATCCCACCTCGGCCAGGTTGGTGCGCAGGCCGGACTTGCTCAGGGTTTCCTCCAGGGCCTGGAACTGTTCGATCTTGATCTTTTCGCCCAAAATGGAAAGGAGCAAGGCCTCGCCGATATTGAGCAGTGAATCGCCCATCCGCTCCAGGTAACGAAAGATAAAGAGTACGGTAACCAGATTTTCTATCTCCTTGCCGCTCCGGAGGGCCTCCATGATTTTGTCGAAATTTTCCTTGTAGATGTCATCGATCTGGTTTTCGGCCCGACAGATGGCGAGGGCTTTGCCCATGTCGCCGTTCTTGAGCACCGGGATGACCTCCTGCAAGTGTTCGGCAAGGAGGTCGAAGATCCGCTGATAATCGAAATGCTGGAGAATGGCGTGATTGTTGAGATAGTGGAGCTGGTCCGCGGCGCTGACGCAGAAGTCGCCGATACGCTCCAGATTGACGCAGATAGTGTGGGTTGCCCGAATGCTGTCCCTTTCCCTTTGGGTGATGGACCGGGCCTCGCTCAAGGTGGTAAAACAGCAGTTCTCGATCACCGTTTTGAGGTTGTCGATGTAGTCGTCCCGGCTGTTAATTTTCTGGAAGGCGGCCACCTCGCCGCTTGCCAGAAAATCGAAGGTCTCGTCGAGCTGACGCGCCACCTCGACCACCATAAAGCTGAGATTTTCCTTGAGCGCGGCGGTCAGCATGGTTTGGGCGCCATCACGAGCCGATGCTCATGGAGGAAGCGCGCTCGTCCTTGATGACCGGCTTGATCTCCGACCAGGATAATTTAATGGAAAGCTTGTTTTGTCCGTCCTTCTTCTTGGCCTGTACCGAAAACTTCATCAGATCATCGACCCGCATGGCCATCTCCTCGCCATTGGACTTGAGGATGATGCGCCCCTTTTCGATGGAGTCGATCAGGGAGACCAGATAGGTCTTGATGGAGTGGGCGTCCTGCAATGATTCGTAGTCAAACTTTTTGGTGGACATGCTCGTACCTCGATTTTTTTGATGGTCTCGTGAAAATCTTCAACATAAGAACCGCTGGTCATCCTGCCAGTCTGGCCTTGTATTCTTCCAGCACGTCATGTTTGTCCATGTGGGCCACCACCAGCTTTTTGCGGATGGCCTGATCACTCCAAGGCGGCTGCACCCCGATCTCCCGGGAGACCTTAAGGAGGTCGCGTTCATGCGGCGGCCTGGTCTTTTCACTCAGGTGGGTGTCGTCCCCCATAAAAACCAGGAGCCGTCTTTTTGAGAGGCCGGCTTCGCGGTTCTTCCGGTTGAGCACAGTGATGAGAAAGTCGGTATATTCCCAGGACTGGGGGTTCCAGACCTCATAGCCGTCCACATCATAGTCGGCCAGGAGAATGGGCCAGAACTGCTCCGGATGGGGAATGACCACCCCCGCCCCCAGCCCACGGGCTTCCTCGATGATTTCCGAGGTGCGGTAGAAATATTGGGGGGAGAAGTTCCGTTTGACGATCTCCTTGACCGCTTTCAGAAAGGCCTGGGCCCGGTTGATGACCGTATCGCCGTAATCCGGGCGCAGGGCGTCGAAGAAGTCGCGCAGCAGCTTGTTCTTGATGCTGTCCGGAGGCACCTGGTCCATATGACGGTCCAGCAGATCATTGATCTTTTGCACATAGATGCGGACAAAACCGACCAGCTCCGCATCGGCTCCGGTTTCTCCGGCAGCCTCGTCGAGCCGCTCCTCCACCGGATTGGTGATAGTGTGGATGAAGTCAAAGAGCTGGGAGGCCCGGTACTGGCGGGTATGGGCCAATTGCGCCTTTAGAACTCCGGCCCGCTCAAGGCGGCTCGTCGCAAAATGGAGCAGCAGCTGCACCTTGCGGTTGAATCCCCGCGAGTAACAGTCCACCTCGACCCCGCTGTAATTTCCGTAGCTCATCAGCATGTTGTGCTGGGTGGGGATGATCAGTTCCTCCTTCCGGTTTGGAAAGGTGGCATTGATCCGCTGCTCAATCAGCGCCATGGGGACGAATTCCGGATGCCAATGAAGCGCCATGACCCCCTGCTGCCGGGGGTAGACCTTTTCCGGGGTGAGTACCAGTCGGATCTGTTCAGGCGCCAGCTCTGTCGCGATGATGGCAAAAAAACGCTGCGCATCGCTCTCGGTGATCTCCTCCGGAATTACATCCGGCAGGTCGTGAGGAACCACTTCCGATCTATGTTTTGGTTTGACCAGTTTCATGGACAATGTCTGCTCCGTGGCTTGGCTGTGTCGGCGGGAATCACCTGCGAAGTTAAACAAATGATTTGGTCTTGGGGATTATTTGTACTGCTCATGGCAGAGCTTCTTCATCGCCTTGAGTTCGGCGTATTTTTCCTGCATGGCCACAAGGTTGCCATTTTCGCAGGCCACGTTGAGCTGAACACAGAGCTTGGCGTACTGGTCATAGTGCTCGTCGCCATAGCCCGGATAAGCCACCATGAGTTCCGAATCGGCAATGAACGCAGCCATCTCACCCTTCTCGGGCATGATCCCTTTCTTGAGCGCCTCGCCCATGGACTTGAAGCACTTGTCCATCCGTTTCTTCACTGTTTTGTACTTGGGCTTGCCGTCGGCTTCCGTCTCTTCGCCGATCCCCTCGCCACAGACCATCCCAGGCACGATGGACTTCACCTTAGCCTTCAGATAAAGCTGATCCCCTTCGCGTTTCAATTCGAGCTTCATCTTCTTGAGGTCATCGAAGGACAAGTCGAATTCCTTCAACTCCTCCATGTTGCCGTGTTCGATCATTTGAGCCAGGACGCGAAGAAAATCCGCAGCATTCTTGAAGGGCATCGTCTTCTCGAATTTCATCTCTTTGCCGGACATGATTTGTTCCCCTTGTTGTGAGTGGATGATTGTAAGGCGCCCAATACGCCGAATATGTTAAGACCATACCTGGCGATGGTTAATAACTGGTTAGCTTTTGGTTAGTTTATCTTTATGGTTTTAGATGCAGATTTTACGTAACCGTTCACCGGGGCGGTCACCAAAACACCAATAACCGCCGGACTGTAACCGTTCAACAGTGCCGCAGATTTGGACAAGCGGATCGGCGCTGCGTACCTCGTGTACGTAAGCCGGGCCGATCGTCCGAAGATGTGGTGCTGCTGAACGGTTACGATTTAACGGCCAAGAACAATTGCCGTGGAGTGCGTCTGCCCCAATGTGAAGGAAATTGGGTTCCCTGGAGAAGTGAAACCTACTCTCCTGTTTTCCCGCTCATGCCGCTTTTCCGTCTTCCGCGGGGCTCAAAGAGCGGACAGCCTCCCGCCGGTTGCGGACAATGGCCGAGCCTTTTTCCTTCTTGGCTGCCCGCTTCACCCCGGAGGCGAGGAAGGCCAGCTCCGCATAGGAATTCACCGGGCATTCCTCGGTGCTCACGATGCCGATGGAGAGCGAAAGCAGGGCAAACCGCCGCTGTTCCCCTTGCCGATCGCGGGCATAATAATGGCCATCGTGCACCTCCTGCTCCCCATGAAATTCCGGCAGCAATTTTTGCAGCTCCTCGATAATTTGTCGGCAGATTTGCTGGGAGGCATAGGGCCGGGTGATGACGATAAAATCATCCCCCCCGATGTGGCCGACAAAACGAAAACGGTCGTCGCCGCCGGGTTGAACGAGATCGACAATGGCCTGACCGAGCCTCTTGATGACCAGATCCCCCTTTTCAAAGCCGTAATAATCGTTATAGGGCTTGAAATCGTCGATATCTATATAGCAGACGTCGAAATGGACCTTACGCTGGAGCAGCGTAGCTACAGTTCGCTGGATGAATTCGTTGCCAGGCAGCCCTGACAGGGGGTTCGCCCCCTTGGCCAGACGAAGGCTTTTCTGGGTAATGGCCTCGAGCAGGGCGTTGATGGCCACGGTGCCGAGGTATTTGCCGTTTCTGGTCACGCAGATATCGTCATACAGATGTCTGCCCCTCCGATTCTTGATCTTCCGCACCACCTCTTCCATGGGTGTTGCCGCCTCAACCAGGAGGAAGTCATCGCCAAGCACATCCTTGACCGCTCGGTGGGCGGAGAGGGCAAAGCCATAGCCATGGGGGCCGACCATCTGTTTCTCCAGAAAATGCATCCGGTTCAGCATGCCAAGAACCCTTTCCTCGTCCACAACCGGGAGGCCCTGCAAATTGACATTTTCCATGAACCGTTGATGGGCGATCATGAGCGACTGTTGGAGCGTAAGGGGCTCAACATACTTGACGGTGGCGCTTATGGTACAGGATTCCCCCGGAGCCTCGGCACAATAGGAGGCATCAAGGGCAACCAGCGGAGCAAGGCGCTGCCGGCTTAAGTTCGGCCCCGGTCGTTCCAGGAGGAAGCCCTGAAGCAGATCAATATCAAAGCGGGCCACGGTCTCCAGCTCTTCCGGCCTCTCGATCCCCTCGGCAATGATGGTGATGCCCAGCTTGTGGCATACCGTGGCAATGGCGTCCACCAGATTATGCTTAAAGGAGTCCTGGTCGATATTGGTGATGAAATGCCGGTCCACCTTGACATAGTCCGGCTCGATGACCGAAAGCATCTTCAGCCCGCCGTAACCGACCCCGAAGTCGTCGATGGCAATCTTGTATCCCCGTCTCCGGTAGTATTCCACCGATCTTTTAAAAAGATCGTAGTTCCGAATCGCGTCCTGCTCGGTGATCTCCAGAATAATCCTTTCCTTGGCTATGCCGTATTCCTCGGCCATCCGGTCTGTCTCGCCGCTCCGGTGATGATGCATAAGGGTGGCCGGACAGATATTCACATAGAGGTAGGCGTTTCTCTCGGCGAAACCCAGCTCCGCCGCACGAGAAAAGGCATTTTCCCGGCAGATCATATCAAGGGTTGGAATGATGCCTTCGGCCTGGGCTTTTTGAAAAAGCTCTCCGATATCAAGGGGCGGGGTCCTGGCCTCCCGCAGTCTGGCCAAAGCCTCATAGCCGAAAACCTCCCCGGTTCGCCGGGAAAAGACCGGCTGAAACCAGGCGGTGAGGCCATTATTGTCCAGCAGGTCAAGGATCTCCGCCTGGGTTAAGCCGCTCGACTGAATCCCGCTGCGCTCCGCCTCGTCTTCCAGCATAAAGATCTCCGCCGACTGGCTCATGCGGCCACCAGCCGGGGGAAGAGCCGTCCGGACTCCTCCTGCCACCGTTCCTCTGCCACCGCCGCTTCCTCCTGTCCGTTGATCAAGGTAATCAGCGCCCCCGAGATAAGCCGCAGCTCCACCGCCTGGGTCCGCAATTCCGCCGCGGTTCTCGCGGCCTCTCCCGCCTCGACCGAGGCCGCCAGACTCACCGTGTCGATCTCACCCATGGCCGCGCCCACCTGCCTAATGCCGATAACCTGCTCGGCGCTGGCCACCGCGATGTTCTGTACCTCCTCATCAACTCTGGCGATACCCTGGTGGATCTCGACAAACGCCTTGTCCAGACTTTCACAGAGCACGCTGCCCTGCTTGACCTTCTCGATATTATTTTTAATGATTTCGCCGGTTTCCTTGGCGGAAGAGGCCACATTATGAGCCAGCCTCCTGATCTCCTCGGCAACCACGCCGAAACCGGACCCGGCCTCTCCGGCCCTGGCCGCTTCCACGGCAGCGTTGAGCGCCAGCATGTTGGTCTGAAAAGCGATGTCGTTGATGTTCTTGATGATCTTCATTACCCCGGCAGACTGGCCTTCTATCTCCTGCATGGCCTGGAGCATCATGGCCATCTGCGCCCCGCCATCCAGCACCACCCGTTGCATGTCATTAGAAAGAGCGCCGGCCTGCCGGGCGCTTTCGTTGTTGGCCTGGGTCTGGCCGAAGAGCTGTTCGATGGCGGCGCCGGTCTCTTCCACCCCGGCAGCCTGCCGCCCCTTCCCCTCCGCCAGGCTCAGGCTTGAAGCGGAAAGCAGGGTTGACTCCTCATAGACCTGCTCCACCACGCCCTGCAATCTTTCCTTGATCTGCAGCAAAGGCTGCATCACCTTGCGGCCAAGATAAAAAAGGATGAACAGAAAGACGCCGAAAACGCCAAGCCCGGAGCCGAGAAAGGCGAGGAGGGAATAATTCTTCGCCTTCCGGAACAAGGCCTCATGCTCGGTTCCCACTGCGGCAATGACCACGCCGGCCCGCACCCCTGTCTGTTTGGCGACATGCTCGGCCAGGGTCCGGGCCAGGGTGACGGCCTGCACAGCCTGGTCACCGGTATACTGATCAGCGGCCCGGATGCCATCGGAATACTTCTCCTGAAACTCGATCATGCCCTGACCGACGGTGAGTTGCCGCTTGAACTTGTCATATTCCCCGGAAATCTGTTGCAAGAGCTGCAAGGCCGCCGGATCCCGCGCCAGGGCCTTTTGCCCGGCCCCCAGCATGGTGGTGATCCTGACATCACCCTTTGCCAGCTCCTGGGCGTACTTGGCCCGCATGTCCAGAAACTGGCCCCGGATCAGAAAATTTTTCCACTGCAACATCTGCTCCAGCAGGGCTGCCTGCAGCTCCCGGACCAGAAGCACATGGTCGATACCGTTTTCGCCGGAAACCTGGATCCCTTCGTTTGCCTGACGCGCTCCCAAAATGAGCTCTTCCTGGGTGTTTACCGAAATGGTGTACAGCACACTCATCCCAACCCCTGCGGCCAGCATGATAAAGACAAAGAAAAAACCAAGCCTGTTTTTCAAGTTCCGACGCATGACGTGCCCCCTCTATGCTGCTTGAATGAGTTCCTGGTTCTTCTGCCGGTTGATTTGTATACTGCTGTTCCCGGCGGGAATACGGCTTTCCCTTGCCTGACATCCCGCCCCAGAGGAGCAAAGATAGGCAGGGCAAACGATGTGTCTGCCGCTTTGGCAAAACCTTTCCACCTCACCCAGGCTGGGAACGTACGGAGA
>MGTD01000043.1:0-13218 GCA_001799285.1 Deltaproteobacteria bacterium RIFOXYD12_FULL_56_24
ATACACGGTGCCGGTGTAGGTCTTGCCGGCGGCAACTGCTGCTGGTGTCATGCTGTCCGTGGTGAAGCTCAAGTAACTTAAGCCAACAACGGTACCGACGACAAGAGTGTTGCGCCACATGGATTTGGTCAATTGCATCGTGTTCTCCTCCTTAAGAATTTACTTCGATTTTGTCTGGCCTGAGCCAGGCAACTGTGGTAATTGTTCAACCTGTGCAAGCTTGGTTTGTACCGGATGAACATGGTTACCGCTGCGACAATTTGCCGCAACGGTTTTGAGATAATACCACGAGGTGGTATCTTGGCAAGGGCATTTTTTCTCTTGTTGAAATTTTTTTTGAGGCAGCATTCATGGGCAAAAAAATTCTGTCGGTCTTTTTCCTCTGTGCCCTGTCTTTACTTCTTGCCGCCTGTTCCGGCAGCGACCATGCCGCAAAGAAACTGAAAATCGGGGACCCGGCCCCTGATTTCTCCGGTACCGACCTGAACGGTCAGCCGGTTAGTCTTGCCGCTTATAAGGGGAAACCGGTCATCCTTCGTTTCTGGTCCACGGAATGTAAGTTCTGTCGGGCCGACACCCCGATTTTCAATAGTTACTTCGATAAATACAAGGATGCCGGTCTGCGGGTGGTGTATGTCAACCGGCATTCCGATGAGGCAACGGTACGCAAGTTTGTGGCGGATCTGGAGATCGGGTTTCCGGTGCTGGTCGATAGCGACGGCAAGATTGCCGCCAGCTACAATATAAAGGTCGAGCCGCAGACCATTTTTATCAGTCCGGATCACAAGCTGATGACCGCCATCCTCGGAGGGGTCAGCGAGGAAGAACTTAAAAAAATTCTGGGCGGTTTTTTTGCTAAGCCGTTGTAACAAAATAAGGTCGTCATCTGGATGACCTCAACGGCATAAAGCTGGGTTGAGCAGCTTGTCTGCTCAAACGAAACTTATACCCTCTGGGTGCAAAGAGTCGTAAACGATACGGTCGCGCGTATAGAGAGTATTTAGTAACGGCTCCTAAAAATATAAAAAACAACACGGTGATTGAAAATGCTAGGTAAGGTTACCGGTAAAGCTGAGTTGAGCACCTTGTCTGCTCAAACGAAACTTATGCCCTTTGGGGGTAAAATTCTAATGACAAAACGTGCCATAGTGGCCTGTTTTGTCGCCTGTATTTTAATGGCTACGCCGCTTATGGCCCAGCCCAATAAGAAAATCTCTGCTCAGGAGCGTTGTCCGGTTTGTGGAATGTTTGCGGCTAAATATCCGAACTGGATAACCCAGGTCCGGCTGGGTAACGGCACAGTGAAATTTTTCGACGGGGTAAAGGACATGATGGCCTTTATTTTCAACCCCGCTTCCTACGGTTCGCCAGGCCAGACAGCTCAGGAAATCTGGGTGAAGGATTATTACACTTTGACTTGGTTTGACGGCCGTTTGGCTTTTTATGTTGTCGGCAGTGATGTTTACGGCCCCATGGGCCATGAGTTTATTCCATTTTCTTCCGCTGCTGCGGCCGAGAGTTTTCGCAAGGATCACAAAGGCACCAGGGTGGTGCGCTTTGCCGAAATTACCGAGCCGTTGGTGCAGTCCCTGCGTCACGGCCAGAAGATGCGCTGATGATGCGTAACCGATTTCCCGAGCCGATGCGACCCGCTCTGGTTTTTGCCCTGCTTCTCTGTCTGCTGCTGGCCTTTGATGGTGCGCTGTTTATAGATGGCTTGGCCAGGCGCAAGGCTGAGTACGCAACCCTTGCCCAACTGGCGGTGGTCACCAGCGGACTGGGGCTCACCGATCTGGCGGTGGCCACCGAGGCCCGCTACACCCGGCATCCGGCCGTGAGCGACCCCGTGGCCCCCTTTATGGATCATCCCGGAGCCATCGAACACTTTCCCACCGGCGCCTTCTGGCTGCCGCCTTCCCGTTGACCGCCATGGCCCAAAGAAACCTCGAAAAACAGCTCAACATCCTGGACTATGCCCTTTCTTCCCTCTGGAGGCGGCGGCTGAAAAGCCTCAGCGTGCTGCTGGTTTTTGCTGCGGTCATCTTTCTGCTCGCTTCCTTCCAGATGGTGACCAAGGCCTTGTCGGACAAAGCCAGGGAGGTGCTGGTCCATACCCCGGAGATCACCCTGCAAAAGATGTCGGTCGGCCGGCAGGAAGCCATCCCCCTGGCCTACCGGGACCGGCTTGCCGGAATCTTCGGGATTCGCAGGGTGGTGCCCCGAATCTGGGGCTATTATTTTGACGAGGTCAGGTTGGCCAATTACACGGTCATGGGCATGGCGGTGGAGGAGATGCCGGATGGCGCCCGTCTCGACACGGCCTTGGCGAGCGGCACCATGCCGGGACCGGCTGGGCAGGGCCTGGTGGCTATCGGGCAGTCCATTAAAAAGGCCTTGGCCCTTGAAGGGAGGACTACCTTCTCCCTGTTTAGACCTGATCTTTCCTTAAAGGCTTTTGAGGTCAGCGGGGAGTTCTCGCCGGACACCGATATCCTGACCAACGATCTTGTTGTTATGAACCTGGCCGATGCCCGCGATCTCTTCGCCATCCCAGCCGGGCTGGTCACTGACCTCTGCGTATACGTGGCCAACCCTCAGGAGATCGACACCATCGCCAAGAAGATCTCCGAGACCATGCCCTCGGTCCGGGTGCTGACCAGGCCGCAGATCCAGAAGACCTATCAAGTCGTCTTCGGCTGGCGCAGCGGCTTCGGATCCATCTGCCTGTTAACGGCGCTGGCCGCCTTTGTCATCCTGGCCTGGGACAAGGCCTCCGGCCTTTCCCCGGAAGAACGGCGGGAAATCGCCATCCTTAAGGTGCTGGGCTGGCAAACCAGCGATATTCTCGTGGTCCGTTTCTGGGAGTCGGTAATTGTTTCCGGCCTGGCCTGCGTGGTGGGGATGACCGCAGCCTACATTCATGTGGTCTACTTTGCCGCATCCCTTTTCCGGCCGGTACTCATGGGTTGGTCCGTACTCCGGCCGGACCTGCATCTTCTCCCACGGCTGGCGGCCGGGGATATCCTGTTGACCCTGGCTTTTACCGTGATTCCCTATCTGGCGGCCACGGTGATCCCGGCCTGGCGCAGCGCCACGGTCCCTGCCGATTCGGCGCTGGGAGGTTGAGCAGATGCTGATTGAACTTTCCGGGGTGAGCAAGATCTACAATCAGGGCAGGGCCAACGAGGTGCGGGCTTTGAGTGACATCGATCTGGGGGTGGAGCAGGGAAGCATGGTTTGTCTCAAAGGGCCGAGTGGCTCGGGCAAGAGTACCCTGCTGGCCATCATCGGCTGTATCTTTCCGCCCACCAGCGGCAGAGCCGCAATTGCCGAGCGGCAGCTGGCCCGGCTCCCGGACCGTTTTCTCACCCTGCACCGCAGGGAAACCATCGGTTTTATCTTCCAGCGCTTCAACATCCTTCCGGAGCTGACCGTGCTGGAGAACATCACCCTGCCCCTGCTGCCGCTGGGGGTGCCGCCCAAGGAGCGCAGGCAGCGGGCGCAAGAGCTGCTGGCGCGCTTTGCCATCAGCCATCGAGCGCGGTTTCCGGCCGGGCAGATCTCCGGCGGCGAGCTGCAGCGGGTCGCCATTGCCAGGGCCTTGATCAACAACCAGCCCATCATCCTGGCCGACGAGCCCACGGCCCATCTCGACACCGCCCTGAGCCGCGAATTCATGGAAATCATGCAGCAGCTCAAGGAGGCGGGCAAGACCATTGTCATCGCCTCCCACGACCCCCTGGTCTTTGAGCATCCGGCCATCGACCGGACCGTCACCATTCAGGACGGCAGAATCCATGTTCCTTAATCCCTGGAGCCTGGCCTTAAGCCTCTGCAGCCTGATCGTGCTGGTGCTTGGCGCGGTGGCAGGCCGGACAGCGGTGCGGGTTCTGCGTTTCTGGGAGCCGGGCAGCGACAGCAACCGGCAGATTCGGCTGGAAAACGCGATCTGGCTTTCTTCCACCTTGATCGCCTACGGCCTGGGCTTTCAGATCATCACCTTGATTCTCTTCGTCCTGGCGGCGGATGAGTTCTGTCAGGTCATCGTCGGGGCCATGTGCGCCACCGGCGCCCTGCTGGCCAATCCCTACGGCATGCCTGCGCTGCTGATCAAGCTGGTGGGCGTCTTCTTCTACGGCTTCTGGATTCTTCTTCATCAGCTGGACATCCGCTCGGAGCAGTATCCCCTAGTGCGGCTTAAGTATTTGACCCTGCTCCTGCTTCTTCCGCTGCTCCTCCTCGATGTCAGCCTGCAAACCCTCTATATCGCAGGGATTAAGCCGGACATCATCACCTCCTGCTGCGCCGTGGTTTTTGGTGAGAGCAATGGTGGCGGCAGCAACCTGCTGAGCGGCTATTCGCAGCAGGGGTTGCTGCTGGCTTTTGCCGGCTCTATTGTCAGCCTGGCCGCGCTGGGGCTGGGCCTGGGGTTGTCGCGGCGGTGGCGCCCCTGGTTGGCGGGACTCTACGCCGCAGGCTGGCTATGGTTCTTCGGCCTTTCCCTGGTGGTGATCACCACGGTGATCTCCTCCTATGTTTACGCCATGCCCTACCATAAATGCCCCTTCTGTCTTCTCAAACCGGAGTATTATTATTTCGGCTTCGCCCTGTACGGAACCTTGATTCCGGCCACCTTCTTCGGGGTCAGCGCCGCCTTCGCCGGTCTGGTGCGGGGTAGGCCTGGACTGGCTGGAGTGGTTGCTCGCTACCAGCGGCTGGCAGTGCGGCTTTCCCTGATTTTGCTTGGGATTTTCTCAGGGTTGTCCTTCTATCACTATCTCAAATATTTGGTCAGCGGCGGCGAAGGGTAGGCAGAGCGAACAAATTCCCATTTGGCAACCTGCAACTTATTTAAATTGCGAGAAACAGCTCAGCTTAAAGTCGATCTCCTCTACGATCCGAGGGAAATTGATCCTGCCACAATAATGTGAGTCAATGCGGGGGGAGGGCGCGGCTAATGTCCCGAGCAATTTTTCAGAAAGAGGGATCGCTGCAGTAGAGTCGGCGGAATTTTTCCATTTCCCGCTCTACCTCCGGAGCAAGATGGAGGTTATAGCGGGCGACATATTCCGCTGCCATGCGGTGGGTGTTGAAGATGGGGTAGTTGAGGGTGAGATTGGCGATGCATTTGTCGATATATTGGTCATGCAGGGCTGGGTCATAGAAGAGCCGCAGCATTTCCGGGAAAACAGTATAGAATGAGGCCGAGTCTTCGTTGTAGAGAAGGGATGATGGCTGTTCGCTGAAATGTTCCGGGGAAACGGACTCTTCATAGCCGAATTTCCAGCCGGTCCGGCCTTCGTGGTAGCCTTCAACCCACCAGCCATCCATGATGCTGACGTTGGGCACGCCGTTCAGAGCGGCTTTCATTCCGCTGGTGCCGCTGGCTTCCAGAGGGCGTTTTGGGCTGTTCAGCCAGGCGTGGCAACCGGCAACCATCATTTTGGCCAGGTGCATGTCGTAGCCCGGAATGAAGACCAGTTTGGCCAGACCATTACTTTTCCGGTACAATTCTTCCTGGACAGCCAGGACGTTTCTGATCAGGCCCTGCCCTGGCTCATCCGAGGGATGCGCCTTGCCCGCATAGATAAAATTCACCGGCCAGTTGTTTTCCGTAATCATTGCCGCCAGCCGGTCCAGATCTCCAAAGATCAGGTCCGCCCGTTTGTAGGTGGAAAAGCGGCGGGCAAAACCAAGGGTGAAGGTCGTGTGCTCCAGGGTGGCTTCCTTTTCGCTGCGATAGGAAAGGTAGTTGGGAGGATCAATCCAGGTCGCCAGGCGCTGATTGCGATGGGTAACGAGCATCCGGTTTACATAATCCACCAGTATTTTAGTGTCCGTACTCCAGGCCTGCTCAAAATAAGTGCGGAACTTCTTGTTCTGGTGCAGTGCTTCCGACCCGGCAAAAACGCTGGGGTCTTTTCGCCAGTTGGGCAATTCGGGAAAGCTGTCGTACAGTTCCGCCCTGGCCTTGCTTGTCCAAGTGAGATGATGCACCCCGTTGGTGATCGCCGTTATTTTGTCCGCATACTGGGGGAACTGCTTCTGGGTTACCTCCTTGTGGAGGCGGCTCACGCTGTTGGCGGTCCGGTTAAGCTTTATGGCCATGGCGGTGAAATTGTAGGCGGCTGGGTTGTGCTCGTCCAGGGCCAGGAGGTTCATGATGCGCTTGCAGAACGGGTTGATCAAGTCTTCATACACGGAAATGTTGAAACGATCATGCCCGGCCTTGACCGGGGTATGGATGGTAAAGACCAGGCGCTTGGCTACTTCTGTTGCGGCATCGAGGATATCGTGGTCCGTGGTTTTTTCTTCATACATAAGGCCATGCTTTTCCTGGAGAAGCTGGGTTATCAGGGAGAGAACCACGCTCACCCCGTGTTGTTCATTCAGGTGAATGGTGCGGGCAGTAAGGCCTAAGGCCTCCATGACCGGAATAACGCCGGTGCCCAGGAGCCGGCGCTGGGTGGCTTTTACCTTTTCTGAACTGCTGTCGTACAGGTGTTGGGCGGCGTCTTGAATCCAGGGAGGGGACTGTGGCGTTTGATAATCAAGGAGGATTTCCGGCACAAAGTAGTCGAGTCCTTCGCTGATCTCCATTTTGAGCCATAATTGGGCGTGGGCCACGGATTTTATCCCCTGGAGATCATAAAAAGGTACTTCAATGGTGAGAGGCCGAGTAGGGAACTCCGGGTCGTGCAGCAGATACAGGCCAGGTGTATTTTCCGGTTCCCATTTGGAGGACCAGGCCACCTGGCCGATTTTTGAATCGACCAGCTGGGAAAAATAGCCCTTTCGGTACAGCAGGGAAACCCCAACCACCGGAATTTTGCAGTCCGCGAAACTTTTCAGGGTGTCTCCGGCAAGGATGCCTAGACCGCCGCTGTAGTTGGGTATTTTGACCGGACCTTGCAGGAACAGCTGGAGAAAACGGTTGATGGCCTCGTCCGGATGTTCTGTTATCTCCAGCTGCTGGAGTTTGTCGCGCACCGGATGGAAAACGTCCAGGTCCGCTCCTATCTCCATGGAGATGTAGATGACGGATTCGCCGGTCGGGGAGATGAGGGCTTGCCAGACCGAGTCGAAAACCTCTTGGGAAACACCGAAAAAAGTGCCGAATCTGTTTGTGGCGAGCATGTCTGGGAGGTGATGCCTGTCTTCTAAGGCATGCAGGGTCTTGGGCAGCGCCGATTTTTTGGGCTTGGTGTTGCTGGGCGAGGGCTTGGAATATTTCATCGGTCAACACAGACTCGTGGCAATAAATGGATAAGATTTTGTAACTATCCAGCAGCACCGCATTTGCGTTGTTATTAGCCTGCTCATGGGCACCAGCACACTTCGCAGGTTTCTGCCGTAGTAGAGGCATGGCATGCCGTGCCTCTACTACGGCACTGCTGGATAGTTACGGTTTGGGTTGTTATTGTTCGTTTCCGGCCTTGATCTGGATAGTTACAAGATTATTTTGTGTGTGGTACGGAGCAAAACAGGAAAATCAAACAGGTATTATATCTTCTTTCCTGAAAAACAGGATATAGGTGTTCACCCTGTCACGCAAGCGAATTATGCGGGCAAGCTCAGGGTTGGTTTTTCGTGGATGAAAAATAAGGTCGTTCTCGTGTTAAATCTCTCTTAAGATATACAAATATTAAAAGAAATACGTTGAAAATTTACGGACGATCGTGTTATGATTTTTCGCTGCATTGTACAGTCCTGGATTTCATAACTGGTTGTTTCATATAAAAATTTGTCACAGATGTATCTGGAGGAAGGAGAAAATGAACAGAGGGATTATGCGGTATTTGGTGATGGCATGTGTTGTTGGTTCCCTTTTTGTTGGCGGTTGCGCCAAGCAAAAGGTGCAAAGCGACAAAGATATGGTGGCTCCTGCTGCCCCTAAGGCCGAGGTCCAGTCGTCGGTTAAAGCCGATACCGGCGTGGGCGCAGGCAAGGAAGAGTCTCTTGCTTCAAAATGGATTGGTGGCGACAGTGGCGCGGTTCTGGAAGGACGGACCACTGCTCCGATGTTGCCAATCTATTTTGACTTTGACAAATCCGATATCAAGGCGGACCAGAGTGATCGTATCAAGAAAAATGGTGATCTCCTGATCGGCTCGGCACAAGTCCGGGTTCGGGTAGAAGGCAATACCGATGAGCGTGGCACCAACGAGTACAACATGGCCCTCGGCGAAAGACGTGCCGTAACCGCCGTGAAGTATCTTGTCAATATGGGCGTTGCGGAAGGCAGGATTGACACCTTAAGCTTTGGTGAGGAAAAGCCTCTCAACTTTGGTCATGACGAAATGGCTTGGTCTCAGAATCGTCGTGACGACTTTGTTATTGTCAAGTAAGCTTCTTTTCTAAGAAGATTGTGCAATCCGGGATGGGAGCATATTGTGTTCCCATCTCTTTTTTTTTGCCTTGTAGTATTGCTGGTTATGGCGCGATAGTTGGAAATTTTCTGCTGATAACAAACCGGAGATGTGTATGAAGATTAAATTTATTAGTGGATTGTTGTGTGTTTGTGTGGCGTTGTGTGCCACTTCGGTCCTTGCCCTTGCGGCTCCGGCCTCGGCTTCGGCCCCTGAAAAGGGGAAGATTGCCACCATCAGCATCCAGAAAATTCTTGGCAGCTCCAAGGCGGCGCTGGATGCACAAAAAGTTTTGCAGGCTGAGGTTGACAAGTTTCAGGCAAAGTTCAAGGTGGAAGAAGATGCCCTTGCCGCCATGAAAAGCGAGATTGAAAAGAAAGGTTCTGCCTGGAGCGAAGAAATTCGCGCGGAGAAAGAACGCGAGTACCAGAAAAGACTTCGTGACTATGGTTTAAAAACCGAGGATGCGAAACTTGAGATCCAGCAGCTTGAAAAAAAGCACATGGAGCCGATCTTGAAACATCTCAATGATGTTATCGCCTATATCGGCAAGAAAAATGGTTATTCCCTGATTCTCGAGAACACCATGAAAGGGCTGCGTAATAGGTCTGGATTGCTTTATTCCGATGATACACTTGATATCGGCGATCTGGTTCAGAAGGAGCTTGATATCCGCCTGAAAAAGTAACTTTAATAATAAGACTACCAACAAAAAGAGGCGCTGCGGGTGTACTACCGCAGCGCCTCTTTTTGTTGGTTTTCAGCCAGGGGAACAAAAAAGATCAAAGCCATGCCGGGAAGCGAAAGCAGAAAGCTGATTCCGAAAAAATAGCCATACCCGGCCCAGGCGGCGAGAAAGCCGCTCGCCACTCCGGCATACAGGCCGCTGAAACTCATCAGCCCTGTGCCGATGGCGTAATGTGCCGCCTTGAACCGCGGCTGGCACAAGCGCATGAGGAATACCATGAGCACTGCGGTGCCGAGGCCTCCGGCGAACTGATCAAAGGCATGCACGCAGACAACGGCAAAGAGGTTGTTTGCGCCGATTGCGGCGGGGAGGGGATTGCCGGTGTTGAGCAGCACGAAGCCCTTGAGTTTCAGGGCCAGAAACATATAGGTCAGATTGGTGAAATTCTGGGCAAGCAACAATGGCCAGATCATTTTTTCAAGCGAATATCTCGCGATAAGCCAGCCGCCGAGCATCGCACCGATTATGGAGAATGGCAGGCCAACCCCGCCGGAAATCCAGCCGTAATGCTGCTTGATGCCCAGATCGACCATGAACGGCGCAACCATGCTGGAGAGCATATATTCCCCGGTCCTGATCAGGACGATAAAGGCCAGGATGGGACCGATCTTTTCACGATCCATAAAAGAGAAGAGGGCTTCGCTGAAAAAGGCGTTGCCCTTGTGCCGCAGCCATTTTTTAATTTCCCTTCGCTTAAGACCGACGATTATGAGGGCGATTGCCAGGAGCAGGCTGACCGGGGCGGCTGGATCGATATTGAGCCAAAAATCTTGCCGCGGCAGCAGGCTTTGCCAGGGGATGGTCCGGCCCAGCAGGCGCAAGGCGATCAGGACAAGGGCGGCAACCGCGGCAAAACTTAGCAGGCGGCCCGCTTTGGGCCTCGGCAGCAGCAGGGCCAGGGGAAGTCGGGCTGCTTCGCTGTGCGGCAGATACCGCAGATGATAGGCGGAAAAAAGTGCCAGAATGAGGGCCGATCCCCCAAAGGCGAGGGACCAGCCCATGGTTGTTCCGATGGTGGCTATAATTCCGGCGCCGGTCATCATGGCAATACGATAGGCCATGACCCGATAGCCGACAAAACGGGCTTGTCCGGGAGAGTCAAGGGTTTCCAGGTAATAGCCGTCAATGGCGATGTCGTGAGTGGCGGCCAGGAAACTTCCGACAAAAAGGGCCAGGCCGATGAGGGGCGTGGCGTGGGGCAGCGGGGCAAGAGCGGCGGTGATCAGTAGCAGCCCGGCCAGGAGAAGCTGCATCAGGAGAAGCCATTGGCGCTTGGTGCCATAGCGATCAACATGCGGCGCCCAGAAAAATTTCAGCGCCCATGGCAGGCCGAAAAGGGAAGTAAAGCCGATGCCTTCAAGGCTTACGCCGTTGTCCCGGAAGAATACGGTGGAAACGGTGCGAATGATTGAGTAGGGCAAACCTTCGCAGAAGTAGGTGGTAAAAGTCCATACCTGGGGGATAGCGGGTTTGGGGCCGGAGATCTTTTCTTTTGTTGCTGTCATGGCGAGGATAACGACCTCAGGATTTCAACCGCGGATAATCGTGGTCCAAGGAGGATAGGGGGGTGAGCAGATAGTCGGTTCTCACATTGCCGAGGCTTGCGAAGATGGTGGCCTTGAGGGCGGAATCCTCTTCGTACAGCGGGGTGAGCCAGGCCCGGATCTTTTCCCGGCGGGAGTTGGCGGCAAGAGGACAGGGGTTGGCCACGGGGGTGATGCCCAGGCTTTGGCCCAGCTCGACGATGCGTTTTTTTTCCACCATGGCCAGGGGGCGGATAAGGGTCAGCTTGCCGCCGAACAACTCCTGCCTTGGCGCCATGGCGCTGAGATTGCCGCCGTAAAACAGATTGAGGAAAAATGTCTCGATGATATCTTCCTGATGGTGGCCGAAGGCAAGTTTGTTGCAGTGATGTTCTTTTGCCAGGGAGAAAAGCCGGTTGCGGCGTTGGCGGGCGCAATGATAACAGCCGCTTTTGCCGTTTTCGGCGGTGAGCGCTTTGTGGCCGAAATCAGTGCGTTCCATTAGCATGGGCAGGTCTATGCGGCGGATCTGTTCCCTTACCAGATCGTATTCCGCCCCGCCAAACCCCATGTCGAGATGCACAGCCAGAAGATCATAGCAGATCGGCGCCTTATGGCGCCATTCCTTCAGGAGCCAGGATAGTACCAGACTGTCGATGCCGCCTGACACCGCGATCATCACCCGATCGCCGTCGGCCAGCATCCGGTAGAGATGCATGGCCCGGCCGACAAGGTGATTAAGCTGCTTGGGGATGACGCACACGGACAGGTAACCGATCACGGGGCAACCCCACAAAGGTCAAATAACCACGGAATAAGCGGTCACAGGGTGCCGCAGGTTGCGGCAAGCGGGACGGCGATACGTACTTTTGTACGTGAGCCGGACCGATCGCCGTAAGATGTGGTGCCCTGTGGCCGCTTACACGGACAGTGCTACTTTTTCAGGTATGGGCAGTCGGCAATTTTCTGCTTGAAGCCATCGCGGGCAAGTTCCTCGGCGCTGAGCCATTTAACGCCCCGCTTCGCTTTTTTGAAGAACTGGAAGATGTTGTCAAGCAGGGGTTCCTGGGTTTCGTTGAAAACCCCGGCACACAAGGTCTGGCCGCTTTCCGCATGGATCAGCTTATAGTCAAAGACGACCGAGGCGGGGCTGACGATGGAGGCTTCCACCCCTACCCTCTCGGTGAAGCGTTGCAGGGTGAAGAGAAGAACGGCGTCAGCCTTCGTGGTCCGACAGATGGTGACGGCGGCGGTTGTCCGGCAGCTGGTCATGTCTTTGTCAAGGGAATCGCGTTGCCCCTCGGTGAGGAGAGTGACATCTTTTCTGCCGGCAAAATATTCAGCAAGCATAGTGTCCACGAGTTTGCGGCCTTTTTCAAGCTGTTGCAGTTCGTTTGGCGAACGACTGCCCTGGCCTTTCGTCTCGACTTCCGCAGGAAGCACCAGGATTGTTTTGATGGGAAGTAAATCTTCGGCCTGGACCTGGGTGGAGGTCCGCGCACAGCCGGAAAACAAAAAAAGTACGCTCAGGCTTGCAAGAAAAAC
The DNA here is from genome assembly GCA_001799285.1 of Deltaproteobacteria bacterium RIFOXYD12_FULL_56_24. Lineage (GTDB taxonomy): Bacteria > Desulfobacterota > Desulfobulbia > Desulfobulbales > Desulfurivibrionaceae > Thiovibrio. The sequence goes on from MGTD01000043.1 coordinate 12,186, forward strand.
GAGATGCGGTTTGCAAAGTGTCACGATGATTTCTCCAATGTGAGAATTATAAAGACCCTTTGGATGAGATTGGGCCCAGGGCGCGGGGATCCATGGTGGTTGCTTCATCAAGAGCCCGGCCCATGGCCTTGAAGATTGCTTCGAGGATATGGTGAGTGTTTTCACCGTGGACCATTTCAACATGCAGGGTCAGGCCGCCGTGCAGGGCAAAGGCGCGGAGGAATTCCTTGGCCAATTGGGTGTCGAAGTCGCCGACCTTTTGCTCAAGAAAGGGAACGCCATAATGGAGATAAGGTCGGTTGGAGCAATCCAGAGTCACCCTGACCAGGGCCTCATCCATGGGCAGGGCGCTGAAGCCGTAACGCCTGATGCCGCCAAAATCCAGGAGGGATTTTTTCAGGGCCTGTCCCAGGCAGATTCCCAGATCCTCAACCGTGTGATGCGCGTCAACCTCCGTATCTCCGGAGGCGCGGAGGGCAAGATCAAAAAAACCATGCACGGCAAAGAGGGTGAGCATGTGATCCATGAAGGGCACCCCCGAGGCGCATTGGACCTGGCCGGTGCCGTCAAGGGCGAAAGAGAGGGCGATGTCGGTTTCCTTGGTTTTGCGTTTTACTTCGCTTTGGCGGGCTCTTTGTGCTGCCATGGGCTGCTCCTGCAATTGTCTGGCTGTTTGTCCGTAAGCGTTCAGCAGCACCACATCTGCTTTGTCATCGGCCTGCTCATGTGCAATAGCACACTTCGCAGGCCTCTTTCGCGCATCTGCGGCACTGCGGAACGCTTACAGTTCCGTGTTTATCTGAAATTTGGGTGCCCCTAGTGAACGCTTACGTTTGTCAATCCGCCAGTAGTATCATGGTAAGGGAAAAAATAATAAAAAGTAAGGATGATTGTTTATACCAAGATGTATCGGCTTCAGGCAACAGGATTCCCTATATTTATCGTAACTATCCAGCAGCACCGCATCTGCGTTGTTGCACCCAGAGGGTATAAGTTTCGTTTGAGCAGACAAGCTGCTCAACTCAGCTATATC
>MGTD01000043.1:13231-37166 GCA_001799285.1 Deltaproteobacteria bacterium RIFOXYD12_FULL_56_24
CTATATCAGCCTGCTCATGGGCACCAGCACACTACGCAGGCTTCTGCCTAGCAGCTACGGCACTGCTGGATAGTTACGGTTTGGGTTGTTTTTGTTCGTTTCCGGCCTTGAGATGGATAGTTACTATTTGTCATGGAAATGATTGTAATGGCCAATGCTGTTATATTTTCCCTTTTCGAAAGAGCCGAAAAGGTTTTCTGTTTTTTTGCTGGGGGCTGAGGGAGCTCTGGAATCGTGGGAAGGCTTATGGTATTATCGGAAAAATTTTAGATGCGAGAGCCCGGGAGATTTTATTTTGCCTGTGGCACTCCCGTTGTTACCTTTAACAAGTCGCCTTTCCGGGGACGCCTGTATAAGAGGATTACCGCATGAATCTTGGCCCGATTGATAAGGTGGCAAAAAGCAGGAGCGTACTTCCCACCCTGATTCTTGTTGGCGTTGGGGTGCTTGCCCTGGCCTTGGCGGCCCTCTTCTGGTTGGGAGGGGAAATGGAAAAGCCGCAGGTGGTGATCAAGGGGGATAGTTCTTGTCTCGGCCTGAGCAGGCAGATTTCCTTGGCTGCCAGTGATGCCAGGAGTGGTCTGCGTTCCGTTGAAGTTGCCTTGGTGCAGGAGGGCAAGAAGGCGCAGTTGCTCGCAAGAACCTATTCCCGGGCGGGATATCTCTCTGGAGGTGGTCCGAAGAAAATCGAGGAGAACCTCGAGGTAACGCCTAAAGCCCTTGGTCTTAAGGATGGAGCGGTTGAACTGGTGGTGACGGTGACTGATTTTTCCTGGTGGAACTGGCTTAGGGGCAACGTAACGATCCACACCTCCGCCCTGGTAGTTGATACTAAGCCGCCGACGGTCAGCGTAACTGATTCGCCCCAGTATATCAAAGGTGGCGGGGCCGGGGTGGTTGTCTACCGGGTCAGCGAGCCGGTGGGCAGGCATGGGGTGCTGATTAATGATGTTTTTTATCCGGGTTTTCCTCTGCCCAAACGGGGCGAGGGTATCTATGGCGCTTGCCTCGGGCTGCCGCACGATATTGTTGCGCTGGAAAAGGCCTTGGTGATTGCGACGGATAAGGCCGGCAATGAGGCCAAAGTCCCGTTTATCATGAATCTGCATGTGCGCAAGATTCCCAGCGACAAGATCATTATCAGCGACGGGTTTCTCTCCGCCAAGCTGCCGGAATTCGCCAGTCACTACCCGGAGTTAGCCGGCACGCCGGTCGAGCAGTTTATCAAAGTGAACAACGATATCCGCAAGGCCAATTTTGAGAAGATTCAGGAGGTCTGCGCGAAATTTACCCCCGAGCGCTTCTGGGATGGCCGTTTCGGGCGGATGGAAGGGAGCCCGAAGGCTGGATACGCCGATCACCGTACTTACCTGTACAATGGCGAAAAGATTGACGAGCAGGTTCATCTTGGCGTCGATATTGCCTCGGTCCAGCAGGCCAGGGTCGGGGCCGCCAACCGGGGGCTGGTGGTTTTTGCCGAGTATCTGGGGATTTACGGGAATACCGTCATTCTGGATCACGGCCAGGGGATCTTCAGCCTGTACTCCCATCTGAGTCAGATCGAAGTACCGGTTGGCGCCATGGTCGAGAAAGACACGGCGGTGGGACTTACTGGCACCACCGGCATGGCGGGGGGCGATCACCTCCACTTCAGCATCCTGGTTAACGGGATCTTTGTCGATCCGCGGGAGTGGTGGGACGAGGAGTGGCTGAAACTTCATATGCTGAGTGTGCTCTAAGCCTTGTCCAGGATCAGGATACTTCCGGAGAATCTGGCCAACCAGATCGCGGCCGGCGAGGTTGTCGAGCGGCCCGCCTCGGTGGTCAAGGAATTGCTGGAAAATGCCATCGATGCCGGGGCCGGCCAGGTTGCCATCCAGGTGGAAGGAGATGGCACCCGCCTGATCAGGGTGCTTGATGACGGCTCCGGCATGGATCAGGATGATGTACTCCTCTGTCTGGAGCGCCATGCCACGAGTAAGATCACCAGCCTTGCCGAGCTTGGCTCCATCCGCTCCCTCGGATTTAGGGGCGAGGCCGTGCCCAGCATCGCCTCGGTGGCCCGGATGCGGATTACCTCGCGTCTTGCGGCCCAACCCCTGGGAACCCAGGTTGATCTCCGTTTCGGTCGCCTCCTCAAGGTGCACGAAATGGGGGGCAGCCCAGGCACTTCCTTTGAGGTTACGGATCTATTCGGCAATGTCCCGGCCCGGAAAAAATTTCTTAAATCCACCCGAACGGAACTGGTCCACATCGAAGAAGTGGTGAAGAATTATGCCCTGGCCAGACCAGGACTCGGGATAAGTTTATCGGTGGACGGCCGCGAAGTTTTTCGTCTGCAGGCCGGGATTGATACGCCCCGGAGCCGGGCGGAGAAGATTTTTGGCAAGGGGGCCGGGTCTCTGGTTGAGGTGGGCCGACAGGCCATGGACGAGAATGAACCCGGAGTTTCTGGCTTTCTCCTGCCGCCGGACGCCCCTACCGCAGCCAGGCTCAGGATATTTGTTAACGGCAGGGCAATCCATGACCGGTTGATCGCCCATGCGGTGGGCGAGGGGCTCCAGAACTATCTCATGAAGGGCCGTGGCCCGGGCGGGGTGGTTTTTCTGGCCATGCCGCTCACAAGTGTTGACGTGAACGTCCATCCCACCAAGCAGGAGGTCAGGTTCCACAAGCCGGCCGTGGTGCATCAGGCCGTGGTCGCCGCGGTTCAGGGTGCCATGACGGATTATCAGCAGGCTTTGCGGCAGGAGATATTTAAGATCCCTTCCGTTGGTCAGGACATGGGGCAGGCCAAAGTGACCTCGGCAAGGGCCTATGCGCCGGTCTCCGCCGGTCCGGCTCCTGCGGCGCGGGAACCGCTCCCGCTCTTTGAGGGTGCGCCTCCTTCCCGTGCAAGTTATGCAGGTGAACAGCGTCCTGTAGACGGCGAGGGCGGCCTTGGTCATGAAATGAATTGCGTTGTTGCGGCAGGGCAGGGCCAGGCCCCCGCCGTGTCCGGGGAAGAGGTTGTTCATTCGCCAGGCGGACTGCGCTATCTAGGGCAGTTGCTGGACACCTACCTTTTATGCGCCACGGAAAACGGCCTGCTGGTAATTGATCAGCATGCCGCCCATGAGCGGCTGCTGTTTGAGACGTTGAAAAGGCAGTTCGTCAGTAAAAAGATTGCCAGCCAGGCTCTGTTGTTCCCGAAGGTCATTGAATGCAGCCTGGAGGAGATCCAGATTCTCAGACAGTACGCGAAGGAGATTGGTGCGCTGGGGGTTGAGATCGAGGATTTTGGCGGGCCCAGCCAGGTGGTGAAGGCCTTACCCGCGGTGCTTGGCCGTTTTCCGGTTGAAGAAGTGATGGCCGGGATCTTTGCCCGATTTGGTGAGGCAGGCGTTGGGAAAGGCGGGGTGCGCGCCGAGGAAGTGCTTTCCGATATGGCCTGCAAGGCAGCGATCAGGGCAGGACAAAGCCTGAGCCCCAGAGAAGCCGAAGCCCTGCTGGAGGAGATGCAGCGGGCCGAGGTCTTTTCCCATTGCCCCCATGGTCGGCCGGTGGCTAAGAGCTTTGCGGCTCACGAGCTCAAGAAATGGTTCTATCGCGGCTGAATACTTACAAAAAAATATCGCGCAAGCGGTTGGGAAAATGTATCCTTCCATAGAAACTCCGGCGCTGCTGTGCAGCGGTAATTTTTTTACAAGGAAGATCCTATGACAACCACCATAACCCAAACGAATTTTGCCAATCTCCATCTGGTACACCGCGGCAAGGTCCGGGATCTCTACGAGGTGGAAGACCATCTGTTGATGGTGGCCTCGGACCGGATTTCCGCCTTTGACGTGGTCATGGATGATCCCATCCCAAACAAGGGCGCGATTCTGACTAAGCTTTCCCTGTTCTGGTTTGATTATCTCAAGGACATTGTGCCCAATCATTTGATTACGGCAAATGTTGAGGAATATCCGGCAGCCTGCGCCCCGTACCGGGAGCAACTGGCGGGCCGGAGCCTGCTGGTGAAGAAAGCCAAACCCCTGCCGGTGGAGTGCATTGTCCGAGGCTATCTTTCCGGGTCGTTCTGGCAGGCTTATAAACAGGACACCACGGTCTGCGGTTTTGCCCTGCCCGCCGGGATGAGGGAGTCGGACAAGTTTCCCGAGCCGCTCTTTACTCCTTCCACCAAGGCGGCGCTTGGTACGCACGACGAGAACATCTCCCTGGCCGAGATGGAAAAGATCGTGGGCAAGGAACAGACCGCCCGGATCAAGGATATCTGTCTGCGCCTCTATGTGAAAGCGGCGGACTATGCGCGTGGCAGGGGAATTATCATCGCCGACACCAAGTTCGAACTTGGCATTTTCAACGGGGAGATTATTCTCATCGATGAGGTGCTGACCCCGGATTCATCCCGGTTCTGGCCCCAGGACCAGTACCAGCCGGGCGCCGGGCAACCGAGCTTCGACAAGCAGTTTCTTAGGGACTATCTGTCCACTCTCGATTGGGGAAAAAACCCGCCGCCGCCCAGTCTGCCGCAGGATATCATTGAAAAAACAGCGTCCCGTTATCGGGATGCCTTAATCAGGATAACCGGCGAAGATATCTAAAGCTGAGCTGAGCAGCTTGCCTGCTCAAACGTATTATGCTGGTCTCGCAATAACCCCGAACCGTAACAGTCGGGAACGCAATTACAACAGATACGCACATGCCCTGTAGTAATTGCGTCTTTTAGCAATTTCAACAAACTTATACCCTCTGGGTGCAAAAGGTGCGAGGTGTCGTGATGTCGAGGCCCGTTGTCGGGGCCATGTCCAAAACGGTTGTCCTTATCCTGATGGCCTTTGTTCTGTCCGGCCTTGCCGGTTGCGGGCTTTCCAGGGGCAAGACCGGCGATGGCGTCAGGGATTTTTTCACCCCGACGGATGTCAGCATCATCCGCCATCATCTGCAGCAGTACCGCAATTCCCTCCGGGATTTCACCGTCCGCCTGTATGCCAAGAATCCCAAATATGAAAAAGACCCTGACCGGCAACGACGGAAGATCGAGGCCATTTTCGGTCCCCTGCCCACCGGGGAACAGGTGTATGTCTACAAGCCTTCCCACGAGATACTCACTGCGGCGTTTCAGGAGGAGGTTGCCGAGCAAGACCGGGTATACCTGTTGAGCCTGGGCCTGTGGAAAAGTATTAAGGAAGCTTACAATATTCGAGAAGGGGATCTTTTTTTGAGCGGTCTGCAGGTTTCCCTGAAGCGGCTGCAACGGCTCCATCACAATATCAGTCAGGTGAACTGGCGGCTGAAGACGTACAAGGACAAGAGCGGCAAGTTGTTGTTCCTCACCAACGAAGCGGGGAAAGACGGTTACCTCAATATGGGCTATGAGGTTATCATGACCCGGATCCTCACCCGCATTGAAGATGACATCATCATGCGGGGAGGGCTCCCGGAGCAATACATGTTCAGGATGTCTACCATGTTCGTCGGCATCCTTATCTGACAGGGAACGGTTACCTTTACAGCCCGGACTCCTTCAGTTTTTCTACCTGCGTTTTCTGCTCGTCCGACAAGACTTTCGGCACCGCCACCAGGATTTTTACCAGCAGATCTCCCCTCGCTCCTCCAAGGCTGTCTGGTAATCCATGTTTGCGCAGGCGAAGTTTTGCCTGGGGCTGGCAACCAGAGGGAACCTTGACCTTGAGCTGTTTTCCCTCCAGGGTCGGCACGTCCACCTCCGCGCCAAATACGGCGGAGCTGTAAGGTATTTGCAGGTCCATGCTGAGATGGGAGCCATCCCGGCTGAAGGTTGGATGCGGTTCGACCCTGATCAGCAGATACAGATCCCCTGGTGGGCCGCCCATGGGGGAAGGGGATCCTTTGCCGGAAATCCGCAGTTTCTTGCCGCTCTCGATTCCGGCGGGAATCTTTACGGAAACCTTTTCCGCTGCGGAGCCGCGGCCAAGGGAGATGGTTTTTTCGGCGCCGGTCAGTACTTCATTGAGGGTGATCGGCAGTTCTAGGGAGAGGTCGTTGCCCTTTACCTGTTGCTGCTGGCGGAAAGATCCCGCTCCCGGCTGACGGAACATCTCTTCGAAACCGCCGCCAGCGCTCCGGAAGGCGGCGCGGCCCCCGCCGAAGTTGATGCCGAATTCCCGCAGAATATCGCCCAAGTCGGCGTTGCGGAAAATATCTTCCTGGGAATAGCGCTGCTGGAAACCGGCGGAGCCGACGGTGTCGAATTGCTGCCGTTTTTCCTTGTCTGAGAGAACGGCATACGCCTCGCTGATTTTTTTAAACTGCTCCTCTGCCTCCTTGTTTCCCTTGTTGCGGTCGGGATGGTGCTTAAGGGCAAGTTTGCGGTAGGCTTTCTTGATTTCTTCCGGAGATGCGGTTTTTTCCACACCGAGTAATTTATAATAATCCATAACTGGCCTGTCTGTCCTGGCTTCTGTCATTGAGTTGTTCTGGCAAACTTGTTGCTAAAACGGGACATCATCGCCCATGACCTGCTCGGGGAAAGGCGGCTCGTTGTACTGCTGGCCCTGCGAAGAATCTCCGCTGCTGCCGCGGGGGGAGAGCATCTTCATCTCCCTGGCCACGATTTCGGTGGTGTATTTGGTATTGCCGTCCTTGTCGTCCCATTTGCGGGTTTGCAATCTCCCTTCGATGTAAACCTTGGAGCCCTTTGCCAGGTACTCGCCGCAAATCTCGCCCAACCGGCCAAAGGCCACGATCCGGTGCCATTCGGTCAACTCTTCCTTGGAGCCGTCCTGTTTCTTCCAGGTTTCCGTAGTGGCGACATTGAAGCTGGCGATGGCGGCTCCTGCCTGCGAGTAACGCACTTCCGGGTCTTTGCCAAGATTGCCGATGAGGATGACTTTGTTGACCATTTCTTCTCCTTGCACCCAGAGGGTATAAGTTTGTTGAAATTGCGTAAGCTATCACAGGGTGCCACATCTTGCGGCGATCGGTCCGGCTCACGGACAAAAGTACGCATCTCCGTCCCGCCTGTCGCAACCTGCGGCACCCTGTGACCGCTTGTTCCGTGATTATTTGACCTTTGTGGGTTTGCCCCGTGATCGGTTACGAAATTGCTAAAAGACGCAATTACAACAGGGCATGTGCGTATCTGTTGTAATTGCGTTCCCGACCATTACGGTTCGGGGTTATTGCGAGACCAGCATATTTCGTTTGAGCAGACAAGCTGCACGACTCAGCCTTACATTATGCTCAAGTTTACAAAAAACGCTGTCTTGATAAGATGTACATCATAACGGTTATTCCCCGAGCTTGCACCAATCTTCTGCATCCAGGAATCGTCAGCTTCACCGCCTCTGCTTGGGTGGGACTGCTCTGGATTATTGAATATCTTGTTTGTCGTTGAGCGTCATAGTTTGCCTAAAACCCGGTTGCGACCAAGATATTTGCCCAGATAGAGAAAACGATCCGACATGGCGATGACATCATCGACCGTGGGGCCGTTATCCGGATAGACTGCAATTCCGGCGGTGATCGTTAATCGCGCCTCTGGCCCTCCGTCGGTCGGCTGCTCTTTCTGCTCGACTTCGCACCTGATTTTTTCGGCGACAATCATCGCGCCGTCCGTGTTGGTATTGGGGAGAAGGATAATGAATTCATCGCCGCCGTAGCGGGCAATAATATCTTCCAGGCGGACATTGTTCCTGAGGATGGTGGCCATGCTCTTCAACACCTCATCGCCTTGCAGATGTCCGTGGGTTTCGTTGAACTTCTTAAAATGATCAATATCGATCATCAGCACCGCAAACTTCTCACCATAACGTTGGGCCCTGGAGTATTCCTTTTGACAGCTTTTTCGGAAATAACTCCGGGTATAAAGAGAGGTCAGTTCATCGTAATGTGATTGACCCATGAGTGTTTCCGTGTCCTTCATCCGGCCCAGGGCGAGAGCGATGTTGTTGGCCACTGCCATGAAGAGGGGCACATCTGCATCCTGAATGGCGTTAGCCTCCTGCTTGTGAACGTTAAGAACTCCGAGAATCGAGCCGTCGTTCAGACGTAAAGGTAGACAGATGAAAGAGCCGATATCGGTTCGCTTGCCCTTGTAGTGGAGGAAGCGCTTATCCTTGCTGACGTCTTGGACCAGAATCGGCTTCCCGTTCTGGGCGACAAGCCCGGAAATACCCTCGCCGATCTTGAAGGAAACATTTTTGAGGATTTCTCTGTTGACGTTATCCGCCTTCCATATCTTCAGCTCTTCGGTGTTGTCTTCCCGGAGCAGCAGGCAGAAGTCTTCAATGGCCAGTGATTTTTCCAAAAAATCTTTGCTTTGATTAAAGAAATCGTCAAGCTGGAGGGAGAGGTTGAGCTTCTTGCTCAGCATGTAAAGCATGTACAACTCGAAAATTCGCTCCTTGAGCAGGTCACTTTCCGTCCTGGCGTTGGTGAAGAACTCTTGGTCATTGTCTATAGCTATGGTGTTGGATAAATCCGTCATGTTCCGATCCGATTTTGGAGTGGTTTGTTGCAACACGGCAATCCAATTGTACTCTTTGCCCCTGTTTATCCGAAAAACAAACAGGCCAACGGAGTACCTTTTGCTCAGTGAAAAGCTGAGTTGAGCTGCTTGCCTGCCCAAACGTAATATGCTGGTCTCGCAATAACCCCAAACCGTAATGGTGGAGAACGAGATTACAACAGATACGGACATGCCCTGTTGTAATTGCGTCCTTTTGCAATTTTAACAAACTTATGCTCTATGATCATAATAGGCAGCAAATATAGTAGGTATAGTGTGATCCTGGCAAGACAAATATAGTGATATGCCTCTGGGGTTGGCTTTGGTTCCAGGCTGAAATGATGTCCTCCTGCGTGAACGGTTACAGCCCGTAGGTTTTGGTACTTTGGTTACTACCGCCCCGGTAAACGGGTACCCTCCTGCTCAGGCAGGGCTGCATCGCTTCCGGGCCGCCAGGTCGAGCATGGCTGCCAATCCACCTTTCTCTTCCGGGGCAAAGCCGAAAACATCCTGCCAGATCTCGTCGCTTTCCATGCAGAAATATAGACAGGTATCCGGATCCAGGTAGCGGCTGAGATGATGCGCCATATGGCGGTACATCTTCGTGCGCAGGGGGCGAAAATAACGGAATTTGTTGTCCAGCCCCAGGACAAACTCTTCATGGAAAAAACGGGAGTTGGGGAAACGGCCGGTGGCAATGCCTTTCAGGGCGGGGAGAAACCGCAGCGCCCCCAAGCTGATCCAGACAATGCTTGCCGCAGGCACCGTGGCAAAGAGGCGGTCGATCGTCTCCCGGTAGCCTTTTTCCCAGCCGGGATGGTAGATCAGCGGATCGAAATGAAAGGCCAGTTTGTAGCCCCAGGCCGCGCATTGGGCCGCGGCGGCCAGCCGCTGTTCCAGACTGGCGGTGCGCAGCTCTTCTTTTGCCATAATCTCCGTGCTGTTAAGCGACCAGGCCATGATGGTGCGGCCGCCATGCTCTCTGTGTTCAAGGTTGTCCAGGGCAACCGCTTTGGATTTCAGTTCAAGCACGGCATTGGGTTGATCTTTGAAAAAATCAATAAGAATCCGGCTCAAGCCCGTGATCCGGTCCAGGGCCATGCTGTCGGTAAATTCGCCGGTGCCGATGCGCCGGAAGGTCTGCGGAGTCTCGGCAAAAACCGCAGTGAGCTCGGCGAGCAGGTCATCGGTGTTGACAAAAAAAGAAAGCCAGGGGTTGTTTAGGTATGCTTGCAGGATGCAGTACACACAGTCCATGGGGCAATTCATGCCGACATTGAGTACTTGGTAGTCGCAGCAGCGGTATTCCCTGGTCGCGGGGCAGGGCTTGAGAAAACGGCCCCGGTTTTTGCAGAGAACCAGATGCCTTTTCCCGCTCGTCAGGTTCTGGGGGTCTGGTTCGGTGGCGGAAAGATCCGGGCCGGAGCGGGCTGGAATAATCCTGATCTCCCGGCCCGGAAGATTGGTCAGGATATTTCTGGTGAGAGGCAGATCCCGGCAGTCATTCTCCACATAGATATGCTGGATAATGCCGGCCGGATCAAGGTGATTGATGTTCGGCATGGCGTGTGGGCGTCCCTGGTTGCGTTTTGCTTGCGCCACCATACCGTAAAGAATCTTGTCGGCCAACGAGAAAATTCTTGACCTGTTGCCGAAATGAGCGCTACTATTTTGTAGGTATTTATACTTAGTTTTGTCGAGCTTGACTTTTGTCGGATTTTTATGATGCAATAATGATGTAACAATCTTTTGAAGTTCCGCTGTTATTGGCAATGGGGATAACCATCCATACACGTAAAAGAGGCGAACGATGAAAGAGCAGGATTTTGCCAGGATCAGTGAACATCTGAACGGGATATCGCGTCGTGATTTCATGAAGTTCTGCACGGTGATGGCCGTCGGTATGGGGCTGCCTCTTGAGGTCGCGCCGCGGATTGCCGCAGCGGTCACGGCGCCGCAACGCCCTCCGGTAATCTGGCTTTCCGGCTCGGCCTGCACCGGCTGCACCGAATCGTTGCTGCGCCCCTCTCATCCCTCCCTTGAGCATCTTATCCTTGATCTTATTTCCCTCGATTATAATGAAACCCTCAATGCCGGGGCCGGACATCAGGCGGAAGCGGCCCTGCAGGCCTCGATTAAGAAAAACGCCGGCAAGTTCATTCTGGTGGTGGAAGGAGCCATTCCCATGAAGGATGGCGGGGTGTACTGCATGATCGGCGGCAAGCCTTTCAGCGAAATCGTGCGGGCGACCGCAGCCAAGGCTGCCGCCGTGATCGCCATTGGTTCGTGTGCTTCCTGGGGCGGAGTTGCCGCGGCAAAGCCAAACCCCACCGGCGCCATCGGTGCTCCTGAGTTTCTCAAGGGCACGACTGTGGTGACAATTCCCGGCTGTCCGCCCAATGCCTATAATTTTCTTTCCACCGTGCTTCACTTCCTGACCTTTAAAAAATTGCCTGCCCTTGATGAAAAAGGCAGGCCGAAATTCGCTTATGGTCGTCTCATCCACGAGAACTGCGAACGACGGCCCCATTTTGACGCAGGCCGTTTTGCCATACAATTCGGCGACGAAGGGCACCGCAAAGGCTATTGCCTGTACAAGATCGGTTGCAAGGGGCCGGTGACCTTTGCCAATTGTCCGGCCATTTTGTTTAACGAGATCGGCCCAGGCGCCTGGCCGGTGGGCACCGGACACCCCTGTTTCGGCTGTACCGAAGAAGGGGTGGGTTTTCATATCCCTCTCCATACCCAGGCCGACCTGAAGTACATTACCCCTGGAGCCGCGTATCCGCACATTGTCACCGAACGGGGCGAGGGCGCTTCGATGGGTGCGGTGGCTCTTGCTGCCGGGGTGGCGGGCGTAGCGCTGGGAGCCGGGGTAGCGGTGGCCAGGAACCTTGGCAAGAGTGAGCAGAGTGAGCAAGGGTCTTCGTCAGAGGGAGAATAGGCCATGAAGATACGACGCAGGGATTTTTTAAAAGGGGTTGCGGCCAGCGGCCTGCTTCTGGCCGCGGAGCAAACCCCGGCCCAGGCTAAACGGGCCAGGAAAGATCTTCCCCCCAATGCTGTTGGTATTCTGTACGACTCAACCCTCTGTATCGGCTGCAAGGTCTGCGAGCATGGCTGTAAAGAGACCAACAACATGCCGATGGAGCATGCCAATCCCAAGGAGCGGATGTGGGATAATCCCCAGGATCTGTCCGCCAAGACCTTGAATATTGTCAAACGTTACGGCGTTGCGGGGGAGAAAGACTCGGTGGAGGGTTTTGCCTTCATCAAGCGGCACTGCATGCACTGCATTGATCCTGCCTGCGTTTCGGCCTGCCCGGTCTCGGCGCTGGTGAAAAACCCCGAGAACGGGGTGGTCACCTACAACAAAAAGGCCTGCATCGGCTGCCGCTACTGCCAGGTGGCCTGCCCTTACAATATCCCGAAATTCCAGTGGGATTCTCCCTTCCCGGAGATTACCAAGTGCCAACTCTGCTCCCACCTTCTGGCCAAGGGCGGTATTTCCGCCTGCTGCGCCGTCTGCCCCACCGGGGCTTCCCTGTTCGGGCCGGTGGAAAAGCTGCGGCTGGAGGCCAAGCGGCGGCTGGCCATGGAACCCGGCGAGTACTACGATTTTCCCGTGGCCAACATTGAGTCAACCGAGGTGCAGCAGCACCGGGTAGGCGGTTACGTAAAGCATGTCTATGGCGAACGGGAGCTGGGCGGCTCTCAGGTTCTCTATCTGGCCGGGGTGCCGTTTGCCAACCTCGGCCTGCCCGATCTGCCCGAGGATTCCTACGTGGCCCTGGCCGACGGCATCCAGTACGCCATTTATAAAGGCATGGTCTATCCCCTCGTGGTCCTGGGCGGTCTGATTTATATCATCCGGAACAGGGAAGAGAAAAAAGAGTAGGGGTCTACCCCCTGGCCTTTTACGGAAAGGAGTGTTCCCATGCAGGAAAGACAAGCATTAGGAGGCAAGCTGCTCACCGTACCCTTCAAGGTGTGCGCCGCCATCGTGCTCATCGGCCTTTTTTTCATCGGTAAACGTTTTATCTTCGGCATCGGTTCGGTTTCCAACATGAACGACGGCTACCCCTGGGGAATCTGGATCGCCTATGATGTGGTGGTGGGGACGGCCCTGGCCTGTGCCGGGTATTCCATCGCCCTGATCGTTTATGTGTTCAACAAGGGGGAATACTCGCCCTTGGTGCGGCCCGCCCTGATGACCAGCATGTTCGGCTACACCCTGGCCGGGATCTCGGTTATCTTCGACATCGGTCGTTACTGGCAGGCCTACAATATCTTCCTGCCCTGGCTCAGTAACCTGCATTCGGTGATGTTCGAGGTCGCCTTGTGCATCGGTACCTATATCCTGGTGCTGTGGATGGAATTTGCTCCGGTTATGCTGGATAAATTCAAGGCGGATCAGTTGAAGGCCAGGCTCAACCGGATCATTTTCGTCTTCATCGCTCTGGGCATTCTTCTGCCCACCATGCATCAGTCTTCCCTGGGCACCATGATGCTCATGGCCGGGCACAAGCTCTCCCCCCTCTGGTGGAGCGGCTTTCTCCCCCTGCTTTTCCTTATCACCGCTGTGGTCATCGGCTATGCCGCAGTGATTTTTGAGTCGCTTGTCGCCGCCATCGCCTTCAAGCGGCCGATGGAGATGCACCTTTTGAGCAAAATTTCGGCGCTCATGCCTTGGCTGCTCGGTCTCTATCTGGTGATCCGGCTTGAGGACGTGAACCTGCGCGGTTATCTGCCTCTGGCCTTTGATGGAGGACTTTTGGGCAATCTCTTCCTGTTGGAAAACCTGTTGCTCCTCGCCGCCCTGCTGATCCTGGCCTATCCTGCCAACCGGCAGAGCCCGCGGCTGCTGTTCATCGCTTCCTGCGCCATGCTGCTTGGGGGGAGTATGTACCGGTTCAATACCTATATTGTCGGCTTTGATCCCGGTACCGGCTGGCAGTACTTTCCCTCGGTGTCGGAGTTGTTCATCACCTTCGGCATTATTGCCGCCGAGGTGATGGCCTATCTGTGGTTTGTCAAGACTTTGCCGGTGTTGCCCAGGCTTAAAAAAGCATAATGTATATTCTGAAGGAGAGTGTTCATGGCTAAGAGAATCGTCGTTGATCCCATCACCAGAATCGAAGGGCATCTCCGGATTGATTGCGAGATTGATAACGGGCGGGTGACCAAGGCATGGTCCTCCGGCCAGATGTGGCGCGGGATCGAGCTGATCCTTCAAGACCGGGATCCTCGGGACGCGTGGGTGTTCACCCAGCGGATCTGCGGGGTCTGCACCACGGTGCACGCCATTGCCTCGGTGCGGGCCGTGGAGAATGCCCTGGGGCTGGAGGTGCCGCTCAATGCCCAGTACATCAGGAACATGATGATCGGCGCCCACGGGATCTTCGACCATATCGTTCATTTTTACCACCTCTCCGCTCTGGACTGGGTGGACATCGTTTCCGCCCTTAAGGGGAGTCCCAAGGCGGCCGCCGCCCTTGGCCAGCAGCTTTCTCCCTGGCCCCACAACAGCGAGCAGGAAATCAAGGCGGTGCAGGAAAGGCTGAAAGGCTTTGTCGGCACCGGCCAGCTCGGCATTTTTGCCAGCGGTTACTGGGGGCACCCGGCCATGAAACTCTCCCCGGATGTCAATCTGCTTGCCGCCAGCCATTATTTTCAGGCCCTGGATTACCAGCGCCGGATCAACAAGGTGGTGGCCATTCTCGGCAGCAAGACCCCGCATATCCAGAATCTGGCCGTGGGCGGGGTCTCCAACCCCATCAATCCTGACAGCCAGTCCACTCTGACTATAGAGCGGCTCTATTACGTCAAAACCCTGATTGACGAGATCGGGGATTTTATCAAGAATGTTTACATGGTCGATGTCGCGGCCATAGGCGCTTTTTATGCGGATTGGACCAAGTACGGGGCCGGGGTGACCAATTATCTCTCGGTGCCGGATATGCCCCTGGATAGCAAAGGAACGGCATTTGATCTTCCCGGCGGCTACATTGCCGACGGCAATGTGGGCTCGTTCAAGCCGATTACCGGGTTCAACGACGATTTCTTCAAGCAGGGGGTCAAGGAGGGGATCAAGCATTCCTGGTACAAGGGGGATTGGGACCGCCATCCCTGGGAAGAGGAGACCGTGCCCCAGCATACCGAGTTCCAGGACAATGGGAAATATTCCTGGGTCAAGTCCCCGACCTTCAACGGCAAACCGGCCCAGGTCGGGCCGCTGGCCAATGTCTTGTGCATGTATGCAGCCGGGCACGCCCCGACCAAGACATACACCGACGGTCTTTTGCAAACAGTGAGCACGCTGGCCGGAGCCAAGGTCGGGATCGAGGCCCTCCATTCCACCATCGGTCGGCATGCCGCCCGGGCGGTGCGTTGCGCCGTGCTGCACGATTCCCTGCTCGGCCAGTGGCAATCCCTGATGGACAATATCGGCAAGGGGGATTACGCAACCTTTAACCAGCCGGTGTTCCCAAAAGGTGAGCAGCGCGGGGTGGGCTTCCACGAGGCGCCGCGCGGGGTGTTGTCCCACTGGATTGTGATCCAGGACGGCAAGATCAAGAATTATCAATGTGTGGTTCCGTCTACCTGGAACGCCGGCCCCAGAAACACTAAAGACGCCCCTGGACCATACGAGGCCTCGCTGGTCGGCAATCCGGTGGCTAACCCGGAAAAACCCCTGGAGGTCTTGCGCACGGTCCATTCCTTTGACCCGTGCCTTGCCTGCGCCATCCATCTTCTCGACCCAGATAGCAGGGAAATCGTCACGGTCAGGACCATGACCTAGGATTGTTGTTTGGCGTTAACCCATGGAAAACAGGCCGCCCCGGTTTCGGGACGGCCTGTTTTATAAGGAGGAGTATGTCTCATAATATCTTGGTTCTTGGCGTGGGCAATGTGTTGCTTGCCGACGAGGGGGCTGGAGTTCGCGTGGTGGAGCAGCTTCAACGCCGGTATGTCTTCCCGCCCCAGGTGGAGCTGATCGATGGCGGGACCATGGGGCTTGACCTCCTGGGGTATCTTGATGACAAAACCCATCTGTTTATTGTGGACGCGATTATTTCACGCAAACCTCCCGGTTCGGTGGTCATTGAAAAATTGTCCGATCCCCCCGCCTATTTCCGGCAAAAAATTTCTCCCCACCAGATCGGTCTTTCCGAGCTTTTAGCCGTTGCCTCCATGCAGGATTGTCTGCCCCCGGACATCACCCTTTTTGGCATTGTTCCCCTTGATCTGGCCACCGGCCTTGAGATGTCTTGCGAGGTTAGTAGGGCGGTAGAGCAAGTGGTTCTGGCTGTGGTGAAAGAGTTGGCTCTGCTGGGGGTCGAAGGGAGCGCGGTAAGCTGTTGAGCTGTTTTTTTGGGGTGCATGGTTGATCTTTGCCGTGTGCCGTCTCCGGAAAAAGCTTGATCCTCACGGCCAAATAGTATTGTATAAAAAATCTGTCCGGCATCCTGGGGTGGCACAGCCATGCAGGCAAGGCGGGGTTTGACTATGGGGCGTGTCCGGTTTTTCCCAAGGAGAAAGGATGGCAAAGATCGCGGTTTTTGTGGCGGATGATCATTCCATCGTCAGGGAAGGGTTGCGGCAGATGCTTGCCAGAAGCAACGATCTTGAGCTGGTTGGCGAGGCGGTGGACGGCGAGGTGGCGGTGAAGGAAATCCGCAGACTGCAGCCGGACGTGGCGATCCTTGACGTAGGCATGCCCTTGATCAGCGGTCTGGAATGCATCCCGCTGATCAAAAATGATTCCCCCGGTACGGCAATAGTGATCCTGTCGATGTTCGCCCGCGAGATGTACGTGCATCAAGCCCTGGCTGCCGGAGCCCATGGCTATGTGTTAAAAACCGACCCCTGGCCCGAGGTTATTGATGCGGTGCAAATGGTGGCCCAGGGCAAGTATTTTTTGAGCAGGGAGATAAATTCCGACCTCATCCGCGGATACCTCAACAACGAGGAGGGGAAATCCGCGGAGTCGAGCAGGTACGATCTGCTGTCCGCCCGGGAGCAGCAGATATTCCGGCTGGTCATCGAGGGCAACCACACCAAAAATATCGCCGATCTCTTGTGTCTTAGTCCGAAGACCGTGGAAAAGCACCGTGCCAACATCAGCAAAAAGATCGGCATGAGCGAGCCGTTGGCCATGCTTAAATTTGCCATGAAGATCGGGGTGGCTGATCCCGATCTCTGGCCTGATTCATAAGATGGCGTGTGCTTGCAGCACATGCTGGTCCAGCGAATGAATGAACGGGGTGGATGTTTTTCCGAGGTGTTGCTGTTTTTCTGAATTTCTGGAGGGTATGTGAAGAATTCCGTTACACCGCGCAATTCCACGATCAGCTCTGTTCTTGTCCGGCGATTTACCTGGATACTGGTCGGAGGCTGGACCCTGTTTCTTTTCGGGCTTACCTTTCATGAAATAACCGACATCCGGCAGATCACCCGGGAAATCGGCATCAGTGAAATCCGGGCCTATGGCAACAAGGATCTTGCCTTGCGTCTCTGGATTTCATCCCATAACGGGGTGTATGTGCCGGTCGACGAACGGACCCCGGAGAGCCCCTACCTGGCGCACGTTCCCGAACGGGATCTGCTGACCCCCTCCGGCAAAAAATTAACCCTGATGAACCCCGCCTATATGATGCGACAGGTGGGCGAGGATTTCGCCAACAGCTATGGCGGGACTTCCAGGATGACCAGTCTTTCCCCCCTGCGCCCGGAAAATGGTCCGGATGCCTGGGAGCGTCGAGCCCTTGAGGAGTTAGCCCGGTTGGGGACGAAGGAAAAGCTTGAGTTCACCCAAATATCCGGAGTGCCCTATCTGCGGATGATTCAGGCGATGCCGCTTACCCCGGACTGCCTTGAGTGCCATGTGCATAAAAGGTATAAACAAGGGGATGTCAGGGGCGGAATCAGTACAAGTTTATCGATGGTGGAGGCGCTGGCGCGTCAGGATAAGCAGATATTTTTTCATGTCCTCAGGGTCGCGTTGCTGTGGGGTATCGGGATGGCCGGGCTGTTTTTCGGCGATAGCCTTTTGCGGCGGCGGGTTGCGGAACGCGATGCGGCCCAGGAAGCATTGCAGATTTCCCTCGACCGTCTGGCCTTGCAAGGCCGGGAGCTGGAGGAGGTCAACGTCGAGCTGAGCGAGGAGATTGCCGAACGCAAAAGGGTCGAAGCCGAGATTCTTGTAAACGAGGAGAAATTCCGAACCGTTGCGGACTTCACCTACGCTTGGGAATACTGGGTCGACCCGGATGGCAATTTCCTCTATGTCTCTCCTTCCTCGGAGCGGGTTACCGGATATCGGCCCGAGGAGTTCAAGGAATATCCCCGGTTGATAACCGAAATCGTTCATCCGGATGACAGGGCCCTGATGACCACGCATTTCTGTGATGCGGTGTCGGAACGCTCGGTGTGCATTCTGGATTTCCGGATCATTACCAAGGCCGGGCTGGAACGCTGGATAGGCCATACCTGTCAGCCGGTGTATGGCGGGACCGGCGAGTTCCTCGGCATCAGGGGGAGCAATCGTGACATTACCGGCAGCAAGTGGAACGAAAAAGCCCTCAAGAAGTACGCCGGGGATCTGGCCATCAGCAACCGGGATTTGCAGGATTTCGCTTCCATGGCCTCCCATGACCTGCGGGAGCCGGTGGTGCTTGTCCAGGCTTTCAGTGAACGATTGCGAGTCCGCTACGGGGAAAACATCCCCGAACATGGACTGGAATATATCCGGCGGATCGAAATGGCGGCGGCGCGGATGCTGGCGCTGATTTCCGGGATGCTGACCTATTCGCGGGTTTCTACCAAGGCTCAGCCCTTCGAGGAGATTGACCTGGAAAAAATTGTCCTGCAGGTGATCGCTGATCTGGAGATGCGGATCGCGGAGAGCGGCGGGCGGGTCGAGGTCGGCGACCTGTGCCGGATCAAGGCTGATCCGCTCCAGATCCGGCAACTTTTCCAGAACCTCATTGCCAACGCCCTGAAATACAACCAGCCGAATCTCCCCCCCCTTGTCCTGGTGTCCGGCAAGATTGTCGACGGGCCGGATGCGCAGGGAGGGGCGGACTTTTGTCGGATTATCGTGGAGGATAACGGGATCGGCTTTGCCGAGGATTCCGCCGAGAGGATCTTCGGCTTGTTTCAACGGCTGCATGGCGCGAGCCAGTATGAGGGCACCGGGATCGGGCTTGCGGTGTGCAAGCGGATTGTCGAGCGGCATGGTGGGACGATCACGGCGCAAGGGTCTCCGGGGCATGGGGCTCGGTTTGTCGTCACCCTGCCGGTGCATGGCCCGGCGATGGATGATTTCCCGCATTGCTCCTGCCGGGAAGAACCTGTTCTTGAAGCGGAAAAAATTTAAGGGCCGTTCCCGCCTTGGATCATCCCCCCTTTTTTCGGATATCATAACGCCATGCACGAGATGTCCCTGGCTGTTAGCATCGTCGAACTTGTTTCCGGCAAGGCGCGGGCCGCCGGAGCGACGAAGGTCACGGCCATCGAGCTTGAAGTCGGCAAACTTTCCGGGTTGATGCCGGAGGCTCTTGCTTTTTGTTTTGAAGCGGCCGCCCGCGATACGCTTGCCCAGGGAGCCCGTCTTGAGATCCGCGAAGTTGAAGGGGGCGGCCGCTGTCTTGCCTGTGGGCACGCCTTTGTTCTTGATTCCCTGCTTGCCCAGTGCCCGCAATGCGGCGGCTATGCGGTGGAAACCGTGCAGGGCCGGGAATTGCAGGTTGTCTCCCTCACTATTGACGAAGAGTAGGTGAACCCATGTGTGATTCCTGCGGTTGTAGCCAACCGGACAACAGCGTAACCATCAGGAGAGCGGGGCAGAACGTGTCCGGCTCTGCGAACCACCACCACGCGCCGCACCATCATCACGACCGGCCGGTTCAGGGACGGATTGTGGAGGTGCGGGAGGCGGTGCTGGGGAAAAACGATGCGCTTGCCGCGCACAACCGGGAGTTTTTCAAAAACAGGCGGGTTGTCGCCCTCAATCTGGTCAGTTCTCCCGGTTCGGGCAAGACCACGATTCTGGAGCGGACCATCCGGGCGCTTTTGGGCGAGATTCCCATGGCGGTCATCGAAGGGGATCAGCAGACCATGCTCGATGCCGAGCGGATCGAGGCCACCGGCGCGCCCGTGGTTCAGGTGAACACCGGGGCCGGCTGCCATCTTGACGCGGACATGGTCCATCAAGCCCTGCATCAGATGGAGCCGGCGGAAAACTCCCTGCTTTTTATCGAGAATGTCGGCAATCTGGTCTGTCCGGCCATGTTCGATCTGGGCGAGGCGGCCAAGGTGGTGATCATCAGCGTCACCGAGGGGGAGGACAAACCCCTTAAATATCCTGCTATGTTCGATGCGGCCTCCCTCTGCCTGATCAACAAGATCGATCTTCTGCCCCATGTGGATTTTGAGGTGGCCCGCTGCCGGGAGTATGCCTTGCGGGTGAACCGCCGGTTGGAATTTTTCGAGCTCTCCGCTCGGACCGGAGAGGGGATGCCAGGCTGGCTGGATTGGCTGCGCAGCAGGCTATAAGCGATCACAGGGCGGCGCATCTGCTTTGTCATCGGCCTGCTCATGTGCAATAGCACACTTTGCAGGCCTCTTTCGCGCATCTGCACCACCCTGCAAACGCTTACAGGTTAACGAATTATATTTTTTAATGATTGTTTATGCCCAGTGATTAGTTGTTGATTTCTGGGCGGAAGGATTTCATGCCAAGCTTGCGCTGGAAGATATCGGTCAGCGGCATTGTCCAGGGCGTCGGCTTCCGGCCTTTTGTCTACCGGTTGGCCCTGGGGAGCGGCCTGACCGGCTTCGTGGCGAATACCCCGGCCGGGGTGGTCATCGAGGCGCAGGGGCAGGACGGGCAGCTTGAGGGCTTTCTTGCCGCCCTGCGGGAAGAAGCGCCCCCCCTGGCCCGGATCGGCGAAATCGTTTCCTGTCCCATTCCCCTAGCTGATGAAAGTGAGTTTGTCCTCAATCATTCGGATGCTTCCGGCCCGGTCGCCACCCTGATCTCCCCGGATGTCGCGGTGTGCGCGGAGTGCCTCGCCGAGTTCTTCGCCCCGGATGACCGCCGGTTCCGCTATCCCTTTATCAACTGCACCAACTGCGGCCCCCGCTATACCATTATCCGGGGCATCCCTTACGACCGCCCCAATACGACTATGGCCGATTTTGCCATGTGCCCGGCCTGCCGCAGGGAATACGACGATCTCGGCAACCGCCGTTTTCACGCCCAGCCAAACTGCTGCCCGGATTGCGGCCCGCACCTCATTCTGGCCGAAGCGGACGGTGTGGAACAGGCGCACGGCGAGGCGGCGGTGGCCGAGACCTGCCAACGGCTGGCTGCCGGCGAAATCGTGGCGGTCAAGGGGGTCGGCGGCTTTCATCTGGCCGTGGATGCGGCAAACGCGCGGGCCATAGAGCGGCTGCGGCAGCGAAAGGGCAGGGAGGCCAAGCCCCTGGCGGTCATGGTTGCCGATTTGGCCGCAGCCCGGAGGATCTGCCAGCTGGAAGATATGGAAGTGCAGGCGCTGACGAGTCGGGAACGCCCCATTGTCCTGGCCGACAAGAAAGAAGGGCATGGTCTGGCCGAAGCAGTCGCGCCGGGGTGCGATCAGTTCGGCCTGATGCTTCCCTATGCGCCGCTCCATTATCTGCTGCTGGAAGGGGAGACGCGGGCCATGGTCATGACCAGCGGCAACCGCAGCGAAGAGCCGATCTGCATCGAAAACGACGAGGCGGTGCAACGTTTGCAGGGGATAGCCGACTGTTTTCTTATGCACGACCGGCCCATTCATCTGCCCTGCGACGATTCGCTGGTTGCCCTCCAGGCCGGAAAGGTCCGGCAGCTCCGGCGCAGCCGGGGTTTTGCCCCGAGGCCCCTCACCCTTGCAGAGGGCGGCCCCATGGTTCTCGGGGTGGGGGCGGAGCTCAAGAACACTGTCTGCCTGCTCAAGGAAAAACAGGCCTTTTGCAGCCAGCACATCGGGGATCTGAAGAACCTTGAAGCGTACCGGGTCTTTCAGCAAAGCCTCGGCCAGTTGGCAGCTTTGTTTGAAATTACTCCGGCCCTGATCGCCCATGACCTGCACCCCCAGTATCTTTCAAGCCGCTGGGCCGCGGAGCAGCAAGGGCTGCCTACTCTGGCCGTCCAGCACCATCATGCCCATCTGGCCGCCTGTCTGGCCGAGAACCGACAGGCGGGTCCTGCCATCGGCATTATTCTCGATGGGGCTGGGTACGGCCCGGACCGGACCATTTGGGGCGGCGAGGTTTTGCTGGGAGACACCCGTGGCTACCGGCGCTTTGCCGCCCTGGAATCTTTGCCCCTGCCGGGCGGTGATGCCGCGGTGCAGGCCCCCTGGCGGACGGCCTTAAGTTATCTCCATGCTGCTTTTGGCGCGGACCTGCCCGAGCTGCCTTTTTTGGCACACCATGAGTGTGGGCCGATTCTGGCCATGGTGGCCAAAGGGGTAAATTCTCCTTTGACCAGCAGCTGCGGCAGACTCTTTGATGCGGTGGCCGCCATGAGCGGGGGCAGGCAGATCATTCAGTATGAAGCCCAGGCCGCCATTGAACTGATGCAGGCTGCGGGCGGGAGAATCGGCGAGGAGGTTTTTCCCTGCGAGGTTTACGCGGAAGATGATATAGCTGAGTCGAGCAGCTTGCCTGCTCGTACGAAACTTATACCCGAAGGGTGCATGCTGAAAATCTCGGTGCGTTCCTTGATCCGGGCGGTGGCGCAAGCCGTGCAGGCCGGGATGGCGAGAGGTGAAATCAGCCGCAGGTTTCATGCCGGACTGGTAGCGGTCTTTACCAGGGTGGCCGAGGAAGCGCGCCGCCGGGAAAAAATTAACACCGTGGTTTTGAGCGGCGGAGTTTTCCAGAACCGGCTGCTCCTGGAGGGGATGGCCGTTTCTCTGACTCGGGCCGGGTTTGAGGTTCTGCTGCATAAAGAGCTGCCCTGCAACGACGCCTGCATTTCCCTGGGGCAGGCAGTGATCGGCCGCGAGGCGTTAAAAAAACGGTAATAACTTAACCTGATTAGCGCTAATCTTCCGCAAATCCCCTCTCCCTTGAGGCAGAGGGTCAGGGAGAGGGTGAACAGCCGGCGAAATCCCCCTCTCCCCGGCCCTCTCCCCCACAAAACGGGGGAGAGGGGGATTTTTGTAGGGGCACGGCGGGCCGTGTTGCCCACAAATTACGTCTTGCGGAAGATTAGCGCTAATCAGGTAACTTAATAACTATCCAGCTCGAAGCCGGAGCAATTCGTAAACAAGGAAATTAACTGGTCAGCAGTGCCGTAGCTGCTAGGAAGAAGCCTGCGATGTGTGCTAGTGCACATGAGCAGGCTGATGACAACGCAGATGCGGTGCTGCTGGGCAGTTAAAAAAGGTGAGAGTATGTGTCTGGCGATTCCCGGCAAGGTGGTGGAGATATTTCAGGAAAACGGCCTGTGCATGGGGCATGTGGATTATAGCGGCACGGTCAACAAGGTCTGCCTTGAGTATGTGCCGGAGATCGCGGTGGGCCAGTACACCGTGGTGCATGCCGGGTTTGCCCTGTCGGTGCTAAACGAGGAAGAGGCGCGGTTGAGTTTCGCGGCCTGGCAGGAATTGGTCCAGGCCATGGCGGAGCAGGGCACGGATATCTTCGGTCGGCCGCTGGAGAAATGAGAAAAGAACAACGCAACGGTGCAGAGCCGGAAGCCACTGGGCGGATTACAAAAAACGCAGGGAAAACAAAGGAGGCTGAACAATGCCACTGACAAGAGATTTCAGAGAAACAGTCATGGCACGGGCCAAATCGGATCAGGATTTCAGGAGTGAGTTGATTGTCGAGGCAACCAATGCTTTCCTGGATGGCGATGTGGAAACAGGAAAAGCCTTACTGCGGGATTATCTGAACGGCACCGAATCCATGGCCGAGATAGCCCGTGAATTGCAGATAAACGGAAAAAGCCTGCGCCGTATGCTTGGACCGAAAGGAAATCCTACCCTGAAAAATTTTGTCAGCATCCTCCGTGCATGCAGTTTGGTTGAGCATCTTACCCTCAAAGTCTGTCAACATTGATCAGGTTCTTATTATCGCCTCTATCCCTTCTGAGCTTACATTCAGGATTAGGGAGCAGGGGGTTTCTTTTTGGGGGAGCTGCAAAGATATTTTTTATCCTTTCAACTTCCGATTTAACATTTTGTTATTATTACATATAACGTACTTAAGTTTGTAAGATACTTCGCCGTAAACGGGTCTCAGTGAATCAAAACTTATAACTTGAAGTACGTCCCCTATCTACCCCGAACCAAGCGGTCTCAGGGTGCTGCAGGTTGCGGCAAGCGGGATGGCAACGCGTACTTTACGTACGTGAGACGGTCCGATCGCCGCTGTCAATCGTCGGCAGAAGTGCCGACAACATGCGGTGCCCTG
>MGTD01000044.1 GCA_001799285.1 Deltaproteobacteria bacterium RIFOXYD12_FULL_56_24
CAGCCGTCACATTTAGAAGGATCTACGTAACTTGGCATTCACTAACCTCCTCACTTGGATTGAATTTTCCGAACTCCGATCTTACGAAATTCGCGTTAACCTTATCAAAAAACTGGCTGATGAAGAAAAAACTGGTCTATTTTAGAGTTTGCCGCCGCGCACAAACAGTAAATTCCGGGATTTTTTTCTTCGTCTTTTGCACAAAACTGAAGAACCACTCATTTTACGAGACATTGAACTGTATAATTTCTCACCTGATAAAAGTCAAGAAAAAAACATTGTCCATATCCCCCCCCAAAAAACCGCAACCGCAGCTCTCGATTCCCAATTTTCCTCATCAAGAACCACGTTTTTTTCAACTTTCAGATCGCCTTTGCCCGGCCCCCAAAATTTAAAATTCGCCTTGTCATGGTGACCGCGAAAATTATTTCCCCGTTCTTTAAAGTTTGATCTTTTCCCTTTAGAAATGAATTTGACAGGGAGCGTTCCCGTGGTTACTCTTTGCAAAATCGTTTTATCCATAAACAATGCGTTGTCAATATAACTGATTGAAATAGTAAAAACCCAGAAGCTTTCTCCCTTCCCGCATCAGGATTCTTTTAACATCCTGCCCGATGCAAATGCGACCGCTTCTTCTGTGCCCCAATAACACATTCCTTTAAGGTCATTACCATGAGCAAGTCAGAACAGAAGCCCCAAGCCACCTCCTTTAACAAGTCCTTGTTCGGTTCGGACAACAACCCAAGCAATATCATGCCCGCCAAACTCACGGCGGACAGCAACCTGAAATTCAGCTGCCATCCCGGAGTTTCCTGCTTTACCAGCTGCTGCGGCAATATCAATATCATCTTGACGCCCTATGATATCCTGCGCATCAGACGCCCTTTAAACCTCCCCGCCGAAGAATTTCTCCTGCGTTTCACCACCCCGGTCTTTCTGGAAAAGACGGATCTGCCCGGAGTAAAGATTCATCTCGACGAAAACGGCCGCTGCCCCTTTGTCACCGAAGAAGGCTGCACCATCTACCCCTACCGGCCCACGACCTGCCGCTATTATCCGGTGGGGATGTCGTATTTCCATGCGGCTGGCAATGAGGGAACCACTGCGGAGGAATTTTACTTCTTGGTCAAAGAGCCCTACTGCAAAGGACATGAAGAGCCGAAGGAGCAAACCATCCGCGAATGGCGGGCGGAGCAGGGAATTGACGAGTCAGACGAAATGAACCGGGAGTGGATGGAAATTGTCATGCGCCGCAAGTCCTTCGGCTTGCAGGCCACCTTGAGCGAGCTGGCCCAAAAAATGTTTTTTATGGCCAGCACCGATCTCGACAAGTTCCGGGACTTTGTCTTCAACAGCTCTTTTTTGGACACCTATGAAGTCGATGCGGAAACCCTGGAAAAAATCAAGACGGACGATATCGCCCTCATGAAATTTTCCTGCAAATATCTGGCCTCTTCCATCTTCGGAACCAAGGATCTATCGATCAAGGCGGAAAAAGTCAGGGCCCGGGTGGAGCAGAACAAAACCAGCCAGGGCGATGCGGAAAAACTGGCCATGGAAACCTACGAAGAACTGCGCCGCGACCGCGACCTGCTCAAACAAAAAATCGAGACACAGAAAAAAACGGACCAGAATGGCTGATCGTAACCAATCACGGGGCGGGGTAGGCCCCCGAAGGTCAAACAACCACGGAATCACCCTTCGGGTATAAGTTTCGTTTTGAGCAGACAAGCTGCTCAACTTAAAGGGGTCACAGGGTGCCGCAGGTTGCGGCGCACCCAGAGGGGGTATAAGTTTCGCTAGGCAGGCAAGCTGCCAAGCTCAGCTATATGCGGGACGGCGATGCGTAATGTTGTACGTGAGCCGGTCCGATCGCCGCAAGATGTGGTGCCCTGTGATCGCTTACGGCTGATCATCTGCCTGGGAGGACTATCGTAAAGGTTGTTCCCTCCCCTTCCTTGCTGTCCACGGTGATTGTCCCATGGTGGCTGTCAACAATATTTTTGACGATAGCCAACCCTAGTCCGGTCCCCCGGTTTTTATCGGTATAAAAAGGGGTAAAGATATGCCCCTGTTTTTCCGGGGACATTCCCAGCCCGGTATCGCTGACGATGAGCGTGGCTACCCCCACTGCTTTCTCATATCTGGTTTCCACGGAAAGTCTCCCCCCTTCCGCCATGGCCTGCACACTGTTAACCAGAATATTGAGACAGGCGCGGTGCATCAACCCCTGATCAAGGGATATCTGCGGCATATCCTGGGATAAGGAGGTTTCCAGAACAATCCCTTTCCGCTCCAGTTCCGGCTCCATGAAGGCGAGGATCTTGCTGAAGATATCATTTACCGAGGTCAGCGCCCTGTTCGGTTCCTGAGGACGGGCAAAGTCAAGAAACTCCCGCACGATTCCATCCAGCCGGCCTGTTTCCTCCACGATAATTTCGGCAAGATGTTCATTGCCCGGCGCCACACTCTTGAGACGTTTTCCGAGGATATCCGCCGTACTGCGGACAATACCCAGCGGATTTTTTATTTCATGGGAAACCGAGGCCACCATCTTGCCGAGAGTGGCCAGTCTCTGGCTTTGGTGCAGCTGCTGTTCAAGGCGTCGGCGCTCCTCGGCGCGGGCTTCAATAATGCGGTCGGCCCGAGCCACGATAAAGCCGAGCACCACAAAAAGAGCCGACATGATCAACATGGAAGTGAAGATGATGGAGCCCTGCAATTTAGTAATCGCCGCGACATCCTCGGAGAGATCCTGAACCACCTCGATGACCCCCAGAATGATCCCTTCTTTCTGTTTGTTAGCCTGGTACTGACGAAAGGGGATAAAGGTACTCAGTTGCGAAGTAATTGGCCGCCCTCCGGGAAGGAGGTTCAACAGGGAGCCAGCTGAACGGACCACCGAGTTGTTTTCTCCGGCCAGAGCCTTGTGGTATTCAATGCCACCTTCGCCCTTGCGGCCTATCCGGCTGGCCACCATGCTGTAAGAGATGATATTTTCCGAAGAATCAAAAATGGTGACCGCCTGAATCCGCATTCCGTGCGTGGCGTTGCGCACAACGGTATCAAGGCGGGCGAACTGCTCTGGCTTGCGCAGGGCAATCTCCCCATAACGCATCACCGTTGGCAGGACAAATTGCTGGAACACCTGATGACTAAGATTCTCGGCGACAACAAAGGCATAAGCCTCGCTCCGCTCCAGGAGAACCTTCTTGGCGTGATTCGAAATGATCCAGGAAAGGACCAGGGTAAAGAGGAGAAAAACGGCAAGACCGCTATAGGAAAAAAACTTGACCAGCCTGAACGGCTTAAGACTGGCGAGATTGGCCGCATCGTCCTGCGTCTTTTTTTTTCTTTCAACCATGACATACCCCGCATCGCTTACACTGCGCAGTATCACAGGCAACCGTTGCTTTTTCCTCCAGGGCTTTCTGATACTCCGCCCATAAATACCGCCGGTCAATCCCGTGGTCAATAATCTCCCACGGAAACAGCTCCTCCTTGCCCCGCTTTCGCATGGCATAGTCTTCCGGGTTTATGCCGCAACCCTGCAATGACTGCCGCCAATTTTGCCCGCTTTGCAGCATGGTGTAGAGGGCCAGCCCTACCTTACGATCCCCGCGGGCCAGCACCGCCTGGTAGAAGGCATTCCCTGGCTGGTCAACAACCAGACGGGTATTGGCCAGGCCGGCCACACCCTTGCGCAGGAATTTTATGCTGCTTTTCAGCGTTGTCAATGGAGCAAAACCATGAAACTGGAAAGGTGTCCAGGCCTTGGGCACAAAGCTGTTGACGCTGAGGGTAATATTGCCCATGCGCCCCGTTTCCCTGCCTACCCCCAGTAGGGTTTTGCGAACCTTGCCAGTCAAAAGCAAAAGTTCCTCCAGGTCATCCTCCGTTTCCGTGGGCAGCCCGATCATGAAATAAAGCTTGAGATGACTAATTCCAGCCTTGGCCAGAGCCTCGGCCGCCCATAACACATCCTGCTCGCTGATTCCCTTATTGATTACCCGGCGCAGCCTTTCCGAGCCTCCGTCCGGCGCGATTGCCGCGCTCTTCAGCTTGCTTTGCGCCAGCAGGTGGCAGAGTTCCTCGCTGATGGCATCGGCCCGCAAGGAAGAAAAAGACAGGGCGCAACCCTCGCCCAGCAAATATTCGGCAATTCTGGCGAGATCATCACCCCGCGCCATCTCCATCCCCAGAAGACCCACCCGCTTTATCTCCGCAGGCCGCTCGGCCAATCCGGCCAAAATGCTTGCCGCCGACCAGAGCCGGGGAGGGCGATAGACAAATCCGGCGGCGCAGAACCTGCACCCCCGGCTGCAACCCCGGCCAAGCTCGGTCAAAAAAAGATTGGCGAACTCCGCCTCCGGCGAGAGCAGTTGCGAGTGCCCGGCCACCTGGGTTTTTTCCAACACCACGCGCCGCACCCGGGCCGGCGCTTCCGGGTCAGCCTCAATGCGGTTCAGGAGGCCATCTTCGCCGTAGTGCATGGTATAGAATCGGGGCACATAACAGCCGCTGAACTTCTTTACGATTCCTCTCAGCAGCACTTCCGGCTCTGCAACGGTCAGGTGGTCGGCAAGATGGGCCATGAGTTGCGGGAGAACCGGCTCCGCCTCCCCAACCACAAAAAGGTCCACAAAAGGGGCCAGGGGCTCGGGATTGATAAATGAGGCCACGCCGCCGCCGATGACCAGAGGTTGGCCGGGCCGAAACCTCTGGGTGTCCGCCGTGCGTTTTTCAGCCAACGGCTCAATGCCGCCGGCAAAAAACAGAGCCAGCAGGTTAAGAAAGTCCTGTTCAAAACTCAAGGAGCAAAGCAGAATCGGAAAATCGCGGAGTGGCCGGCCCGATTCCAGAGAAACCGGGGGCTGGTTGTCATGATAAAAAAAACGCTCGCAAACAAAGCCGGGCAGGCTGTTTACCAGGGCATAGACGAGCTGGAAGCCCAAGTTGGAATTGCCAAGGGCATACCTGTTAGGAAAAATCAGGGCAACCGGCAGCAGACCCTTCCATTTCTTCCGCTGCGTCCCTTTTTCACTGGCAAGCAAATCACCGGGTACAGGTTGGCGCTGGCGCATGAAATCCATATCGATCCTGCCGGCGGAAAACCAAGTCATCCGGCAG
The DNA here is from genome assembly GCA_001799285.1 of Deltaproteobacteria bacterium RIFOXYD12_FULL_56_24. Taxonomy (GTDB): domain Bacteria; phylum Desulfobacterota; class Desulfobulbia; order Desulfobulbales; family Desulfurivibrionaceae; genus Thiovibrio. The sequence goes on from MGTD01000044.1 coordinate 5,131, forward strand.
TGGTTGAAAGCGGGCAGCCACTACACACCCGCTTTGTATTGATTTTCCAAAAAAAAAACGAAGTCGAAACACCTTATCTGTTTACCCTAGGCGAAGACACTTCGCAAGTCTCCAGCGGTAACTGTTCAGCAGTGCCGTAGATGCGCGGAAGAGGTCTGCGAAGTGTGCTATTGCACACGAGCAGGCCGATGACAAAGCAGATGCGGTGCTGCTGGACAGTTACCTATCAACTCTCATTTCTGCGCAAAAAAGTCGGCCGATCATAGTCCTGCTCGTTGCGAGCGTTATGGTTGTGAAAGCTTCTATTTATGCCGTTGGCCACGGCGCGGCCTCTGTCCATGCCCTGCTCGCCTTTTCTGAACGGCAGCTGTTGCGCGGCCGGCTCCCGTTTTTTGTGGATGAACTGCACCCGGTCGGACAACTCTTCGACTTCCTCCATCGTTTCACGGATACCGGTGGCAATAACAGTTACCTGCAATTCATCACCCAGGTTCTCATCAAAGATGACCCCCAGAATAATATTGGCGTCATCATGCACTTCATTATAAATTTTTGTGGTTGCATCGGTTACCTCGGGCATGGTCAAGGTCTCCCGGCTAGCCGAGATATTGACCAATACTCCCTTGGCGCCGGCGATACTGATATCCTGCAAAAGCGGGCTGTTGATCGCCATGTTCACCGCTTCCACCGCCCGGTTTTCGCCTACCCCATAGCCTGAACCCATGAGCGCCGGACCCATCTCGGTCATGATGGTTTTAACATCGGCGAAGTCTGGATTGATATAGCCGGGAAGATTGATCAGATCGGTAATGCCTTTCACTGCCTGCACCAGAACATCATCCGCCATTTTCATCCCGTCAATGAAGCGGGTTCCCTTCTGCGTCATGGAGAGCAACCGGTCATTGGGGATGGTAATAATGGCGTCAACATGCTCCTTAAGCTGCTTCCAGCCCAACTCGGCGTTCTTGGTTCTTGGGCGGCCCTCGAAAGCAAACGGCTTGGTCACCACGCCCACGGTCAGCGCCCCCATCTCCTTGGCAATTCGGGCCACAACCGGAGCAGCGCCGGTTCCGGTTCCGCCTCCCAGCCCGGCGGTAACAAAGACCATGTCCGAGTCCTTCAGCACCTTGCGGATCTCATCGATGGACTCCTCGGCCGCAGCCCGGCCCACCTCGGGGTTAGCGCCGGCGCCAAGCCCCTTGGCCAGCGACTTGCCAAGCTGCAAGCGGATATCTGCTTTGGAATGCTCCAAGGCATGACTGTCCGTATTGCCGACGATAAACTCCACCCCAAGGATCTTGCTGTCAACCATGGTATTGACCGCGTTTCCACCGCCGCCGCCAACGCCAAAAACCTTGATCTTTGCCCGTGACTCTGTTTCCGCGAATTTAAAAGTCATATCCTGCTCTCCCTGTTCAAGGTCTTTGACCTGCTCCCCAACAACACCTGGCGTTTAATGATTGTGCTATACTATCCCCTTAAACCAGTCTTTCATCCGACCGGTGATTCTCCCTATCATTCCACCTTTGGGCCGCTTGAATCTCTCCCCCGGCCCATTCTTCATCCCGTAGACAACCAGGCCAACCCCCGTGGCCCACTGCGGCGTACCCACCACATCCACCACCCCGCCGATATTTTCCGGCCTACCGATTCGGACCGGCAGGTCAAAGATCTGCTCCGCCAATTCTTCCATGTTGTCAAGCAGGCACGAGCCACCGGTCAATACCATGCCGGCGTTGACCATTTCCTTGTACTTGGAATCCAGCAACTCCTGGTTGATAAGGGTAAGCATCTCCTCAACCCGGGGCTCCAGAATCTCCCCCATGACCCGGCGGGAAAGTTTCCGGTTCTTTCTCCCTCCCACGCTGGGAACCTCGATGACCTGATCCTTGTCGATGAGCGAGGCCAGGGCGCAGCCGAACTCCTCCTTCAGCCTTTCCGCTTCCTTTTGCGGGGTGCGAAGCCCGATGGACAGGTCGTTGGTAAGGTTCTGCCCGCCCAAGCCAAGGACAAAGGTGTGCTTGATGGTCCCATCGGCAAAAATCGCCAGATCGGTGGTGCCGCCGCCGATATCCAGCAGGCCGACCCCAAGTTCCATTTCTTCCCTGGTCAGAACCGCGCCTGCCGAGGCCAGGGGTTCAAGCACCACGTCCGTTACCTGAAGTCCGGCGCGGTTGCAGCATTTGACGATGTTATGCACCGCGGTTGCCGAACCGGTCACAATATGCACATCCGCCTCAAGGCGGACGCCGGTCATGCCGAGGGGATCCTGAATATCTGCCTGACCGTCCACCATGAATTCCTGCGGCAGCACATGGATCACCTCCTGATCCGGCGGGATGGGCACGGCCCTGGCCGCATCCACCACCCGGTCAACATCATCCTGCTTGATCTCGCTATGCTTGATGGCGATCAGGCCGTGACTGTTAAAGCTCTTGATGTGGCTTCCGGCAATGCCCACATACACCGCGCAGATTTCGCAGCCGGCCATGCGTTCCGCCTCTTCCACCGCCTGCCGGATGGAATGCACGGTACTCTCGATGTTGACCACCACCCCCCGGCGCAACCCCACCGAAGGATGTCTGCCTATGCCTATGATGTCAATCCGGTTATCACGCACCTCGCCTACCACCACGCAAATCTTAGTGGTGCCGATATCCAGCCCGACAATCAGGTCGCCGCGTTCTTCTTGTGCCATTTGCTCACCCTTTGCTTCGAGACGGTGCCAACCGCCGAAAACTATTCCGCCCTATAACTATCCAGCTCAAGGCCGGAAACGAACAAAAACAACCCAAACCGTAACTATTCAGCAGTGCCGTAGCTGCTAGGCAGAAGCCGGCGAAGTGTGCTGCCGCCCATGAACAGGCTGATATAGCTGAGTTGAGCAGCCTTGCCTGCTCAAACGAAACTTATACCCTCTGGGTGCAACAACGCAGATGCGGTGCTGCTGGATAGTTCCCCGCCCTACACCATCTCTTCAAAGCCCACCAGCACCTGATTAAGCCCATAATCCATTTTGACATAGGCGGTTTTGTTAAATTCCTTACTCTTATATAACTTGTACAGCACCTTGGTCAGCCGGGAATATTTGGCCCCGACATTTCCTGATCCCAGATGGATGGGGAAAGGCCGATCCACCAGATAAAGGATAACATTTTCATCCCCGTCCACGTGAAGTTCCGAGACATTCTGCTTCGGCAGGATGGAACTCCCCTGCCCCGCGTATTTAATAAACTGCAGAGCCTCGCCCAGTCGTGAATCCTTGATGGTTCGCGGCCATTCCTCTCTTTTCATCCCGGTGATTATAGGATAATCCATATCCTGCGGCGGTAATACCTGGGCAAAGGCAACCCCGTTCTGGTCAAGATAGAACAGACCGTTGTCCAGGCTGACAATGGCCACCGGCAGACGTTCCTTGACCACAATGATCAACCGGTTTGGCCAGTCCCTTTCAATCTCCGCCGATTCGACCCATTCATGAGCCTCTATCCTGGCCTTAACTTTCCTGGTATCAAGCGCCAGCAGATTGCTGTGCACATCCACCCCGCTCATTTCCAGAATATGATTCTTGGTGGTTTGGCGGCAACCCTGGATGCTGGTGGTGGTTATCTGAAAAAAATCCGAGCGGCCCAAGGCCTTATGAACGATTAGACCAACCAAGGCAAAGCCTGCCGCCAGCAAAAGAACACCTGCCCCCATAATGGCCAGTTTTTTCTTAAGGCCCAGGGAGCGGCTTTTCTTGCCTCCTCCGTAACGCTGCTGTATGGGCTTTATCTTTCGCAAACCGTATCTGCCTTTTCCCTTATTAATTAAAGAAGATGAACTTCCGGTTCCAGACGGATACCGAACCGCTCGAAAACCTTTTCCTGCACCTTTCCCATCAGGTCCAGAAAATCCTGGGCCGTGGCCGAACCGATGTTCACCAGAAAATTGGCATGCACCTCGGAAACCTGGGCGCCACCGATGCGAAACCCTTTTAACCCCGCATCCTGAATAAGCTTTCCGGCGGCGGGCAAGCCCGGCGGATTTTTAAAAAACGAGCCGGCGCTGGCCAGACCCCGGGGCTGCTTTTCTTTCCGGTCGCGCAGAAACTGACCGCATCTTTTGTCGATGGCCTTACGGTCCCCTGCCTGCAGCAAGAACTCCGCCGCCACCACGACCATACCCTCTGTTTCCAGATGCCGATACGTAAAGGCCAGATCGTCTTTCGCTCTTTTCAGCAACTCTCCGGACCTGCCTAAAAACGTCACCGAAGACAAAACCTCGCTCATCTCCTTGCCCCAGGCTCCGGCATTCATGACCACCGCCCCGCCCACCGAACCCGGAATACCGGCGGCAAACTCCAGCCCAGCCAACCCTTGGGCACTGCACCAGTTGACCAGTTTCATCAGACTGCAGCCAGCCTCAACCTGCAACCGTGGACCGACTTCCTTTCCCCCGGCCAATTTGTCAATGGCCGCGAACTTACGACCCAGCATGACAATAACCCCGTCATAGCCTGCCTCGGAGACCAGCAGGTTGCTGCCCCGGCCAATGACCCGCCAGGTTACATCCAGTCTTGCCAGCACACCGAGAAGGCTCTGCAACTCTTCCAGGCTGGCCGGGGTGGCAACACCCCTGGCCAAACCGCCCACCCGCAGGGTACACCAACGGGCCATAGGACTGTGCCATTCGATCTCCCCGGACCAAAGGTCGCGCAGTTGCTCCGGCCATCCCTTGCCAACCTCTTTTTTCATCGGCCTCTGACCTTTTAATTCCCAGACCCTCACCATGTCCGCGCGGTCTGGCAGGCGATAGCCCATATCAGGCAGCATGCTCCTGCCCCAGGATCCGCAAAAGTTCTTCTCCGGCCTGATAAATGTTGCCCGCGCCCAGGGTCAGGACAATATCGTCCGGCTGCACCATCCCCCGCACCGTACGCGCCAGGGATTCAATCTCCGCGACAAAATAGGCGTTTTTCTGCCCGTGCAATTTGATTTCCTGCAAAAGCGCCGAACCGCTTATTCCCTCAATGGGGGTTTCGCTCGCCGCATAAATTTCCGTAAGCAGCAAAACATCCGCCTCGTGAAAGGCGGTGCTGAATTCCTTGAACAACCCGGCCGTCCGCGAGTAACGATGGGGCTGGAACATGACGATCAGCCGCCTTCTCGGCCAGGCCGAACGCATTGCCGCCAAGGTCGCCCTGATCTCGGTGGGGTGGTGACCGTAATCATCAATGACCATGACCCCCTCGACCTCTCCCTTGATCTGCAACCGCCGCTGGACGCCGCTGAAGGTTTTCAAGGCAGCGCGGATGACCGCAAAAGGAATATCCAGCTCCAGGGCCACGGTTATGGCCGCCAGGGCGTTGTAGACATTGTGCTGCCCTGGGACATTGAGGGTTATCTCCCCCAGCACCTCGGTGTTCCGGCAGAGCTCAAAGGTCGAGGTCAGCCCCTTAGGCACCACCGCCCTGGCATGCACATCGGCCTGACTGGTCAAGCCGTAGGTGATGACCCTTTTTCGGATCTGGGCCAAAACCGAAGCAACATGCGCATCATCCAGACAGACTACCGCCGCCCCATAAAAGGGGAGCTTCTCGATGAAGTCCAGAAAAGCCGCCTTGATCTCCTCGATATCGTGGTAATGATCCAGGTGTTCCAGGTCGATATTGGTTACGATCTCAAGCACCGGGGAGAGCTTCAGGAATGAACCGTCGGACTCATCCGCCTCGGCAACCAGAAATTCCCCCTCACCCAGCTTGGCGTTGGTGCCCAGGCTGTTCACCTTGCCGCCGATCACCACGGTGGGATCAAGACCTGCCTCGGACAGCAGCCAGCCGACCATGGAGGTGGTCGTGGTTTTCCCATGACTGCCGGCCACGGCGATGCCGTATTTTTTAAGGCGCATGAGCTCGGCCAGCATCTCCGCTCTGGGGATGACAGGAATATGCGCAGTGCGGGCCGCCTGGACCTCCGGATTGTTCTCCCGCACCGCCGAGGAGATCACCACCACGTCCGCCCCGGCAATCCATTCGCCCTGGTGCCCGGTGTGTACCTTGCCGCCCAGACCGGCCAGACGTCTGGTTATGGCGGTGTCCCGCAGGTCGGAACCGCTCACGGCATAGCCGAGGTTTAAGAGCAGCTCGGCTATGCCGCTCATGCCGATGCCGCCGATGCCCACGAAATGGATATGCTGGGTCTTCTTATACATGCACGCCGTCCTTAACCAATGGCCCCGCAATGGCGGCCATCAACTCCATGCTTCTCTCCACGATGGCCCCGGCCGCCTCCGGCCGAGCGTATTTCTTCATCTGTGTTGCCATGCCCTGCAGCCGGGGGGCATCGTGCAAAAGCCCCATAATCTCCCCCCGCAGCTTCGCCCCATCAAGCTCCTGCTCCTGAAACATCAAGGCTGCCCCCCCCCGCACCAGAAAAGCCGCGTTGGTCGTCTGATGGTCATCCGCGGCATACGGATAAGGAATCAGGAGGGCCGGTTTGCCCAGTACCGCCAGCTCCGCCAGAGTGGTCGCCCCAGCCCGAGAAACAACCAGATCAGCCTCCCGGTAAGCTGCCGCCATATCAGTAATAAAGGAAGAGACCTGGGCCGTAACCCCTGCTTCGGCATAGGCCTTGCGCACCCACGCTTCATCGCTGCTTCCCGTCTGATGCCTGATCTGCACCGCGCCGCCAGGCAGACCGGAAGTAAAGGCCTCCACCATCAGGCCATTAACCCGGTGCGCCCCCTGGCTGCCCCCCAAAACCAGCACCACCTTGCCGGCCGCCAGCTCCTTCTCCTGAGCTGCCGCCTGAAGAAGCTCCGTCCGCACCGGGTTTCCGGTCAGCGCCACCTTACCCCCGGGGAAAAAATCCTCAGATCCGGGGATGGAAATATATATTTGGTCAACAATTTTCCCAAGCATCCTGTTGGCCATTCCCGGGATGGAATTCTGCTCATGAATGCAGGTTTTCACCCCCATCAGCCTCGCCGCCAGCACCATCGGCCCGGTCACATAGCCGCCCACGCCCAGAACCAGCTGCGGCTTAAAGGCGCGAACAATCCGCAGCGCCTGCCACAGGCTGACAGGAAGATGGGTTACACTCTTGAGGGTCCCCCAGACCGACTTGCCTTTCAAAGGCAGGCAGGCAATGGCCTTCTTCTCAAAGGAGCGAGTGGCCAGGGTCTTATTGTCAATAGCGCGATCCGTGCTGACAAAAAGGATCCTGCCCTGAGGAAACCGCCGCAACATCTCTTCGGCCACGGCAATGCCGGGGAAAAGATGGCCGCCCGTCCCTCCTCCGGTAATAATCATCCGCATGGGCAGTCACCCAGGCTGTTGACCGCCTGGGCAAACATCTCACCCCGGTGGCTGTAACTCCTGAACATGTCAAAACTTGCGCAGGCCGGAGACAAGAGTACCGCATCGCCATTCTCCGCCAGGCTTCCGGCCATCCGCACCGCTTCGCTCATTTCCCGGGCAAAGGTTATCTTGGTAACGCCGGCAAAAGCCTTGGCCATTGCCTCCCTGGCCTCGCCGATCAGGACCAGAGCCCGAACCTTTTCCTTCACCAGGGGCAGCAGCATCTCGTAGCCGCCACCCTTGTCCCTCCCGCCGGCGATGAGCACCACCGGCTGCTTCATGCCGGCCAAGGCGGAATAGACCGCCCCGACATTGGTGGCCTTGGAATCGTCATAGTAGGAAACCCCGTCTCTTTCGGCCACCAAGGCCAACCGGTGCGGCAGCGGCTTGAAGTCGGCCAGGCTTTTCCGGATGTCCGCCGGGCTGCACCCCAGGGCGCGAACCGCCATAATCGCCGCCATGGCATTTTCGCTGTTTGGCGCCTGGGCAAGCTGGGTCCCCGCCAATTCATACCCCTCGTCTATTTCGCCAGACTCGGTTGCCGTAGCAAGATGCACGGTTGTGCCGCGGAGATACGCAGTTACCCCATCCCTGCCACTTGAGCTATATTGCCGGATCTCTCCCCGCAACGGCCAGGGGCTTTGCTGCGCCGCCTCCTTGGCCAGCCATTCGGAGATGGCGAGATCGTCACCGTTGACCACCGCCACATCACCGGGCTGCTGATTTTTAAAAAGCGACATCTTGGCCTCGACATACGCCTTATATGAGGCATAACGATCCAGATGGTCCGGGGTAATATTGAGCAACACTCCCACCTGGGGCCGAAACTCCCCGCCGCCGTCAAGCTGAAAGCTGCTCACCTCAAGAACCACCACCTCACATGCCTGTGCCCCTGCCAGATACTCAGCCAGGGGGGTTCCGAGATTCCCGCCCACAAAAACCTTCCTGCCGCTGCCGGTGAGCAGATCGCCGATCAGGGTCGTAACCGTGCTTTTCCCGTTGGTGCCGGTTACCGCCACCACCGGGGCCTTGATGAAATCCCTGGCCAGGGCCAGCTCACCTACCACCGGAATGCCTTTCCGCCGGGCCGCCGCAAGAGGGGCGATTCCCAGCGGCACGCCAGGACTTACCAGAATACAGTCTGCCGAATTTAAAAGTTCAGAGGTATGGCCGCCGGTTTCTACAAAAACTCTTTTCTCCTCAAGCCAACGAACCAGGTCTCCGGCAAGGTTCTCCTGTCGGCCACCCTCTGAAACCGAAATTCTCACCCCGAGCTTGAGCAGGAAACGCACCGCGGAAACACCGGACTTGCCAAGACCCACCACCACGACATGGGCTCCCGGTTTCAGTATTTCCTTAAAATTCCTGCTCAGCATTTCATTTCCCACCTGTTTTCCTAACGCAGCCTATAACCAGCCAACTTAAAACAAAAAACTCACAATCCCCAGAACGGTAACTGTCCAGCAGTGCCACAGATGCTAGGAAGAGGCCTGTGATGTGTGCTGGGGCACATGAACAGGCTGATGACAACGCAGCTGCGGTGCTGCTGGACAGTTACCGCAGCTTCAAGGTTGCCAGGGCGCTCAATCCCAAAACGATCGAGATAATCCAAAAACGGGCCACAACCTTCGGCTCCGTCCAGCCTTTCTTTTCAAAATGGTGGTGAAACGGGGCCATGAGAAAGATCCTTTTCCCGCCGCTCATCTTGAAAAAACCCACCTGCATGATGACCGAGAGCGCCTCCATGACAAATACCCCCCCGACAATGGCCAGCAGCATCTCCTGTTTAATAATGATCGCCACCATGCCAAGAGCTGCGCCTATGGCCAGGGAGCCCACATCTCCCATGAAAATCTGGGCCGGGTAGGCATTAAACCAGAGAAAACCGAGGCTTGCTCCCACCAGGGCGCCACAAAAAACGGCAACCTCCCCTGCCCCTGGCACATAGGGGATCTGCAGATATGCCGCCATCCCGGCATGCCCGGCCAGATAGGAGAAGATCAGATAAACCCCGCTTGTCACCACTGTGGGGCCGGTGGCCAGCCCGTCAAGGCCGTCGGTTAGATTGACGGCATTTGAAGCGCCGACCACCACCAGGGTGGCAAAAACCACATAATAGGGGCCCAAATCAGGCTGGATATTCTTCAAAAAGGGGAAGCTCAGGTGCCCGTCAAAATTCGGATTATAATAGATGAGCAACCCGGCCACCAAGGCCCCGATGATCTGCCAAAAGATCTTGCCCCGGGCCCTTAACCCCTTGCTGTTCTGCTTTTTTATCTTGCGGTAGTCATCGTAGGCGCCGATAGCCCCAAACCAGAGGGTGACCCCGAGAATGATCCAGACAAACGAATTGGCCAGATCAACCCAGAGAAGGGTAGTCACCGTAACGGCAAAAAGGATTAGCAGCCCTCCCATGGTGGGCACCCCCCGTTTGCTGAAATGGCTGGTCGGGCCATCATCCCGCACCACCTGGCCGATCTGGTTTTCCTGCATCATCTTGATAACCTTGTTGCCGCAGAGCAGCAGGATGAGGAAGGCCGTCAGCGTAGCGCCGATAGAGCGAAAGGTAATATAGCGAAAAACATTCAGCGCGCTGAAATAGGTGTGAAGCGGGTAGAGAAGATGATAGAGCATGGTGGTTATCCTTACTTCTCAAGCAGATCGTGAGTGATTGTTTCCATCCGCATCCCGCGTGAGCCCTTGACCAGCACCCAGTCTCCCGGCTGCAGAAAACCGACGGCGATACCCTCGCGCAGCCAGGTACTGACCTGCTCCTTATTGGTAAAAAACATCGCCTGCTGTCGGCTCATTCCCCCTTGCCAGGCGGCAGCAACCAGGGATTCGGCAAATTCCCCCACGGCCAGCAGTCCATCGAAGCCGAGCCTCGCCACCTCCCGACCGATCCCCTGATGGGCGGCAACACTTTGTTGCCCGAGCTCAAGCATGTCACCGAGAATAACCACTTTTTTATGGCTCTGATCCATCTGATGCAAGGTCGCAAGAGCGGCCAGCACCGAAGAGGGGTTGGCATTGTAGGCGTCGTTCACCAGCCTGATCCCGCCGCTGAGCCTCTGCACCTGGAGCCGGTTTGCAAAAGGGGCAAATCTCTCCAGCCCGGCCACAATATCCGTAAACCGTACGCCAGCCGCATGGGCCATGCCAGCCGCGGCCAGGGCGTTCTGCACGTTATGCGCCCCCAGACCCTTGATTTTAACCCGGGCTTCGTTGCCGCCGATCCGTAGGGTGAAAGCCATCCCGCGTTCGCCCAGACTCCGCAGACGAAGCCCGCGAATATCCGCCTTGGGGCCGCGGCCAAAGGTAATTTTCCCTTGGCGGCACTGCTTGGCTATCTCCAGCACCTTTTGATCGTCAATATTCACCACCAGCCTCCCCGAGGCTTTGAGCCCGGCAAAAAGCTCACCCTTGGCCCGAGCCACTCCGGAGATGTCGCTTAAGCCCGCAAGATGGGCATCCTGGACATTGGTGATGCAGGCGATGTCCGGGTCGGCGATTTCGGTGAGCCGGGCGATCTCGCCGGGCTGATTCATGCCCATCTCCAGCACTGCGAAGTCGTGGTGAAATTCAACCGGCAACAAGGAAAGCGGCAGGCCGATCAGATTATTGAAGTTTCCCTGGGTCTTCAGCACCTTGTGTTTTCCGGCCAGGATCGCGGCGACCATCTCCTTGACCGTGGTCTTGCCGCAGCTTCCAGTCATCGCCAATACCCGCAGCTTCGGGATCAGCGATCTCCTGAAGGCGGCCAGATCCCCGAGGGCGCGGAGGGTATCGGCTACCAGCACCACCGGAACCGGGGGCCTCTTTTCAGGGATTGTCTCCACCACCAAGCCGGCAGCCCCTTTCTCCACCGCTTGCCCGAGATAGGCATGACCGTCGAAGTTCTCTCCGCGCAAGGCCACGAACAGATCCCCCGGCTCGATCCCCCGGCTGTCCGTGCAGACCCGAAGGAAACCGGCCTCGGTCGTGCCGGCAACAAGCTTGCCCCCCGTGGCCAGAAGAACCTGGGGAAGCGTCCAGGACGGGCTCTGCCCGCCGCTTACTCCCGAGCCGGGATTATTTTTTGTTGCTCCCTTTTTCATCCTGCCCGCACCTATATCGCACCTCGTTGCCAGTCCCATCGCCGTCGGGTACTGTTTCTTCAAATCTTGCGTAACTATTCAGCAGTGCCGTAGCTGCTAGGAAGAGACCTGCGAAGTGTGCTGGTGCACACGAGCAGGCCGATGACAACGCAGATGCGGTGCTGCTGGAAGTTACCCCGCTACCATTTGATCACCTCCGCCTGGGCCGCTGCTTCCAGCCGGTCATCAAAAAAGAAACGCCCCTCCGGGGTTATCTGGTAAGTCTCGTGCCCTTTGCCGCACAGCAGCACCACGTCCCCGGGCCGGGCATGACGGATGGTTTCCCTGATCGCCTCCCGGCGCGAGGGTACGATATCATAGCCCCGCATCGCTTCCCACTGAAGAAGGGCCTCAATCCGCAGGCGCGGCATGGTGGTTTCCCTAATCCCCGCCTCAATGTCGTTCAAGATGGACTCAGCCCTTTCACTCCGCGGATTATCAGAAGTGAGTACCACCACATCGGCCAGGGAGCCGGCAACTTTGCCCATCATGGGGCGCTTGCCGCGGTCGCGGTCCCCGCCGCAGCCGAAAATCACGATCAAGCGCCCCAGGGTGAGGCGACGCATGGTCTGCAACACATTAGCCAGCGCGTCAGGGGAGTGGGCAAAATCAACAAAGACGCTGACCCCTGGCGGAGAGGCAACCTTTTCCAGGCGTCCGGGCGCGGGCTGGGCTTGCGCCAGACCGGCAACAATCTGCTCCCCGGCAATCCCCAGGGCCACCGCCGCCCCAACCGCGCCGAGGATATTTTTCAGGTTAAAGGTCCCGACCAGATCGGAGCGAACCTCAAGCTCTCCCGCCGGGGTTGCAAGAGTCGCCACCGTTCCGGCCAGACTCTCTTGCGCCTGCCGCACAGCCACCATGGCCCCGGAAAAGCCGCAGTCCAGCAGGGTCCGGCCATTTTTCCCCGCATCCCCCAGCCCCTTGTCGGTCTGCAGTTCAAAGAACAGCCGCCTCCCCCAGTCGAGGTCACCCTTGTCCCGGTCGTCACAGATGACCACCGCCTTGCCGTCTTTTTTCAGATACTCGACAAAAAGCGTCTTCTTGCTGGCGAAGTAACTGGCCATATCCCCGTGAAAATCAAGATGGTCGCGACTCAGATTGGTAAAGAGCGCCAAATCAAAGAGGATACCGGCCACCCTTTTTTGCTCAAGGGCATGGGAGGAGGTCTCCATGATCACATGAGTGACGCCGTTATCCGCCATCTCAGCCAGGATCCGGTGCAGGTTTACCGGATCAGGGGTGGTAAACGAGGCCGGGACTTCCACCGCGTTGTACCGGTAATTCACGGTGCCGATTACCCCGGGCTTGCCACCGGCCTGACGGATGATCGACTCCAGCAGATAGGTGGTCGTGGTCTTGCCGTTGGTGCCGGTGATCCCGAGCATGAGCATGCGCCGGGCCGGATGACCATGAAACCCGGCCGCTGCCTGCCCCAGAGCCTTTGGGGTATCAGCCGCCTCCAGACAGGCGACCTTGGCATGCCTCCACCCCCCGCAGCGCCCCTTGCCGACCAGCACGGCGGCACAGCCTTTTCCTACGGCAGCCTCCAGATAATCATGCCCATCCACGGTCAACCCCGGGACCGCAACAAACAACGAACCAGGCCCAGCCTGACGGGAGTCGGCGGTGATGCTGCGTATCGCTTTATCCGGCAGCCTGTCCAGGTTCATGATTTCCATTTCCTCGGCCAATTTCCGCAAAGATACTGAGGCAAGGCTGTTGTTTTTCCCCATGTCCAGTACCCGGCTTTTTCCTTATATTGGCAACCAACCAGCAGTTACATCTGCATCGGTTTCAGGTGCAAGACACACCGCTCAACACCCCGCAGGACTGAGCCGGGCAAGGGATACTGGCTTGCCACCTGCCCCGATCCGGCGAGCTGCAATCTCACCCCATACGGCTGCAGGACCTGCATCGCCTTCCGCCCGCTCAAGCCCCGCAAATCTGGCATGACAAGAGACTGTTGCTCCTGAACCAAAGACGCCGGCAGGATTGCCTTGGCTTGAAGCATTTCAATTTTTTTATAATAGCCGACTTCGCGCACCGCCAGCTCCAGTGCCGTGGGAGGCCGCACTGTTTTCCGCAAGGCTGTTCTGGCCTGCGCCATGGTCTCTTCGGCAATATCCCGAACCGGCGACTTGACCTGCGGATCGATTCGGGCATCATCAAGCACGACAATCATGGCGATTTCCGGTTGTTCCAAGGGAGCCATCCCCAGGAGGATACTCTCAACTTCCGGCTGAGCCGTGACCGCTTTTTCGCTGTCTTTTTGGGCCGGCTGCGGTCGGCTGTTGTCTTCTGCCGGTTTTGCCGGACTCGCCGGAACTGGGCCTTTCTGCCGCAGCGATTCGATGACGAAATTGCCCTGTCCAACCCCGGCAACCTTCTTCATTTCGCTGCGCAGGCCCTCGCTTACCTCGGGCCGCACAGCAAACTCCCCTATCCCCTGCCGGACCGGCACATCCCAAACCTGATCGTTCTGCCAGACAGCGCGGAGTACATGGGGGGTCATCACCCGGCCTCCGTTGACCAACCGACAAAACGCCGACAGCAACGCCAAAGGAGTTGCTGTCAGGACAGAATCATTGTCAGCCTGCGGCAACATGGCCTTTGCCGATCCGGGCGGGACCGGCGGGAGTCCAGACGCCTCCTTTAAAACAAACAAGGCCTCTGGCAAATCCACCTCTCCCTTGACGGTCAAACCGATCCTGTCCGCAAAGGCACTGAACTCGTCACGCCCTGCCACGGTCTGCCCAAAACCGACCCCTTCCGGAGAAATATAGTGGCCGTCCTGGACCTGATTCCAAGCGGTCAGCTGAACCGCTTCCGGCTCCAGGCCCGCCTCGCTTTCCGGCACCTCGCTTTTCCCCAGGCCCATCGTTTTATCCATTTCCACTGCCGCCTGAAAAAGCCGCTCCATGGCGCCAAGATCAAGGGTGGATTCAATGGCCCGGTTCCTGCGCGCCTCATCGCTGAATTCCCAGAACCGGTTTGGATCATAATCCGGCAGACTGGCCAGAGCGATAATCTCCCCGGTCTCCGGAGCCATAAGCACAGCCACCCCTGCCTTGGCCCCCGTGCTTGCGACTAGGCCCTTCAATCTTTGCTCCAGAATATTTTGTAAATGGCTGTCAATGGTCAGAATTAGACTGGCGCTGTCGCTGCCTTCGGCTATTTTCCTGCTCACCCCGGCCGCCGCCAGTCTTGGGTCGTTTACTCCGCCGCCCCGCAACACGCCGTCATAATAAAACTCGACCCCGGCCAACCCCTGTTCATCCTTTAAAAAACCTAGCACATGGGCGCCAAGCTGGTTTCCCGGATAAAACCTCTGCACCTGGTTGAGACGATAGACCCCCTTCAGATTGAGGTCGGCGATCTGCACCGCTTTCTTGCGGGGAAGATCTCTGCCCAGCCAGGCAAAACTTCTTTCCCCCTTCAGGGCCGAAAGAATATTTTTCTCATCCAGTTCGAGAATTTTTGCCACCTCGCGGGCAACTTCCTCGGGCGACTCTAACTCCAGCGGCCTCGCATAGATGGAACTCCGCTGAAAACTTACGGCCAACTCCATGAAATTCCGGTCATAAATATTTCTTCGACCACCGCCTCTCACCCCGCTTGCCTGCTCCTCCTTTTGCCCGTCGCCCGCAACCTGCTGCCCGCTACCCCAAAAAAACTGACTTTTTATGATCACCACAACCACAAACACCAAGGCCAACAGGAGAAACAAGCCGCCCACCATGGCCGACCGCCGGTCTTTTTTCTCCAGGCTCCGTTTCTTCATGGTGGCCCTAAGGCCTTCTCCGCTGCTGCTCGGTAGGCGTGAACAGGCCCAGCCCCGCTGCCGCGGCTTCGAATTTCCCCTGTTGCAGCAAGGTGTCTTTTTCCGCGATGAGCGCCACATTGGCCACGGCGAGCTTGGTGCTTTCCTGCCTGCTTCTGTCAAGCCTGCCCAGCCCCTCCTGCAAAGCAATACCGAACCAAAGACTACTGCCTACTCCCAGCAGCATGGCGACAACTGTCACCACCCCGATAATCTTTGATGGTCGCTCCTGATCCGATCCGCCCGCCCGCTTGCCGGAAACCTTCTGCCGGTTGACGACCGCGCCGGAGTATTTGTTTGCGTAATTCCGCATGGTTAAATTCTTCCTCTGGCCGCAACCCGCAGCTTGGCGCTTCTTGCCCTGGGATTGCGCAAACATTCAGCGCGACCCGGAACAATGGGCTTCTGGGTGACTACCTCTAACAGGGGGTTTTCCCGAAAAGCCTGTTTTACCAGGCGATCTTCAAGGGAATGAAAGGAGATGACGCAAAATCTTGCGCCAGGCGCAAGCAAGGTCGCCCCGTCGGCCAAAACCTGTTCAAGGCTGTCAAGCTCGCGGTTCACGGCAATCCGTAAAGCCTGAAAAACCTTGGTGGCCACATGAATCTTTTTAGGATGGAACCGTTTGGGAATAGCCTGATCCACCAAGGCGACAAGCTGGTCGGTGGCAACAATCTTCTCTTTCCGCCGCGCCGCGACAATCTCCTCGGCAATCCTTCTCGCCTGGCGCTCTTCGCCATAGTAGAAAAAAATATCCGCCAGCTCTTCCTCAGAGGCCTCGTTGACCAGCTGGGCGGCCGTGGTGGTCTGGCGCTGATCCATGCGCATGTCGAGCGGCTCGCTGCCTTTAAAAGTGAACCCACGACCGCTTGCATCGAGTTGCAACGAAGAAAGACCCAGATCGAGCAGCAGGCCGTCAATTGTGCCGATGCCAAGCCCCATCAGGGTCTCCTTTATCGAGGTGAAATTTTCATGCACAAAATGGACCCGGCCTGCAAACCGGGCCAGACGCTCCTGCGCCAGGGTCAGAGCCGCCGCATCCCAATCAAAGCCAACAACCTGCCCGGTGGGGCCGCAGGTCTCAAGAATCCCTTCCGTATGTCCGCCAAGGCCCAAATTTCCGTCAACATAAAGGCCACCATTCTTCGGGGCCAGACAGGCGACCACTTCCTCAAGCATGACCGGGAGATGAGCTGGCTGCATGGCGGATCAAAACCGCCCGGTTTCCAGAAGCACCTGTTCAAAAATATGAAAATCATCGACGGTCGGTTTGCTTTCAGCCTCCCATACTTCCTTGTCCCAGATTTCAAAATAGGCAATCATGCCGTTCACCACGACTTCTTTTTTGATCCGGCAACCTTCCCGCAAGGTTGGGGAAAGCAGGATTCGCCCCTGCTTGTCCAGCACGCATTCCTCGGCGCCACCGATCAAATACCGGATCAGCTTGAGCTTTTCCGGACTTTTCGGACCTTGCGCGGTCAAGGACATCTCCAGTTCTTCCCACTCCGGCAACGAATAAGCCCGGATACAATCACGCCAGGGAGCGAGCATAAGCCGCTCATCTCCCTGATTGCGCAAGGCCTCGCGAAACCGGGTCGCAATATTCAGCCGGCCCTTCGCATCAAGCACATGCTCGGAGCGACTGCGGAAACGACAGACTGGCTCTTTCACCCTCCCCTCAACCACACGCTGCTCCTTTATGAACCCCTATTCACCACTTTGCACCACTTTGTGTTCTTTATATAGTGATAAGGGCGGATCAGTGTCAAGGGAAAAACATGCGTAACCACTTATTTTTCCATCTTTTTCGACAAGCAGTAAATACTCTATATAGTTGTATTGCTAAACATGAAATACTACATATGGTGCCATTAAGAATAACCGCCCATATCTACCCCATCTAAATATTTTTTTGTGGGGAGAGGTGGGGGGAAAATGCAGGAAAGAACAAAAAATGGGAGGGCAAATAAAAAGCAGCGACAAAACACCCAGACACTCAAGAATACAGGAGATGACCCTGCTGGGGTCATCCTTAAACCACTGCGTCTTCTCTTTTGTACAGGTCAATAGTGACGGAAGTCTGATGCCATACCCGAATATCAGCCAAAACTCTGCCGATCTGTGACCTGCACCGCAGGGTTTATATCGCAGCAAGGGCCGCAGGCAAGAGCCTCAACGCCTGGATCGCCGATCAGCTGGATGAAACCACCGCCCCCGCCCATGCACTTACTGCGGCACCAGCATCATTTGCGTTGATTTTCAATTAGACGCAGGTAAATCTTTCATTTGGACGATACTATTGTTACAATTGGACGCATGAACGAATCCCCCCTCTATCCACGTTTCCTGCTCCCGCGTCTGGCTGAGGCACTGACGGACACCCCTGTGGTGTTGCTTCATGGGCCGCGCCAATGCGGTAAAACCACTCTGGCTCGCCAGATCGGCGATACGGCGGGATATGCGTATCTCAGTTTTGATGACGATGTCTGGCGCGCCTCAGCCCAGACCGACCCGGTCGGCTTTGTCGCCGATCTTCCGGACAAGGTGATTCTGGATGAAGTGCAAAGGGTGCCGGAGCTGTTTACCTCACTCAAGGCAGCGGTGGACCGCGACCGTCGTCCGGGACGTTTCATCCTGACCGGATCGGCGAATGTGCTGCTGGTGCCCAAGTTGGCGGATTCGCTGGCTGGCAGGATGGAAATTCTGCGCCTGCATCCGTTATCCCAGACGGAATTAACCGGCCGATCGTCAGGTTTTCTACCTGCCTTGTTTGGCGCCGGCCTCAAATCTGGAGACGGTCGGCGGCTGGGACAGGAACTGGCGGAGAGGGTTGCGGCCGGCGGATACCCGGCGGCGCTGGCCCGCGTCACGCCGCGTCGCCGGGCGGTCTGGTATCGGGATTATGCCGACACCTTGATTCAACGCGACGTTCGCGACCTGTCCCGGATCAGTGCTCTGGATGCATTGCCCCGCCTGTTGGCACTGGCGGTCGGACAAACCGCTCGACTGCTTAATGTGGCCGACTTGGCCGCGCCATTCCAACTGAGCCGACCGACCATTCGTGACTACATCACCCTCTTGCAGCGACTCTTTCTGCTGGAAGAATTGCCACCCTGGCACAGCAACCGGTTGAGCCGTCTGATCAAAACACCCAAACTCCATCTGGTCGATACAGGGTTGGCCTGCGCCCTGCTTGGGGTGGATCCCGAAGCCCTGTGGAAGGACCGGACCCTGCTTGGGCAATTGCTGGAGACTTTCATTTATCAGGAATTGCGCCGCCAGGCAGGCTGGCAGGAACAGCCGGTGGTCTTTCATCATTTTCGCGACAAGGATGGTGCGGAGGTGGACATGGTGCTGGAGCAGGGTGGACAGATAGCTGGTATCGAGATCAAGGCTGCTGCCACAGTGACGGGGGCGGACTTCAAGGGGCTGCGCAAGCTGAAGGATGCCACAGGTAATCGCTTTGTAGCCGGGGTGCTCCTCTATGACGGGGAAGCGCTGGCACCTTTTGGCGATGGCCTGGTAGCTGTTCCGCTTTCCCTGTTGTGGGAAATGGGATGAAGATGAAAACCGGTATTCATGAAAGCATTCAGGTAATCGATCTTTTTGCCGGGCCGGGTGGCCTTGCCGAAGGATTCTCGGTTTTTCATGCCGAGGGCAGGAAGTGGTCAAACGGCGAGGTGCATGATGTCGAAATCGTGGACTACCATTAAGGAGCACAGCCATGGCAAACAAACTGCTTGACCCCATTCCTCCTGGCGAGATTCTGCTCGAAGAGTTCATGAAGCCGCTGGAAATCAGTATCAATGCCCTGTCACGGGCGATCAGCGTACCGCCCAACCGGATCAGCAAGATTGTGAACGGCAAACGGTCAATCACTGCGGATACAGCCCTACGCCTAGGCAAGTATTTCAATGTCTCCCCGGAAATCTGGCTGGATCTGCAAAGCGACTATGACCTGCGCCTGGTGCAACGCACCACCTGGCCCGAGATCGAGCCGCACGTCCGCAGACATGCGGCATAGGGGAAAACCTTTATGCTTGGGAAATGGGCATGCGCCATACGTTAAATCTTCCATACGAAAAAAACCAACTCCCTGAATTGGTCGCAGACTGCCGTTTACCACAACTACCTTGCAACAGTAGGAAATAGTATCATAAACTGACCCCGGAACTCCGCGGAAATACGGGAAGTGTCCCGGATTTCTCATGACTTGATAACCAAAGATTTGTGTCTAGTCAGCAAAGCGGAGGTTGGTCGTGATGATCACTGGAATACGCAATCAATGATTTTCAAAACAGGGTGTCAATCGGCATTGAAAATTGACCCACCATCGGCGTCCAAAATTGACCCACCCCAGGCAGTAGTTTTTAGCCATTAATC
>MGTD01000045.1 GCA_001799285.1 Deltaproteobacteria bacterium RIFOXYD12_FULL_56_24
GGCGAAAAAGTACGCCAATCGGGGCCTGCAGCTGCTCGACCTTATCCAGGAGGGCAACATCGGCCTGATGAAGGCCGTGGAAAAATTCGAATACCGGAGGGGCTACAAATTCAGCACCTATGCCACCTGGTGGATCAGACAGGCCATCACCCGGGCCATTGCCGATCAGGGCCGCACCATCCGTATCCCCGTGCACATGATCGACACCATCAACCGTCTCCTCAAGGGCACCAAGGATTTCTTGCGGGAAACCGGCCGCGAACCTACCCCCGAAGAGATGGCCGAACGGCTCGATATCGATCTGAGCAAGGTCAAAAATATCCTGAAGATCGCCAAGGAGCCCCTCTCTCTGGACACCCCCATCGGCAGCAACGAGGACAGCTATCTTTCCGACTTCATCGAAGACGCGGATACGCTGTCCCCGGAGGAGGCCACCGCCATGGAAAGCCTGCGGGAAAATCTCCGCAATGTCCTGCACACCCTCTCCCCCCGGGAGGAGCTGGTCCTGCGCATGCGTTTCGGCATCGACAACTCGGTTGACCTGACCCTGGAGGAGGTTGGCGACAACTTCGCCGTAACCAGGGAGCGGATCCGGCAGATTGAAGCCAAGGCGCTGAAAAAACTAAAGCACCCCACCCGGCGCAATCTTCTTTTTGCCTTTTATAATGATTAGCCGTCCTTAAGCCGTCGTAAATAAATAACTCATACTTTTTTAGCTTCGTGAACGGCATAAGGGGCCGTAAAGAAATGGATAAAAAGAACAAATCATTTCTTAACGGCCTCTAAATTCCCTGCGGCCTTTTTGTTGATATGGACACCAGACAACAATGGCTTTCCCTTGCCTTTATCCCTGGGCTTGGCCCCGCCACCCTCAAAAAACTTGTCCAACGCTTCGGCTCCGCCCGGCAGATTCTTGCGGCCAGCCGCAAGGGGCTTGAAGAATGTCCTTTTTTGCGCAAAGACAGCCTTGCCGCCCTGTGCGACCAAAGATCGATTGCCAATGCGGCAGCAGACAGGGAGCTTCATCTGGCGGAAAAAGCCGGAACAACCCTTCTCTGTTGGGACGATCCGCTCTTCCCTCCCCTGCTCAAGGAAATAAACGACCCGCCGGTGATTCTCCATGTACTGGGCGCCCCGCAACTCCTCAGCACCCCGGGCATCGCCATGGTCGGGGCTCGGGCCGCTTCCTCGTATGGTCTGCAGGTGGCTGGGCGATTGGCTACGGAACTGGCCCGCCACGATCTGGTCATCACCAGCGGCTTTGCCCTGGGGATAGACACCGCCGCCCACCGGGGAGCGCTGGCGGCAGGAGGCAAAACCATCGCGGTCATGGGCTGTGGCCTGGATATTGTCTACCCCAGCCAGAACCGGAAACTCCATGCGCAGATAGCCGAGCATGGCGCGATAATCAGCGAAAGCCCCTTGGGAACCCAGCCGGAGGGTTTTCGTTTCCCCGCCAGAAACCGAATTATCAGCGGCCTGTCCCTGGGGGTTGTGGTCGTGGAAGCCGCCCACCGTTCCGGCACCTTGATCACCGCACACCAGGCGCTGGAACAGGGTAGGGATGTTTTCGCCATACCCGGCAGAATCGATTCCCCCAAGAGCGAAGGCTGCCACCGCCTGATTCAGGAAGGCGCAAAGCTCGTGCACAGCAGCGCCGATATCCTGGAGGAACTGGCCCTGACTACCCGCTCCTCTCCTTCGGAGGCAAGGGTGCAGGCTCCGCCGCTGCCCCCGGAAGAGGGGCAAATCTTCGCCCTTCTGGAGGTTTACCCCAGAAATATCGAAGAGATTATCCTGGCGGCTAACCTGCCTCCCCACCGGATAAGCGAGATCCTGCTCCACCTCGAACTCCGAGGGTTGGTGGCATCTTTACCGGGCAATCATTACCAAAGGCTTGCAGAACCACATTCGTCCGGTGTATAAGGCCCCCAGAGAAAGAGTCGCGTAAGCGATTACAGGGCACCGCAGGTTGCAGCGATCGGCCCGGCTCACGTACAAAAGTACGCTTCGCCGTCCCGCTTATAGCTGAGCTTGGCAGCTTGCCTGCCTAGCGAAACTTATACCCTCTGGGTGCGCCGCAATCTGCGGCACCCTGTGACCGCTTTTAGCTGAGTTGAGCAGCTTGTCTGCTCAAAACGAAACTTATACCCGAAGGGTGATTTCGTGGTTATTTGACCTCTTGGGGCATACCCCGTGATCCGTTACAGAGTCGCAGCTGCGCCCGCTTACCAAAAATGGATACCCCAGAAGAACACTATGTCACAATCGCTTATCATTGTTGAATCTCCTGCCAAGGCCCGAACCTTGCAGAAATATCTCGGTAAAAACTTTACCGTCAAAGCTTCGGTTGGTCATATCATCGATCTGCCGGTTAAAACCCTGGGCGTCGATATTGCCAATGATTTCGCTCCCCAATACGTCACCATCCGGGGCAAGGGAAAGATCATCAGCGACCTGAAAAGCGCGGCGGAAAAGGCGGACCAAATATACCTGGCCCCGGATCCGGACCGCGAAGGGGAGGCCATTGCCCACCATATCGCCGAATTTTTACAATCCAAGCACAAGCCGATCCGCCGGGTACTCTTCCATGAGCTCACCAAAAAAGCCATTCTCGCGGCCATCGATCAGGCAAGCGAGGTAAATCAGCAGCGTTTTGAGGCCCAGCAGACCCGCCGCATCCTGGACCGTCTGGTGGGCTACCAGATCTCGCCTCTCCTGTGGGACAAGGTCCGCCGGGGATTAAGCGCCGGCAGAGTGCAGTCCGTTGCCGTCCGGATGGTCTGTGAACGAGAGCAGGCCATCGAAGCTTTTGTCTCGGAAGAGTACTGGTCCATCCACACAACCCTGGAAGGAAAAACTCCCCCGCCCTTTGTCGCCCAACTCGACCAGGCCTACGGCAAGAAGATTGACCTCAAGAAAAACAAAATCGGCACCGATGCCGAGGCGCAGGCCATTGTCGAAGCGGTGCGAGACGCTTCTTTTCTGGTGGAGAGCCTGGAAAAGAAAAAGAAGAAACGCAACCCCAGCCCCCCCTTCATCACCAGCACCATGCAAATGGACGCCAACCGCAAGCTCCGCTTCTCCGCAAAAAAAACCATGACCCTGGCCCAGAAACTTTATGAGGGCATCGAACTTGGCGCCGAGGGCCCCACCGGCCTGATTACCTACATGCGGACCGACTCCACCCGGATCAGCAACGATGCCCTGGAAGAGGCACGGGAGTATATCACCGGCGCCTTTGGGAAACAATTTCTCCCTGCCAAGGCGAATATCTTCAAAACCAGCAAATCCGCCCAGGACGCCCATGAGGCCATCCGCCCCACCGATGTGCGCAACACCCCGGAAAAACTCGCGCCCTTTCTGGAAAAGGACATGCTGGCCCTCTACTCTCTGATCTGGAAACGCTTTCTCGCCTGCCAGATGGCCCCGGCGGAATATGATCAGACCACCATCACTCTGGTGGCGGCGCAAAACTTTGTTTTCAAGACCGTGGGCTCCATCATGCGTTTTCCGGGCTTCATGGCCCTGTACGAAGAGGCGGTGGATGAGCCCGGGGATGGCGCGGAAGGCGAAAATGCCGCCCTGCCGGACCTGAAAAAAAGCGACACCGTCTCCCTTTTGGCCATTGAGCCAAAACAGCATTTCACCCAGCCGCCCCCCAGATATACGGAAGCAACTCTGGTAAAGGCCTTGGAAGAAAACGGCGTTGGCCGCCCCTCCACCTATGCCTCAATCCTTTCCACCATCCAGGAAAAGGAATACGCCCTCCTGGTCCAGCGCAAATTTATGCCCACCGACCTTGGCAAGCTGGTCAACGAACTGCTGGTCACCCATTTTCCGGATATTCTTGACATAGAATTCACCGCCTCCATGGAGGAAAAGCTCGACGAGGTCGAGGCCGGCAACACCCAGTGGCTGAAAGTCTTGCGGGATTTTTACGGTCCGTTCAGCAAGACTTTGGACGCAGCCAAGGAGGAGATGAAATCGGTCAAGAAAACCGCCATCCCCACCGAGCTCCCCTGCCCGCTCTGTGCCGGGAAAATGGTGATCAAGTGGGGAAAAAACGGCGAATTTCTCGCCTGCGAGAACTATCCGGAGTGCAAACATACCCAGGATTTCACCAGAAACGATGAGGGCAAGATCGTGCCCGTGAACAGGGAGCAACCCGCCGAATCAGGCGAGCTCTGTGAAAAATGCGGCAAATCAATGATCTTTAAAAATGGGCGCTACGGGAAGTTTCTCGCCTGTTCCGGTTATCCTACCTGCAAGAACATCCGCGCAACCACTACAGGGGTTCCCTGTCCGGAAGCAGGGTGTACCGGAGAACTCATCCAGAAGATATCCAAACGCGGCAAGGTTTTTTACAGTTGCAGCCAATATCCCAAATGCACTTTCGCCCTTTGGGACAAGCCGATCAACCAACCTTGTCCGCAGTGCGGCTCTGCCTATCTTCTCGAACGGGAGACGAAAAAAGGGGGCCGGCAACTGCATTGCCCGAACAAGGAATGCGGCTATACAAAAAAGATCGGCGAAGAAGAATAATAGCCGTAACTATCCAGCAGTGCCGTAGCTGCTGCGAAGTGTGCTGGTGCCCATGAGCAGGCTGATATAGCTGAGTTGAGCAGCTTGTTTGCTCAAACGAAACTTATACCCTCTGGGTGCAACAACGCAGATGGGTGCTGCTGGATAGTTACGAATAACCAAGGCTAGAGTTTGCCCTGAAGGCGATAGACTGTGTAGCCCACTATCTCATAGAGCATCCAATAAGTATCCTGCAGACCGTCGGTGGAAGGAACAAAACTCACCCAGGTTATGGGAGTATTGTCCCTGGACACCGAAAGCAGATCCGGGTTGAGACCCTGCTTGCGGAAAAGCGCCGCGGCCCTACGCATGTGGTTGGCCGAGGTGATAAGCAAAATAGTGTTGATGCCGTTGTTATCGCAGTATGCCTTGACGCTTTTTGCCTCGGCGAGGGTATGCCTGACCTTGCCGTGTTCTGCAATCCTTCCGGGATCAATCCCCTGCCTTTCCAGAAAATCGCGAATTAGCTTGGTCTCGTTCACTCCCTTGATAGTCACCTTGCTGAGGAGCAAGGTCTCTGCCAAGCCGCTCTTTACCGCGGCAGCCCCCATCAGGATCCGCGCTGAACTCTGGCCCAGCTGCTCGTAACCGGAGAGATATCTGCTGAATATCTCTTTTTCCGTCGCATGGCTAACATACCATTTATAATCGACCATCCCCCCAGGCACCACCACGACATCATAGGTTTTTTGCCGATTAACCGTGTCTGGAACCGCCCACTTGCCCATGACGACATGTGAAGTATAGGGAATGCTGGTGCCATACAGGTAGAGCAAAAGCAGTAGCAGGCCCATACGTGTTAGTTGCCGCTTGAGCAGCAGGACCAGCCCGATGAAAAATATCGGAAAGAGCGGATTGAGGAAAAATCTGCCCCAATCCTGGGCGGTATAAAAATGCATGGCACCCACCTCATCTGGCATCAGCAGAGAGAAAACTCTTGTAATCGCGGCTTTTTTTAGATTTTAATAAAAAATCCGATAAGGCAATATGATAGAGAATACGTTACACAAAGTCATCAGGAGGCGTACCCAATGATTTCCGGCATCCATTCTGCACTTTCCGGCCTGACCGCCATCCAGAAAAAAATTGAAGCGAACGTCAATAATGTGGCCAACGTCAACACGGATGGCTACAAAAAAATTCGGGTTACCCTTCAAGAACAGGAACCGCATGGCATAGAGGCGGTGGCGCGGCAGATTCAGACGCCCGGGCCGATGGTGTATGAACAAACAGCCACGGGAGAGGCCCTGGTGGAAAAATCAAACGTGGAGCTGAGCGAAGAGCTGCCCAGCATGATGTTAAGCCGCCGTTTTTTTCAGGCCAACCTGAAAACCATGCAGGTTCGGGATGAAACGCTTGGCAATCTGCTGGACATCAAGAGCTGAAATCGTAAGCGATCACAGGGCACGACATCTGCTTTGTTATCGGCCTGTTTGCATACCCATATGTATGCACCCAAAGGGTATAAGTTTCGTTTGAGCAGACAAGCTGCTCAACTCAGCTATAGCTCTCAGGCCTTTGTCGCGCATCTGCCGCACCCTGTAATCGCTTACAGTTGGGAGGCAGCGCTGAACTTGGTCGCCTATCCTGTGATCAGTTACCTGAAATCACCTTCCTGCCGCCAGGTTATCCTGCCAGCCATGATGGTCAACACCGCCCTGCCCTGCAATTCCCAGCCAAGAAATGGGGAATTCCTGCTCTTGGACTGAATAATCTCCTCGGTAAAAACAAACCTCTTCTCCGGATCAATAACCGTGATATCCGCCGGGACCCCCACGGAAAGCGTCCCGCCCTCTACTCCTAAAATCCTGGCCGGATTCACCGAAAGCAGCTCCACCATCCTCCGGGGATCAAAGTGCTTTTCCCGGACAAGCCGCAAGGTTAAAGGCACCGCTGTTTCCAGGCCGATTATACCGTTGGCCGCTAGATCAAACTCCATATCCTTGTCAATCTCGTCATGCGGCGCATGATCGGTAGCAATGGCGTCAAGGGTTCCGTCCCGCAAAGCCTCCCTAACCGCCGCGACATCCGCCTCGGTTCGCAGAGGGGGATTCATTTTCGCCAGGGTATTGTAGCCATCCACCGCCATCTCGGTGAGAGTGAAATAATGCGGGGCTGTTTCTGCGGTGACGGCCACCCCTTTCTCCTTGGCCCTTCTGATCAGAGCCAGCGACTCCCTGGTGCTCACATGGGCGATATGGATAGGGCGCCGAGTGAATTCCGCGAGGGCCAGATCGCGATAGACCATGATTTCTTCAGCGACATGGGGGATCCCCCCCAGGCCGAGCCGGGTAGCCAGAGCCCCATGGTTCATCGCGCCGCTGCGACTAAGCGACAACTCCTCGGCATGGGAAATAACCAGCAGATCGTGGTTACTCGCATACTCGAGGGCGCGCCGCATGAGCTGACTGTTGCCCACCGGCAACCCATCATCGGTTACGGCAACCGCCCCGGCCTGGCGCAATTCGCCAAACTCGGCAAGATGTTCCCCGTTACTGCCGCTGCTGATCGCCCCCACCGGGTAGACCCTGGCAAAACCGGCTTCCGCCGCCTTGGCCAAAATGAACATGGTCACGGCCTGATTGTCGTTGACCGGCTTGGTGTTAGGCATGGCCGCCACGGCGGTAAATCCCCCCGCCGCAGCGGCGAGGGTTCCGGTGGCGATGGTTTCCTTATACTCCTGGCCTGGCTCCCGCAGGTGTACATGCATGTCGATCAACCCCGGCACCACCCACTTTCCGGCCAGATCATAAACGAGGCCCGCTGTCTGCCCGGAAATAGTCCCCGGCTGCGCCACCGCACTGATTTTGCCCTCGGCGATCAACACATCCTGGATCTGATCAATTCCGTTCACCGGATCAATCACGCGCCCATTCTTTAAAAGAATACCTCCGGGCATGTTAATCGCCTCCCATTATCAAATACAGCAAAGCCATCCGTACCGCCACCCCGTTGGTCACCTGCTCCAAAATCAAAGACCGGCTGCCGTCGGCAAGCTTGGGATCCAGCTCAACCCCCCGATTTATCGGACCGGGATGCATGATAATCGCCTCGGGCGAGGCTACGTTCATCACCTTTTGGGAAACTCCAAAAAATTTCGCATATTCCCGCAGGGAGGGAAACAGTGGATCCTGCTGCCGCTCTTTTTGGATCCGCAGAGCCATAATAACGTCAGCCCCCTCAACCGCCTTCATCACCGTCCTGCTGACCGTGGCCCCCAGCTCCTCAATGCCGGGAGGGATCAGGGTTGCCGGGCCGCTCACCGCTACGGACGCCCCCATCTTGGAAAAACCGATGATATTTGAATGCGCCACCCTGCTGTGGGCTATATCGCCGATAATGGCGATTTTGAGTCCCGCGATCCGGCCCTTGGCTTCCCGGACCGTCATCAGATCCAGAAGCCCCTGGCTTGGATGCTCATGGGTTCCGTCCCCGGCATTGATCACGGAGGCATTGATATGATCGGCCAGCAGGCGGGCCGAACCTGAGAGGGGATGCCGGAGGATGATGCAGTCCGGATTCATGGCGGTGAGATTCCGTGCGGTGTCGATTAGGGTTTCCCCTTTCACAGTACTGCTACCCGAGTTGGAGATATTAAAGGTGTCAGCGCTCATGCGCTTTGCGGCAACCTCAAAAGAAAGACGGGTCCGGGTGCTTGGCTCAAAGAAAAAATTGATGATGGTTTTGCCGCGGAGGGTGGGAACTTTTTTTATGGCTCGGGAAGAAATTTCCTTGAACGATTCCGCAGTCTGCAAAACGGCCTGGATATCTTCCGGGGAAAAATCGGCAAGCCCAAGGACATGTTTGTGGCTGAATCGGTACTCGGGATTCATACGATTCTTTCCGTGCAAATATGAGGGTTGTTGAAATCGCAAAAAGCCGCGATTACAACGGTTGCCACTGCGTAACCATTTGATTTTGTGTCGCGGACAAGTGACCTTTCTCCCTTTTTACGAGACCATCAGGATTGACGCCGCATCAATTCAGAATAGAAAAAACAGCCGCCTTTGGTCCAGAACTTTTTTAGGAGCCGTTACGAAATAACTATTACGTTTCTGACCATTTCGTTACGGCTCCTTATGCCGGTCACGGCATTTCAATGTTACGGTTATTTCCGAACAACGGCTTAAGGAATTATTTTACCAAGCCGATTCCAGCGCACCGTGAAATTCGCACTGTCCCATGACCAGTACAGGATAAAGGCCTTGCCTTTGATGGCCTTGAGATCAACAAATCCCCAGAATCGACTATCGTGGCTGTTGTCACGATTATCCCCCATGACAAAAACGGCATCGGCGGGCACGGTTATCGGCCCCATATTGTCCCTTGGAGACGGAAGAATCTCCTCGTCCAGATTCACGGCGTTTGGCTCGACAAAAGGCTCTCCGTTTACCAATACCTGTTTGTGCACAACTTCAATCCGGTCTCCGGCAACCCCCACAACCCGCTTGATATAATCCTGGGAAGGATTTTCCGGATACTTGAAAACAATGACGTCATGCCGCCGGGGATCGTCAAAGGCGACCCAGGTGGCCCCGCTCAAAGGATTCTTCACGCCATAGCCAAATTTGTTGACCAGAATGTGATCGCCGACAAGCAAGGTGGGAATCATGGAACCGGAAGGAATCTTAAAAGCCTGCACTACAAAAGTCCTGATGAAAAAAGCAAGCAGCAAGGCAATAATGATTGCCTCGGCATATTCTCGCAAAACAGATTTTTCCATAATCTTGCCGGGAGTTTTCTTTAACACATTTGCTCCTCGTCTTACAATTCTGTTCATCCAAGGAAGACAAGTGCCGTTCAGCGGCGAACCAATCACCCCGGAAAAGGTGGCCACAAAATAAGCGAAGAACAAAATAAATACAAGGGGCGTAATGCGCCCTGGCCAAGAAATTATCCGGCTTCCAGCCCATAATAATCCTGAATTATTTGGAAAAACACTAACCATATGTAGCGGCAGCCATTTATAAAAACCACAACATACCTGTATTTATAGATTTTTAAGATTGGCTACATCCTGTTTCTTCCGATCAATTACAAAATTTTTATGAGAAAAATCCACGATCTATCTCCTACCTTTAAGCTTGACACTATGTTTTTTTTGTGTCTCTAATGCAATAAAATAGATAAAATCTATAAACACCAAGCGTAGTACAAAAATAGTAACGGATCATGGGGTATGCCCCAAGAGGTCAAAGAACCATGGAATAAGCGGGCACAGGGTGCCGCAGGTTGCGGCAAACGGGACGGCGATGCGTACTTTTGTCCGTGCGCCGGACTGATCGCCGCAAGATGTGGTGCCCCGTGATCGCTTATCAAAAATATTCCGCTCGGCAACCAAATATCGGCCTGCGGATGTACACCGCCAGAAAATTTTGGTCACGGGGCGCTCATGGGCAAATTCGGTTTCGAAAAATTAAAGCTGCCATCCTTGCGACTTCCTTTTCTCAAAAGGCAAACGCTCTCCATCGGCCTTGATATTGGCTCGCATGCCGTAAAAATCTGTGAAATGGCGGAAACAGGCACCGGCTATAAACTCGTCGCCCTGGGCAGCGCCCTGCTCCCCCCCGATTCACTTGAGGACGGCGCCCTGCAGGATCCGGAGGCCGTAGGCAAGATCATCACCTCTCTGGTCAACAACCTGAAAATCAAGAATAAAAAGGTCGCTATCTCTATTTCAGGATACTCCGTCATCGTCAAAAAAATAAATCTGGCAACGATGTCTGAAGAAGCCCTTGAAAAACACATCGAATCAGAGGCGGAGCAATATATCCCGTTCGATATCGAAGACGTTTACCTGGATTTCCAGGATCTGAAAACGCATGCCGCCGACGATCGCATGGATGTCATGCTGGTCGCGGCCAAACGGGAGGTCGTGGACGGATATCTCAACATGCTGCGAACGGCAGGCCTTCAGCCGGTTGTCGTTGACGTTGATGCCTTTGCTCTGGAAAATGCCTTTGAGGCAAATTTCGGCTTGGCGGACAATGTCGCCTTGGTGGATATCGGCGCCTCAAAAATGAACATCAATATCATCTCCCAAGGCTCTTCAATTCTGGCCAGGGACGTTGTTCTTGGCAGCCGGCAGTTGACCGAGCAAATACAAAATCTTTTTGGAATCAGCTTTGCGGAAGCAGAGGGTTTAAAAACCGGGGAATTTTCCCCTAAAGAAAAACAACAAGAGCTTGAAATTCTTTTTGCCAATACCTGTAGTCAGTGGGTGGCAGAGGTGAAGCGGGCTATTGATTTTTATTATTCCAATAATCCAGACGAAACGATTTCAAAAATTATCCTGAGTGGCGGCGGGGCAAAAATCCAAGGTCTTCTCGAATTCTTTGAAAAAGAAACGGCTATTGCGATCGAAATTTTCAACCCATTCAAACAAGCGGCTGTGGATGACAGAACCATTGACCCCTCCTATTTGAAAAGCATTGCTCCGGAAATGGCTCTTGCTGCTGGTCTGGCAACAAGACCGGTGGAGGTATAGCCGCATGATTCGCATCAACCTCCTGCCGATCAGGCAGATGAAAAAAAGAGCGCAAATAAAGGCCGAACTTACGGGCTTTTCCGCCGTCTTTGTTCTGGTGTTGCTCTTTCTTGCTGTCGGTTGGCTTGTCTTGACCGGCAAAATTGCCAACCTGCAGGATGAACTTGTTGTACTTGAGCAGAAAAAGCAGTCATATCAGCCCATCCTGAATCAGATTGCCCAACTGAAAAAAGAGAAGGAAGCGGTGGAGGTGAAGCTGGATTCCATAAAAAAACTCCAGTCCGGCTCCCAGATTACAGTGCGAGTTCTAGATGAGGTGGCCTCCCGCACTCCGACAACCCGCATGTGGATCACCTCTCTGCAACAATCCGCCGGACGCCTGCAATTGCAGGGCATTGCCCTGGACAACGAAACCATTGCCCAGTACATGCAGCAGTTGGAAGCCTCTGAGTATTTTGAAAAGACGGAGTTAACCAGTTCTGCGCAGACGGATATTGCCAAGCAAAAACTGAAATCTTTTTCTCTAACCCTGACCGTTGCCGCCCCTAAAATTTAACTCCTCAGGCTGGAGCAGCCCATGGCGCTCGATATAAAAAAAATTCAGGCCGGCTTTGACAAGTTTCTCGACAACAAGGTTGGCCGCCTGGAGATGAAGCAAAAGATGATGATCGCCGTCGCAGCCTGCATTCTGCCTGGCGTGGCCTTCTTTTTTCTTGTCTACTCCCCGATAGCCAGCGAAATTGAAGCCCTTAAATTACAAAAAGCCGGGCTCGAAGAGGAAATCCGGAAAGTAGAAAAAGTTGCCAGTGAGCTTGACAAGCACAAGGCGGAAATGGCGGAAGTTCAACGGCAGTTTGCCGAGGCATCCCTGTTGTTGCCCGATCAAAAAGAAATCCCCACGCTTCTGGCTACCATTTCCGGGCAGGCCACCTATTCAGGCCTGGATGTTCTTTCCTTCAAGCCGCTGGCCGAAAAACCGCAACAATTTTACGCGGAAATTCCAGTGGATATCTCGGTGCAGGGGGGATACCACAATGTGGGCGTTTTTCTTGACAAGATTAGCAAGCTCCCACGGATTGTCGCCGTGAACAACATCATAATGGATTCCCCCAAGCAGATGGGCGGAGAAATGATTCTTAATTCTACCTTTCAACTTGTCACCTATCGCTTCCTCGATCCTGCGGAAGTCACGGCCAACGCGCAGAAAAAATAAAAAGGGACGAAGTAACAAGATTGCGACACGAAATTAGGAGCCGTTTTGTCCAGACGAAATGTCAAAGTTATTTCATAACAACGGCTTCAAGGGTTACAGAGCGATAACCGTTGCATTAGGCGAGAACCACTCATGATGAACCGCGTCTACCTGAAAAATATATTCCTGGCTGGGACTCTTGTTGCAAGCTTGTACTGTGTGGGCGGTGCCTGGGATATTGCCTTTGCCCAGCCCGAAGTTGTTACGCCAGAAGCCGCCACGGCCAATCCGGGCCAAGCCTTGGAAGCCGCCCTTGCCGGCGGTCAGAATCCGCCTTTTGTCTATATTCACGAAAGACCTGATCCATTTTTCCCGTTTCTCACCCAGGAAATCATTAAGGCAGAGGCCAAGGCCAACGCCGAACTTATAGGACCACAAAAATTTGAACCAGCCCAGTTGACCCTGGTAGCCATTGTTTCCGACAAGCGCGGATTCCTTGCCATGGTGCAGGATTCAGCCGGCATTGGTTATGTACTTCGCAAGGGCACAAAAGTTGGGGAGATGGGAGAAGTTACCCAGATAACGCAACACAAGGTAATCATCGAGCAAATGAAAAATGTGACCGGTCAACGCACATCCCGCAAAGTTGAGATGATTTTAAACAAAGAGGGAGAAAAATAATGAGGCCCATTATTACCCGCCTGCAACGCATTTTTGCCGGGCTGATGATATTCTGTACTATTTTGACCGGGACAGCTTTTGCCCAAAAGACCGCCCCCTCTTCTCAAACGAAAGCTGCCTACACCATATCAGGCATTGCCCTTGACCAGACGACCGATGGCTTGCAGCTGGTTGTCCAGGGACAGATTCCTCCCACCTACACGGTGTACGAACTCTTCGATCCCATGCGGATCGTGCTGGACATTGCCGATGCCATACTCGTCGATTCCGCGACGATGCCGACAAATCTGCCTCAGGGTGTGGTGCAGGGCATTAAAAATATCGCCTTGGCCGATCAGGAACCGGCCATCGCCCGGTTGGAGATTTACCTCTCCGGCGACCCGGACTATACCGTCGAAAGAAAAGGCAACAATATTATCGTAAGTTTCACAAAGGCAATGCCCCCCCAACTCGCGCAGCTGAAAAACATGGCCCGCCCGACGACCCATCCGGCCTCCCGCCTGAAAGACATTGAGATTGACACCACCAACCCGGCCGAGACCCGCGTCTTTATCAAGGCAAACGGGCCGATCACTAATTTCAAGAAGGCCCATCTCGTTAAAAGCGGCGGCCTGCCTGCGCGAATGTATATCGACATTGCCAATGTTGCCCTGCCTAAAAAAATACGACACCAAACGGTTGGCACGAACTTGGCAGAAATCAGGGTGGCCCAGCGCAAGTCGGCAGTGCGCATTGTTTTTGATTCCGGTCTTGACGACTTGTTCTCCTATGAGATAGAAAAGAGACCGGACGGCTTGCTGATAAAAATAGCCGAGCCGTCATCTGCTACCGCCCCAATCGTTGCCAGCCCTATTTCGCAGCCGGTTGCCACGGCAAGCGCTGAAATCCCGGCTGGAGAGATGGTCGCCACAGGACTCCCGGCTGAGCTGGTAGTTCCCAAACTTCCCAGCCTGAAGCCGAAGGCAAACCCAGCCCCCGAAAAGGCTCCCGCTCCAATAGCCCCTGCGCCGACAGCGGCTTCCGCCAAAAAATCTCCGGCCGAGGCCCAATCCGACAGTCTTGGCTTTACCGGATATGAAAAGCAAAAAATCACCGTGGATTTCTTTAAAATTGATCTCCACAATGTCTTCCGGCTGTTCGGCGAGATAAGCGGCCAGAATATTGTTGTCGATGAAGGAGTCAGCGGCACCCTGACCCTTGCCCTCAACGATGTCCCATGGGACTTCGCCCTGGACATCATCCTGAACCTCAAGGATCTGCAGAAAGAGGAACGGTTCAATACCATCGTCATTTCACCAAAATCCAAGCAATTCAACTGGCCAAAAGCCTCCACCGCCGCCATTTCCGTCACGGGGGGGGAAAGACTTGAGGCCCTCTCCGTAAAAAAACGGCTGGAGACGCCCAAAGGGGTCGTTGAAGCTAAAACCCTTATCCAGCAAGCCAATGCCGCCGAAAAAAGCGGCCAGTTCGAGAAGACCCTTTCTCTCTATGAAAAAGCCTTCCGCCTCTGGCCGGACAATGCCCAGCTTGCCGGTCGCATTTCCTCGCTCTGCCTAACCCAGCTCGGGTTGAATGCCAAGGCCGTGCACTATGCCAAGGCAACCCTGACCCTTGAACCGGCCAACGCCGGAGCTGCCCTGCAGGCTGCCATCGGCTCAGCCAACATGAAAAAAACCGAAGCGGCCAAGGCATACTTTGACTTGGCCATCAGCGGGGAAAATCCGGCAAGCGAAGCGCTGATCAGCTACGCTGCCTTTGCCGAAGAATATCAGAGTTATAACGGCGCCCTGGCCCTGCTTGCCAGACATGAGGCCCTGTTCGGGGATACCCTTGATACCCTGGTGACCAAGGGCCGCATTCTCGACAAACTTGGGCAGTCGGCCCAGGCCGTGGCGGCATACAATGCGGTTCTGCTATCAGGCTACACGGTGCCGGAAGATTTGGAGAAATTCATCAAAGGAAGAATTGCCGCGGCAAATTAGTTACACAGGTTGAGGCGTTTTTTGGTTCTTCCCTAATTTTTTTCACCTCAAAAAAAGTATAAAGACTGCCATCATGAAAAAGAAAACTCAAAACGTGGTTACCTTCTTTGTCGGGGCAGCGATCTGCCTGCTGCTTAATTCCGCCTGCGCGCCTGTGGTCAACAACACGGCGACGCGAGAACCGCTTGCCACACCGGCTCCGGCACCGACGCTACAGGAAAAGAATCTACAGGCCGGCCAGTTGCCGGTCCGCTTCCAGAGTCCGGTGTATATGCTGGGAGATCCCTCTGTCCAAAATATGGGCGCAGGAAATGACCAGGGAGTTTCCATCCCGATTGGCGCCGACATCTCCTCCAACACCGGACCGGTACCGCTGCGCGACATCATGAAGCGGCTGGCCTCCCTGAAAGGCATGAACATCAGCTGGGCAAGCGATGTTAACCAGATGGCCGAGGTGGATGTGGATATCCGGGCGGAGGATGATTTCTTCAAATCACTGGAAAATATCCTCCGGCAAAAGGATTATTTCCATGAAGTTCAGGGCAACACCATCGTGATCAAGTACCGGGAAACGCGGAAATTCCATGTGGCCATGCCGTTTTTAAAATCCTCTTATAACACCGGAGTCGGCGGAGATGTGCTGGGAGGCGGCGCCCAAGCAAGTGGCCTTAAGGGCAATATACAACTTGTGAGCGACAAGAATGACTTTGATATTTGGGAAAATATCAGTAAAAATCTTGATCAGATGCTTGAAATCTGGGAGGAAACCGTCCCCCCCCCTGCCCCAGCAGCAACAGGGTCTGCGGCTCCAGCCGACTCTCCCCAACCACCGGCCGCCACACCTCCTGCTTCTGCGTCAACCACCAAACGCAATGTCCAGGCAGGAAAAGGGTATTACAGTATTGACAAGCCCATTGGCCTGATCACCGTTACCGCCCCGAGACCATTGGTTGAGAAAATTGCCGTCTATATTGAAAATTTAAAAACTGAACTCTATCGGCAGATCTCTATTGAGGCGAAAATAGTGGAGGTTTCTCTGGATAATACCGAAAGCCGGGGCATCGACTGGACCAATTTCCTGACCGGGAGAAATGTCGATTTCACCCTTTTTGGCCCTAACGGCATCATCTACGATGCAGCTGCGGCCAACAGCGGTGGCCGGGTGGTGAGCAAAATCGGAATTCCCACTGGCCCCACAGGCAATCCCTTCTCTCTGGCCTTGAACTTTCTCGACACCCAAGGGCATACCTCTGTGCTGGCCAATCCAAAATTGAGCATTATGAACGGCCAGCCAGGTCTCATCACTGCCGGCGACAGTGTCAAATATATAGATAAGGTTGAGTCCAGGGTTGATGGAGCAACCGGTTCTGTGACTTATACGGTTGCCACGGCAACCCTAATGTCCGGCATAGGCATGGCGGTGATCGGAACCATCATGGAAAATGACGAGATTATCCTCACCCTGACCCCGGTCACTTCAAAGCTTGATGGTGATGTGGTTGCTTATGAAACCATTGGGGGAGATAACAAAATCGGGGTTCCCAGAATCAAGCTACGGGAAATGAATACCACCGTCCGTATCAAGAGCGGACAAGTGGTGGTCATTGGCGGCCTCATTGATAATGCAGAAACGACCGGTGGCAGCAACAAGGTTCCCTTCCTGGGAGATATTCCCGTAATCGGCAACCTTTTTTCCCACTCTGCCAAGTCCAACAAGAAAAGCGAGCTGGTCATCATGCTGCAACCCAGAATTCTTTAAGTCCTTCAGCCTCCAGCATCTCACACAAAAAAAGCCCGGCGATTGCCGGGCTTTTTTTGTGTGCAATCCCCTTAAGATTCAAAAATTTTATTGCGCCTGCCCCTGTTCCGCCTGCGGCCTTTTTGAATTTTCATACAGAGCATGAAAATTAATCGGCTCCATGAGGAAAGGAATAAACCCGCCATCCACCGAAACCTGACTGATTATCTGCCTGGTAAAGGGAAAAAGCAGAGCCGCGCATTCCACCGACAATACCGGCTGCATATGCTCCTCCGGGATATTTTTCAGCAGAAAAACCCCAGCATGTTCCACCTCGATGATAAAAAGCGTTTTCTCGGTCTGGCTGTTGGTCACTTTGGCGGTAATGGCCAGGGTGACCTCGTAATGATCTTCCGTCTCCAGCTTCCGGTGCTTCAAGCTCAGGTTCACATCAACCTTGGGATCGCCTTTGGCCAGAAAAACATCCGGAGCCTCGGGATTTTCAAAGGATAAATCCTTGAGATACATTTTCTGCAACCGAAAAACAGGGGGCTGCAGCGCCTGAGCGCCCTCGTTATTTTCTTCCGTCATGGTTTTATTTCCTTGTCTGATTCTGAAGTTCTGTATGGCAAAGGCCACGTTTCAATCTTTAAAGTACTACGCTCCATTCTTTATAATGAAATATGCTAAAAATTCAACGAGTCTTTTAAAATTCAGACGCCGTCAGAAATTACCTTCGATTTCAACGCCGTCCAAGTGCGTTCCCTGCCGCGGGCAAGGGGGAGCCGCTAACCCCTTCCAGCCAAAATCTTCTTGAGAAACTGCCCGGTGTACGATACCGCCACCCTGGCCACCTCCTCGGGGGTGCCCTGGGCGACAACGGCACCGCCCTGGTCCCCGCCCTCCGGGCCGAGATCGATGAGATGATCGGCGGTTTTAATCACATCGAGATTGTGTTCGATGATGACCACGGTGTTGCCGTTCTCCACCAGCCGGTTCAACACATGGAGAAGATGCTGGATATCGGCCGGATGCAGGCCGGTGGTCGGTTCATCCATAATGTACAGGGTTCTGCCGGTGCTTCTTTTGCTCAGCTCCTTGGCCAGCTTAATCCGTTGCGCCTCGCCGCCGGACAGGGTCACCGAGGACTGGCCCAGGGCAAGATAGGACAACCCAACTTCCAGCAGGGTTTGCAGCTTGCCCTTGATCTGGGGAACCTTAACGAAAAAGGCCAGAGCCTCCTCCACGTTCATTGCCAGGATCTCGGCGATATTCTTGCCCCGGTAGACAATATCCAGGGTGTCGGAATTGTAGCGCTTGCCGCCGCAAGCCTCGCAGGTCACATAGATGTCGGGCAGAAAATGCATGGCGATCTTGATCACCCCCTCGCCTTCGCAGGCCTCACACCGGCCGCCCTTCAGGTTGAAGCTGAAGCGCCCCGGCTGATAACCCCTGGCCCGCGCCTCGGGCAACCGGGCCAGGAGTTCGCGCACCGGGGTGAGCAGGCCGGTATAGGTGGCGGGATTGGAGCGGGGCGTTCGGCCGATGGGGCTCTGGTCGATATCGATCACCTTGTCGATCTGCTCCAACCCCTCAAAGGCACCTCCTTTGCCGGCTTGCCCCTGTGGGTGGGCGAGAAAATTGACCGCCCCCTTGAACAGGGTCTCGATCACCAGCGAACTTTTGCCCGAGCCGGAAACCCCGGTAACGCAGGTCATCAAGCCAAGGGGGATGCGGACATCAATCTTCTGCAGATTGTTGGCCGTGGCCTGCCGGATGGTGAGCCAGGCTTTTTTCGAACCGGGCCGCCGCCGCTTTTTGGGGATCGGGATGGCCAAACGACCGGAGAGATAACCCCCGGTAAGGGATGTTTCGTGGCGCAGCAGCCCCGCGACCTCGCCGTTGTAGACCACCTCCCCCCCATGCACCCCGGCGCCCGGCCCCATGTCCAGCACATGATCCGCCGCCCGGATGGTGTCCTCGTCATGCTCCACCACCAGCACGGTATTGCCCAGATCCCGCAGCCGGGTCAGGGTGTTGATCAGTCGGGCATTGTCCCGCTGGTGCAGACCGATGCTCGGCTCGTCGAGAATATACAAAACCCCGGCCAGCCGTGAACCGATCTGGGAAGCGAGGCGAATCCGCTGGGCCTCGCCGCCGGAAAGGGTTGCCGCTTTGCGGGCCAGGGAGATATAGCCCAAGCCCACATCGTGCAAAAAGGTGAGCCGGTCAACAATCTCTTTCAAAATCCGCTCGGCAATAAACAGCTCCTGATCCGTCCAGGCAAGGGCCGGCAGAATTTCCAGGAGCCCCCCGATACTCTGACTGGTCAGGCCATGAATATTCCACTCCCCGATCCTGACGGCCAGAGCCTCGGGCCTGAGCCTGGCCCCGTGACAGGCCGGACAGTCCTGCTCGTTCATATACTGTTCCAGCTCTTCCCGGACCGAGCCGGAGCCGGTCTCCAGATACCGCCGGGCCAGCTGCGGGAGGATCCCTCCAAAGGGCTTCCGGTGGGTATGAATCCTGCGAAATCGCACATAATCGAAGACCACATCCTCAAAACCGCTCCCGTGGAGAATAACCTCCCTGGCCCGTTCCGGCAGTTCGGCAAACGGGGTGTCAAGCGAAAAGCCGTACTTCCGGGCAAGTCCTCCCATGAGTTCCTGGGTATAGGTGGAGGGCGAGTTGGACTGCCAGGGGAGAATGGCGCCCTGGTTGAGGCTGAGGCGCGGATTGGGTACCACCAGCTCCGGATCGAAAAACTGTTTCACCCCCAACCCCCCGCATTCCTGGCAGGCGCCCTTGGGGTTGTTGAAAGAAAAGAGCTGGGTGGTCAGTTCCGGCAAGCTCTTGCCGCAGCGGACGCAAGCGGCATGCTCGCTGTAGAGGATTTCCTTGCCGGATTCCACCAGCTGAACCAGCAGAAAGCCCTGGCCCAACAGCACCGTGGTGGCCACGGACTCGGACAACCGCCTGGCCACCGAGGGCTTGATCACCAGCCGGTCTACTACCGCCTGGATGGTGTGGCGCTTGTTCTTTTCGAGGACGATCTCCTCGCCCAGATCGCGGATCTCCCCGTCGATCCGTGCCCGGACATACCCCTCCCGCCGAAGTTTCTGCAACACCCCCTGGTGCTCGCCCTTTTTCCCGTCCAGCAGCGGGGCCAGCAGGACGATCTTGGTCCCCTCCGCAAGGGCGAGCAGGCTTGCCACCATGTCCTGCACGGACTGGGGCCGAATCTCCTCGCCGCATTCCGGGCAATAAGGCCTGCCCACCCTGGCAAAAAGCAAGCGCAGGTGATCGTAAATCTCGGTGATGGTCCCCACCGTGGAGCGGGGGTTTCGGCTGGTGGTCCGCTGCTCGATGGACACTGCGGGACTAAGCCCCTCCAGCGAATCCACCTCGGGCTTTTCCATCTGCCCGAGAAACTGCCGGGCATAGGTGGAAAGCGATTCCACATAACGCCGCTGCCCTTCGGCATAGAGGGTGTCAAAGGCGAGGGAGGACTTGCCCGAACCGCTCAAGCCGGTGAAAACAACGAGCCGGTTGCGGGGCAGATCCACGCTGATGTTTTTCAAGTTGTGCATCCGTGCCCCCCGGATGCTGATATATTTAGGTTCCATGGAACACCAGTTAGCGATTCAGAACGAATAGCGCTGTTATTGCGCGCCGGAATAACTCACAATAATCATCAATCTCGCGGACACAACACCTCCTACGCCTTTCGCACCATTCTCGCCGCGAAAAAACCATCCAGACCCTGTTCGGGGGTGGTTTTTAAAAACCCCTTCCCGTCGCAGAAGCCCCTGGCCGCTTCGGGCAAATATTCCTGGGCCGGAGAAAGAGAAAATTCAGGCTGTTCCTGGAGGAATGCCACAATCACCTCGTCGTTTTCCATGGGGTCAATACTGCAGGTCGCATAAACGAGCACGCCCCCTTTTTCGACCAGCCCTGCCGCCGCCGCCAGCAACTCCCGTTGCCTGGCCTGATACCCTGATAAAGCCGCCAGCGATCGCTGCCAGCGGATATCAGGCTGCCGGCGGATAACGCCCAGGCCGGAACAGGGCGCATCAATAAGAACGCCCGCAAAACCCTCCCGGTGCTGTCCGGCAAACTCCTGGAGCGTTCCCCCATGAATTTCTATCTCCGGCCCGCCCAGACGCCGCAGGTTGTCTCTCAACAGGGCCTGCCGTTTCAGGCTGGGCTCCACCGCCACCACCTTGGCGCTGTCCGGCAACAACTGCGCCAGATGCAAGGTCTTGCCACCAAGCCCGGCGCAGCCGTCCAGATATCTGGCGGTGGCAAACGGAGCCAGTAATTGGGTGACCAGCTGGGCCGCCTCATCCTGCACCACAAAAAAGCCTTCGCCATAGCCGGGCAGGGCGGTGATCGAGCCCTGAAAATTATTGAGCCGCACCGCCTCTGTGGCAAAAAGACCGCGCTCGCCCTCAAGCCCCTGTTCCCGCAGGAGGGTCAGCCAAGCCTCCGGCAAAATGCGGCGGCTGTTCACCCGCACCACCAGCGGCGGCGGGGTATTGTTAATCCAGCAGATCCGCCGGGCCCGTTCCGGACCGAACAGCGCTTCCCAACGCGCCACCAGCCAGGCCGGATGACTCAACACCGCCGCCGCCTCATCGGGCGCGGGCAAGACCGCTCGCTGCCGGACCATGGCGCGGAGTACCCCGTTGACAAAGCCGGTGAGCCATTTCGGCTGCCGGGCCGATTTCAAGGCCTGGACCGTTTCGTTGATCGCAGCCGATTCCGGGATTCGATCAAGAAAAACAAGCTGATACAGGCCGACCCGCAGGGCCGCTATGGTGAGGGGCTTCATGGTCCGCAGGGGATGGCGGGAAAATTTTTGGATGATTGCATCCAGATAGCCTTGCCAGCGGACAACCCCATAGACCAGAGCCATGACCAGCTGCCGGTCACGCGGATCGTCCATGGCCGCCTCAGACAGCATGCCTTCCAACACCTGATCCAGCGGGGCCTGGGATTTCTCCCAAGCAAGAAGGGTTTCCATGGCTATGGCGCGGGAATTGATCATAATGGATCAGCTGGCAGCTTTGCGGTCTGCCCCGCTAAGGCAGGCGCTTTTCCCCAGACGGTCAACTTGCGGACGTTACTCATTCTTCTTCTCCTTTGGGTTGACAGCTGATGGCTGAGAACTATTTGCTGATACTATCCCAATCACCGAGGCAAAACGCCCGGTAACTCTGTCACGGCGATAGGAAAAATAATCCCCCTCGCAGGCCGTGCAGCGCCCGGCGATCTCGATCTTCTCGCGCCGCACCCCGCTGTCGCGCAGCTGATCCCGGCTGATGGCCCAGAAATCAAAATGATTGGGCCGGACCTGATAGCCATAAAAGGGTTCGGGCAGCTCTTGCCGATAATTGACAAACTCCCCGCAACATGGCCCCAAGGATGGGCTGATGGCGGCAAGCAGGCTGGCCGGCCTTGTCCCGTAAGCAGAAATCATGGCGGCCACGGTTTTGGCGATGATATTGGCCACGCTGCCCCGCCAGCCGGAATGGATATTGGCCACGGCTCCGTGTTCCGGGTCATAGAGCATGACCGCCTGGCAATCGGCCTGCTGGATCATCAGGCCGATACCTAGCTGGTCGGTCACCAGGGCGTCATGCCCCGCCAACTCCACGTCCGCCTCCGGCAGCCAGTCCACCACCAGAACGCTGTCCCCATGCACCTGGCGCGCCGAAACCAGGCGCGCCAACCCAAGCTGCTCCCTGAGCAAAGCCCGGTTCCGCAGAACCCGCTCTTCAACATCGCCCACATGCAAGCCGACATTGCGCGAATGATACGGGGCCTTACTCACCCCGCCATGCCGCGAGAAGGTTGCACTGGAAACTGCCGGGTGGTGGGAGAAATAAATCACGGGCGGCCCTCTGTTTTTTTACTGCGGATTGTTCAGCCGACGCTCCAACTCAAACACATCTTGTCGCCTGAAGCCTCGACTTCTTGGATAGTTGACACGGCAAAATCCTCAAGCATCATCAATGACTGTGGTATAGGCTTGATCGGTACGGTTCGGTTTTTCCGGGTAACGCAGGCGAAGCAGACCGTGTTCAACCATCGGGTTGATATATCGCTGCCGAAGGCTTTCCGGGTTACGGCGGACAAGCGCTGAATCTCATTGCGGGTAAGCCAGCGATCCTTGCACAAAGTATGGACCACATGCTATTGCAATGTCCGTTTCCGCAAGGGAAACTAGCTGAATGCTGCGTTGGATAATGGACGATTATGTCAAACCATGGCAAGAGAATGGCAGTAAGTCAAGCCTGCCCCCGCGCCTCCCCCTCCTGCGCTCTTGTCGGCTTTTACCGGCGCTTTCAGTACGCCCCTATTTCCAGATCTCCAGGATCTCCAGGGTCGGACCACAGAACCATCATTCCCTTCGTCCAGTACAATTCAGGCCAGCATCTCCAGGAGAATCGGATGCCACAAGGCGATATCCACTTCTCCCATTTTCCCAGCCAGGCGAATCTTGTCCACGCAGCGTATCTGATCCAGGAGAATCCTGGCCTGCTTGCCGTCCAAGGTTATCTCCGGGCGGCAGCCCAAGGGCTGACCTTTGCTGGTCAGCGGCGCAACAATCACTCTGGGCAGGACCACGTTCATGTCATCGGGTGAGATCACCAGAGCCGGGCGGGTTTTCTTGATTTCCGTGCCCACGGTGGGATCAAGATTTACCCAATACACTTCCCCGCGTTTCACCATTGCCAATCCTCGCTTTCGGCTTGGGTATCGGTAATTCCCGCCCAGGCATCCACATCTTTGTCGAGCTGACAGGTGTTAAACCACCCGAGTCTCGGGGGAGGATTCAGCGGTTCAATGATAATGCGCCTGCCTTCCTGCCGCATTTCTATCTCCGTGCCGATTCCGCAGGCCGCCAGAAAGGCCGCAGGAATCAGTACTCCGCGTGAATTTCCTACCTTGCGTAAAGTTGTTTGCATTTTTTTTCACCCCCCTATTATGTTGCAACAAAGTTATAACGCAATAAAGAAAAAAGCAATGCAATTTTCGGCTGGCGGCTTGCGAGTATTCCGTGGACGCAATATCTATTTATTGGTTTTCCATTTCCTTGGGTGGTAAACGTTGCTGGTTAAGCGCCGGGGCGGCAATGGCCAACAGTTCGTCGTTATGTAGGGAGTGGTCTGGTTTATGTAGGGAGTCAGCCTTGCTTGACAGGGAGTGAGAAAGTGATGCCGGCAGACGGTAGCGAGTCCAACGACCTTGCCCTTCTTGATTTAAGACGCCCATGGCCACCAGGTTTTGCAGCAGCTTCGTCATATCGGCGGCATGCCCGCCGGTGATCTGCCGCATTCGAGCATTATCCACCGATCTTTCCAGATCCGCCGTCACCAGGGTCACCTCGGTGTCGGGTTCGACTTTCTGCCATTTGATGCCAAGAAAGGCAGAAAGTCTGTCCTGACACCGGTGCCCTCTTGCTAATCAACAAATGAAACCGTCCCGGAAGCCCCCTCTCGCTTAGTCCTGCGAGCTTTCTTAACCAGTTGCGACTGCCTTTTTAATACTTTCCGAAGGGATTTGCTGCCGCAGGGAAGCACTTCCTTTACGCCAGTATTCAAGCTGCTGTTCAATCGAGAGAGAGGCGACCTTCTGGTAGACCCCTTCGGCGCCCTTGCGTTTCATTTCCACACAATCAAACGATTTATTCTTCATAGTCAATTACCTCCAGTTGCGAGTGTATGGCGATCTGGCGATATCCCTTAAGCACATTGACCGCATTGAAGAGCGGTATCTTTCTGAAATTGACAATGTGCTTAAAATTCCAACTCACAATGATGTTGCATTCGGCGACGGCTGCCAGCGCCACATGCAGGGCATCATCATACCATTTTTCGGTGAGAATGCCTTCGGCAATATATGCCTGTTGCAGTTCAAGCGATTCCGCTTCGATATCGAGCAATTGCGCGGTTGGCAGAAGCTCCATGAAAAGTTCATTCACATTTCCGGGAGCCGCGGAGAGTTCCTGATGGACAACTTCGGAGACGCACAGGGTGAATTCTCCACTTCGGACCAGATCGAAAAATGCCTGGCTGGCTTCGGCAAATTCTTCATCGAATACCCCGCCATAGACT
Source organism: Deltaproteobacteria bacterium RIFOXYD12_FULL_56_24 (assembly GCA_001799285.1). GTDB lineage: Bacteria > Desulfobacterota > Desulfobulbia > Desulfobulbales > Desulfurivibrionaceae > Thiovibrio. The sequence continues at coordinate 24,788 of MGTD01000045.1, forward strand.
GAAGTGTCGGCGTAAACCTTGATTGGGCGTTTTGTCATAAATTACCTCCAGGGCGGTTTCAAAGTCAAAAACAGACCACTTGCTATGAATTTGCCTCGATGTAGTCCATACCAGCATTTTCATCCCGACAAACCAGCGTCGTTATAATTTTTGGGATGCGCCCCGCTCTTGCCGCGATAGTTCGGTAAATTGCCCCCGGAACTCGTGCAGGGCGAGAGTCCCGCCTTTGGTATTGGCAAAGGCGCAAATCGTTTCCAGTGCCTTGCCCACCATCTTGCCGGATACGCGTTTGGTCTCAAAACGGCTGGATACCGGTTGAGCAAGCAATTGAGAAATCAATTCTTCCACCGAGGCTCCGGTTATTTCATCCATGCCTGATACCCTCGATAAGAATTGCAAGCGGGCTACCGACCGCAACAAAGGGAACAACCATTTTCGCATCCAGCGCCAACACCAGGCGATTGGGGTCACCTCGGTGTCGGGTTTGACTTTTTGCCATTTGATGCCAAGAAAGGCAGAAAGTCTGTCCTGAGTTACCCCTAGTTTCACGGACACCAAGATAAGGGTAATATACCCGAGGAGGTGTTCGATGGAAAAAAGAAAAAAATTCACCAAA
>MGTD01000046.1 GCA_001799285.1 Deltaproteobacteria bacterium RIFOXYD12_FULL_56_24
CTGCAATAACCTGCAATTCATAGTGATATAAATTGTCAATTTTATCAATAAAAATCAAACCGTTATGCGTTTTTCATGGCCGACTATTGTATATTGAAAAATGTTTAATATCTTTTTTTCTGCCGACCTTACTCTAATTTTGCGAACGTTCCCTCGTGTCGGTGATATTATGAATGTCATAAACCACAGAAATCCGGTCAGTTGATCAACGTCGGCTTTAGCTCTAATTGTTTTTGGGACATTTGGCGGCAAGGTTCGATCAGAGGGGTCAATTTTGAATATGTATTTTTTTCTTCTAATTTTTTTTGCAGGCCCACGTTGGATTGACTTTGGGAGAAAACCAATAAGTATCACTTCAGAATCTAATGAAGTTGGCTTTGTCCCTAAGTTTTCTGCTTCAAAAATCAATACGCCTGTTCCTTCGCTTTGTTTTTTAAATAATCCTAACTCAATGAGTTTAATTTTGATCCTCATCCGGTTTCGATAGCGATCTATCCAATAAACCACCCCCCCTGAACCTCCTATGAGTGCTAATATCCTCATGGGGTCAGCTTTAAAATAACATAGAAGATCAGAAATAGATTCGATCATATTTTTAACACATAACAGTGCATAAGCGGAATCGTGTCCGTCATATCATCCCCGATGGGTGGACGGAATTTCCGCTTATTCGTGTATTGATCTTGAAATATGGAAGTTTAACCTTTTTGGCTTCAACCGATGTGCTCACTCCATGATCTCTTTCTTCATGCGAACAAACTCCTCCTGGGAGATTTCGCCCCGCGCATAGCGTTTCTTCAAAATCTCCTCCGCCGTTTCTTTCTCGCGGGAACCGCCTTTCCGCACCAGAGAGATACAGACCAGCAGGAGCATGACCCAGAAAAGGATCATGAACAGTCCGCCAAAACCGTGGAAAAAAGGACCATTTGAAAACCAGGGCATCATAGTATATCTCCTTGTGGTAGATTCAGGGCCAGCAGCCTATTTTCTTAAAATCTTAGAATATGTCCATCTCCAAGCATGTCTGCCTGAACATCCCACAGGCCTAACAGATTGTCAATACTTGAAGGATGTCAAACCGGCTGTCTCCTTACCGCCTCTCTGCGGGGCCTTGCCGGTTGATTAAATCATCTTCAATCACTATGATTGATGGACGTGTAACAACTGAAAAACGTAACGCAAAGACGCAAAGGCGCGAAGACAACATGTTGAAATACAAGGAATAAAACTTTGCGACTTTGCGCCTCTGCGTTAAAAAATGAGTTGTTACGAGTCTATCATGATTCATGTGTCATCCGATTGCATTGGAGGAGTGGCAATCAGCAACCGGCCCTTTTTCACTCAAGACGAGCAGCCCGGAAAGGCGCGATCCGGCTTGGGAGTGTGCTGAATGCACAGGAGATCAGCCATGTCACAGACAGAAACCAAGGTCTTTACCGCCCATGTTCCACTGCCGCTGGCCGAGAAGGTCGATCAGTTGGCCGCTCGTCTTGCGCGGTCGCGGGGCTGGATCATGAAACAGGCGTTGTCTGCGTGGATCGACCAGGAAGAGGAGCGCAGCCGCCTGACCCGGGAAGCTTTGGCCGAGGTGGACGCCGACCTGGTCATCGACCAGCAGGCCGTGCAGGCGTGGGCGGACAGTCTGGACACCGATACTCCGTTGCCGCGCTGATGGAGTTGAAATGGACGGGCAAGGCGCTCTGCCGCGCGAGGTCCGACGGCTTCTTGTCGGGCATTACGAAATGCGTTACGAGATTCGGGAGGCCGCCATCTATGTGCTGCGGCTGTGGCATACGCGGGAGGATCGTTAGCCGGTGGCGGTAATCTTCACCGGTCCGGCCATCACCCCCTGGAGAATGGCTGATTGTCAGAGTACCTGCAGCACCACATCGATCACTTCGCCCTGCTTGATCTTAAAGGCCCGGACCGGCTCCACTCCCGCCATCAGGCTGACGATAACATAAGTCATACCGGGGTCATTGGCCAGGCGGATATCCTCCACCGAGGGCCGGGCCGGGGTTTCGGGATGGGAGTGGTACACCGCCGCCACCTGTAAGCCCTCATCCCGCATCCGGCGGATGACGGCAAATTGTTCCGCCGGGTCCATGCTGTAATGATCGGGCGCGGCATCGATGTTGCGCAATTCGAAATGACGGCAAACCACCCCGTCTTTAGCGGCCAGATAGCCGCAAGCCTCGTTGGGCTCTTCCCGCCGGCCGTGGGCCAGCAAGGCGGTCAGGATCTTTTTTTCAATCTGCAACGTCATCGCTATTAATCCTTACGATTCGGGTTTGCCGGAGGGTTTTTCTCAGGCTTGGCCGCGCTCGGCCAGCATTTCATCGAGGTGGATGCTGGCCATCTCCAGGTAAGGGTCCATGGTCAGGGCGATCTTGAAGTTGTGGGCCGCCTCGTCGTAACGCTTAAGCTTGCGCAGGTTGACCCCGAGGTTGGCGAAATCGATGGCCGAACCGGGCTCGATCTCAATGGCCCTGGAAAAGTGAATGACCGCGGTTTCGTATTCAGCCAGCTTGTAATGGCAAAATCCCAACAGGTTGTGGATATCCGCCCGCTCCTCATCATGCTCGATCCCCTGCCGCAGCTCGCTGATCGCTTCGGGGTACAGGCCCATGTCCTTTAAGCATTCCCCCAGGAAGGAGTAGATGTAGGGAAGATCCTCGGCCTCGGGCGCAAGTTCCAGGGAGCGGTGGAAATGGCGGATGGCCTCGTCGAAGCTGGCCATGGCCGCCTTTTTCTTGCCCAGGAAAAACTCGATAAAATAGGCCTGGGGCAGCAGCGCCCCCATCTTTTCCAGCTGTTCGATCTGGGCGGCCGGGTCGCTGATCTGCTCGTGGGCCAGCTTGGCGGCGAACAGCCCGGCGTTCTTGCTCATGGAGCGTTCCCGGAAATGGGCCCCCGGCACGATGGTGTAGATTGCCGGAATCTGCAACTGCGGGTGCATGGTGTCGATCAGCAGCACCTCCATGTCCAGCTTGGCCAGGGCCGCCAGGCAGCGGTCGATCTCCACCTTCATGTTGTTGTCGGAGAGATCGGGCAGGTCATTTAGCTTCACGGTGCGGTCGGGATGAATGATGTAGTCCACCTCTTCGAGGGAGAGCGGTTTGGGCAGGCCGCTGGCCAGGTAATTGGATTTGCTGTGAAAATCGCCGGAGAGCTGGGCCACCTCGGTGAGCGCCCGGATCAGGGCCTTGTTGGGCTCCGGGGTGGTGCCGGCGGTATAGACGATCTCGCTGGTCTCGGGAAAGGTGGAGGGATCGATGGCCAGGGCGCCCACCGTGGGAATGCCGGTATTCAGGGAAAAATCGTTGAGATAAACCTGAATCCCGTGGCGGGTGAATTTGTCCAGCAGCTCAATGGCCACCGGATCGGTGAGGGAAGCGGGATCGATCCGCGGGGCCTTGATCCGCTCGCGGGTGATCAGGGCGCAGACATGGCGCTCGACGATCTCGGAAAGCCCCTGTAGAATCGCCTCTTCGTAGGAGTTGCCCGCGGAAGGGCCGTTGAATTCATTGATCGCATAGAACCAGGAATAGGGCACCAGGACCATTTCGCCCCGGTTGAGGTTGGTGGCCCAGGCCCAGCGGATGGGGATATCATCGATCAGCTCGGCCAGGGTTTCCTCCGAGGTGGTTTCATCGTGGACCGACTTAAGCAGGTAGGAAAGGGGCAGCAGGGGCAGTCCTTCGTCCTTGAGTTCGCCGTAGGTGGCCAGAAGGAAATTTTTCGGGTTCTGCCGAAAGCTGTAAAAGCTGAAGCGCTCGACCAGCTCCATGCAGGCGCTGGCCTGGGATTGGGCCGGGGTGCAGCCTTTGCCCAGCTGCTTTTTGTTGCGAATGACCTCGAAGGCCTCCCGGCCGCAAACGCTGAAGTAAACCGGGATATCCAGGCGGCCGGTGTCCACCCGCTGCACATCGCTTAGGATATCGAGCTTGACCTCGGCCAGGCGCTGCTTGAGCCTGGCGATGGTCTCCTCGGGGGTGCAGACCTTGTCCTGATCGTAGGTGTAATTTTTGCGGCAATCCCCGTAGGTGATGGGTGCGGGCATCGGCGGGCGGCGGGCGGTCTTGCTCATGGTTGTCCCTTGGTGAACGATTACTCTGGGTGGGCTGGTTCGGTCGAGCTTAAATAATGAAGCCGGAATATGCCCAAGCTGTTTTTTCTTGTCAAGTGTTCAGTATTACAAAATTACAAAGTGGTAAGCGGGACGGCGATGCGTATTACATTTGGTACGTGAGCTGGACCGATCGTCGCAAGATGTGGTGCCCTGTGATTGCTATCCATTCTTAAGGGAAGTATCTCTCAATATCCAGGGCACCATGAAACACGCCCAAAACATCAATAACGCCTTCCGTTCTGATTAAATACACAATTCGGTAATGACCATAGAGCAAAACTCGGATATCGCCTTCTGGTTCTGCACGGTATTTCTGGCCAAGTTCCGGAAATTCTCGCAACAGTTGGGCTTTGTCGTAAATACCAGCAACAACCTTGCCCGCAGCGGCCGGATTATCACGAGCTATATATTCCATGATATCCTTCAGCCATTGTTCGGCTTCCCTGGTCCATCTCAATTCTGCCATGTGCGAATCCGGCGTGACATCTCTTCGTCTGAAATAACCCGTCCTGACCGAACGTCATTCAGTCCCCGCGCCACCATTCTTTCAAAGGCCAGCTCTCGCACAATTTCTTCGTAAGTAGCATCTTCCGGCTGAGCCAAAACAATCTCTGCAATTTTCTCTCTCGCTGTCTGCATAAAAAAATCTCCTTCGTTTTGATATCATACCGAAAAATAATTCTGCCCCCTCTTGCTACAGGACCGCTGCTTTGCGGTTCCGCAAGGTAGCGACGGGTTGATACCGCAGGAACGATTAGGCGTGCGTAGCCTTTCAGCGTTTCAGCGGCCCATTGGTTCAGGCTTTTCCCGGCTGCTTTTGCAGAGGCGGCAACAGCCCGTAGGATGCGGTGAGGCACGAACCGCATCGATCGCGTTTACTTCACACCTTGGGTTATCGCTTCTGGTCCGCTGGACCAATCCTCAAGATACAGTGAAGATGCTCAGGCAAAACGACCATTGCGTCGATTGAAAATGGATGCCTGCTTTTTACCTTTCGAAAAGATTGCCTCAAGGCTTCGATGTTATCGGTCAGCGTACGAATGCCCCAGCGCTCCGCGCAGTTGACCGTGAAGAAATAGGTGCCTCCAGCTATCCCTGGTCGCCGATATTCTACCATTTGTCCGCAGTGCCTACAGGCTTCTCGATCGATGCGGTTCGTGCCTCACCGCATCCTACGCGCTGCCCGACTAATGCGTTTGTGCGCCACTTAGTTTTGATAGCAAAGGGTACCGTTCCGGGTGCCTGATGGATTCAAGCGCAAGGTCAACATCCATATCGGGCCAATAAAAGTGCCCTGGCTGTGGACATTCCACATGCAGGATAGCAGACACCCGTGCCTCTTTAAACCATGGGAACTCGGCGAATGGTAAAAATAATTCCTCCTCCGCAGTAAGAAGCCAAATGCCATGCGGAGAAATGTTTGTTACCTCAAGCTGAGAAGTGCCGATGCCAAGCGCTTGTGATTTCATTGATATGCTTCCGATTGGCTGATAATTTCTTTCAGATCAATAATGATCGACGTAACTCGTCTTGAGAGCCGGCTGTCCTTCAGCCCCAGGCACTTGTGGGCAAGTCGTGTGGCACCTTTCCATTCTTCGCGCGCAACCGGGATTTCAACGTCGGCTGCATTGGCAAAATTAACAAAGACCAAATAAGCGTCCTTCTTGTTGATTTCAGCCAAGAAGTACAGGTGAGCTAATCGGTTCGCCATTTGGTAAAGTGGGCTGCACCAAGGTGCATCCGGGTTCGCTCGGAATGCCGTTTTGGCCTCATCAAGTCTTTTCTCTATCCGGGCAAGCGCATTTGCTGATGCTTTGCTTCGATAATCAACCGCTTCCTCAATATGTGCCTTCGCTTCAATGAGTATCAGTTTTCCGTCTTTTGCGCGGGCAAGGCCATCCCAGCGCGGTCCACTTTTTGGCCAAAACTCGTGCAACGGCATCCGCAGATCGTTTACACTCAGTCGTTCTAGGAACTCTTGATCGTAATACTCAGCATAATCGTCGTCTCGGAGGGGTGACAGCCATTCGATACACGTTGAGTCCCATCCGAACGCCTTTGCAATGCAGTCATTCAGGTATTTCGGATAATCATTGACCATCACGCGAAGCCAATGTTCGCTTCGCTTTGTAGATGGTGGTCTTGATCTTCTGGGCATATTCCTACCTTCAGCCAACAAGTTATTCAGCAGTTTCCGGCTATCATGACAAAAATCATGTTAGCCGAAAATATGCCCCAAAAAAGCGAGAAAAGCCACTCCGGTGATCGCTTTCCTGGGCCGATTCACATATCCGTCTACAGATCTTCAATCCGCGCTTTGCAAGCATCATATTCCGCCTTGATAAGCCTTCGCCCCAGTAGTGCTACCTTGGCGCAATAAACGGCGATAAGGGGATCTTTTTGACGGAAATCCTCGATCTCTTTTTCTTGCTTAGCGGTAAGCTGTTTATGGTCATGGAGTTTTTCGGCAAAATAGAAAAACACCAGGCCCGGCCCCACGAAGAGAACCAGGGCGATGTTTTCCACGAGATCGCCCTGGGCTAAACCGAAAAAAATCTGGGCTAGAGCCAGCAGGATACCGCACAATACCAGGGCCAGGAGATACGGGATGATGCGCAGATATTTTTTCTTGATCTCCAAGACATCGGTCGGCGGATCATGGATGATATTGATGTACATGGCTTCCTTATGATTCCTGATGTTTAGGGGGAAATGAAGGCGCAAAGCCAAGCGCCGCTCCGTTTTTTGCCCTCTCTCTACCTATAAGCAAACAAGGGCGTTAAGGCAAGGCAATCATGACGCACTCGCAACAAAGGAAAAAGTTAACAGGATCGTGACATAAATCAACGAGTTACCAATGAATACCCGTTGTAATCGCTTTTTTGCGATTTCAACAATCCTTGACGGTCAGCCCGTGGGCAGGGTATGCATGGCTTTTTCTCCTGGGGAGTTTTTCGATAATGTCCGAGATGCCTGCCAATAGCAAATTGCCCTGGACCCTGGGGAGCCTGCCTCTGATGCTGGCCCCGATGCAGGGCCTTACCAACCGGGCTCTGCGGGCCCTGTTCATCGAGCGGGTCCGCCCCGATGTGGTCTTTACCGAATTTGTCCGGGTCAAGGCCAGCGCCAAAAAAAATATCACCGCCAATGACCGGCAGGAGGTGGTCAGCACCACCGGCGGAGTGCCGCTGGTGGTGCAGCTCATCGGCACCGACACCGAGGCGCTGCTGGCTGCGGCCGACACCGTGCAGGAGCTGGGGGCCGAGCATCTCAATATCAATCTCGGCTGCCCCTATGGCCGGATGACCAGCCAGACCGCGGGCGGTGCCCTGCTGCGCGAGCCGGTGTCCCTGGCCCGGATGCTTGCCGCTTTGCGCCGGGAGATCCGGGGCAGTTTTTCCGTCAAGGTCCGCTCCGGCTTTGACGATCCGGCCCAGATCTTTTCCCTGTTGACCATCTTTGCCGAGAGCGGCATTGATTTTCTCGTGGTCCACCCGCGCACCGTGAAGCAGCTTTACGCCGGCCCGGCGGACCATGGCGTCACCGCCGAGGTGGTGCGGCAGACCACCTTGCCGGTAATCGCCAACGGGGATATCTTCAGCGCGGCCACCGGCCATCGGGTTCTGGCCGAGACCGGGGCGGCCGGGCTGATGCTGGGCCGCGGCGCCATTGCCGATCCCCTGCTCTTTGCCCGCTTGCGGGGCAGGTATCCGGCCGACTCATCCCCGGCCGGCAAGGTTGCCGAGCTGCGCGACTATCTGCAGGCACTGCTGGCCAGCTACCAAGTAATTTTCTGCGGCGAGCACCAGATTCTCTGTAAGATGAAGGAGGTGCTCTGCCATGTTCACGACCCCGAGGTGGCGCCCCTGGCCAGACAACTCAAGCGGAGCAAAAGCCTGGCCCAGTTCGGGGAGCTGCTTATTTCATCATGAAGAGTTTGTGGCGGGCCGCCTCTAAAATCGCAGCCACAGCCGGATGCTTGATGATCCGTTCCACCGAGATGGCGTAGTAGCGTTCCTTCACCGCCTGGGTCCGGCCGACGATCTCCACCTTGTGCTGGCGCAACACCTCGGCTTCGATAACCGTGGGGGCGACAAAGACGCCGTCGCCTTCCTGGCCGAAAACATTGAGCAGGGCGCTGTCGTCGAATTCTCCGGCAATGGCGGGGCGGATGTCGAGGCCGGCAAACCAGCGTTCCAACCCGCCCCTGAGCGCGGTCATCTCCATGGGCAGCAGCATGGGCGCCTCGTGGAGCGAATGGGGAAATTTTTCCCGGAGCGGTGCGGCCAGTTTTTCCACCGCAAAAAAGGTGATGCCGCACTCGCCGAGCAGATGGCTGTATGCCTTGACGCTTAAGCCCGCCCGCAAGGGGGCATCGCTCAGCACCACATCCAGGTTGTGCATGGCCAGTTCGGCCAGCAGGGCATCCTCCTTGTCTTCCAGGCACACCAGCTTTATCCGTTCAGGCAACTGCAGGGCAGGTTCCAGCAGCCTGCGGACAATGAGCTTCGGCAGCACGTCCACCACTCCGGCCTTGAGAGACAAGGGGCCTGCCGCCGGCCTGCCTCGGATGGTGTCCATCATCTCCCGGCCGAGGGAGAAGATCTCGTCGGCATAGCGGAAGACCATCCGCCCCAGGTCGGTGGGTTCCAGGGTGCGGCCCGCCCGCTGAAAGAGCTTGCCGCCAAGGGATTCTTCCAGCCTCCCCAATTGGGCGCTCACCGTGGAGGGGGCCAGGCTGAGGCGGACGCTGGCCGCAGTCAGGCTGCCTTCGCGCATCACGGTCCAGAAGTAGAAAAGATGGTGGTAGTTAAGCCATTCCATAGCCAGCCTCATATTCGTTTATTTCGAACTATATTAAGCATATTTTCTAATTGTTCAAACTATATTCCTGCGGTATCGTTTTTAGTAATCTGGTGATTCAATAATGTAAATCGTCATTCCCGTGCAGGCGGGAATCCATGGTGTGGATGCCGACTAAATCATTCGGGCATGACTTGTTTAATCGCCGGGTCAATAGTATGGAAGCAAATCAGGCTGGCCGGGACATCGTCCCGAGCCGCCGGCAGTAAGCCGAGGAGGCACCATGGAAGATGTGAATTTGATCGCCAGGCACTGGCACCACCTGCCCATCGATGAGGTGGCGGAGCTGTTGGAATCGGACCGGGAGCACGGGCTTGACCGGTTCGCGGTGGAGCACCGCCTGGCGGAGTTCGGGCCCAATGCCATCACCGCCCAAAAAGGCCAGAGTCCGTTCGTCCGCTTTCTCCTCCAGTTCCATCAGCCCCTGATCTATATCCTTATTGTTTCGGGCTTTATCACCGCTTTTTTGCAGGAGTGGGTAGATTCCGGGGTTATTTTCGGGGTGGTGCTGGTCAACGCCGTGATCGGCTATCTCCAGGAGGCCAAGGCGGTCAATGCCCTGGCGGCCCTGGCCCGAACCATGACCACCGAGGCCACGGTCTTGCGGCAGGGGGAGAAGCGGCGCATCCCGGCCACGGAACTGGTGGTCGGCGACATCGTTTTTCTGCAAAGCGGCGATAAGGTTCCCGCTGATCTGCGCCTTTTCCAGGTGCGTGATCTGCAGATTGCCGAAGCCGCGCTGACCGGCGAATCGGCGCCGGTTGCCAAGGATCACGGGCAGCATGGCAAAGAAACCCCCTTAGCCGAGCGGCGGAACATGGCCTATGCCTCGACCCTGGTCACTTACGGCCAGGGCACCGGCATGGTTACGGGCACCGGGGATGCAACCGAGGTGGGGCGCATCTCCCAGTTGATTTCAACGGCCGAGGCGTTGGCCACCCCGCTCACCCGCAAGATCAGCGAGTTCAGCAATGTTCTGCTTTACGTGATCCTGGGCTTGGCCGCGTTGACCATCGTGGTCGGGCTGCTCCGGGGCCAGACCTTTGTCGAGATGTTCATGGCCGCCGTGGCCCTGGCCGTGGGCGCCATCCCCGAAGGTCTGCCTGCCGCGGTCACCATCACCCTGGCCATCGGCGTCTCGCGGATGGCCCAAAAACGGGCCATTATCCGCAAGCTGCCTGCGGTGGAGACCTTGGGCTCCACCACGGTGATTTGTACCGATAAGACCGGCACCCTCACCGAAAACCAGATGACCGTGCAGGAGATCGTGGCCGGCGGCTTGGCGTACACGGTGGACGGTGCCGGTTATAACCCCATGGTGGGCAGGATTGCCGGCCAGGAAGCGGCTTCGGCCGGCACCTCTCCGGCCCTGCTGGAATGCCTGCGGGCCGGGCTTCTCTGCAACGACAGCCAGCTGGTGGAAGAAGAGGAGGGAGTCTGGCAGGTGCATGGCGATCCCACTGAGGGGGCTCTGCTGACTTCGGCCCGCAAAGGCGGCCTCGGCCCGGAAACCGTGGCGGCAACTCCTCGCTTGGATACGGTGCCCTTCGAGTCGGAACACCAGTACATGGCCACCCTGCACGATGCCGGAGTCGGTGCCCACCGCCTGGTTTACCTTAAAGGTGCGGTGGAAGCGGTTCTGGACAGATGCGAGACTCAGCTTGATGCGCTGGGCAATCCGGTTCCCCTGCGGGGAGCCGAGATCCATGGGGCGGTGGCGGAAATGGCCGCCAAGGGGATGCGGGTGCTGGCCATGGCCGGCAAGGAGATGGCTCCGGGAACACAGGGGATATACCATGGTGATCTGACCGCCGGTCTGATCTTTCTCGGGTTGCAGGGGATGATCGACCCGCCGCGGTCGGAAGCGGTGGCTGCGGTCAAGATTTGCCAGGCCGCCGGGATCCGGGTCAAGATGATCACCGGCGATCATCCCCTTACCGCCGCCACCATTGCCAGACAGGTTGGGCTTTACAACCTGGGGTCAAAGCATGGGGATGGGGTGCCGGTGCTAACCGGCGCGGAGCTGGAAAAACTCTCGGACCGCGAATTTATCGACCGGGCGGAAGACACCGTGGTTTTTGCCCGGGCGACCCCGGAGCAGAAACTCCGACTGGTGGAGGCGCTTCAGGCCAGGGGCCAGGTGGTTGCCATGACCGGCGACGGGGTCAATGACGCCCCGGCCCTGAAGCGGGCGGATATCGGGGTGGCCATGGGGATTACCGGTACCGAGGTGGCCAAGGAAGCGGCGGATATGGTCCTCACCGATGACAATTTCAGTTCCATTGAGGCGGCGGTGGAAGAGGGGCGGGGGGTATTCGACAATCTGCTCAAGTTCATTACCTGGACCCTGCCCACCAATCTCGGCGAAGGGCTGGTTATTCTGACCGCCGTATTCCTCGGCGTCACCCTGCCCATCCTGCCGGTGCAGATCCTCTGGATCAACATGACCACCGCCGGGTTTCTCGGTCTGGCCCTCGCCTTTGAACCCAAGGAGCCTGGCATCATGCTCCGTCCCCCTCGGCAACCCAATGCGCCGATTTTGAGCCGCAGCATGATTTTCCGGATTACCCTGGTGAGCTTTTTAATGTTGGGCGCGGCCTTCGGCCTCTTTTCCTGGGAACTCTCCGTCGGCGCTACTCTTGCCGAGGCGCGTACCGCTGCGGTCAATGCCTTTGTCATGGTCGAACTTTTTTATCTCTTCAACTGTCGTTCTCTGGATAAATCAATTTTTCAACTCGGCTTTTTCTCAAACCTCTGGGTGCTTGGCGGGGTGGTTGCCATGACCATGGTGCAGATCGCCTATACCCATCTGCCGGTGATGAACCGGCTCTTCCAGAGCGCCCCGGTTGACCTGGCCGTTTGGGGCCGGACGGTGGCGGCTGGGGTGGTGGTTTTTGTGATTATTGAGATTGAAAAGAGGCTCTGGCTCAAGAAGGCAAAGAGTGGGGCTTGAGGGTTTGTCTGGCAACTTGATGATGTCTGATTGACAGGGAGTGGAGATTGATCCCCAAGAAGTGATAAGATGGCAGAAACAAGGTCGTTTCTTCTTTGCTCACACTGATGGGGGACGGGGTGGTCACATGGGCGGTTCCGCAGCAGTATTGTGGGCCGGGAAGTTACAAAAAAAGTTATTCAAGGAGAACAGCGATGAACAAACCAAGCAAATCCGCAGTAAGTCTGAAAGAGCTTATCAATCAAGCCATCAGTGATCTTGAGATCACGCCGAGCGAATATCAGCAGATCATGGATCATGCCCATGCAGACGGTCATATAGACAAGGAAGAAGAAGCCCTGCTTGCCCAATTTCATGCCATGCTCAACAATGGAACGCTCAAGAGAGTTCGTGAGTAGCGTTAGCTGAGGAGGATCTGGGGGGGTAAAAAGTGAAGGTATTAAGAGCCGTAACGAACTGGCCGAAAGAGCGCTTATTTTGTAACGGCTCTTAATTTCAGATACAATTCTCTGCCCACCCAGGCATCGGTGGCGGCGTAGCGGATCTGGGCCGGATCCAGCACATCCCTGGCCCAGTTCGAGGTCTGCGCGCCCTTGGCGATGCGAAAGCACAGCAAAACCGCGGCCAGCCCACGCAGGCCGTGGTTTTTTATCTCTGCCTCTTTGGCGAGGCTGCCAAGATCCACAAAGCCTGCCGGCCTGAATGGGGCCAGCTTGTGCAGCTCTTGCAGATCATAGGCCAGGGAGACCCCCGCCTTTACCACCTTGGGGTTGGCCAGAATTTCCCGCAGGGGCTCGGGCAGGCCGAGATGTTTCAACTGAAAGAGAAAGACCTCTTTTTCCCCGGCCAGCTGCAGGAGCGAGGGCAGGTAACTTTCCCCTTTGTGGTAGGCGGGCCGGGTTTCCGTGTCAAAACCGAGGATGCTCTCCTCCGCCAGGGCGCGGACCGCCCGGCTCAACTCCTCTGCCGTGCGGACCACGTGGATCACCCCCTCCCATCTCCTTACGGGGCAGGCATTGATTTCTTCCTTGGTCATCCGCTGGGTAAAGCCAGGGCGAGAGTCGGTGGTGTGCATGGAGTCTATATACGGGAATCATTGCCGGGATGGAAGAATTTTTCTTTGTTTGCGTTGTTGGCCGTCTTATCTATTGCGTCCGTCTTTTGCGCCCGATACCCACGCCGGGTTGTCTGGCTATGCCCATATTTTGCTTGACTTCATTTTTGAAACAGCCGTAGTCTCTTTGTGAGAGGCAAGAGTTTGTCGGGTTATTCCTTTGCAAAGAGTTGAGTACCTCAGGGAGAAAAAATGCAACCATGTGATTTTGTCTTGTTTGGCGCCCATGGCGATCTGGCCACCCATAAGCTGCTGCCTTCGCTCTACCAGCTGGATAAGGCCGGGCTGCTTGACCCGGGGTTGCGGATTGTCGGGGTGGCGCGCCGGGAGATAAGCGAAGAGGCATATCTTGCTCTGGCCAGGGAAAGCCTGACCTCTTTCATGAAGGAGGAGGTGGACGGCGAGGTCTGGGAGCGGTTTGCCGGGCGGCTGCGTTATGTGCAGCTCGATCTTGCCAATCATGCGCAATACAGCAAGCTCTGCAAGATTATCGATCCGGGCCGGCGGGTCATGGTCAACTACTGCGCGGTGCCGCCCACCATTTATGGCGATATCTGCCGGGGCTTGGCCCAGGCCGGGCTGATCACGGACCAGACCAGGGTGGTCCTGGAAAAGCCCCTGGGCACCGATCTCGCCTCCTCAAAGGTCATTAACGATGCGGTGGCGGAATTCTTCAAGGAAGGGCAGGTTTACCGCATCGATCATTACCTGGGCAAGGAAACGGTACTCAACCTGGTGGCCCTGCGCTTTGCCAACTCCATTTTTACCACCAACTGGGACAACACCACCATCGATCATGTGCAGATCACCGTGGCCGAAGAGGTGGGGATCGAGGGACGCTGGGGATATTTCGACAAGTCCGGCCAGCTTCGCGACATGGTGCAGAATCACCTTTTGCAGATCCTCTCCCTGGTGGCCATGGAGCCGCCGGTAACTCTCGGCAGCGAGAGCATCCGCAATGAAAAGCTTAAAGTCCTCAAGGCCTTGCGGCCCATCACCCGCGACAATATCGAGGAAAAAACGGTGCGGGGCCAGTACAGCGCCGGCTTTCTCAAGGGCGCACCGGTGCCGGGCTATCACGAGGAAGAGGCGGGTAACCCGCGAAGTTTCACGGAAACCTTTGTCGCTCTGCGGGTGGATATCGATAACTGGCGCTGGGCCGGGGTGCCTTTTTACCTGCGCACCGGCAAGCGCATGACCAAGAAGCTTTCCGAGGTGGTGATCTATTTTAAAAGGCTGCCCCACAACATCTTTCGGGAAAGCTACAAGAACCTGCCTTCCAACAAGCTGATCATCCGCCTCCAGCCCGATGAGGGGGTGGAGATCGAGATGCTGAACAAGGTGCCGGGCATCGGCTCGGGGGTCAAACTGCAGCGGACTACCCTGGATTTGAGTTTTTCCGAGGCGTTCGAGTCGGTGCATGTTGCCGATGCCTATGAGCGGTTACTGCTGGCGGCCCTGGAGGGGAGCCAGTCCCTCTTTATCCGGCGGGATGAAGTGGAACAGGCCTGGACCTGGGTCGACTCCATTCAGGACGCCTGGCGCACCAGCAACGATGCGCCCATGCCCTATCCGGCCGGGACCTGGGGGCCGGTGGCCTCGGTGGCCCTCATGGCCCGCGACGGCCGGGCCTGGGACGAATAAACGTCCAGCAGCACTGCATCTGCTTTGTCATCGGCCGGCTCGTGTGCGACAAGCACACTTCGCCGGCCTCTTTCGCGCATCTGCGGCACTGCTGAACGTTTATTCCCTCAGAGAATGGGCTATTCTGTTCCTGGGGAACGATTACGAGACATGAAGGAAAGGGGGGGCTGATGCCTGAATTAAAGGAGTTCCATGATTCTCCCGCCCTGGTGGCGTCGTTGGCCGAACAGGTTGCCGGGCTGCTACAGACCGGGATCAAAGAACGGGGCCGGGCCAGTCTGGTGGTGTCCGGGGGCACAACCCCGGTGCCGTTTTTCGCGGCCCTTTCGGCGCAGGCGCTTGCCTGGCAACAGGTGACCATTACCCTGGCGGATGAACGCTGGGTAGACCCGGCCGACCCGGACAGCAATGAACATCTGGTCCGCCGGTATCTTTTGCAAAACGGGGCGGCCTCGGCCGGCTTCGTGGGTCTCAAGACCGGGGCGGCCACGGCCAGGAAAGGGGAGAAAGAATGCGAAGATCGTCTTGCTTTGCTGCCGAGGCCTTTTGCGGTGCTGATTCTGGGCATGGGCAATGACGGCCATACCGCTTCGCTGTTTCCGCAGGCAACGCGGCTCGGCGAGGCCTTGGCTATGGACTCCGGCCGGCTGTGCCTGGCGATCACCCCCCCTGCTACGCCCCATGAGCGGATGACCCTGACCCTGCCCGCCCTGCTGCAGAGCCGCCGGATCATCCTGCACCTTGCCGGGCCTGGCAAGCGGGCGGTGTACGAAAAGGCGCTGGCCGACGGGCCGGTGGCGGAAATGCCCATCCGGGCGGTGTTGCGCCAGACGGCCGTGCCGGTTACGGTTTTCTGGGCGCCGTAAATTAAGGAGCAGCCATGAACAGCATCGTCGAGAAAATCACGGACCGGATTATCAATCGCAGCCTGGCCCATCGGCAAGACTATCTGCGCAACATGGAGGCGGCCAGGGTGGCCGGGGTGTTCAGGCACCAGCTGCCCTGCAGCAATCTGGCCCATGATCTGGCGGTCTGTCAGGGCGACGAATGCCAGGCCATGCGCGGCAGGCTGGCGCCCAATATCGGCATCATCACCTCGTACAACGACATGCTTTCGGCTCACCATACCTACGAGCACTATCCGGCCATGCTCAAAAAAGCGGTGGCCGAAGCGGGCGGCACGGCCCAGGTGGCCGCCGGGGTGCCCGCCATGTGCGACGGGGTAACGCAAGGGGAGCCGGGCATGGATCTCAGCCTGCTCAGCCGGGACGTCATCGCTTTGTCCACGGTTATCGGCCTGTCGCACAATGTGTTTGACGGCGCTCTGCTTCTGGGGATCTGCGACAAGATCATGCCGGGTCTCCTGATGGGGGGGTTGCAGTTCGGCCATCTACCCATGATTCTGGTGCCGGGCGGACCCATGCGCTCGGGGCTTGCCAATCGGGCAAAGGCTTTAGCCAGGGAGCAGTTCGCTCAGGGCAGGATCAGCAAGGAGGAGATGCTGGCGGTGGAGTGCGCCTCCTACCACGAGACCGGCACCTGCACCTTTTACGGCACGGCCAACAGCAACCAGCTGATCGCCGAGATTATGGGATTGCATCTGCCCGGCGCCTCTTTTGTCAATCCGGGCGATCCCTTGCGTGAGGCGTTGACCAACGCTGCCGCGGCAAGGGTGTGCGAGCTGACCCATCTGGGCGAAAACTATACCCCCCTTGGCCGGGTAATCAGCGAACGCTCCGTGGTCAACGGCATCGTCGGGCTGGTGGCCACCGGCGGCTCCACCAACCAGACCATGCATCTGGTGGCCATTGCCAGGGCCGCGGGGATCCGGGTCAACTGGGACGATTTTTCCGAGCTTTCCGATGCGGTGCCCCTGCTGGTGCGGATCTATCCCAACGGCCCCGGCGATATCAACAGCTTTCAGGCTGCGGGCGGCATGGCCGTGCTGATCCGTGAGCTGCTGGAGGGCGGCTTTTTGCACAACGAGGTGCTGACCGTGGCCGGGCCGGGGCTTGAACGCTATACCCAGAGCCCCACTTTGGTGGAGGGCAAGATCCGCTGGTCCGAGGAGCCCAGGGAATCGCGGGAGAAAGAGGTCATTGCCTCGGTGGCACAGCCGTTTTCCCCAACCGGCGGCCTCAAGGTGGTCTCCGGCAATCTTGGTCGGGCGGTGATCAAGGTTTCGGCTCTGGCAGATGGGGGTGCCTCCAAAGTCGAGGCTACGGCCATGGTCTTCCACACCCAGGCTGCACTGGAAGAGGCCTTCAGGGCAGGCCAGATGGACCGGGATGTGGTGGCGGTCATCCGTTTCCAAGGCCCGCAGGCCACGGGCATGCCAGAGCTGCACAAACTGATCACCCCGCTCTCCGTGGTCATGGGCCGGGGCTTTCGGGTGGCCATGGTCACCGATGGTCGGCTTTCCGGCGCATCCGGCAAGGTGCCGGCCGCCATCCATGTCACCCCGGAGGCGTTTTGCGGCGGGCTGCTGGCCAAGGTGCAAGACGGGGATCTGATCCGCCTTGATGTGGAGGGTGGGATTCTTGAGTTGCTGGTGGATACGGCCGAGCTTGCCAGGCGGGAGTATGCCGAGGCCGAACTTGATGAACAGCGGTACGGGGTGGGAAGGCAGATATTCGCGGCCCTGCGCAGCGATATGCTGGGAGCCGAGGATGGCGCCAGCTCGCTGTTCACCTATGTGAAGGAGAAATGTAAGGTGAACTTTTCGGTGGTGCCTTGATGATTGTGTAGCAACTGAAAAACGTAACGCCAAGACGCAAAGGCAACATGCTGAAATAAAGGGATGAAAACTTTGCGACTCTGCGTTAAAAAATGACCTACGAGTCATTCGACCTCAGTAGCATTTTTTTATTTCGTATTGCGCTCCGGCAAAAGATTTTTGCCGGGTGTTTCTGCCTGAGCAACACATATGCAGACGCCGAAGATGAAAATACAACCGGACAGATAGATCCACAGCAGCAAGGCCATGATTCCGCCGAAGGCTCCGTAGACTACATTCAATGTTGCGAAATGCTTCAGGTAAATAAAAAACAGACTCGCGGAGACCCGTAAAAGAACCGTGGCGCACAAGGCTCCGGTCCATACTTCGGCAAAGCTCGTTATTCGGCGCGGGGCAAACCTGTACAGCAGAATCAGACTGAAAAATACCGCCAGCAGCGGGATGAAAAATCCCCCCAGGGCATAGACCCAGGATTGGAACTCATGCACGGGAGAAAGCCAATCCTTAGCCGTGGTCGCCAACACCGGAATCCCAATGCCAAGAAGGGAGACCACCGCCATGACGGCGAAGATCGCCATGCTTTTCACCGGCAGCCGCCACCAGCTGTACGGGGTGGCGCCCCAAGCCCGGTTGGTCACGCAGACCAGGGTGGTGAAGCATTGGATGGCCACCCAGACCAGAAGGAGGAATGCGGCCAGGCTCGCCTTCCCGCGCGCAGTTATCACTCCGGAAATGGTGTCGAAAATACTGTGCTGCATAGCCCCGCTGATGGGAACGTATTCTTCCACGTAGCCGATAATCTCCGTTGCCGCCCAGGTCCGGTCAACAAAGAACGAGGCGATCGTCACGGTCAGAATAATCACGGGAAACAGCGAGAAAAAGGCGTTGAAGGCGAAGGAGCCGGCCCACAGCAGTCCTTCGACCTGGAGAAATTTTTCTCCGGCAAGGTAGAGGATCTCCCAAACCTGGCGAATTTTTTGGTTAATCCGGTTCGACATGCAAAATTACTCTGCGCTGGTTGCGGTGATATTTGCTCAAAGACCATCGAAACGGTTATGGTGAAGAATGGCCAAGACTACTCCCACAATACACCGAATTGTGATGGTTTCATATTAACACTTTGACTTTTGTCGGGTTTCATCTCTGTGCCAAATTATGATCTGCTCATAACCAATGCCACGCTCTTGGCAAATACCGTGGACGGAGATTTGCAAGAGTCGGCCTACCTTGCCGTGCTGGATGGGGCCATCGCCGGGATCGGCGCCATGGCCGACCTGCCCGCGCGGCTTGGGGCGGAGCGGATCATTGACGCCGCCGGCAATCTGCTCATGCCGGGCTTGATCAACTGTCACGGGCATGGGGCCATGACCTTATTTCGGGGGCTGGCCGATGACCTGCCGCTCATGACCTGGCTTACCGAGCATATCTTTCCCGCCGAGGCGCGGCTGGTCGAGGCTGAGATGGTCTACTGGTGCAGCAAGCTTGCCGCCGCCGAGATGATCATGGGCGGCACCACTACGCTGGCTGATGCCTATTTTTATGAGGCGGCGGCGGCAAAGGCCTTTTGCGAGGCAGGGTTGCGCACCGTGGCGGCCCAGGGCATCATCGATTTCCCGGCTCCCGGCGTGCCGGACCCGGCCCAAAACATTGCGGCAGCGGCGGATTTTCTCTCCTCCTGGCAGGGGAAAAATCCCCTGCTTACTCCGGCCCTGTTCTGCCATTCTCCGTATACCTGCCGCCCGGAGACCTTGCAGCGGGCCAAGGAGTTGGCCCGCGAGGCCGGCAGCCTTTTTTTCATCCATCTGGCCGAAACCCGGGAGGAGGTCGCCCAGCTCAGGAAGCAGCACGGTTGCACCCCGGTGGCGCTGCTCCAGGCCCTTGGGGTACTGGATAAAAACACGATTTGCGTGCATTGTATCTGGCTGGAAGAAGGGGATATCGGGTTGCTGCGGGAGAGCGGGGCCAAGGTGGTCACCTGCCCGGAGAGCGCCATGAAGCTCGGAGCGGGCATCGCCCCCTTGGGTGAGCTGCTCGCCGCTGGGGTGGCGGTGGGGCTGGGCACGGACGGCTGCGCCAGCAACAACGACCTGGATCTTTTTCAGGAGATGGCCAGTTGCGCCAGGCTGCACAAAGTTGCCGGTCTGGACCCAACCATCCTGCCCGCCGGGGCCTTGCTGGGTATGGCCACGGGAGCGGGCGCCAGGGTTCTGGGCCTGGCCGGGCAGACCGGCCGTTTGGCCGTGGGGCTGCGGGCGGACTGTATCATCATCGACGGCAGGCAGCCCCACCTGACCCCCTTTCATAATCCGGCTACCCTGGTCTATGCGGGCAGGGGTAGTGATGTCGTCACCGTGCTCATTGACGGCCAGGTGGTGATGCGGGATCGGCAGCTGCTGTCCTTCGATCTGGGGGAAACCATGGGCGAGGTCCGACGCCTGGCCGGACGGGTTAGGGCGGGGGAGTGAAAGGGGGAGGGGCTTGCCGCAGAATCAGGGTAAGCGGTCACAGGGCACCACATCTTGCGGCGATCGGTCGGGCTCACGTACAAAAGTACGCATCGCCAGCCCGCTTGTCGCAACCTGCGGCACCCTGTGACCGCTTGTTCCGGGGTTATTTGACCTTTGTGGGCTTACCCCGTGATTGGTTACGAATCAGGAACAGGCTCAAGCCGCCTTCCAGCCGTGGGCGCCGACCAGCTTGACAAAACGAACGCTTTCCACGGCCGTGGTTGTTACCACGCCACCTTTTTTTTTGACCACCATGAGGGTCTGCCCTTCCCGATCACCCACCGGCAAAACCATGACGCCGGGGTCCGCCAGCTGATCAACCAAGGGCTGTGGAATCTGCGGCCCGGCGGCAGTGACCATGATCGCCTCAAAGGGGGCGTTTTCCGGCCAGCCTTCGGTGCCGTCCGCGACCTTGCTCATGATGTTGTAGATCTGGAGCTGGTCAAAGGTCCGCCGGGCGCGGGCCAGGAGGGGCTTGAGCCGTTCAACTGTATAGACCCGCTGGCAGAGCGCGGCGAGAATGGCCGACTGATAGCCGCAGCCGGTGCCGATCTCCAGCACCTTCTCCTGGCCGGAGAGCTGGAGCAGCTGGGTCATGAGGGCTACCACACAGGGCTGGGAGATGGTCTGGCCGTGGCCGATGGGCAGGGGGAAATCGCCGTAGGCCTGGGCGTGCAGGGCGGGGGCGACAAAAAGATGGCGGGGCACCATCTCCATGGCGTGGAGTACCGCCGGATCTTCAATGCCTCTGGGGAGCAGCTGCTCCTCAATCATGCGGGTTCGGGATTTTTCAAACTTGTTACTCCGCACGGGGCTCCCTGATCACAATGCCGCTTTTCTTGAGTTCTTCTTCGTTATAGGCGCGATAGAGGCAGGTGGAAACTCTGTCCCCGGCAAAGGTGATGGTAACCACATCATAATCCTGGGACCCCAGTTTTTCTCCGACATAGGGGGCCTTCCGCAGGATGCTTTTCTTCACCTCATGATAGGTCCAGACCTCGCCATCTTTTCCCTTTTGTTTTTGATCCGGGGGGCCGAGGGAGGCGATAACCTCCTTCTGGGTGAGGTTAGGGGTAATCAGGCAGATATCTGAAGAAAGATGGCGTACCGGATCGCGGTAAAAACAACCTGTTCCGACAAGAGCCAGCAGGCACAGGCAGACAACAAAACGTAAGGGGAAGGCAGATCTCATTTTTTTCTCCTTCGAGAAAAGGGGTTGGCACAAAAGCACGATGGGGAAAAAGGTAACGTGATTCGCCGCATTTTGCAAGAAACCACGCCCCGGTAACCAATCACGGGGTAAGCCCACAAAGGTCAAATAACCAAGAAACAAGCGGCCACAGGGTTCCGCAGGTTGCGGCAAGCGGGACGGCGATGCGTACTGTTGTCCGTGAGCCGGACCGATCGCCGCAAGATGTGGTGCCCTGTGATCGCTTACGCGCACCGGATTTTTCCCGACCGGACAAGCTGCGGTTGCTTTTTTGTTGCGGATACAGGAGAATGTCTTGACCGTCTATGAAGATATATAATAAAGTTGTAGCGTTATCCATACTTT
This sequence comes from Deltaproteobacteria bacterium RIFOXYD12_FULL_56_24, assembly GCA_001799285.1. Lineage (GTDB taxonomy): Bacteria > Desulfobacterota > Desulfobulbia > Desulfobulbales > Desulfurivibrionaceae > Thiovibrio. The sequence continues at coordinate 21,506 of MGTD01000046.1, forward strand.
TTTTCTTGGCGGGCCGGAGGTTTGCGCGTCAGTCCGTAACCAATCACGGGGTAAGCCCACAAAGGTCAAATAACCACGGAACAAGCGGTCACAGGGTGCCGCAAAATGTGGTGCCATGTGGCCGCTTACGTCAGCCCCACTGTGAGAAGGGAGATCAACCATGCGTTGCCCAAAATGCGGTTACATCTCGTTTGACCGGCAAAAATCCTGCAGCAGGTGCAGTAATGACTTGACGGCTGTGGCCGAACAACTCCAAGGCACGGTGGGCAAGAATGCCGCCCCCTTTTTTCTTGGCGCGGTTTTGGGTAAACGGGAATCGGCCGTTGCCGAGCCGGACCTTGCTCTTCGTGAGGAAGAAGAGATCTTTGATCTTAACGAGCTGGATGATTCGGTTCTGCCGGAGGAAGAAGCGGAGCTGGCTCTGCTGGAGGAAGAAGATAATCTGGATTCTGTCGCTTCGCGGCTGGACGAGGACGACCTGGAAGAGCAGAGCCCGCCATCCCTTGGCATTGAAGATATCGATATGTCAGACCTTGTGTCGCTAGAGGAAGAAGAAGATGCTCCGGCGTTGCCCAAGGAAAGCGAAGAGGAAGAAGATTTTCGCGTCACTCCTCTGCCCAGAGAAGAGCCTTTGCTCATGGGCGACATTGAGTTTCACGGCCTCATCCCAGATGAGGCGTCGAACCTTGCCGAGCCGGAGAGCCTCCTTGCCGACCTTGAAGATGAGGCGGCAGAGTCTTCGGCCACGGCGGAGGATGAGGATATTGTCGACCTTTCTTCCCTGATGGATTTTGAGGAAAATTCGGCAACAGAGGCAGACAGGGAAGAAACCCAGGATATTTTCGGCCTTTCCTTTGGAGACGAGCCGGATGATCTGCACGCCAGCCCTGAAGAGGGCAAAAATGCCTCAGTCGAGGTAGCCAAAAAGTCCGCCGGAGCGGGGGGCGATATCGTTGATTCAGGCCTGACGCTGGAAAATGATGAACAGTAGGTGAGCGATCACAGGGCACCACATCTTGCGGCGATCGGCCCGGCTCACGTATAAAAGTACGCATCGCCGTCCCGCTTGCCGCACCTGCGGCACCCTGTGGCCGCTTGTTTCTTGGTTATTTGACCTTTGTGAGGTTGCCCCGTGATCGGTTACAACAGTAGGGAGCTGGACACGCCCATGGCCGGGGAACCGGCTCCCCAGCCCCAATATGCCGGTTTTCTCGCACGGGGCATGGCTTTGGCAATCGATGTCCTTCTGGTCCATCTTCTTTATTTCTGTTGCCTGTGCGCGGTGGTTGCGGTCCTGTTGGTTTATTCCCCCAATTGGATCGCCCTGCTGCTCTCTCTCTTTTTTTGTTTATTGGTGTTCCTGATCACCTTTCCCCTGTTTGTCTCGGTATATTTTCTGGTGTTGCATGGCTGGCAGGGGCAGACCCCGGGCAAGATGTTCATGGGGATCAAGGTGGTGCGCGTCGATGGCGGCGAGGTGACCCCCGGCCTTGCCTTTTTGCGCTTTATCGGCTTTTGTCTCTCGCTTCTACCCTTGGGGCTTGGATTTTTCTGGAGTATTGCCGATCGGGAAAAATGTGCCTGGCACGATCATCTGGCCGCCACCCGGGTGGTGATGAAGGTGTAATCGTGAAATAGGTTGACAAGAAGAGCATATTTCAATATATGATAGCTACTTTTTTGCCGGGATAGCTCAGTCGGTAGAGCATCGGACTGAAAATCCGAGTGTCCCTGGTTCGAATCCTGGTCCCGGCACCAGTATAATCAAGGGTTTCAAGGTTTAGGCCTCGAAACCCTTTTTTTATTTCCAACCGCATTCAGTATGCCAGCGGGGATTTCAGAGCAGTGCTGAAAAAACACGGGTTCGTGCAAAGTATGAGAAGCAGGGCGGAAAAGGTAGACGATTATTGGCTGGTCCCGTCGGACGCGGCAGTCCGGCAGTCCGGTCGGTCAAAGTAGATGGCTCCCGCCGAGTCCATGCAGTAGTCAACCTTGTACGGGTTTGGGGGCAGGGTGGCAAGAATGCCGGATGCGGTGAGCTCTGTCAGGCTCGAAGGCTTGCGGCCAAGCGTTTTTTCGTAACTGGTCGAAGCTTGTTCGATCAGCAGCACACCCTCCAAGGCCTTGAGGCGATCAAGCATATCGGCATAGCCGGGTTCCTCCGGGTTTTTCTCGGCCAGCATGGACTTCATGATGACGATGGCGGTTTTGGTTTCCCCTCCCCTCTGGGCGAGGCGGGCACCGAGGATGGGGAGAAAGGGCGGGGCATGGGGGGTCTTGGCTGCTTCGAGAAAAAGTTTGCCGGCCGCACCCGGCTGGTTCAGGAAGTAGTAGGAATTGAATCCCATGAAATGCAGGGGTTGCCAGTCCCACGGGCGGTTGCTTGCCGCGATGCGCAGGATC
>MGTD01000047.1 GCA_001799285.1 Deltaproteobacteria bacterium RIFOXYD12_FULL_56_24
ATAACCTGCAATTCATAGTGATATAAATTGTCAATTTTATCAATAAAAATCAAACCGTTATGCGTTTTTCATGGCCGACTATTTAGCCACGTGTCAATCATCGGCAGCAGTGCCGATAAGCCCACGAAAGGACACGAAAACAAAAAAACCGTAACTGTTCAGCAGTGCCGTAGCTGCTAGGAAGAGGCCTGCGAAGTGTGCTGGTGCACACGAGCAGGCCGATGACAACGCAGATGCGGTGCTGCTGGACAGTTACGTCAGTCTACGGGGATTCCCCAGATATCCCGGGCATATTCCCGGATGGTCCGGTCGCTGGAAAATTTGCCCATCCGGGCCACATTGAGAATGGACTTGCGGATCCAGTTCGGCTGGTCAAGATACAGTTCACCCACTTCTTTCTGGCAGCGGAGATAATCCTCCAGATCAAGCAGGAGCAGATAGGGGTCGTTCAGGTTGAGCAGCCCCTCGACAATGGAGGCAAACAAGTTGGTGTCACCCCTGCTGAAATAGCCGTTACGGATGCTGTCCAGGGTACGTTTCACCTCCTGGTTGTCGCGATACACGTCAAAGGCGTTGCGCTGCGGATTCCGCTTGGCTGCCTCTACCTCTTCCGTGGTCATGCCGAAGATGAACATATTCTCAGGCCCGACCTCCTCGCGGATCTCGATATTGGCGCCGTCAAGCGTGCCGATGGTAAGAGCTCCATTTAGGGAAAATTTCATATTGCCGGTGCCGGAAGCCTCGGTGCCCGCTGTGGAGATCTGCTCGGAAAGATCGGAGGCCGGAAAAATCTTTTCCGCTACCGACACCCCGTAGTTGGGAATAAACGCCACCTTGAGCCGGTCTCCCACTCGCGAATCCTGGTTAACCACCTCGGCCACCGAAGTAATCAGCTTGATAATCAGCTTTGCCTTGAAATAAGAGGGGGCGGCCTTGCCCCCGAAAATAATGGTCCTGGGCGGAGAAGCGGTGTCCTCCCCGTTGGCGATCCGGTGATACAGGGTGATGACATGCAGAACGTTAAGCAACTGCCGCTTGTACTCGTGAATCCGCTTCACCTGAACATCAAACATGGTGTCCGGGTTAACCACCACCCCGCACTCCTGCTTGATGAAGGCGGCCAGACGCCTTTTGTTCTCCGTTTTCACCTTGGCCCATTCCTGCTGGAACCCCGGCTGGTCGGCATAAGATTCAAGGTTGCGCAGATAGTCGAGATTAGTGACCCATTCCCCACCGATGGTGTTGGTGATCAGCGCAGCCAGGCCGGGGTTGCATTTGAGCAGCCAGCGCCGCTGGGTAATGCCGTTGGTTTTGCAATTGAAGCGGCCGGGGTAAAACTCGTGAAAATCCTTGAAAAGCCTGGTTTTCAGCAGATGAGTATGAAGCTCGGCCACCCCGTTTACCGAATGGCTGCCAACGATGGCCAGATAAGCCATGCGCACCCTTTGCACCGCCCCTTCCTCAATGATGGACATGGAGCGCAGCAGATCGTTGCGGCCCGGATAGCGTGCCGCAACCTCTTCAAGAAAGCGGCGGTTGATCTCGTAGATGATCTCAAGATGCCTCGGCAGCACCTTGCCCAGCATCTCCACGGACCAGCTTTCCAGCGCCTCCGGCATCAAGGTATGATTGGTGTAGCCAAAGGTGCCCACGCAGATCTGCCAGGCCTTATCCCAGGAAACCGCTTCCTCATCCATCAGGAGGCGCATGAACTCCGGGATGGCGATGGAGGGATGGGTATCGTTGAGCTGGACTGCAATCTCATCGGCGAATGAATCGAAATCATTGTGTTTTTTCTTGTGCCGCCTAAGGATGTCCTGAAAAGTGGCGGCCACAAAAAAATACTGCTGCTTGAGACGCAGTTCCTGGCCCTGCCGGATATCGTCCGAGGGATAGAGAACCTTGGAAATTGTTTCCGACTGCACCTTCTCCTGCACGGCCGAGATGTAATCGCCCCGGTTAAACGAGCCAAGATCAAGATCACGGGACGCCTTGGCTGTCCAGAGGCGCATATTGATAACATTGTCATTATTAAAGCCGGGCACCAGAACATCACAGGCCATAGCCATGATCTCTTCCGTATCGACCCACTCGGTAACAAACTCGCCCCGGTTGTTTTTGTACCGCTGCACCCGCCCGTAATACCTCACCGGATAGAGATTCTGGGGCCGTTCATACTCCCAGGGGGTGCCGTAACGCAGCCAGTTGTCCGGATATTCCACCTGGAAGCCGTTAACGAGGTGCTGATAAAAAAGGCCGTATTCATAGCGGATGCCATACCCGTATGCCGGGATGCCCAAGGTTGCCAGGGAATCCATAAAACAGGCGGCCAGGCGGCCAAGGCCACCGTTGCCTAGAGCGGCGTCTTCCTCTTCCTCCCTGAGCTCTTCAAGGTCGTAGCCCATCTCCTGCATAACCCCGGCCATCTCATCATAAAAGCCGAGATTGATAAGGCTGTTGCCCAATGACCGTCCGATGAGAAACTCCAAAGACAGATAGTAGACCCGTTTCTTACCCTTTGCGTAATAACCCTTTTGCGTGGAAATCCAGCGCTCGACCAGAAAATCACGGATGGTGTAGGCTAGAGCCTTGTAAGCATCCCTGCTCCCGGCCCGCTGGGGATCACGGCCGAGAAAACTCAGGATGTGATGATCGATCGTATTCAGAAAATCCTTTTTGGTGAGCGATTTAAAGATGGCACAGTATGGCCCTTGCGGGTTCTTGTCGTTCATGGTTACGCGTTCTGCCTCCATGAGAGATTGGTCTGGTTAAAAAACGCACATCCCTGTTACAAATTCCGCCCCGTGCAAAGGACAACAAGGCTAAAGAAACAGGCAAAATCATTCTACTGATACCCCGGATTCTGAGGTTAGGCCAGAAATAATCATCTTAACCCAGGTCAGGGCCTGTTCCCGGTCCTTTACCAGCCCCTCCACTTGCGCCGTCTCCAGACCGTCGAGAATCTCCTTGAAGAGCGGGCCGGGGACAAGGCCAAAAAGACCGATAAGGTCATGTCCCGTAACCAGCGGCGGGCTTGACAATACCGGCTGGATATACTCCGCATACACCCCTTGCACCTCACGAAAAAGCGCAGCCAGGCTTACCTCCATCTCTGCCGGCTTTCCCACCCCCTGACCGGCAAGGCTGTCCGCCATGGCCAGCAGAAAAAGCCCGGCCAGATCATCGCCAACCGCCTTGACCAGACGCAGACAGGCCTTGCGGCTTATCCCGGTGCGCAACCGGGCGTTGCTGAGATGAAAGGGCCACATATGCAGGGCAATGAGCCGAGCCACCCGATTGCGGTTATCCTTTGGCCAGTGCAGCCTTTCGGCGATGGTTTCAAAAATCACGGCTCCGGCCTGGTCGTGGTTATAAAAGGTTATCTTTTCTTCAATCAGCCGATGCGTCTCCGGTTTGCCCAGATCATGGAACAAGGCGGCCCATTTCAACAAAACCCCATTTTTCCCTTGGCCCGCCTCGCAAAACAGGTCGCCCTGCCCCGGGAAATACGCCTCCGTCTCCAACAGGATCTTCTCCAGACAACGCAAGGCCTCCAGGCTGTGCTCAAACACATCAAGGTGATGGCTGGCAGGCTGCGCCAGCCCGCAACCGGCAGCAAGCTCCGGGAAAACCACCCAGAGGAGACCGTTTTTCGCCATGCGGCTGATCGTCTGCCAGGCCCGGTCAGAACCGATGATCAAGCCGAGTTCATAGGCCACCCGCTCCATGGCCGGATCAGCCAGCAGATTAGCATGAACAGCAATGGCCGCTTCGGTCTCTGGTTCGATGCTAAAACCCAGGATAGCCGCAAAGCGATAGGCCCGCAGCAGCCTTAAGGGGTCGGCCAGCAGATTGGCCACGACCGGAACCCGGATACGTTTGTCGGCAAGGTCGGCCGCGCCGCCAAGGGGATCGATAACCGTGCGCGAGGCAAGGGTGCCGGTTTCAGGGGCAAGGGAAACGGCCATGGCATTGATGGTGAAATCCCGCTGGCCAAGGTCGTCTTCGATGGTAGTGGTATGATTTCTGAAACCGGAAAAATCAAGGGTCAAACCCTGCCAGACAACCCTGGCCACGTCTTCCCCCTCATCGAGGAGGACAAAGGTGCCGCCCAACAGGGTGCCGACCTCGCGGGCGCAAGCCACGGCTCCGATCGGCACGGTAAAATCAAGATCCCTGGCCGCCACCCCCAGCAACCAGTCCCGCACCGGGCCGCCCGCCACATACAAAGGTCGGCCGCTGCGATGCGCAACCTGGCCCAGAGCCAGGCGCAGCTCCGCGGGGTAGGTTTGCAGCCAATCCTGGGTTAAGAGTGTTGCCATGAGGCCCCTTACAAATGCCCGACGATTTCCGCCAGGGTGGTTTCCAGCCGGCAGCAGACATCGTGGATATGAATGCTCTCCAGGCTTAATGACTCGATCACCACCAGGGTTGCCGGCGGCAAAATCCCGCCGAATTTCTCCCCTGCCCGCCGGGCCACCTCCCGCACTGCGTCCTCGGCAAACTGCGGCAGAGTGTGCGAGGTGTAGACCAGTTGCGCTTCATCGCCCCTTTTCAGCAGATCCTGGGTCACGTGCAGGACCTCTTCCAGACAGGCCAACAACTCGCCAATACTAGGAGAAAGCCCTGCCGACTGCAAGGAGAGGGTGGTCTTCGAGCGCTGCGAATGGGTGGGCAGAGGGCAGTCCTCAGCCACCTTGCGAAACAGAGCCTGGTTGTAGGCCTGGGTGCAGGGACAAGCGGTGATATGGGCCACGCCGACCCCGAGCATGGCCGTGCTTTCCAGCTTCTCCCCCTGCCCGGTCAGCTTCAGATCAAGACTGAGGTCAAGGGAATCAACCGACCGCCTGCCGCTGACCATGGCCGTGCTGATAAGCGGCAGCTGTCCGCTAAGCCGCACCCTGCCGCAGCTCGCACCCTGCCGCGCCATCATCTCTCGACCAAGTTGCAGCCCGTACGCACGCAGATCGGCAAAATCATGATCATACAGCTCGGCGATCACCTCTTCCATCCGGGACATATGGATGCCCCGGACCTCTGCGGCAAGATTGACCTCCAGCCTGGCCGCAAAAGGAATCAAACCCTCGGGCAGCCGGACCCAGACGGTTTTCCCGCAGATGCCGACCTCCGGCAGAGGCAGGGCAAAGGCGGGGGGCTGCCGGGGAATGTCAATCCCTTCCGCCAGCACCCTGGCATGATCCTCGCGGGATATGGCTGGTTTCAAATAAGCTCCTCGTAAGCGATCACAGGGCACGACATCTGCTTTGTTATCGGCCTGTTCGCATAGCATATGTATAACTCTCAGGCCTCTGTCGCGCATCTGCCGCACTCTGTAATCGCTTACAGTTGGGATACGGCGCTGCACTTGGTCGCCTACCCTGTGATTAAGTTACAGCCCCTCCTGTTTCAAGGCAATATACCACTGTTGGATGGTCTGCCAATCCCCTTGCCGCCTGGTCCAGTCGGCCAGCGCCTGAAAACGGCGGGTTTCCTCGCACGCAGCCCCGGCCTCCGCCAGAGCAAGGGAGACCGAGGTCAGCAGGGTCTCCAGCCGCTCGGCAAAGGCGCCGTTGCACAGGCTGCCGGAGTGGAGCTGGCGAAGGGTGATGGGCTCTTTTCCGCAAAAGCCGAAGGGAAACCATTGGGCAAGGCGGATAAAAAAAGACCAGTCCTCGCCCAGCTCCCCCGTGCCGAAACCACCCACGGTAGCAAAGGCCTCTCTCGTAACGGCCATGGCCGAGGGAAGCAGAAAACACCAGCAGGCCAGCCCGGCGAGGCATTGCCCTTCCAGGGCCATGTCCGGCTCCGGGATAAAAAACTCCCCTCCCCCGACCCGATCGCAATTCTTCGTTACCCCATAGGCCACCGAATAGCCCCGGGCCAGAGTCCGCATCAGGCTTGCAACATGGCCCTCCAGCCAGAGATCGTCGGAATCAAGAAACATGACCACCTCGCCGCGAGCCGCAGCAACCCCGGCATTTCTCGCCAATCCTGGGCCAAGGCCGGAGCGATGCAGGAGCCGCACCTCGGGAAAACGCGCGGCCACGAGGGCAGCGGAGTGGTCCGTCGAGCCATCATCCACGACGATGATCTCACTTACCGGAGTATCCTGCGCGACCACGCTGGCAATGGCCCGGCAAGTCATCTCCGGCCGGTCTTTCGTGGGGATTACACAACTGATTCGCATGGTCCGTGGCGGCTCCGTTTTTACTGCCTTTCTGCCCAGCCTCCAGCATAACACATAAAAATGGGCTACTCCAAGAGGGATGACGCAAGAGTTGCAAAATGGAGCGCCGCAGGCTAGCGGACCCGGCTGCTGCCGCGGATGGTGGCGCAGGCCTTGCCATAGAGGGAGGCAAGCCAGTCCTCTTCATGCATGCGCCCCGAGGAGGCATGACCGCAGGTCGGGCAGGGGTGCATGGCCGCCAGCCGCCGCAGGATGCGCTGGGTGCTGGCGATGAAGGTGGCATGGCTCCAGGTGAGGGGGGAGACCGAAAGCGGCTCGCCGGTTTCCGGGTGCACCTGCTAGGCCAGCACCCCTGAGGGCAGGGCATGATCCGCCACCCATTCCAGCAGAGCCAGGGGCTCGGCCATCTCCTCGTCGTTTTTTGCCCGGCTGGCCAGGTAATCAGCCAGCCACAGGGTACAGAGAAACCAGGGGTTGCCCGAATAACCGCGGTTCTCCCGATGGTAGCCATCCCCTTCGTAGCGGGCCATGCCGCCCACCTCGGTGTTGAGCCATAATTTTTGCCGCAGCGCCGCCATGGTCGCCTCGACGCGCGGATCCTCCGGGGCATAGAGACCGAAGGCGAACAAGCCCCAGAGGCTGCTGTCGCAAGTCGCGTCCACCAGCAGACTGCCGTCCGCCTCGCGGGAGAGCATGCGACAGAAGCGGCCTAGCTCTTCTTGCCACAGATGTTTGCTCGCCGCATCGCGGATCTCGGCGGCAGCCCTTTGGTATTCCCCAGACTTCTCTTCCTCGCCGAAAACGCAATTCGGTCTTCCGCAAAAATTGCCCTAACGGCACATGGGCCACGATGTCGTAATCCCTTCTGAGGTCAGGTCAATTCGGTCTTTGGGCCGCACACAAGAGCGAGCGGCAGCTGCACAGGTCGTAATCCCAGTAGGCAAAAATACGTGACATAAGTCCAATCCCGCCCGAAAATTATGTACGTAATAGGGCTTTCATCCGAAACTAATTTACCCTACTTTCGTACACATGGAACATGCATGTCCGAAGCCGAACCTTTTCGGGCAGGGTTAAGTGCGGCCATATAAGGTAGATCTTCCGTAATCGAAATGGCGGTTGGTGACATGAGTGTTGGTTCTACCCCTATAAGTTGAGATCGCTCCTCCCCATAGCTGTATCGTGCATCAAATACGGATCAGCAATTATGCGTTTTCCCGTACCGATAGGCTGCCACTACCGCGCCACCGGCAGCGACCACAGCGCCGCCAACGGCAACCGGAATTGCCCACGCAGGCGCAGTGCCTATCCCAAAAAGAGCAAGCGCTGGTCCAGCCCACCCGCCAATAGCCGCACCCGCAGTGGCAAATGGCACGGTAGCTGCCATGCCGAAACCTCCGGTAACCAGACCAAAACCCGACCCAACCACGCCGCCGGTCAATCCGCCTATTGCCGCGCCGGCTGCGCTGATGGCCGCAGTTGATGAAGTTCCCGCCGCAATGGTGCCGGCAATCGCCGCCGTGCTTCCGCCAACCACCGATGCGCCAAGGGCAACATTTTTGATGCTTCCCTTCTTGCCTGATTTCCGCTGATGATCAATTGACACAAGCGCTTTTGACATGTTCATCTCCGTCTCCTTCTTTTGTAAATGGCTGGTTGATAAAGTGGTTCTGCGTCTTGCCTGCCGATTGCTCCTGCCTTTATCAACGGAAGGCTTTCATAGCGTGGAAGGTCAGCACAAAGGCCGCGATGACCGCGACAAAAGCAACGCATTTCATTATCAGAGAAAAGATCACGATAAAAAGGATGCAGTTCGATATAGTTCTCTGTGCTCGTCGGCTAATCATTTTGTTCCCCTTCCCAGTCTATCCCCTTAGGTGTCCGCCCCCTGACTCTCTGCACAAGCAAACAAATTGACTTGCCATATACCCAGCGGGAAAAATCAGAACATCAATTGCAATGTTGCACAGGTATTTTTTTCTTCGCAAGGCGCTTGATTATTTTCTCGATAATTCTCGCCTCAGTTTCAGTAAAGCGTGCTTCTTCTCCAGCAGGGGTGGTATTTATTTTTCTTCTAAGCATAAGCAAGCGGTAGCCTCCATAGCTGCAACCAAGGGCGGCGCCACCTACTGCGATTGGAATCCATACGGGCGTGGAAGAAATGATGCCTGCCGACATTAACACCCCTGTAATTCCTGATGCACCTATCGTGGTTCCGAATATTCCGGCGCTACCTATAATACTTGCTGCGGCTCCAGACAGGCACAACGCGCCCGCTCCAAGCACCGTTGATGCGGTTGCTATCAAGCCACTAATGGCCACCGTGCTGAGATATGTCCCGGCAATATACCCAGCGGCACTTGTAACGATCATACCTCCAGCAGCATGAGGCACCAGGGTTCCTCCGGCTGCGATGGCAGCAATTACCGGAATCAATGGGAGTGGCATTCTTTAATCCTCCGAGATTTGATTTTGCATCCTTTCAAATAGTTAACTGGCTTCGGTTTGTTGATCAGTACAGTCGTAATCCCTTCTGAGGTCAGGTCAATTCGGTCGGAGATTTTCTGGGCGGATGAATTGGCGGATTTCTGCGAGTCGTAATCCCTTCTGGAGTCAGGTCAGTCCGGTCACTGAAGAAATTTGTTTGGAGGCCGCCAAACAAGAGTCGTAATCCCTTCTGAGGTCAGGTCAATTCGGTCACCCTCCTGGTGCCCACCGGCTTGCCAGTCTCGAAATACGTCGTAATCCCTTCTGAGGTCAGGTCAATTCGGTCGCCGTGCCCGGTTAGGGAATAGCCCAGAAGAGTTTCGTCGTAATCCCTTCTGAGGTCAGGTCAATTCGGTCCGGGTCGGAATCAGGCGAGAGAATTGCGGCCACAAAAGTCGTAATCCCTTCTGAGGTCAGGTCAATTCGGTCACCGTGAACGCCAGGGATCTGCATGAGGCGCTGGAGGTCGTAATCCCTTCTGAGGTCAGGTCAATTCGGTCACCAGCAATTACCGAGAAAAAGAAAACTGTCACCGACGTCGTAATCCCTTCTGAGGTCAGGTCAATTCGGTCCCCATGCCTGCGTGTACTGTTTCGCCCCATCCGCCACCTTGTCGTAATCCCTTCTGAGGTCAGGTCAATTCGGTCCAAACCCTGTAAGGAGGGAATGACCATGACGAAAAATGTCGTAATCCCTTCTGAGGTCAGGTCAATTCGGTCAGGAGGTCAAGCGGCTGCTCGGCAAGATGACCGGCCAGCAGTCGTAATCCCTTCTGAGGTCAGGTCAATTCGGTCGGGCATATCGCCCGAGCAATGCAGGGCAACTGTGTTGCGGTCGTAATCCCTTCTGAGGTCAGGTCAATTCGGTCACAATACGGAGAGATCATCAAACCCCAGCAGTTTCGTCGTAATCCCTTCTGAGGTCAGGTCAATTCGGTCGTTGTGGCTGTTTCGCTCCGTTGATAAGGTCGCGTCGTAATCCCTTCTGAGGTCAGGTCAATTCGGTCAAGCCGAAGAAGTCTGAAGAAGAAGCATGGCAGTGCTGTCGTAATCCCTTCTGAGGTCAGGTCAATTCGGTCTTGTCGGAGACGCGGACATCCGGGAAGCCCGGACGGTCGTAATCCCTTCTGAGGTCAGGTCAATTCGGTCTGCGGGAAGTTCTCGGGCCCGGGGAGCTGCTGCGGTGTCGTAATCCCTTCTGAGGTCAGGTCAATTCGGTCGTGGGGCGAACCTGCAAAGCCGGAGGACGCCCGTGTCGTAATCCCTTCTGAGGTCAGGTCAATTCGGTCACTGAGGTGCCGTTGGCATTGCCAGCGGCACTCCGTGGGTCGTAATCCCTTCTGAGGTCAGGTCAATTCGGTCGACGCCGGGTTCACGGAAATGGAGGGTGGTCCGATTAGGTCGTAATCCCTTCTGAGGTCAGGTCAATTCGGTCGCTGGTACGCCAAGAGTGTCTGGCGTACCGGTATGGCGGTCGTAATCCCTTCTGAGGTCAGGTCAATTCGGTCGTTGGCCCAGATATACCCTGACTATTTGTTCGCCGTCGTAATCCCTTCTGAGGTCAGGTCAATTCGGTCAATGGTCCGCAGGAAGGGCATAGGCCAGAAATGGCTTGTCGTAATCCCTTCTGAGGTCAGGTCAATTCGGTCACCCCGGCCTTGTGGCCTATCTCCAGGAGATAGGCCGTCGTAATCCCTTCTGAGGTCAGGTCAATTCGGTCTGCTGCGGTGCGGCTGTTACCCCGGTGTATGATGTTGTCGTAATCCCTTCTGAGGTCAGGTCAATTCGGTCTGGCGGCACTCTCCCGAATCGCGGAGAGTGAAGGGGGTCGTAATCCCTTCTGAGGTCAGGTCAATTCGGTCCGTGCGGTAAGTTCTCTGGTCCGGGGGACTGCTGTGGAGGTCGTAATCCCTTCTGAGGTCAGGTCAATTCGGTCGCCTTGCCGATCGTTTTAAAAACGTCCGGCAAGGGTGACGTCGTAATCCCTTCTGAGGTCAGGTCAATTCGGTCCCCTTCGATGATGACGAATGTGTGATCATCGGCTTTGAAGTCGTAATCCCTTCTGAGGTCAGGTCAATTCGGTCTGATAAACAGATTGCCATCGCACTGGCAACCGAAGCTACACCGTCGTAATCCCTTCTGAGGTCAGGTCAATTCGGTCCTACAGCAATGTTGAGGAAATGCGGGAACAGCAAGCGGTCGTAATCCCTTCTGAGGTCAGGTCAATTCGGTCAATTATTACCCGCACCATATCAGTGACTTCAATAACGCTGTCGTAATCCCTTCTGAGGTCAGGTCAATTCGGTCTAACCACGGAGAACGGAAATGGAAAAGAACTACAGTCGTAATCCCTTCTGAGGTCAGGTCAATTCGGTCAAAGTGAACCCCAGAGCCTCAAGGGCGGCTATATCCTCCCGTCGTAATCCCTTCTGAGGTCAGGTCAATTCGGTCGGCCAAATTTCAAGAAATAATCGAGGCCAGCGGCGGCACGTCGTAATCCCTTCTGAGGTCAGGTCAATTCGGTCGTTGAAACAACAGGTAAAACAACTGATTGAGAAGCGTCGTAATCCCTTCTGAGGTCAGGTCAATTCGGTCTCTTTATTGCTATTGCCAATGCAAAAGAGCCAATCGACTCGTCGTAATCCCTTCTGAGGTCAGGTCAATTCGGTCCACAAGAAAAAGGAACGGTCTATTTCACCGCCGGGAGTCGTAATCCCTTCTGAGGTCAGGTCAATTCGGTCGCCATACCCTAGGGTAATATGATTAGGCCGGGATACAGTCGTAATCCCTTCTGAGGTCAGGTCAATTCGGTCAATTGCCTATGATCCAATCAAGGATTGTTATCTGTGTGTCGTAATCCCTTCTGAGGTCAGGTCAATTCGGTCATTATTGAAACGAATCAGATATGAAGAAAACGGTGGCGTCGTAATCCCTTCTGAGGTCAGGTCAATTCGGTCTCATATGGTACGCTATGAAATAATCCGCTGACCTGGCTGTCGTAATCCCTTCTGAGGTCAGGTCAATTCGGTCTCCTATTGAGACCGTCGATATGCTGATCATCTCAGTGTCGTAATCCCTTCTGAGGTCAGGTCAATTCGGTCAAGTTAGCCAAGATTTACAATAAATAACTCCCAAAATGCGTCGTAATCCCTTCTGAGGTCAGGTCAATTCGGTCAGAATGTCTTTGCTGGCACCGATGGAGAGAAAGGAATCAACGTCGTAATCCCTTCTGAGGTCAGGTCAATTCGGTCACGCTACATTGTGGGATAAAGCTCTAGGTTACAGAGATGGTCGTAATCCCTTCTGAGGTCAGGTCAATTCGGTCGAATTATCGATTGCTAAATGGATAAATGCTAAGGCGTCGTAATCCCTTCTGAGGTCAGGTCAATTCGGTCCTTTCCGCCCCCCGCATCATTACCCAAGACTGCCTCGCGTCGTAATCCCTTCTGAGGTCAGGTCAATTCGGTCCCTGGCTGTACGTGTAATCATCGATGAAGATGGTACGTCGTAATCCCTTCTGAGGTCAGGTCAATTCGGTCCGCAATGGAGGAAGTCGCCGTTCGACTCCGCAACGGGGTCGTAATCCCTTCTGAGGTCAGGTCAATTCGGTCTGTATAAATAGAAAATCATTTGTATAAGGAATCATCGTCGTAATCCCTTCTGAGGTCAGGTCAATTCGGTCATGCAAGAACGCGCTCTTGCAATGAATCAAAAGTTTGGTCGTAATCCCTTCTGAGGTCAGGTCAATTCGGTCTTTAAATCTGATTCTTGAAACGGTCCCGGACGGTATCAGTCGTAATCCCTTCTGAGGTCAGGTCAATTCGGTCATCAGAAAATCGGGAAAGACGGTAAAAAGTACCGGATGTCGTAATCCCTTCTGAGGTCAGGTCAATTCGGTCTGTTTTGCATGGGTGGAGCAAAGAGTGTTGACAAAGTCGTAATCCCTTCTGAGGTCAGGTCAATTCGGTCGCCTCGGTTTCGGCTACAGTCCAGTGGTCGGGCGGCTCGGCGTCGTAATCCCTTCTGAGGTCAGGTCAATTCGGTCGTGTTCTATCTACTCTCAAAATAGCACCACGGGTAAGTCGTAATCCCTTCTGAGGTCAGGTCAATTCGGTCGCCAGAACGATAACCGTATAGGCATTTTGTTGATTGCTGTCGTAATCCCTTCTGAGGTCAGGTCAATTCGGTCTACTGACCAGCATTTGTGATATCTCGACGATCTAAGGGAGTCGTAATCCCTTCTGAGGTCAGGTCAATTCGGTCCGCCCGGGTAAATTCCTCCGCAGGTATGCGCCGGAGGTCGTAATCCCTTCTGAGGTCAGGTCAATTCGGTCGAAAAGAAATCATTGCGATAATGAACCGCAAATACAATTGTCGTAATCCCTTCTGAGGTCAGGTCAATTCGGTCGACGGAAATGGCAGAGGGAAGAAGAAAGAAGAGAAAGTCGTAATCCCTTCTGAGGTCAGGTCAATTCGGTCGACCGGGTGCGGAATAATAACTATCATCCTCCGGAAGGGAGTCGTAATCCCTTCTGAGGTCAGGTCAATTCGGTCATTTGTGACGGGGGCAACCTTAGCGGATCAACGATATCGTCGTAATCCCTTCTGAGGTCAGGTCAATTCGGTCTACCTCACCCACCTGGCGGTTAAGCGCGCGGTGGCGGCGGGTCGTAATCCCTTCTGAGGTCAGGTCAATTCGGTCAGCGTCAGCCGCGCCGGGCATTGACGAGAGTTTGGAAGTCGTAATCCCTTCTGAGGTCAGGTCAATTCGGTCCATTGACGAGAGTTTGGAAAACGGTGCTGTCCGGCGTCGTCGTAATCCCTTCTGAGGTCAGGTCAATTCGGTCTGCGGGTAACAGTGGGTCTAATGGCGGAGTGACCAGTTGTCGTAATCCCTTCTGAGGTCAGGTCAATTCGGTCGACGGCCACGATCAGCCGCTGTCTGGGGTGTTGTCGAGGTCGTAATCCCTTCTGAGGTCAGGTCAATTCGGTCCTGCTGGAGGCCGAGAGTATTGGCAAGGCGTTGCGGGGAGTCGTAATCCCTTCTGAGGTCAGGTCAATTCGGTCAAAAACGCCAAAACTCAGGTTGACATGGATCGTATTTGGGTCGTAATCCCTTCTGAGGTCAGGTCAATTCGGTCATGTCTCGGAGACGACGGGCAGGGGAACGAACTGTGGTGTCGTAATCCCTTCTGAGGTCAGGTCAATTCGGTCCGTGGGTGTTCGCACGGTCGAAAAATGGCGGCAAGTCGTAATCCCTTCTGAGGTCAGGTCAATTCGGTCTAACTGCGCCAGCTCACGGTTCGATCGACCTGCTTTGGTCGTAATCCCTTCTGAGGTCAGGTCAATTCGGTCAGGGTGCTTTCCCCGGACTCAACAGTCGAGGTAATCTTGAGTCGTAATCCCTTCTGAGGTCAGGTCAATTCGGTCGATATTGGCAACGAATTGACTGAAAAAGCCGTTGCGTCGTAATCCCTTCTGAGGTCAGGTCAATTCGGTCGCTGTTATCTTTGATAATCGAATATCGTGGATGCCATTGGTCGTAATCCCTTCTGAGGTCAGGTCAATTCGGTCTCGTAGAAAATGCTCCCGTAAAACCTGAGATGACCGGTCGTAATCCCTTCTGAGGTCAGGTCAATTCGGTCAATATCAACGGGCGCAAAAGAAGTATAAGGCGGAGTCGTAATCCCTTCTGAGGTCAGGTCAATTCGGTCGAAAATGCCCCAGTAAAACCCGAGATGACCGCATCTGTCGTAATCCCTTCTGAGGTCAGGTCAATTCGGTCCGAAGCAAACTAAGCATAGACTGTGAAACCCACGGCGTCGTAATCCCTTCTGAGGTCAGGTCAATTCGGTCGGCAATGTTATGGCAATCACCTATAACGGCCACCGTCGTAATCCCTTCTGAGGTCAGGTCAATTCGGTCAACGGGCGCAAAAGGCATACAAGGCAAGTACCCTGTCGTAATCCCTTCTGAGGTCAGGTCAATTCGGTCCCTATAATGGCCACCGGCAATAAGGCATGGTGGCGCAGTCGTAATCCCTTCTGAGGTCAGGTCAATTCGGTCTATTTAGGTGGAATTATGAACGCTAAAAATATCGTGTCGTAATCCCTTCTGAGGTCAGGTCAATTCGGTCATTTCCATGACAAATCAATTGCCCTGCAGGCCAAGCTGGTCGTAATCCCTTCTGAGGTCAGGTCAATTCGGTCTATTTCTTGTGGGCGGCAGATGCATCCATATTTGCTTCAAGTCGTAATCCCTTCTGAGGTCAGGTCAATTCGGTCCGCAGAGAGGCGGAAAAAATAGCCGGTGATCCTCGTGTCGTAATCCCTTCTGAGGTCAGGTCAATTCGGTCCATAAAAAAGAGGCAATAACGCCTCGTGCCAACAACGTCGTAATCCCTTCTGAGGTCAGGTCAATTCGGTCTACGGCGGCACCATCAATGCACCCCAGGCGCACCTTGTCGTAATCCCTTCTGAGGTCAGGTCAATTCGGTCGTGCCGGGTTCGTGGTGTGGATGGCCAGCAACACCGGATGTCGTAATCCCTTCTGAGGTCAGGTCAATTCGGTCGAGAGTGCCATGACCATCATTTACGAGCCCCGTGGAAAAGGTCGTAATCCCTTCTGAGGTCAGGTCAATTCGGTCAATAACGCTGCCCACAAACAGTCGGTTTTATCCGGTCGTAATCCCTTCTGAGGTCAGGTCAATTCGGTCTCGTGCCAACAACAAGGAGAGTGCCATGACCATCATTGTCGTAATCCCTTCTGAGGTCAGGTCAATTCGGTCAGTACAACAACTCCTATAGCGACGCATACGATACCGTCGTAATCCCTTCTGAGGTCAGGTCAATTCGGTCGCACGGAAAACACCACCATCACCGTCGGGGATGAGGGTCGTAATCCCTTCTGAGGTCAGGTCAATTCGGTCTGCGATTGGAGTGGCGATGTTGGCGATGGGTTGGGGCTGTCGTAATCCCTTCTGAGGTCAGGTCAATTCGGTCGGCGGCAAACCTGTACAAAGGCTGCGCCCATGCCTGTCGTAATCCCTTCTGAGGTCAGGTCAATTCGGTCTGACTGGCACGGGAAAACAAATTACCTCCGGTGTTATACCGTCGTAATCCCTTCTGAGGTCAGGTCAATTCGGTCAGCTGCAGGAGGAGATCAAGCGGATCCGCGTCCAGCGTCGTAATCCCTTCTGAGGTCAGGTCAATTCGGTCACCGTGAATGGTCGCCTAAAGAAAAACTTGGCAGGTCGTAATCCCTTCTGAGGTCAGGTCAATTCGGTCCATGGTCACAAGCTGGACATCCAGCTTGCGAGACGCATGTCGTAATCCCTTCTGAGGTCAGGTCAATTCGGTCAAGGGGCTTGCCGCTAGGCTGGCAAGCGAAGCGGAGTCGTAATCCCTTCTGAGGTCAGGTCAATTCGGTCTTGCCCATGCTGATGATGCCTTGCGCAACCGTATGAGTAAGTCGTAATCCCTTCTGAGGTCAGGTCAATTCGGTCATGCTTCTCTCTACCCTGAAGGACTGGTCGTGCGCAAGTCGTAATCCCTTCTGAGGTCAGGTCAATTCGGTCGGATGCCATGGGCGACATATCGCCCATGTTATGGCAATGTCGTAATCCCTTCTGAGGTCAGGTCAATTCGGTCCTCTCTACCCTGAAGGACTGGTCGTGCGCAAGTTGTCGTAATCCCTTCTGAGGTCAGGTCAATTCGGTCATGATGCCTTGCGCAACCGTATGAGTAAGCGCCGGAAAGGTCGTAATCCCTTCTGAGGTCAGGTCAATTCGGTCTTATCGAAGAGGACCTCAAGGCGCTTGACACGGCGCGGAGTCGTAATCCCTTCTGAGGTCAGGTCAATTCGGTCCAAGGTTGCCTACTCTCAATACCAGAAAGATCAAAAGAAGGTCGTAATCCCTTCTGAGGTCAGGTCAATTCGGTCACCAGAAAGATCAAAAGAAGTACAAGTCGGCCACCCTTGCGTCGTAATCCCTTCTGAGGTCAGGTCAATTCGGTCGGTCGAGTACACGGAAAAGAACGCCGCAACCATTGCGGCGTCGTAATCCCTTCTGAGGTCAGGTCAATTCGGTCCAGGGTAGAGAGTGAGCTGGCCACACCGATGGAGTCGTCGTAATCCCTTCTGAGGTCAGGTCAATTCGGTCTTGAAACGTACAGGGCTGAATACAAGGCCTGGCAAGCTGAGTCGTAATCCCTTCTGAGGTCAGGTCAATTCGGTCTACAAGGCGGCGTACGCCGAGTACCAACGGGCACAAAAGGTCGTAATCCCTTCTGAGGTCAGGTCAATTCGGTCAATTTGCTCATTCACGGTATTCGGTTGCCAGCAACCTTGTCGTAATCCCTTCTGAGGTCAGGTCAATTCGGTCCGGGCAACCGGAGAGCGTTTGGCTGGCTCTGACGAAGTCGTAATCCCTTCTGAGGTCAGGTCAATTCGGTCCAAATCAGGCGCGCCTGTTAGAGGCTCAGATACTTGAGTCGTAATCCCTTCTGAGGTCAGGTCAATTCGGTCATGAGCCAGCTATTGCATACCGGTTGGCGTGTGATGTCGTAATCCCTTCTGAGGTCAGGTCAATTCGGTCTTACAATTTTCACCCGTCTATCAGCGAGATGGGCGGAAAGGGTCGTAATCCCTTCTGAGGTCAGGTCAATTCGGTCAGCTACGGAGTATACAAAAGAAATATTTCCAGGTGTCGTAATCCCTTCTGAGGTCAGGTCAATTCGGTCGAAATGCGCTTGAAACAATACAAGCACCTGCAAATTGGTCGTAATCCCTTCTGAGGTCAGGTCAATTCGGTCTTATATAAGGAGAATCAAAATGAAAAATCAAATAAGGTCGTAATCCCTTCTGAGGTCAGGTCAATTCGGTCTATAATCAGGCCAGCAACAAAAGAGGACTTCAAGGAGGTCGTAATCCCTTCTGAGGTCAGGTCAATTCGGTCATGAGCCAGCTATTGCATACCGGTTGGCGTGTGATTGTCGTAATCCCTTCTGAGGTCAGGTCAATTCGGTCTGCGCTTGAAACAATACAAGCACCTGCAAATTGACGAGTCGTAATCCCTTCTGAGGTCAGGTCAATTCGGTCACGGTAACCGATGGAAATTATCGGATTATCGATACGGTCGTAATCCCTTCTGAGGTCAGGTCAATTCGGTCCGTTGAACTTACCACTTGTGATAAGGATTGGGGCGGCACTGTCGTAATCCCTTCTGAGGTCAGGTCAATTCGGTCTTCGTCTGTGATAATTATGACGAAGCATTGAAACGTCGTAATCCCTTCTGAGGTCAGGTCAATTCGGTCGTATTCACAAATTATGGGATTGGGATTAGTGTCGTGGAGTCGTAATCCCTTCTGAGGTCAGGTCAATTCGGTCGTTTTGGGTGATCTTGTAATGTGCCAAAATGGTTTCGTCGTAATCCCTTCTGAGGTCAGGTCAATTCGGTCACCTTGAAACTTATTATAATGATGGGCCTAAATAGTCGTAATCCCTTCTGAGGTCAGGTCAATTCGGTCATCGCTGCCAGAGCATCAACACCACGCCCGAGAGCGTGTCGTAATCCCTTCTGAGGTCAGGTCAATTCGGTCGGAGCCGGACCGGGGCCAAACGGCAATCCTATCATGTGTCGTAATCCCTTCTGAGGTCAGGTCAATTCGGTCCCCTTTGTGCTGGCAGCGATCAAAGAGTTTGATCGCTGTCGTAATCCCTTCTGAGGTCAGGTCAATTCGGTCCGCGGTTTTCGTTCGCCTTTGTCGCATCAGCGTTCAAACCGGTCAATCCGCAGACCTTCCGGTTATGTGTAATAAAAAATCGGCAAATCCTGATTTTCATGCTCATCACCATCCTTTTCTTGTTGAAATTACATAGTTTTCAGGTTTTCGCAGACCTTCGGCAACGACTTAGTGAAAAATATAAACATTTCAGTCGGTTGTCAAAGAGCATCAAAACCGTCGACAAGGTCTGCGAAACATGGACAAACTGCCCAATCACAGTAGCACATACTCATGATCCGGGTCAATATATTGGCCAAGACCGATAATCTCTATCTTGTGCAGGCAGCGTTCGCACAGGGGGATGTATTTAACTCCGTCTTCCTCAAAATCGATCTCCCCGGCAATCCTGGCCCGTAGTTCGGCAAAACTCCGTTCGGTAACGTCAAGCTCAAACTTTGATTTCTGCACCCGGTGCCCGTAATCCTTGAGCACCTTCGCCACCCGGTTGAGCCTGCGGGCATCGGCGATGTCGTAAACCGCGAGAACCCGCATCAGAGCACCTCCCAATCCAGGCGGCTGAAGGAAACGCCCTGGCCCTGGATGATGGCCTTGTCCATGCAGGTTGCGCAGATCCGGTAGATGCGGACTGCGTCCTCCTTGAGATTGAGGTTGTCCCGGCAATAGAATCGTATTTCCCGAATCTCCCGGCTGTCCAGACGGCACTCGAATACCGAGCGTTGGCTGCGAATACCCAGCTCCTTGAGAAACCCGTGAAATCTCTGCCGCCGTTTGTTGCTGACGATGTCGTACACCACCACTGTGTTCATGGCGCTCTACTTCAGCAGCATGGGTTGGTAAACCTTGAGCGAGCCTTCGATCACCTTGCGGTACATGCCCGCCTGGGCGACAAGGGCATCGGCGTAGGTGATGCTTCTCTCCTCCGGCGGGTAATGGAATTCGGTGGTCATCTTGCGCTCGAAATTTTCCACCACCCGGCGGAAGGCATCGCCATTGAGCTTGACCGCTGGCTTACCGTCGGTGTCTTCCAGGTCGAGATCGTGCACGGTTTCGCCTCCCATGCGCTGAGTGGGCAGGTCAAACTGCTCCCGGCTGTCGAGATCGGCCATGTTGCCATAGGGATCAACCCCCACTATCGGGGCGGATTCCGACTGAGGCTCATCCGTCTGAGCCGGTTTAGGATATTCAAGGCGGAAGTCATCCTGCTGAAGGATCTTGAGATTGAACAGAGAAAGACATAAGGTGTCGGCGATGATGACCCGGAACTCTTCCATCAGATCCATCACCAGCGAGTGGCGGCCATAATCCGGCACATGCAAAAAGGCGGGGTGCGGGTCGAGATTCGCCTGGCGGATGGCGGCATAAACCCGGTTGAAGAGGAAGGTGTAAAGCAGCGAAAGCACCGCGTTCACCGGATCGGTCGGCGGTCGGCGCACCCGGCGGGCAAAGCCGTAATCCTGTTGCAGTCCCCAGCGCAGGGCGCCGAAATAGATGGCGCTGCCCCGCCCCTCGTAGCCGCGCAGGGACTCAATGGAACCTGCTTCGGAGATTTTGTCGTAAAGGGCGCGGATTTCGCGGGCTGCCAGTTTAGGCTCTTTCCGGTCTCTGGTGCGGCTGATCCGCATGAGCAAGGTGACCATGTTCATCAGCTTGCCGGTTACCAGTTGTCGGCAGAGCTCGATGCCGAAGGCCTGGTCGTCGAGCAGGGTAAACTGGCGCTTGCGGAGCATGACGTTTTTGGGTTCCGGGGTGGCGAAGCGGCCTTGGTAGCGGCCATCCTGCGAGCAGAAAACCGTGTCCACCCCATGCCGGAGCAAAACCGCCCTGGCAGCCGGGGTAAGATCAATATTGCCGAACAGCACCACCTGGCGGAGTTTTTCGACAAAGAGAGTGTGGTAGGTGTCCTCGCCTTTCTTGACCAGCAGGTGGCGGCCTTCGCGGACCACCTTGGCACCTTGGGTACGGATGTAGATGTGCATGGGCTTACCCCAACCTGGATTTTTTTCAGGAAACATGCCCGGTCGCCATTGAGCATCCGGGCATGTCAATCAGATATCAGAACGAAAACCTGAGCCCCGCGAAAAGATTGTGGCTGCCATACTCCGCCTTGATCCCGGAAAAATCCGGATCAGCGGTGGCGAAATAACGGTAGGACAAATCAAGCACTGTGTTGTTGCTCACCCGGTAGCCAATGCCTGCCATCAACTGCCAAGCGAAGACAGTGTCGTCGGCATCGCCTATGGGAATGCCGACAATGGCAGCGTTGTCGACGTCAACCCTGGCCATACCGAACCCAGCGCCGACAAAGGGAGACCATTGTTCCTTGGGGGTAAAATCGTAATAGACGTTGGCCATGAGGCTTTTGCTGGTCAAATCGCCGGAACCGGGCACACTCACGCCCAGGGCGCTGAAGCTGTCGAGGTCGTTTTTCCGGTAGCCAAACTCCAGCTCGACCCTGGCGGCATCAAAGCTGTAACCGGCAGAAGCGATCAAGCCAAGGCCGTTGTCAAAGCCGACATCAATGGAACCGCTGGCATCACTCAAGGTCGAGTCATTCATTTTGACCAGACCAAGCCCGGCGCCAAAATACGGGGTGTTGGGCGCAGCCTGGGCCGCACCGGCGGCAAGAAACAAACTGCAACCCGCGACAATCGCCAATCTTTTCTTCATCTCTTTTTCTCCTTTGCTTGTGGTTTAAGGCATGGACGGCCCCGGATAGGAACCGTCCTCTATTGCGCCCAGGAAACCACGAAGGGAGGAAAGGAGAAAGAATTGCAATGTTGCAGTTATGAGAGGATGAAAGACAGAAGAAAGGTGGAGAGGAGGGAAATGGTTGGATTACCAACTTGATCTTTCATCTTTCTTACCATATAGTAGACGTAATACGTTATTTAAAAAGTAATACTTTTGTGTGGAGGTAAGGAAATGCTTGCAACAGTAACAACTAAGGGCCAGGTTACGATCCCGGTTTCCATCAGGAACAAATACGGGATTCATCCCAATGACCGGGTTGATTTTATCACGGAAGAGGAGCGAATCATTCTCTTGCCGGTGAAAACCCTTCGGGATTTTCGTGGGGCAGTTGCCGGTAGCGGTGACCCTGACAAGGAGCGGCAAGCGGCCAAGGAAGCGGTGGGACGCCGAAATGTCGAGGAAAGCATATGAGCGTCAGCTTCCTCGACGCAAATATCTTTATCCGCTACCTTACCAACGATGATCCTGTCAAGGCAGACCGGGTGGAAAGACTCCTGGAGCAGGCCTCCGGCGGCAAGATTCACCTGCTGACTACGGAAATGGTCGTCGCGGAGGTGATCTGGGTGCTCGAATCCTTTTACAAATTGAACAATTCTGCCATCGGGCCGATGATTAAGGCCATTCTTGCCACTCCCGGGCTTGAGGTCATTAACGGTGCCCTGGTAGAAAAAGCGGTTGAGTATTATATGGCCGAGAACATCGATTTCGTCGATGGCTACATTATTGCGGTCATGGAGCGTCATAAAGTCAGCGAGATATTTTCCTACGATAAAAAACACCTGAGCAGGTTCAAGGCCATTCAACGGGTAGAACCGTGAAAAGGGTCGGGTGAATCCTGAGCAAACTTCAGGCGAGCCACGCTTTGAGCCGCTCACCAAGCCGCAGAGCCTCCTTGCCATCCACCAGCTCGATTTTCATCTTCTTCGCTCGTTCCCGGTCTTCATCCCGCAGGTTGCGGGCGGAAACCAGCATCCCTCTGCCGAAAAGACCGCCGGCCCGATCTTTAAGGGAATCCAGTTCGTTCAAGGCCTCGGTGAACTTGCTGCCGCTGGCGGTCTGCCGTTCGGGGTTCGAGGCTTTGCAGGAAACAAGGTGCAACTGGTTGCGGTGGGTGAACAGGACATCGAATTCGTTTTCGGTTTGTTGCCTGCCCTTGCCATCCCACCGCACCTCGACATTCATCTCCAGGTCAAGCCCCTTGATTCCGAGCCGTCGCACCATTTCATAGGTGTATTCCTCCAGCCAGCCGCCGGCGCAGAAGAACATGTTTTCCTTATTGGCGATATTGAGGGAGTTGCCGCTGACCAAAGTGGCAACTCCGCACTGGCCGAGCAGACCGGCAAGGTTTTCGGCGCCCTCGCCAAGAGCATTCAGGGTGATGTTGGCGTAGCCTTGCTTTTCCTTGTTGAGGGAGCTGTTGAGCCTGGCCAGCAGACTGTCGTTTTCGATGAGCAATTTGGCCAAGGCGGTAAGATGGGGCCGGCGGATTTCCGCTCTGCTTGGCGGCTTGCCCTCGTTGCTGGGGGGGATACCATAGGCGGTGAGATAGTCGCGGATACCGAGCAGATTTTCAGTCAGGGGTTGCTCCCGGTGTTTCGGGGCCAGTTCCAGCAGGCGGTGATGTTCGGTGTCGCAATAGATGATCCGTTGGTTGGCGAAAAAGACCTGATAGGCGGCCAAGGCGGTGATCTTGGTACCGCCGGTGACATTGAGGGTCAGGGTGTTGTTGCCGTGGTGTTCGGCGACAAGTCCATCGCAGACCTCAGTCACCATCTCGAAGTCGTAGGCATCGATTGTCTGCATGCTCACCCTGATGCCTCTGGGCTGGGCAATTTTTCTCAACCGCTCCGCCTGGGGGAGCATCTCCTGCGAAACCAGGAAAATGACTTGCTCCGGCTTCTCGATCAGCAGCGGCAGCAGATTGGGGATGGGCTGGCCGGAGATCAGGCAGACATGAGTTTCAGGCATAGGATTCCTTCATGAATGTGTCGTTGTCAAAGTTGCTCGATTTTTGCGGCAGCCTTGTTTAGTTCTTTGTCAAAGGAGAAAATCTGCAAGCCATCACCTCGACTTCTGGCCAACAAGAAGCAATCCACCGGATCGAGATTCCCTGCTCCAAAGCGTTGGAGGCCATCGGTCAGTACAGTCCTGTCAGGATTTGTAACCCCCTTGTACTGCAAAAGACCAACCAGTGCCTGAGCAGCCTCGCTCCGAGTTACTTTGTAGTGCTTGGTCAGCACATACAGACATTCCACAAGTACCCCTTCAAGAAAAATTACTCGTGCTCTGCCGTTTCGGACCTTTTCAAAAAATGTTTCGCTCTGGGCAAACTGTTCCGGATCGTCCCGGAGAAAATAGCGCAGCACGACATTTGTGTCGGGCAGGAAATTAACTTTTTCGGTCACTGGCAACCTCCTCCCAGACCTTGTCGCGGATTTCGGACAGTGGTTCGACTTGTTTGCCCTCGGCATATTTAGCAAGGGCGCCTGCCACATTTCTGATTGGTCGGATCCTGACTTCACGGTTGACCACTTCGATCTCAACTGTGCGGGAATCGAGGAAATTCCTGATTTCTCGTGGTATGGTAATCTGGCCCTTGGATGTTATTGTTGCGGTGAATGACATTGGCGTGCCTCCTTACTTTTTTGAATAGGATTACTTTATTGTAAGTTAATCCCGTTTGCGAGATGTGTCAATCGTGGTGTTTGGAGTATGACCCTGTTCTGCACCCAGGTGGAAGGCTGGACTGAGGCTCCACGGGCTCGCCTTGGTTCACAAAACAGGCAATGAGATCATTCTTATCCTTCATACCGCCGGAAGCGGACATGGCTGAAGGTATGGGTGATCTGAACCGAGCCATCTTCCAGATGTTGTTCTACGGCTTTGCGGTCGGTAGTTGAATAGATCGGAGTAAGCTCCAGCCGGAAGGCCTCGCTCACCATCCTGAAAGTGGCGCCGAACTCCCCCTGGATCAGAACGAAATCGCCTGGCTTGGCTACACCAGCAAGCCAGTCTGCCACCGGGGTCAGCCAGTCGGCAAGGTTGTCGGGATCGGACGGCACTTGGGACCAGATTGTTTGGATCTCCGGCGGCGGCTCGACAATCCGCTGCACCCCGAGGGAAGCGCGGGCATCGGCCTCCTGGGGCGCGGTGAGGCGGTGGTTGAAGAGGAGGATGAGGGAAGGTCCAACAAAAGCCATCATGCCATCCGGGGGAATCGCGGGGCCGCGTCCGTTACCATTGCACCCAGACCGACCACAAATTCCCGCAATTTTTCATAGGTTGTTTCTTTTGCAGACTGGAAACCATGGGCCAGATAGGAGTCATTCCGCGCCTTCTGGAGATCCAAAAACCTTCCTGCGCCTGTGGTAAAGGCCTTGCCAAGGGGATCGCCCAACTCCTGCAAAAGCCGGAAGGCCGGAGTCTGCGGCAGTTGAATCAAGCCATGGCGCTCATTCTTGTGCTTGGCAAGGTATTCTTCCCGCAGGGTTTCGGGGAGCTGCTCCGGCCGGACATCGGAAACATTGATGCTGTAACCGACCCGCAGCCGCTGCTGGGCCAGCATCTCCACCAACCGGTACAGACGAAGCACCGCATCGTCAACCTTGCCCTCGGCGAATCGTCGCTCCGCATTGGCGAAGAGGTCCAACACCAGTTCCGGACTCGGTATTTTCCCCCGCTCGGATGAAGTCACGATTTTCTCAAGTACCGGCTGCAACACAAGGCAAGCGCCGGCAAATCGGGCGATCCACTCTTCGTGATCCTCGGCCAGTTCCTGCAACCTGGATTTTTTGAACAATTCCTGGGCATCGACGTGCCGGAAAAGATCCCAGCAGTGAAAGGCATCGGCAATCAGGGCCAACTTGCGAAACACGTTCTTGCGGGTGCTGGCGTTTTCGGCAAGACCATTCAGAACATCCCGGCAGGCCTTGAACTGGCAGGAGTTGAAGAACTGCGCTGCCTGCCGCTTCTCCCGCACGGCCATGAAATCCCACGGGTTGACGTGGGTATGGATTTTCTCGTGGCCGCTTTCGACAATCCCTACCCCGCCCTTGTTGCGACGGGAGCCGCCGACATAGGAAAAAAAATATCCCTGTTCGATGGCGGCCAGGGCCAGGGCAACAGACATGTTTTTGGTGCCGCCGGTGTAATCGACCACCACCTGATCTTTTGCATAGCCGCCGGCATGGATACGTTTTACCGCATTTTCCGCTTTTTGGTGGCATTCGAGCAGGTCGTTTTCATTATCGACCAGCTCGGTGGCAAAGCGGATACCCCCTGCCGTATCCCCCAGCAGATCACATACCTTGACGCTGATATGGTTGGTTCCTTGGGAGGCAAAAAAACAGACAAATTCGGGTTGGTGGTGCTCGATGCTTTTCAGCAGCGGCTCCGGGGTGCCGCCCACGGAAATAAGCATGGCCTTGATGGTAGTCATTGTTGCTCCTTAATCACACTGTGTACCTCTTCTCATTCTCCTGCCTGTGTTTTCAGAATCCGGATAATGTCTTCCGACATCCACAAACCAGAATGGCGAAGTTTTTCAATGGCCTCGCCGACTGAGGCAATCAAGCCGCGCCGTTTGGCAAGGATCAACAGTCCGCCCGTGCCCAGTATGGGGATGCCAAGGGTTCGGGCGCAACGACGGGCATCCATGTCGTCGATCACCGCACGTAACGGCGGATTGGCTAAAGCATGGCTCAGAACCGCCGTCTCGCCTGCGCCGAGCACCCAAGCGGCAACCCGAGGCGAATCGGTAACAGACATTCGCAGCGCCCACGGCTGGTTGCCCAGTTGCCGGGCGGCCTGGTCTTCCCACTTGTCCTGGACAACCTCCTGCCACACCGCTTCCGGTACCACGATCCGCGCGAACAGAAGTGGCAGTAACTCGGCCTGACCACTGCGAAACAAGGTGATCAATGGCGAGGCATTAATCACGACCCCTTCAATCATCATCGCGCAACTCCTCAACAATCTCTTCCTCGGTATACTGGAAGGGGCTGACGCGGTAGCGCGAGAGAGCATCGATGAATTCCGCCCGTGTCAGCCCCGCGACTTCGGCCGCGCGCCCTTGGGAGAAGCGGCCGAGCTCATACCACTTGACAGCGGCCGCGATGCGCATCTCCTGTGCGAATTCCCGAGGTTCCTTATGCAGGGAGGCAAAGGCCGATTCAGGCATTTCAAGTGTCAGTTGCGTCATGGATAAATCTCCTTTATGACCACGATGGTGTAGTTCTTTCCGCCTGCCACTTAGTGGCCTGGCGGTAGATTATATGATCTGCCCCATTAAGCAGCATAGTGACGACTTCTTGCAGATTTATTTTGAGCTCATCCATGTTTTCGGCTTGGGAGTGCGCTCCCGGAAATTCGGGGATGAACCCCACATAAAATCCTGTATCCTGACAGCGTTTGACAATTGCCGTGCAATGCAAGAATGAGGCATTAATCACGATTTCCTCAAGCACATTTTCAGCCATTCTCCCGATCCTCGCGCAGGTATTGCTGGGCCATGCCGGTTGGGACGGCAAGCGGGAACTGCTGGTTGGTTTTCCGCTTTTTCGTTGCGCTGGTTTGTTGTCTTTCCAGCAATTCACGATGAACCTGTTGACAGTCATGCAGGGACAATTCGCCCCGCTGGTATTTTGCATACCTCCTGTCGAGCTCTTCTTTTTGCCATTCGGGAATGGGTGAGGGGTCAGGTACTCCGGTTTTGGTTTTTTCGCAGTGATTCATGCTTCTCCGAGGATGGTCTTGATTTTCTGGACTTTTTCCCATTGCTTTTTGGAACATTGCTTCTTGCTCCATTTTTGCTGGTCCGTGATCCATCTTTCCTTAAAAGCCTGTGCCAAGTTTTTTTGCTCCTCCTGGGATGCTGTTTCTATTTTTCCCCAGCACGTTGCATCCGGGTCCTGTCCTGCCGCCTGCGACTTTGCAATAGAATCTCCGCGAATTATGGCAACGCACTGCTCGACTTCGCTCATTTTTCTCCAAGTTTCCAGTTCATTTTTTTGCTGCTGCCCCTGCTCGATCTTGATCTGGTGCGCTCGTTTTTCCTCCTGCACCTTGATGGCCTCGGCACGGCGCACTTCCTCTTTACTGGTAAACTTAAGCCGTATCCAGCCCATGGGGAGCGCGGCATCGCCTGTTACCGCAACGCGGCGGCTTTTGGGAAAAGGGAAGTTGAGGTATTTAGTCGCCAATTTGAGTTTGTTGCGCACCTCGCTGGTCAACAACTTCGGGGCGATAAGTTCGCCGGTCATGCCTTTCCAGCCGCTGCCCCAGGCAAACTGCACGATGGCTTCATTCTCCTGTAGATTCTGGTGATCCTGCTTGAGTTTGGTATAAAAATTCCTCATGCCGTCAATGCCGTCTCCGGTTTTATCGCTGAGAAAATTAAGTTCGCTGTCCAGGGTTTTATCGGTTCTCTTTCGCAGCGCCTCCAATAGCCAAACAAGGGTGAGATCGGCCTTGAAATTGAAGGTTTCCTTCCCTCTAGCTTGGGCAATGAGAAAATCATCAAAGGAAATCTGTCCGGTGGCGGTTGCGCTCTGATTGAGTTTTTCAATCCAGATATTCCAAGGCTTGCGAACAAATCCCGTGTTGTTGGTCAGCCTTGTCACATAGGCGTTCTGCACCTGGATATCCTGCGGGGAAAAAGTAAAGTCGGCCACGGTAAGGGAACGCATCAGATTCATTTTCGCGTCTTTTCCCAGAAGATTAGCACACAGGGTGCTGTCGGCAAACTTGACGTTCACTTTTTCCTGCTTTTTTAGTTTTTCGAGAACCTGACTCACCGGATTGGTTTGATCGTCGTCGGCAAGCCGGGCAAGTATTGCCGTGCGAAATACCCCCTTAAGCGATGAGCCGGATATGATGGGTCGGCCGAAACCATCGCGGATATGTCTGTTGATGTCCCTCGGTTCATTATGGACCGGAAAACTGAAGGAATGCACAACCGCCTCATTGATGTTGATGTTGTTGCTCCGTAGCCAGTGGGTGAGCTGCCCATCTTCCATGGCTGCCGCAAAGGATTCAATATGGCTGCCGCCAAGCTGCTCAACCATGCCAAAGAGTCGTTTATGGTCGAAAACCCTAGCCCTGTTGCCCTCGCAGAGAAAGTCAAAATTATTGACGTACTTTTCTCCGTTGCCGATGTGGACTGGAGTGAGAATCTGCATCTCACAATGGAAGGCCGTTCGAATATTTTGAAAATTCATGGGTTACCTCCTTCAGCCATCGGCAGACAAAAGGCTTTGCCGCACCGGTAGACATTATGAGGAATATAGGCGGAACGCTCCAGCACGAGGGGAATCTGTCCCTCTGGCGCAAATGGCAGAAGCGAACCCTCAGCCAGCATCCAGCAGTCAGCCCGGCGGAATTGGTGCGCTCCGTGACTACCGGCATGACCGGATCGACGCGCCAGAGAGTAGGCGCTTTGTTCGCCGACCAAAACGCCTCGTTCAATTTCCTGTCTGGTGGGATGATAGAGTGAAAGAAGAACATAGGCAGCGGTGGTATCCGGCGATTGAAATTCAAAAGGTGCAGCAGTGAAGGAGAAACAACCGCGACCGATGGAACGGTCTGCGCCCAACCCTGAGTCGCCAAGCAGTCTCAACGCCACCTCAAAGCGTTTCCGTATTTCTTGATTGTCAAAGGATGCCAGAAAGAACAGACCGGAGTTGTTGTCGAAAAACTGGTCCGTGCAGTAAAAAAATGCCCCTTCGCGCACACCGCCGCAAATCTGATCCACTGCCACACGGGGACGTTGCGCAACCTTTAGAAAAATTTGGGTTTCTTTCTCTACTGCTTGTAATCTGGCCGGAGGCGGAAAGACTGACTCTTCCGTTATATCAGCAAGGATCAGTTCTGACCCAGCAGAAACCTTTCTAAACAACGGTTCGGATAAGAACCGAATTTTTTTCAGATCTTTCAGATCAAACGGCAGTTGTCCGGTATCCATGTGGGCGACTACGTCCATAATCCTGTCGAAAGAACCGATTGGGACCGGAAAATAGCGACACCCACCAATAACAGGAAAACCGCTACTTACCGTAAAGCCTGGTTCTCGGCATAACCCCTCGGGTTCGTCATCATAGAGCAGCAGCAGTTTCTGCACAAGCGCGGCCCACAGGGTGTCGGAGCGTACCATTTGCTCAACTCGTTCCTGGCCGATACCTTCAAGGCCGAAGTGAACGGGTGTGAAAAAAGTGAGTTGATATGCCCACATCACGAGACCTCACCCGTAGATCTGAAGAACTGGCCGAATTTCCCTTTAAAACTGGAATTTCTTCGATCCTTGTTGGTGCAGTAATCTTCCGCAGTACGTTCAGTTACTGCTTTGAGATTAAATTGAACCTGGCCGTACCCCCTGGTTCCCTGTCCGCCAAGATAGTCATCCTCCACCAGCATCAATCCTTGATTGAGAAGATCAATAAAAGCATCTGCCCGTGTGGTACCTGCACCATTTTTCACATCGACATTGTAAATATCAAGAACCATATCGAGCTTGAACCGTGCCCCGGCTGGTACCCGTTCAAAATTTCGTGGATTTGCCTGGGAGGTCAACCTGTCGATGGAGACCTCGGTCTTGATCTCGGTGCAGTGCATGTCAGTGTTTTCCGAGTTAGCCAGCTCGTCCACATTGATTAGCGAACCATCCCGGACCGTGAGACGAGTGGGTGCGTAATCAAGGCTTGCTCCGCCCTTGTCGGCTGCGAAACCGAACAGTTGCACAACATCCTCTTCAGGATTTTCACAGAGTTTACCCTCCCAGTTACCTTTTTTGTCCTGTTCCGGTCTGATCAGACCAAGGCTTTTCTCCAGGAGCGAACGCATTTTTCCTTTCAGGGATGAACCAGGGATATAGGGCAGGTTGGTCAGGGGGTTGCGGACAACCACCTTATCGGCACCGCCTATGGAAAGGCCAAGGGAGGAGCCGCCCACATGCATGCCGGTCAGGAGAACAATTTCACCCTCAATAAAAACTTTTTTCTCAAGTTTCAATATATGTTCAGTCATGATAATGCTCCTTATTTTCCGCCATGGGCGCGGTGATAGGCGAGAATTGCTTCAAAAAGCTTGCAGAAGTTATTGAACCGGACAGATTCTGTTTCCTTGTCACCAGCGCAGACAGCGTCGATGGCCCACGTGAGCCGCTGTTTGAGTCTCTCCAATCCTGTTTTATTATGCCTTCCTGTTGCATATGCCAGAAATGGTTTCAGCATGAGAAAGTCAATTTGCTGTTTCTGCTCCTTGATTCCCCCTTTTGCTTCGATAATTTTCATCTTTGAAAAAACCTGCCGTATTTGTGAGGTCGTCACTGATTCATCCACTGTTTTCCTCGGTGCGACTTCGACTTTTTTGAGCGTTTTGGCAATATATTCGCCAAATTTCTGAGCCTCTTCGATAGCTGCGTTGTCCGGGCCATGCGTTACCCATGATTCCACCTGCGCTTTTTTTAAAGCCTGGCTGTCTGCATATTCATGTCTTCCATCAAGCATTTTTCTTCTCCTTTTTCTCTGTCCGAAGTCTCAACTCACACCACCTACCCAATAACCCGAGCAGCGTAATGCCGGTTCTATCGGTTTCTGCAACCTTACAGAGAATGAATTGCTGAATTGAAGCAATTTCATCCTTGATCCCTTTGTTACGCTCCACAAATCTTGCCAAACTATAGACCATCTGCCAGCGCCACTTTTCAGCCTCCAGTTGCTTTTCAATGGCAGCCATGGTCATCCCTGATTGTTTTAGGCGCTCCCTGCTTCCCTGCCAGGATGCGGCAATATCAAGCAGCCGCCGTAGCAAAGGCGCGTTTGCCGGGTCTTCCAACAGGCTCATTAAGTTATTAAACTGATTCACAATATCCTTAAACTCCTTCCAGTGCATCGGTGTGTCGAGGAAGGTGAAAGAAGATTTACGCACCGGGGCATGTCCGTTCAACCGGGTTTCATGATGCTTTGCCCGGTGTTCCGCTTCACCGGCCATTTCGGCGCTCTTATAAATGGGGAACTTTCCGCCGGTTATGACCATGCCGCCGGAAAGAGAGAGCGACCTGTTATTGCAACAAAACTGCTCAAATCGATCATGGATGGTAAGGGCAAGTTCGGGGAGAGCATCCCAAGCGCCAAGAAGGAACAGGTCGTCGCCCCCGGCGTAGACCACCGTTACCCGCTCCGCTAAGTCCGGATCGTTGCGGATTATGCCAGGCAAGAGGCCGCTGAAAAAAAGGTTAAGCTGCCAACTGAGGGTGGTGATCCTGCCTAATGAGTGGAATCTTTGAGAATGCTCTGTTTCATGCCGGTAGTTTGTCAGCCCCTCGCTGAAAATCTTGCCAAGGTTGTCCACATCCATGCGCAATACGCCGAGCCGTTTAACACCCATGGAAAGATCGGCTATTTCATCGAAAGTACGGTCAGCAAAGGCGTGGGTTGCAGCTACGAGATATGGCGAGGAGTTGACGATGGCACTATTCATTTGCCGGGGAATGGAATGAAAATTTGGATCATTGAGGGACCAAAGTTGGGTCCTGGAACCGGTTACGGACAAGGGTAGGTCCTTCATAAACCAGATGTGCCGGTTGATTTTCCTGTTCGGCAATTTGAGTTGCAGGCGGAAGGTGGGTCGCTCACCGCTCACCGTATCCGTATCAGCGATGAGGATATAGTGAGAATTTGCCAGCTTGCGTCCGGCTTCCTCCATCTGATTACATGCAACACAATGGCCCGTATCTCTGGGAACTGATCTGTGGCACACCTCGCAGGTCCCTGCATCGCCACTCTTTACTCCAAACAGCAGGTCATAATTTTCGCTTGCAAGATCGGCGTAGCGTTGCCTGTCCTGATAGACAAGCTGCCGGGTCAAATCATCCCATATCTGGTAAAGTGTGCGGCCGCTTTGCCGGGTAAGATCTTCTCCAGAAATCGGGATGTGCCCCATTCTCACAAAAATGTCGCCATTGAATGCTGAAAATAGCTCACTGTTAACTTTACCGGTCAGCTCCTCAAGGGTCTTGATTACATTCTCATGGTTGGGCAACAGAATGTAGAATTTTCCTCCGCTTGCATAGAGGATGTTGGCCGGGGTTAGACCAAAAATATCGACAAACTCTCTGGCAAGAAGATCTGCGAGTAGTTGGATGTAGAATGATCGCCCTTTCAGGGTTTTGTATGCTCCCTTTGACGAAATTTGATAAATGAAGTTCTGTATACCACTCAGGTCACCGCAGAAGAGAAGGTATTTCTGGGGACGCCTGTCTTCCACCTTCTCCAACGAAAGCGTGTTCGTAGTCGCATGGTAGAAATACATGCAGGCTGCCAAAGCTGCTGTGGCCTTTTGGTGGTCAAAGAGCGATACATCCGGCATTTCCTCTTTTCTTGTCGATGCTGGCAGGCACCATTGCCAGGCACGACAGATCTCAAGCAGAGTTGAAAAATGATCCACAATGTCAAGACCGAGCTCTTGGTTTGGTCGAATCGCTTTGACAAAATTCACCCAGTGCTGCCGATAGTCGGCTTGTACCTGTTCCGCAACATACTCATCCGCTGGGACCGGTGGAATGTGTTCTTGCACGTTCGTACCATAAAGACAACCTTCTTCCCTGATTCGGAAGCGCCAGTCTTCCACTGGGTCGTCGGAATATCTTTTGAGACAAACCCTGGACATGATACTGATAAGCGGGGTTTTGCTCTTTTTTTCTCTGCCGTGGGTATCATAGGCTGATGCATCATCTCCTTTAGCCCGTTCATGGCCGGAGGAAATCCGGTCAGCTTCGGCTATGATTGTTTCATAGATATTGCCTTTGCGGGGTTTGTGGTGCCTTGTGGCCATATTGAGAATCGTGCATTCGCGGTCACCCCCATAAGATTGGCTTAACCGTTCCTCCGCAAAAAGCTGCTTCAGGGCCAGCTCTGTGTGATGAGCATGAGCGTAACGGTACTCTTGCTGCACCATATCCTGGTCGGCTGGTTCAACAGCGTATGCTCGTTCAGCAAACTTGCCGAGGTCATGAAACATTCCTGCAATTGATATGGCCTTCAGAATTTTTTCGTCCATAACACTCCTTTCTGCCGGTTATACCCAAGCAAGCATTGCTTCAAACAATTAAGAAATCGTGCGGCTATAATATAATGAATTCTTCCCAACATCATGCAGCACCCCGGCCAGGGCGATTTTCAGGGTGGTTTCCTGCATGCAATGCACCTCCTTAACCTCTTGATTTTTCACCATCTCAGACTCTACTCCTACCACACACTATCCCCAACTCTCAAACACGAAATAGGCAAAGCGCAATGAGGGGCGCATAAGCGCCAACGGATAACGCATCCGTGCTGTGTTGATCGTGCCTGCGTGTCTTCCCCATTCCTCTGGTTTTTGTTGCGATCAACAACTTATCGCATTATCATTGACATCAAATGCAACATCTTAAAAGCATCACATGTGGAGAAAATATGACCCTCAATATCACTGAAGACATCCGCTCCATCACCGAACTGAAGCGAGACACCAGCGCCATTCTCAATCAATTGCACACCACCGGTCGGCCGGTGGTGCTGACCGTGAACGGCAAGGCTGAAGCGGTGATTATGGGCGCAGTTGAATACGAAAAAAACACCCGTGCCTTGAATCTTCTGAAACTGCTTCTTCCTGCGGAGCAAGATGTCCGGGAAGGGCTGGTCCAGGAGGCGAAATCCTTTTTCGAGGAGTTCAGGCGTGCCAGAAACATATAACCTCCTCATTACCAGGCACGCAGAAAACGATCTCGCTGAAATCTACGATTATATTGCCGCTGACAGACCGGCCGGGGCGGCTGTCTTTGTCCTTGAGCTTGAAGAGAAAATCTCCACTCTTGCCACCCTGCCGGAGTGCGCCTCTCTTATCCCTGAAAACAGCTTGCTGGGGATGGACTACCGCCACCTCATTCATGGCAGATACAGGATTATCTTCAGGGTTTATGGAGATTCCGTGATCGTCCTCAGGGTCATTCATGGCAACAGGTTGTTGGACTTGTAATCAGGCTGCTACGCCTCGAACCCATTTCCTCAGCGCCCCTACTGCCTCACCCTGGCCAGAGTCCGTTTCTGTTCCAGCATGATAATGGCGTTGTTCATCTGCTCTTTCGCCACCTTGGTCTGGGCCTCGCAATCCGGGGCCTCGCAGTTTTTAAGAATTGATTCCTCGGTGCGGCCGTGTTCTTCAAGCAGGCTCAACCGCCGCCGGTCAAAAAACTTGTCGCGGTTCTCGGCGGAGTCAAAGGCATCCGGGGTAAGCAATACGGTGACCAAGGGCGGATACTGATGCAAAGCGCCGCTCACCCCGTCAATGGCAACTCCGATAATGCCCCCAAACAAAATATTGCCGAAGGTCATCCCCTGAATACTGGCTTCCATGGCAAGGGCAGACTCGAAATAGCCCTCTTTTTTACAGTTTACGGTAACGGTGTCCTTGTCCTTTTCCACCAGAAGCGTGCCAGGGGTCTGGGCGACTGCCCCGATCATTGCGCCTTCCCGACTCATGGTGCAGTTGGCCCCCGGCGGATCGGTGTTGATGGTGACCGATTGTGAACTTCCCTTGGTGATGGTGGCGCAACCAGTGGTAAAAGCGCCCAGCAGCAGGGCTGCGGCGATCAGTAAAAAGCTGTTTCTTCCTGGCATCTCATTTCTCCTTTGTTGGGATTATCACGGACGATGCGCCCGTTCTTTCCCGGTCAGGAGACCATAGAAGCCTGAACACTAAAAGAACTGCAATGTTGCTATTCTTACCATTCCATTCTGATTCGATTGCGGTCGAGTAAAATACCGTATCTGGTGTCGGGCCTTGAGCCGCAGGAGGAAATCTCAAGCTCAGCCAGACAGGACTGGCCAAAGGCGCTAAGCAGGTCTTTGCGGATCTTTGATTTGTAGGATTGAAAATTCTCCCGGTTAAGACCGCCGATACCGGAGTCGCTCATCTCCTCGATCAGGCGGCTACCGGGGATTTTTTCGTACATTCGGGCCAGGTCATCAGTGCCCAGCACCTGGGAAGCATCCAGAAAACAGTCGGTGCAACCGGCGCAGGCGCATGTTTGGCGACATTCTTTTTTCTGGGCGGCAAAAAAAGCGTAAAGAGCCAGCCGGGTTGGATGCAGGTCACGCTCGGTTCTGCCAAAGATCAATTTCCCTTCGGCAAGATTAATCACCAGTATCTGCGGAGTGTCGCGGATGAGGGTTTGCATTAGTTCGGCCGGGGGCCGGGGCTGATCGAGAAAGTCCTGGCGCAGCTGGTCTCTCACCGAGACAAAGGGGATGGTGACCAGGTGGATGGAGGCGTAACGGGTTTCCTTCCAGTATGGCTGGCCCTTGTCGTCCTTAAGCTGCACCGGCACGGACTGACGGGGCGGAAACCAGAAATCCCGGCAGGATTCAAATTCCGGCGAAACCAGGACATGAAAGATGCGGTCTTGGGGGCGGCCGTAAAGCTGAGCCGCGAGGGTCAAGCAGGAGGTCATGGTTTTTCGCCCGCCAGCGACCAGAAAAAAAACCGCCAGTCCAGGATCGGCGGTAAAGCGGAAGGCAAGATCGAGGCAACTTTGCATCAGGAACTCGTTGTCTTCCGGCGTGATGATATCTTCAAGCTCCCGGCCCATGGGGTCACGCAGAACATGGACATTTTTGC
Organism: Deltaproteobacteria bacterium RIFOXYD12_FULL_56_24; assembly: GCA_001799285.1. Lineage (GTDB taxonomy): Bacteria > Desulfobacterota > Desulfobulbia > Desulfobulbales > Desulfurivibrionaceae > Thiovibrio. The sequence continues at coordinate 35,820 of MGTD01000047.1, forward strand.
CGCTGAAATCAATGGCGCCGACCGGGATGTCCTGGTCGGCGAGAAAGGCGGCGAAACGACCGCTGTCCGGCGCTAGAAGGTCTGCCAGGATACGCTCCCGTCCTTTCCGGGTGGTGATGCAGTGGATGGCATGGACTTCTCGGCCCTCGTGGCGCAGGGCGTAAAGCGCCTCGGTGATGACTTGGGGCGAGAGACCGGAAACGGCCAAGAGGATGTTTCTCACGCAATGGTCTCCACTTTGATCCGACCCAGGCCGAAGGAGGTTTGCTTGCCCAGATGAACCGCTTCGCAATAACGAAGCAGAGGCAGAAATTCCCCAAGATTATTCCCTTCGTAAACAAGTTCCCCTGTTATTCCTCCCATGAGCATGGCGGCTTTCTGGCGATTGCTGTAGCGCTCGATTTCCTGCCACTCACAGTTTGCCGTCAGCGTGCGCACACTGGCGGCGCGCGCCGCCAGCCCCCGGTAGTCGAGAGTTGGCTCGCCATTGCCGTAAGCCGCTTCCAAAGAAGAAACACGGCGCAGAGCGGCCCGGACAAGCAGGTGGAAAGGCAGATCATCCTGGAAACGATTGTCTGATTTGATCCGTAATGGGGTCAGGCAGGCGAGGTTTATCCGAGAGATTGACGACTGCGAAGGTTCGGCGGCAAAGGACGGCTCTGCCAGATTGACCGCCGGCTTAAGGGTTTCACCCTCAAAGATGACGGTGTCACCCTGTTGAACCGAGTCGAGAAGAAAGCGGCCCCCATTGGTGGTGGAGGCATTTTTGCCGAGGCCGGCCTTGCCCATTTCTCCAACCCCGTATACCAGATGGGGAAGATATTCATTGGCCTTGCCGAACAGGGAAATGGAAAAGGAAAAGGGCGTGCCCTTCGGCCAGGCGCGTTGCTCAGTGTCAGGCGGGATAAGCACATAAGGATGCGGCCGGCGGCCCGCCTTTCCTGTTTCGATTTCAAAGAGGAAAGCGTAGGCGCAGTTGCTTGACAGCAGACAGCCTCCACATTCCTGACGCCTCAGGGCGCAGACAGTCCGCTTTAAGGCATGGCCCAGCCCTCCCCGGATAGTTGAACCCTTGAAGGCTGGGAGCAATGCCTCCGTCTCGAACCGGCAAAAAAACGTATAGGTTCCCATCCGCATGGCATCGTTCCTGTTTTTTAAAAAAGACAGCAGACTCCCGCCACAAAATGCGGACCATGCCATTCTAACTGAACGGAAAATTGGGGCACTTAATGCAACATTGCAAACACCAGCATTATTTTAGGAGCCGTTACGAAATACTCTCTGCCTACTCGACCATTTCGTTTACGGCTCTTTATGCCGTTAAGGTTACCCAAATGACGACCTTATTTTGTTACAACGGCTTACTATCATGCCTGACACGTTAAAGCACGTAAAATCTCCATTGATCGCTTCCCAATCACCAACCATGCAGATCGTCATATCTCTCGATATCGTCCTCACCCAGATAGCTGCCGGTCTGGACTTCGATGATTTCAAGGGGAATGGTGCCGGGATTTTCCAGCCGGTGTTTTGTGCCAAGCGGGATGTAGGTGGACTGATTTTCCGTTAAAATGATGGTCTGATCGCCATTGGTGATATGAGCCGTGCCTTTTACTACCACCCAATGCTCGGCCCGATGAAAATGACGTTGCAACGACAAGGTGGCGCCGGGATTAACTATGATCCGTTTTACCTGGAACCGTTCCCCGCAATCTACGCCTTCGTAAGAGCCCCAGGGGCGAAAGACCTTCTTGTGCAACCGCACCTCCTTGCGTTTCTCCATCTTCAGGCGGTTGACAATGGTCTTCACCTCCTGAGTCCGATCTCTTGCCGCAACCAGCAAGGCGTCTTTGGTCTCGACAATGATAAGATTGCTGAGACCGATTGCCGCGACCAGACTGTCGCCGGCGTGGATATACGAACCAGTCACATCCTCGGCCAAAACGTTGCCGATAAAAATATTCCCCTGCTCATCATGTTTACCGATCTCCCAGAGCGCCTCCCAGGAGCCCATATCACTCCATGGACAATCCAGGAGTACAACCACCGTATCCCGAACACGCTCCATCACCGCATAATCAACAGAGTTAGCCGGGCTTGCCGAAAAGGCCGCCAAATCCAGGCGGGTAAAATCAAGATCATGGGTGCGGGCGGCATAGGCTCTGTTCACGCAATTGGCCATGAGCGGCTCAAACTCCTGGAGAGTCGCCATAAATCCCGCCGCCTGAAAGAGAAACATGCCGCTGTTCCAGAGATAGCCCTCCTCCAGATACTGCCTGGCTTTTTCCAGGGATGGCTTTTCCACAAAGCAGTCCACCATGAAAACCGGCGGCGCCTCCCCACCAAAAGCCTCCCCCTTTTTGATGTAGCCATAGCCGGTATGCGGGCTCTGCGGGACAATGCCAAAGGTGACAGGATGCCCATGATCAGCGCAGAAAGCCCCCCTGGTCACTGCCTCGGCAAAATTTCCCTCATTGCCTATAACATGGTCTGCCGGCAGAACCAGGATCACCGCCTCTTCATCCTGCCGGATAGCCTCCAGGGCGGCAACGGCAACCGCCGGGGCCGTATCCCGCCCCACCGGTTCGATGATGATCGTCGCTTCCCCGCCGATGGCGCGGACCTGCTCGGCCACCAGAAACCGGTGCTCCTCCGTGCAGACAACGATGGGCGCGGCGACCCCCTTCAGCCCCTGGACCCGCAGCAGTGTGTTCTGCAGCATAGTCTTATCGTTGACCAGGGGAAGAAGCTGCTTGGGATGGCACTCCCGGGACAACGGCCACAAGCGGGTGCCGGATCCACCGGCAAGGATGACCGGGATAATGAGCAACTGTTTTCTCTGCATGAAATTATTTCCCCTTCAGGAGCTAATTGTTTGTGCAATGATTTTCTCGTGAATTTTTACTATGTTACACTCCATCATGTCAAGTAAGCATAAACATGGGTATTTTTAGTTTCCCCATAAAACTGGGCAAATACAAGAATCTTTGCAACGGCTTGATTATGGGCTATGCTCTTGAAGCACGGCGAGGCGACAAAAACAACGAACAGCGTAAGTGATTTGGTATTCACCCTTTCCGACCTGCGTCACTGATCTTCATTCACCAGGGCCTGCCCTGCAACCAAAAAAATGGCAGCTCTCATGGAAAACAATGCCCATCTGATCGCCCCTGAAGTGGCGATCTCTTTTTTTAAAGGGATCATGCCCTTTAACAGTCTGGACGAGAAAACTCTGAGCTCTCTTGCCCGGCATTGCCGGATTGATTTTTTTCCCAAGGGGACCAGAATCCTTACCGCCGATACCACCGAACTGACCCATCTCTATCTGATTCAGCGCGGCGGGATCAAGGCCTACCTGGAAGACGACAACGGCGAGGCGATTCTCAAGGACTTCAGGGGGGAAGGGGCATCCATCGGTGCTCTGGCTATCATCCGCGGCACCCCGGCCAATCTCAATATCGAAACCGTAGAGGATACCTTCTGTTTCCTTCTCCCTCGGGAGGTCTTTCTTGAGCTCATTGAAAAACAGGCCTCTTTTGCCCATTTTTATCTTAAGAGCTTTTCCGAAAAAATTGTCACCTCCGCCTATAACGAGCTGCGCCATCATAAGGTGGCGCGACGCAGCAATGAGGATCTTTACCTTTTTTCCATCAGGGCGGGCGATCTGGTCAAGTCCTTGCGTAAGGTTGCGGTCGATGCCACCATCCAGGAAGCCGCGGCCCTGATGTCCGGGCATCGGGTGGGCTGCCTGCTGCTCCACGATTCGGCCGAGGCGGAAAAGATTGTCGGCATTATCACCGACCGTGACCTAAGGGGCAAGGTGGTGGCTGCCGGCCTGGATCTTCAACTGCCGGTACGTACCATCATGAGCTCCCCGGTGCAAACCGTGCTCTCCCAAACGCTCTGTTTTGACGTACTGTTGAAGATGATGGACACCGGAATTCATCATCTGGCGGTGGAACGCGCCGGACAAATCATCGGGGTAATCACCTCCCACGACATCATGCTCCTCCAGGGCCATTCCCCTTACTATCTGTTCAAGGAAATCCGGGGCCAACAGCAGATTACCGGCTTGTATCCCCTGGCCAGAAAAATCCCGGAGGTAATCCGGGGCCTGATCGGCGAAGGGGCCAAGGCCGGCAATATCACCCAGATGATCGCCATCCTCAACGATCAAATCCTGTCCCGGATGCTGACCTTGCTGGAACAGGAGCTTGGGCCGCCGCCCCTCCCTTACTGCTGGCTGCTCTTGGGCAGCGAGGGGAGGCGGGAACAGACCTTTAAGACCGACCAGGACAATGCCATCCTCTATGCCGATCCAGAGGATGAGGCCGGCAAGCAGGCGGCGGAGGTCTATTTCAAAGCCTTTGCCGCCCAAGCCATCAACCATCTGGTCAACTGCGGCTATCCCTTATGCCCCGGCGAGGTTATGGCCACCAACCCGCTTTGGTGCCAACCGCTTTCAGCCTGGAAACGCTATTTTGAACGATGGGTTGCCGAGCCTGATCCCCAGGAGCTGCGCTATGCCACAATCTTCTTTGATTTTCGCCCCGGTTTCGGCGAGGACCTGCTGGCCGAAACCCTGCGAAACCACTTAAACCGGCAGATTAGGGGCCGGGATCTTTTTTTGTTCCATCTGGCCCGCCAGTCCATGGAAACCCGGGCGCCCCTCTCTTTTTTCAAGAATTTCATCGTGGAAAGAAATGGAGAGCACAAAAATCGTCTGGATATCAAGGGGCAGGGTCTGACCCCTTTTGTGAATTTTGCTCGGGTCCTGTCCTTGAAATTCGGGGTGAAAGATACCAATACCCTGGCCCGCCTCAAGGCCCTGGCTGAGGGCGAATGGATCCAGGGAGAGCTGTGGTCTTCGGCCAGCGAGGCATATGAACTCCAGATGCAGCAACGTCTGGTGCATCAACTGCGACAGCTGGAGGGGGGGATCACCCCCGACAATTATCTCGACCCGGCGGATCTTTCCGATCTGGAACGCAGGATGCTCAAGGACGCCTTCACAGTCATTGAAAGGCTGTATGGGGTGCTTGAGCAGATGTATCCGGTGGCATAATGATACATCTGCTCAAGCCCGGCTCCTGGTTTGCCCCGCCGCATCCCCTGATAGCAAAAAACCGGGAGGCCTTTGCCCGTTTTGACCAATCCCTACCCCTTGCCGAGTATACCTTTGTGGTCTGCGATACCGAACTGACCGGGCTTGACCGGAAACACGACGAGATCATCTCCATCGGCGCTGTTTTGATTCGTGATTTGCAGATCGATCTTGGCGCCACCTTTCATCGCTATATCAGGCCGAAAAATGTCGCACATACCGAGGCCACTTTGGTCCACCGGATTACTCCCCAGCAGTTGCTGGCGGCACCGCCCCTGGAAGAGGTGCTGCCCGCTTTTGTCGAATTTGCCGGGACCAGCCTCATGGTGGGGCATTGTCTTGCCTTGGATATGGATTTCCTGAACAGGGCTGCCCGCAAGGTTCTCGGCGGAACCCTCGCCAACCCGGGGATTGACACCATTCGCATGGCCCACGGCTATCAAAGAGTGCTGTCGGGACATTTCAATAAAGAGGAAGACCGACCGCACAGCTACGCCCTGGAAGCTCTGGCCAAAGAATACCAGCTCCCCAGATTCAAGCCCCATGATGCCCTTGAGGATGCCCTGCAAACCGCCTACCTTTTTCTTTTTCTTCTGAAAAAATTCCGAAAAGGCGGGCTGACAACCCTTAAGGACATCTATCGGGCAGGAAGAGTCGGGACCTTCTGGCTCTAAGCAGGCTATAGCAAAACAGGATTTTCAACTCACCGTCAAATTACTTTTTTTCACCCATTCATTTTTTTTCAAAAATTTCGTTGACTCCCCTTTTCTCTATCAGTATATATACCCATTCGATGCTCCACCGGTGGGTATATATACCCATCGACCGCATCCACGCAACTGCCTTGCAAAAGGCAAATACGAATCAACACTATCCAGCTTAAGGCCGGAAACGAACAAAAACAACCCAAACCGTAACTATCCAGAAGTTCCGTAGCTGCTAGGCAGAAGCCTGCGAAGTGTGCTGGTGCCCATGAGCAGGCTGATAACAACGCAGATGCGGTGCTGCTGGATAGTTACTAAGAATCAACACAAGAGAGGGGGGAACGCATGAACAATGCACAGAGGTACTGGCAGGCAAACATCAGGCTTGTTATCGGCTGCCTGTTTGTCTGGTTTTTTGTCTCGTTCGGGTGCGGTATTTTGTTCGTCGATCAATTAAACGTCTTCCGGTTGGGCGGCTATCAGCTTGGCTTCTGGTTCGCCCAGCAGGGATCGATCTATATCTTTGTGGCGCTGATCTTTTTCTACGCCTGGCGTATGAATCAGCTCGACCGTAAATTCAACGTCGAAGAAGCGTAAGGAGAGCCGCCAATGTCGAATTTAATGATTACCACCTACCTCGTGGTCGGAGCAACCTTTGCCCTCTACCTCTACATTGCCCTGAAATCCAGGGCCAAAAACACCGGCGAGTTCTATGTGGCCGGCAAGGGCATTCATCCGGTCCTAAACGGCATGGCCACCGGTGCCGACTGGATGTCAGCCGCATCCTTCATTTCCATGGCCGGCATGCTCGCCATGGGCGGCTATGACGCCTCCGCCTACCTGATGGGCTGGACCGGCGGCTACTGCCTGCTGGCCATGCTCCTTGCCCCTTATCTGCGCAAATACGGCAAGTTCACGGTTCCGGAGTTCATCGGCGACCGTTTTTATTCCCAGACCGCCCGACTGGTCGCCATCATCTGCCTGATCGTGGCATCGCTGACCTATGTTATCGGCCAGATGAAGGGTATCGGCGTGGCCTTCTCCCGCTTCCTGGAGCTTCCCTTCGAAGTCGGCCTGCTGGTCGGCATGGCTATCGTCTTTGTTTATGCGGTTCTCGGCGGCATGAAGGGCGTCACCTACACCCAGATTGCCCAGTATGTGGTGCTGATCTTTGCCTACACCGTCCCCGCCGTGTTTATCTCCATCCAGCTCACCGGCAATCCCATTCCTCAACTGGGGTTGGGCTCAACCCTAAGCGGCACGGATGGGGTCTATCTCCTCGACAAGCTTGACAAGGTCGTGGTCGATCTTGGCTTCACCGCCTATACCTCCCAAAAGGGCAGTACCCTGGATATCTTCCTGCTGACCATGTCCCTGATGATTGGCACCGCCGGACTGCCCCATGTAATCACCCGTTTCTTCACCGTACCCAAGGTCAAGGATGCCCGATCTTCCGCGGGCTGGGCTCTGGTTTTCATCGCCATCCTCTACACCACCGCCCCGGCAGTCGGCGCCATGGCCCGGCTGAACCTAACCAAGACCATTCAACCCGGAGAAATCGGCGCCCCCGAAGGAAACCTCGTGGCCGAGGAACGGCCGCAGTGGATGAAGAACTGGGAAAAGACCGGATTGCTGGGCTTTGAAGACAAAAATGGCGACGGCAGAATCCAGTATTACAGCGATAGTGGCCTGAGTGCGGCAGAGGCCGCCTTGGCCAAAGCCCTGAAAGAAGGTGGCGACTCGACCGCAGCCCAGGCCAAACTGGATACGGCCGCCGCGAAGCACGCGGAAAGCAAGTTCGCCGGTTTTGGCTGGCAGGGCAATGAGATGACCAAGGTTGACAACGACATCATGGTACTCGCCAACCCCGAGATCGCCAGGCTGCCCAACTGGGTCATCGCCCTGGTGGCAGCGGGCGGCATCGCCGCAGCCCTTTCCACCGCCGCGGGCCTGCTGCTGGCCATCTCTTCCTCCATCTCCCATGACCTGCTCAAAGGGATGCTCGCCAAAAATATCGACGACAAGACCGAGTTGCTCTACGGCCGGGTCGCCATGGGCGGCGCCATCATCGTGGCCGGTTATCTTGGCCTCAATCCTCCGGGCTTTGCTGCCCAGGTTGTGGCCTTGGCCTTCGGCCTCGCCGCCTCGTCAATCTTCCCGGCCATCATGATGGGGATCTTTGTCAAGCGGATGAACAGCGCCGGCGCCATCTGCGGCATGCTTGCCGGCCTTGGTTCCACCCTGCTCTATATCTTCTGGTATAAGGGTTTCATGTTTATCGCCTCTACCGCCATGGCCCCGGATAATGCTGCAAACTGGCTGCTCGGCATCTCCCCCGGCTCTTTCGGGGCAGTGGGCGCCCTGATCAATTTTATCGTCGCCTTTGCCGTTTCCAGTATTACCAAGGCGCCGCCCGAGCACATCCAGCATCTGGTCGAGGACATTCGGGTGCCGATGGGTGCGGGCGCGGCCCAGAGTCACTGATTCCGGCAGGGTGTCTGTTCCGTAACAGCCGGACAAAGAGTATCCGGATGGCTACCGCTGTTTTTTAGCCTTACAGCAATAACAACAAAAAACGCGCAGGGCTTGCTAGCCCCTGCGCGTTTTTTGTTGTTTCAGAGGAGATCTTTTCTGTTAAGATAAATTCGCTTATACATCCTTAAAAAACACTCCAGCCTTGAGCACGAAAGATGGCCGAAATAACCGAAATCCTCGTTATCGACGATGAACCCAGCATGCGGGAGTTTCTCTCCATTCTTCTGGATAAAAACGGCTACGCAACCCGGGCGGCGGCAAATGGGGCCGAGGCTCTCTCTCTTCTTCGACATCGCCAGTTTGCCCTGATCATCTCCGACATCCGCATGCCTGACTTGAGCGGTCTTGCCCTGCTTGAAAACATCAAGCAGCAGGATCTCTCCATCCCGGTGGTGCTGATCACCGCTTACGCCTCGCCGGAAGATGCGGTGCTGGCCATGAAAAACGGGGCCTACGACTACCTGACCAAGCCGTTCAAGGTGGAAGACATTCTCTCGGTTGTCAAGGCTGCCCTGGGAAGCCGGCAGGAAAAGATTCCGGCCAATAACCTTGATTCTTTTGCGGGGATCATCGGCAACAGCCCCGAGATGCTCAAGATTTACGACCTCATCCAGCGCATCGGCCCAACCCAGGCCAACGTCCTCATCTATGGCGAATCCGGCACCGGCAAAGAACTGGTGGCCCAGGCCATTCACCAGCACAGCAAGGTGACCGCAAACGCCTTTGTCCCCATAACCTGCAGCGCCATTCCGGAAAATCTCATCGAATCCGAACTGTTCGGCCACGCCAAGGGCTCGTTCACCGGGGCGATTGCCAACAAGACCGGCCTGTTCGAACTGGCCAACCACGGTAGCGCCTTTCTCGATGAAATCGGCGAACTCTCCCCGCTTATCCAGACCAAGCTCCTGCGGGTCTTGCAGGAACGGGAATTTAAGAAAGTCGGCGGCACGGAAACCATCAAGGTCAAGGTCCGGATCATTTCCGCCACCAACAAGAACCTGGAAGAAGAGGTTATGGCCGGCCGTTTCCGGGAGGATCTTTTTTACCGTCTGGCCGTAGTGCCCATCCGCATCCCGCCGCTCCGCGAACGCAAGGGGGATGTGCCGCTTTTGGTCGAACATTTTCTGAAGAAATATGCGGCCCTGTTCGACAAGGAGGTGCAACAGATCTCCTCCTATGCCCTGGAGGTTTTGCTGAACTATGATTTCCCGGGCAATGTCCGCGAACTGGAGAATATTGTCGAACGAGGGGTAGCCCTGGAATCCTCCAACATCATCCTGCCGGAAAGCCTTACCCTGTCAGGACACCGGCCCGGTCGCGCCACCGGCTCCGGGCAGGAAGGAGAGAATATCCCAGGGGTAGCGGATGAACTCGCCTTTACTATGGGCCTTGAGCAATACGTCACAGACGTTGAAAAAAGGCTGATCGAAAAGGCTCTGGCCAGAACAAAAAATTCCCGAATGAAAGCGGCGGATCTCCTAAAAATGAGCTTTCGCTCCTTCCGGCACAAGGCGAAAAAATATAATCTCTGAGTTCCGTGGATATTTGACTTCCATGCCACTCCCTCTTGATCGGTTACGAGAACAAGCCCATTTTCCAGAAGGCCGCATATGAAACTTTCCGCCCTCTGCCCGCATAGCGGCTCGTTTGCCGCCAATGATCACCTCAAGAAACAGATCCAGTGGCTGCTGTTTTTAAGGGTGCTTTTTCTTTCCCTGATGCTGGGGATCAGCGTTCTTCTCCAGACCAAAAATTCTCCCATCTTTCTCCCGCCGCTCCACTATCTTGCCTATTTCATTGCCGGGCTTTACCTGTTCACCATCCTTTCCGCCCTTGTTTTAAGGGTGATCCATTGCTATTCCCGCTTCGGCTACCTGCAGATCACCCTTGACACCCTGGTGGTGACTCTCCTGGTTTTTTTCACCGGCGCCAGTCAGTCTGTTTTTACGGTGGTATATTTTTTCCCCATCGTCATGGGGGCCTTCATGCTTTTCCGGCGGGGAAGCCTGCTTTTTGCCGCGCTGAGCACCATGCTGTTTGGGGCACTGCTTATTGTCGAACATGACGGCTATGCTGCCCGCTTTGTTCCTGCCTACCCGGACCAGCTAACCAACTTACAGATGCTGCTCCATTATTTCACCATTTACACCCTCACCTTTTTCCTGGTTGCCATCCTGAGTTCCATGCTCTCTACCAGACTCCAGAAAACCGAAGCGGAACTGTTCCAGACCATAAGCGACTATGGCCGGCTTTCCCTTCTATACAAACAAATATTCGATGACATCAATACCGGCATTATCACCGTTAACGCCGACCGCCGGGTGACCTCCATCAACCGGGCGGCGGAATACATAACCGGCTACAACGCCAGCGAGGTTCTCGGCCGAAAAATTTCCCAGGTATTTCCCGCTCTGGAAACGGCCCGACTTTATGAGGAGCGGCGGCACCTGGCCGTCATTTCCCGCAAAAACGGGGAGACAATCCCGGTGGGCTATGCCTGCTCCAGGCTCAATGCCCCGGACGACAACGAAAGCGGCTCCTTGTATACCCTGCAGGATCTCAGTCAGATAAAAAAAATGGAAGCCCAGGTGCAGCAGGCCGAAAAAATGGCGACCATCGGGGAAATGGCCGCCGGCATTGCCCACGAACTAAGAAATCCCCTGGCCGCCATCTCCGGGGCCGTGCAGCTGCTGGATGGAGAAACTCGGGAAAGCTCGATCAACAAACGATTGTTTAGCATCATCATGCGGGAATCAGATCGTCTTGATGCCACAATCCATGAATTCCTCCTCTTCTCCAAACCGGTCAACCCGGAAAAAGAATGGTTTTCCTTGCGGGCGCTGGCCCAAGAAGCATTGGAAACCCTAAGCCAGGATCCAGCCTGGGACTCCACGCTGACCCTTGACCTGGAAATCCTAACTGATCTTGACTGCTGGGGTGATCCGCAGCTGATCCGACAGGTGCTTCTCAACCTGATTGCCAACAGCGCCAATGCCTGCCGGAATATGGAAAAGGGGAGGATAGTACTCCGGGCCAAGGAAACGCCGGGAGCCGCAGTTCTCCTGGAGATCGAAGACAACGGCCACGGCATCCCGGAAGCTATTCAGGAAAGAATATTCGAGCCTTTTTTCACTACCAGGGAAACAGGGACCGGGCTGGGCCTGGCCATTGTCCGGCAGATCGTGCAAAGCCATGGCGGCGAGATTTCCCTGCGCGATAGTCAGCCCCAGGGCACGATTTTTTCCGTCAGCCTGCCTTTGCCGTAAAAGTGCTGAGTGCTGTGTGCTAAGTGCTGAGGGCTGAGCCCTATCTTAAAGCGGCAATCACGGAGAGGAGGAAATAGACGGCGAGCCAGCCCGCGATGAAGAGCAGCGCTCTCCGCCGTGCCGGATCCTCTCTGCCCACCCAGGCCAGGGCGACAACCACGGTGCTCGGGAAGATCACCCCGGCCCAAAAGGGCGGGATGTAGCGCAGCAGCTCCTGCAAGCCGAGGAGAAACCATGGGCCCTGAATATGAAACAGTCCGAGACGGGCCGGTTCCAGGGGCGCTGCCAGCGAAAGACTGCCCAGCACCATGAGCAAGAGCAGCCGGCGATGCTGAGCAAAACCAACCCGGTAGCGGCGCAGATGATCCCAGCAACAGACACCCCAGACAAGCCCTAGGCCGACAAGATGGTTGGCGTAGATCCGTTTCATCCCCTCGGCCTCGATGGAAAAAAGCAACGAGTTCAACGGCGCACCGAGATAGGGCATGGAGAGGAGAATATTTTCGGCAATAACGCCCGCCGCCTCGCCGGTTGCATCCGCCCGCAGGACATATCCGGTAAAAAGCAGCAACAGCGCGGCAGGGACGGAAGCGATCAACAGGAGCCATTTAGCAAAGCGCAACTGCTGCTCACCCTTTGCCAGGATAACCGCCGCCATATGGCACAGCGAGAAGAGAAAAAACAACTGACTGGAATAATAATGACAGGCCCGGAAGAATTGCCCGAACGGCACCAGCAGATCAAGGGAGCTGGCGGAAAAAAAAGGCGTGGCTGGATCGTACTGGAGGGCCACCACCATCCCGGATAAAACCGAAAGATAGAGGGAGACCAGGCTCATGCCCCCCCATTTTGTCTCCAGGAAAAGATTGCGGATATTAATACCCTTATAGACTAACAAGATACCCTTTTCCGTCCTTGCCATCCCGCTGCATCGTCACCTGAAAACGGGGGAGATTTTTCTTGGCCGGACCGCTGAGCCGTAGACCTTCCTTGCTGAATCGGCTGTGATGACATGGGCAGAGAAGTATCCCCTCTTTTTCCTGAAAATTAAGCCTGCAGCCCAAATGAGTGCATTTTCTGGAGACTGCCCACGGCCCTGTTTTCCCGACAAAAAGGATAAAATCGTGCTCAAGCGCAAACCCGTCCACCGGTATGATCTTGTCCACTTTCACAATGCGGGGCTGTTTGGGGGTACGATAGTCAAGAAAGCGGAAAAGCGGATACAAAAGCAGGGCGCCACCACCCCAGCGCAGCCAGGACCAGGAACCAGCCAGGAATGTCCGCCTGGTCAAGGGTGCCTCTTTTCCGGTCGTCTCAACCATTATATCTGCAGATACCGAGCACGCAGCTTCTCGCAGACATGATCCGGCACCAGACCGCTCACATCCCCGCCATACCTGGCCGCGTCCTTGATGATGCTGGAGCTGATAAAGATCCAGCGGAAGCCGGTCATCAGAAAAACCGTTTCCACCTCCCGCTCAATCCGACGATTCATCAGGGCCAGCTGAAACTCGTAATCAAAATCAGACACGGCCCGCAAGCCGCGGATTATCGCCTTGGCCCCGCGCTTGTAGGCAAAATCAACGAGCAGCCCGGAAACATCCTCGACCGTAACCCTGGTTTCTTCACCGGGAAAACAGTCCTCTATCATCTTGCGTCTTTCTTCCAGGGAAAAAAGCGGCTGTTTGGCGGGATTGCTGGCAACGGCGATAATGATCCGGTCAAAGAGATGCAACCCCCGATGCACGATATCAAGATGGCCGTTGGTTATGGGATCAAAGGTGCCGGGATAGACGGCGACTGCTTCGGATGTTTTTTCGGAGACAAACGGTTCATAGTCAGTCATGGCACCCTGCCTTAATTGTGCTGGTAGAGCCAGAACCCGGCCTCTCCGTAGCGGCGGCGGTCAAAACAGGCCAGCGGTCCCATGATTTCCGGGTATTGTGTTTCCACTGCGTCTTCAAGAACAACAATGGCCTTGGCTGCAAGAAGGTTTCCGCCAGTCAAAGACTCAAGGCTTTGTAAGGCAAGTTTGCCCCCATAGGGCGGATCAAGAAAGGCCAGGTCAAATCCGCCAGCTGGCTGCTTCGATGGCAAAAACGCAAGCCCCATGGACAAATCCCTGTGCAGTACCGTGGCGCGCCCGGCAAAACCGCAAAGTCCGATATTATGGGCAATAAGCTCGGTCACAGAGCGCTGGCCATCGACGAAAACCGCCAACTCCGCCCCCCGGCTCAAGGCCTCAAGTCCCAGCGCGCCGGTACCGGCAAAAAGATCCAGCACCCTGGCACCGATAACCTTGGCGGCGAGAATGCTGAATATCGCTTCCCTGGCCCGGTCGGAGGTGGGACGAATTGAATCGCCAAAACGCCGACCCGGCGCCAGCAGCTTGCGCCCCCGGGCGCTGCCGCTGATGATCCGCAATTACAGGTAATCCCGGATCAGTTCCTCAGCGATCTGCACCGCATTAAGCGCCGCGCCCTTGAGGATATTGTCGGACACCACCCAAAGATTGATCCCGTTGGCGATGGACTCATCCTCACGAATCCGGCCCACCAGGGTCTCAAACTGGCCGGCGCAATCAATGGCCATGGGATACTGACCTAGAGTCGGCTCATCAATCAGCTTTACGCCAGGGGCATTTTTCAGCAGGGCCTTGACCTCGGCCGCGGTGATCTTCTTTTCGGTCTCGATATTGACTGACTCAGAATGGCCATAGAAAACCGGGACCCGCACCGTGGTGGCGGTGACGCCGATGGTGTCGTCCTCAAACATCTTACGGGTTTCGTTGACCATCTTCATTTCTTCCTTAGTGTAGCCGTTCTCCAGGAAGCTGTCGATCTGAGGCAGACAGTTGAAGGCAATCTGGTGTGGATATACGCTATGGGTCATGGGCTTGCCCGCAGCATAATCGAGTATCTGCTGCCTGAGTTCCTCAATGGCCTTGGCCCCGGTGCCGGAAACCGCCTGATAGGTGGAAACCACGATCCGCTTGATCCGCACCTTGTCGTGGATGGGTTTTAAGGCCACCAGCATCTGGATCGTGGAACAGTTGGGATTGGCGATGATCCCCCGTTTTTTGTACCTGGCAATGGCATGGGCATTCACCTCGGGCACCACCAGGGGGATTTCCGGATCCATGCGGTAGGCACTGGAGTTGTCGATCACCACCGCCCCTGCCGCCGCGGCAGCTGGAGCAAAATCGAAGGAGCGGGTCGCGCCCGCGGAAAAAAGTGCGATATCGATCCCGGCAAAGGCTTCCTTGCTCAACAGCTGGACAGGAATCTCCTTGCCCTTGAAAGTAAGGGTTTTCCCCACGGAGCGTTCCGAGGCAAGCAGCCGCAGTTCATCCAGAGGAAAGCACCTCCGCGCCAAAACATCAAGCATGGCCCCGCCCACAGCGCCGGTGGCGCCGGCAACAGCAACATTGAATTTCTTTTTTGCAGAAGTCATTATTTCAATTCCTTACAGACAGCAGCCAGGCAGACAATGCCAGGCAATGGTATAAAATATCAGCAGGTTAGAAAAAACCTACAAAGCGTTAACTTCCCTGCCGCGTTGTTTCCCTTTTCAAAAACCCCAACCGGTTCAGGCCGTTGAGATATGCCTTGGCCGCCGCAGTGATGATATCCGGGTCAGCTCCCTGCCCCACTACCACCTTGCCCTCGTCTTCAATGCGGACCAGCACCTCGCCCTGGGCATCGGTGCCGCCGGTGATGGAGCTGACCGAAAAATAGAGGAGCTTGCTTTTGGTCTTGGTCAACTCGGCAATGGCCCTAAAACAGGCGTCGATGGGACCGATGCCGATACAGGCCTGCTCCTGCTCCTTGCCGTCGATGAGCAGGCGCACCGCTGCGGTGGGCAGGCTCTTGTTGCCGCTCATCGCCCCCAGATGCACCAGGGAGAAGGTCTCGGTGATCCGCAATACCTCATCCATAAGGATGGCTTCAAGGTCCTCGTCAAACATCTCCTTCTTGACATCGGCCACTTCCTTAAACCGAGAAAAAACCCGATCCAGCTCATCGTCCTTGAGGCTGTAGCCCATGACCGCAATCCGGTCCTTAAGGGCATGGCGACCGGAATGCTTGCCCAGGACGATGTTGCCTGTGGAGATGCCGATATCCACCGGATTCATGATCTCGTAGGTGGTCCGCTCCTTGAGTACCCCGTCCTGGTGAATCCCGGATTCGTGAGCAAAGGCATTGGCCCCGACAATGGCCTTGTTAGCCTGCACCGCCATGCCGGTGATGGTGGAGACCAGCCGGCTGGTAGGATAGATGTGCTCGGTGACGATATCGGTATGCACCTGCATCTGGTCGGCACGGGTGCGGATGACCATGACCAGCTCTTCCATGGCCGTGTTGCCGGCCCTTTCCCCCAGGCCATTGATGGTTGACTCCACCTGCCTGGCTCCATGGTTGATCGCGGCCAGGGAATTGGCCACGGCCAGACCAAGATCATTATGGCAATGGACGCTGAGGACCGCCTTGTGAATATTGGGGATGTTCTCGATCAGATAACCGATCTTGCGGCCGAATTCGTCGGGCAGGGCATAACCGGTGGTATCCGGAAAGTTCAGGGTCGTGGCTCCGGCTTCGATTACCGCGGCAAAGACCTGGCAGACAAAATCAAGGTCGCTACGCGAGGCATCCTCGGCAGAGAACTCCACGTTGCTTGTGTATTTGGCGGCATGCCTCACCGAGGCCACGGCCAGTTCCAACACTTGCTCCCGGCTCATCTTCAGCTTGTGCTTCAGATGGATGTCCGAGGTGGCCAGGAAGGTATGAATTCTGGGATTCTCCCCGCATTTGAGCGCCTCCCAGGCCCGGTCGATATCCTTAATGCCGCAACGGGCAAGGGCCGCAATCTGTGCGCCACGGATATGTTCGGCGATGTTGCGCACGCACTCGAAATCCCCGGGCGAGGCCACGGGAAACCCGGCTTCAATCACGTCCACCTTCAGCTTGACCAATTGCTGGGCCAGGCGGAATTTTTCCTGCATATTCATGCTTGCGCCGGGCGACTGCTCGCCATCACGCAAGGTGGTATCAAAAATAACTATTTTATCCGACATGTTATCGCCACTCCTCTCGGCCCGGACAGCACAAGAAGAATGCCGTCCCCAACCAAGTTTATACCGAATTTTCTTGTTCTTCCTCGGCAGGAATTCTGCCCTTCACCACCAACCGATACCCCGCCGCCAGCGGTCCGGATAGAACGTAAGCCGCTCCCAAGATAAAAAGAGTAACCTGGGGTTCGGTGGCAAGCAGGGTAATGAGCAGGACCATTCCGACCAAAACCTGAAATTTTTTGGCCCGATCGGTTTGCGCATGCTTGAAACTCAGATATTTCACGGAACTGACCATGAGATAGGAAAGACCGTAGACGGTTCCCAGCATGATAAAATTTCTCAAGGTGCCGGTGATCTCAAAAAAATTGCAGAATAACACGGAGGCGGCGATCATGCCTCCAGCCGCGGGACACGGCAGCCCGGTGAATTCGTTTTTGGCCGAAGTGGTGTCCTGACTATTGAATCTGGCCAGACGCAAAGCGGTGGTCGCCACATAAAGAAAAGCCGCGAGCCAGCCATAACGGCCATAAGGCCGCAGCACCCATTCATAGGCCAAAAGGGCCGGGGCCACGCCAAAGGCCACCAAATCGCAAAGGGAATCGTATTCCATGCCGAATTTACTGGTCGTGCCGGTAAGACGGGCCACCCTGCCATCCAGACCATCAAAAATTCCGGAGATAATAATCGCCACGGCCGCATGGAAATATTGGCCGTTAATTGCCGCAACGATAGCATAAAAACCGCTGAAAAGACTTGCCGTGGTGATGACGCTCGGCAACAGACAGATCTTTCCCTTTGCGGAAATTATATCCTTGGTCCGATGATGCTTGGTCATGTGCGCCTCCTCCGATCTTGTTTGCTACCAGCACAAAGTTCGCACTCTTATCTTGTAAACGTTCAGCAGCACCGCATCTGCTTTGTCATCGGCCTGCTCATGTGCACCAGCACACTTCGCAGACCACTTGGTCGGCACTGCTGCCGACGATTGACACGCGCATCTGCGGCCCTGCTAAACGTTTACAGCCCAGAAGTTTAGCCACGTTTTTTTTTGTTCCTGGTGTAACTATTCAGCTCAATACAGGGAATGGTCAAAAAAAACCGAACCGTAACTATCCGGCAGTATATTTAAAAAATGCGTTTCTGCATAGGAGTATCAGGAAAGATAGCCCAAAACCGTCTCCCCGGCTCTCACTTTCTGGCCGACCGTAACTTCCAGTTGAATCTGCTGCGGAAGATACAGATCAACTCGTGACCCAAAACGAATCAGGCCAAAGCGCTCCCCCCGCAGCAATCTATCCCCCTTCTCTGCCCAACAGACAATCCGCCGGGCTATGAGACCAGCCACCTGCACCACCGCAATTTTGCGGTTGCCCATTGTTTCAATGGTAAGCCCACAGGCTTCGTTTTCCAAGGCTCCACGTTCGGTATCGGCCGAAAAGAACATCCCCGAAAAATACCGCACCTGGGTCACGGTGCCCGGGCAGGGAGCCCGGTTCACATGCACATTAAAGACATTCATGAAAATGCTCACCTTGTAGACGTGCTCATTCACAAATTTATCGTCAAATATTTTTTCGATGAGAATTACCTTGCCGTCTGCCGGCGAAACCAGCACATCTTCATCATCAGGGCATATCCGCTCGGGGTCCCGAAAAAAGTACAGGACAAAAGCGGTAACGAACAAGTTTAGCAACGCGCTGAAATCATAGCCCAAAATGGCAAGAACCAAGGTAACCAAAGCCGCGAAACCGATAAACGGATATCCTTCAAGAGCCACTGGAACTTGTGGTTTTTTCATGCGTTTTCTGTCTCGCTGTAAAATACTTTTGCCAGGGCCGAATTGTTCCGGCCCATATAAAAATGAACTGACGAACCGCACCTGCAGTCTGTCAGTTCATCTGCGGTAACTATCCAGCAGCACCGCATCTGCGTTGTTATCAGCCTGCTCATGGGCACCAGCACACTTCGCAGGCTTCTGCCTAGCAGCTACGGCACTGCTGGATAGTTACGGTTTGGGTTGTTTTTGTTCGTTTCCGGCCTTGAACTGGATAGTTACCATCTGTGAACCACGCCTGCCCAAACAATGCTTACAATTTGTGGGATCTGGTCATGGCGATGGTCCCAGAACGGACAATTTCCTGAATGCCGATGGGCCGCAGGATGTCAATCACCGCCTGGAGCTTGCTGGCCTTGCCGGTAACCTCCACCACATAACTTTTTGGCCCGACGTCAATAACCTTGCCCCGGAAGATATCGATTATCCGCAAAACCTCGGCCCTGGTGTGCGCCTCGGCCTTTACCCGAATCAGGGCCATCTCCCGCTCCACATTATCATGCTCACACATATCAGTGACCTTGATAACGTCAATGAGCTTATGAAGCTGCTTGGTGATCTGCTCAATGATAGTATCCTCGCCGGAAGTCACCAGGGTCAGGCAGGAAACATCCTGCTCAAGGGTCTGGGCCACGGAGAGGCTTTCAATGTTGAAGCCCCGGCCGCTGAAAAGGCCTGTTACCCGGGAAAGAACTCCGGGTTTATTCTGCAACAGTACGGAAATGGTATGTTTCATCGCGCTATCCTTATTAAGCCATGGTAAGCAAAGACGATGGCCAACTGAACAACCAAAACGGCATAAGGAGCCGTAAAGAAATGGCCAATAATGATTATTAAGTTATTCTCTAACCGCCCCTAAACCAGCAGCATCTCGGTTGTCGCCTTACCCGCAGGAACCATAGGGTACACCCCTTCTTCCCTGGCGATGACAAAGTCCATGAACACTGTATTGTTGATCTTCAAGGCCTCCCGGATAACCGGCTCAACCTCGCTGGGCTTGGTTGCCCGTAGTCCCACTGCGCCATAGGCCTCGGCCACCTTAACGAAATCAGGGGCAACCTCCATGACGGTGGAAGAATATTGCTTGTTATAAAAGAGTTCCTGCCACTGGCGAACCATGCCCAGGTAGCCGTTATTCAGGATAGCAACCTTGACCGGTAATTTTTCCTGCCGGCAGGTGGCCAGTTCCTGAATGTTCATCTGGATAGAGCCATCCCCGGCAATGTCGATCACGATCTTGTCCGGCGCGGCCATCTGGGCGCCGATGGCTGCAGGAAAGCCGTAACCCATGACGCCGAGGCCGCCGGAGGTGGCAAACTGACGGGGCTTGTTAAAATGATAGAACTGGGCGGTCCACATCTGGTGCTGGCCGACCTCGGTGGTGATGATCGCATCGCCGCCGGTCAGTTCATGCAGCTTCTGAATAACAAACTGGGGCTTGATGATATCGGTTTCCTCGACATAGCCCAGGGGGTGCATGTTTTGCCACTCCCGGATCTGTTCATGCCATGGCCTGTTTTTTTCCATACATTCCTTAGCGTTGAACTCCGTGCTCCTGGCAAACCAGGCATTTATGGCGCCGAGCGCATTTTTGCAGTCGGCCACAATGGGAATGTCCACCCGGACGTTCTTGCTAATTGAGGAGGGATCGATATCAATATGAATGATCTCGGCGTGGGGAGCAAAGGCATCGATCCGGCCGGTCACCCGGTCATCGAAACGGGCCCCTACCGCAATCAGCAAGTCACAGTTGGCCACGGCCATGTTGGCAAAGTAGGTGCCGTGCATGCCCAGCATGCCCATGGACAAAGGATCAGTCCCAGGAAAACCGCCCAGTCCCATGAGGGTCATGGTAACGGGAATGTTAAGCCTTCTCGCAAGTTCGGTCAGCCCCTCGTTGGAATCGGAGAGGATAACCCCGCCCCCCGCGTAGATCACCGGCCTTTTCGCCTTGAGCATTGCCTGGCATGCCTTCTCGACCTGACCGGGATGCGGCTCGTAGGTGGGCTTGTAAGTTCGCATGCTGATTGGCTTAAGCTCGGGATAGGTTATCCTGGTGGTCAGAACATCCTTGGGCATGTCAATAAGAATGGGACCGGGACGACCGGTTTTGGCCAGATGAAAAGCTTCCCTGATGATCGGCACCAGCTCATCGGCATCCTTAACCAGATAGTTATGCTTGGTGATCGGCCTGGTAATCCCGACAATATCGACCTCCTGAAAGGCATCGTTGCCGATCAGCTTGGTCGGCACCTGGCCGGTAAAAACGATCAGGGGGATTGAGTCCAGATAGGCCGAGGCAATACCGGTAACCGCATTGGTAGCGCCGGGTCCCGAGGTCACCAGGGCAACCCCAACTTCTCCCTTGATCCGTCCATACGCATCGGCGGCATGGACTGCGGCCTGCTCATGCCGGGTCAAAACGTGATGGATTTTGTCGTTTTTCATCAACTCGTCGTAGACATCGATGAGTGCCCCGCCGGGATAGCCGAAGATAACCTCTACGCCATGCTCTTCCAGGCACTTGAGGAATGCCTGTGCTCCTGTCAGTTTCATGCTCTATTCCTTACCTTTAAATTCAACTCGTCTTCCGTAAGCGGTCACATGGCACCACATCTTGCGCCGATCGGTCCGGCTCACGTACCTGAGGTACGCTTCGCCGTCCCGCTTGCCGCAACCTGCGGCACCCTGTGACCGCTTGTCCGGTGGTTATTTAACCTTCGGGGTTCCACCCCGTGAGTAATTACCATCTTCCGATAACGATCGGATGTAATATCAGAAATATCCCGAAGGCAAAGCCACACACTGGCTAAAACCTTACAAAACAGAGAATTTCGAAATATATTCTGAATAAATTTCTTGTCAAGTACGTTTCTGGTTTACGACCTAAAGAGGCCGACAAAAAAAGGAACTCCCCCTGGCCGTTTACCGGCAGGTTAACGGCATCATAATTCCTTGCTGGTTAATGGCAAAGCGGCAAAAACTCGCGGAAAAACCCCAAGCTGCCGGCCCCGCACCAGAAATTCCCGCACTGCGGCAAGCCCTTCCTCGCCCAGATCAAGGGAAAACTGATTCACATAGAGTCCGATGTGCTCCCGGATAACCTTGTCGTCAAGCTCCTGGGCGTGCTGCCGGATATAGGGCATGGATGCCTCCGGGCAGGCAAAGGCGGCAACAACACTTGCCCGGATGCTCCGATCAATGGCTAAAATCCTCTCCTTGCCCAAAGATCGTTTTGCCACGATGCCGCCCAAGGGGATGGGTAAACCGGTCTCCTGCTCCCACCAGGCGCCGAGGTCCTGAAGCAGCAACAGGCCATGCGCCTGAAAGGTAAAACGGCTCTCGTGGATGATCACCCCGGCATCGACCTCGCCTGCCACAATGGCGGGCATAATCTGGTCAAAACGCATCACCCTGGTCGTCAGGGGGGCCGGGGAATACATCCGCAGCAGCAGAGCCGCCGTGGTGTATCTGCCCGGAATGCCGATGGTCAGCCGGGGCAGCTTTGCCGCGGAAAAATTCTCCCTCGCAACCAGCAGGGGGCCACAGCCGCGACCGAGAGCGCTTCCGGCCATAAGCAGAACATATTGCTCAAGGACCTGACCCAAGGCGTGAAAAGAAAGCTTGCTTACATCAAGCCGCCCGGCAAGCGCCCACTCATTCAGGGTTTCGACATCGGCCAGCGATGCGGCGCCAAAGTCCGGCAACCAGGCACCCGCCTGCCCAAGCTGCTTATGGACCAAGGCATGAAAAATAAAGGTATCGTTGGGACAAGGGGAGAACCCCAGGGAAAGACTGTTTTTTTCGTAAAGAAGTTGCACTGGTCTTCTGCCTGGTTCAGATAAGAACTATGTGGTCGAGGAGCAGGGAAACAGCTTGGCCACATTTTTGCACGGCCGCAGCAAGCTGCCAGTTTGCAAGATTGCGGTCTTCCACCATATTACTGATACAGCGAACCTCAAGACAAGGAACGACAAATTCCGCGCAAACCCGGGCTACGGCACCGCCTTCCATGTTCTCGCACAGGCCGTTATGAGCCGCATGCAACATGGCGCCACGCTTTGCCGTGGCACTGGCGCCATTGACCGTAACAAACACGCCTTTTTTGCAGCGGTAATCCTGTTGCCTGAGGATTTCCCCGGCCTGGGCAACATAGCGGGGCTCCGAAAAAAAGCCTTGCCTGCTTGCCAATTGCCCGTCAAATGGCTCGATGCTTTTTTCATGGCAGATTCCGAAATCGCCCATAACTTCGCTTTCGGCCAGACAAATATCAAGCAATCCCGCCCCGGAGCCGGCATAGGCTCCGGCCACGCCAAAATTAAGAACCAGAGCGATCTCCCCCCTCACCTCGCACAGCCGCCGGGTGAGGCGAACCGCCGCTTCAAGGGGGCCAACCCCAGTAACGAAAAGCTCCGATGGATAGCCGCTCTTTTCTCCCATCAAGGGCAAGGCTTCCATCTCTGTGGCGGCGGCGAGAAGAATCATGGCCATCTAATCAAAAGAAAAATGGGATGATACGACCCAACAATAGATGCCAGGATAGCCTCCCGCCGGGGACACTATCCGCGATAAGGATGTTGCGCTTCCTCGACATGCATCACCTTCTTGATCTGGTTGCCCTTGTCGAGCACCACGATCCTGGGCTTGTATCCGGCCAGCTCTTCCGGGGAATACAAGGCGTAGCTGACAATGATCACCAGATCGCCGACCATCCCCTTGCGGGCCGCCGCGCCGTTTAAACCGATCATCCCGGAACCGGCCGCCCCTTCGATCACATAGGTATCAAACCGCTCGCCGTTATTGATGTTATAGATGTTCACCCGCTCATAGGGGTACAGACCAACGGCGTCCATCAAATCCCTGTCCACCGTGAGACTGCCCTCATAATTCAGATCAGCCTCGATCACCGTGGCCCGGTGAATCTTGGATTTCAACATGTATTGTAACATTGTCGTTCTCTCAGTTTTCCTCAAAAAGATTATCGTTGTCGATCAAACGGGTTGCGCCTACCTTAATGGCCATGGCCAACACCACGCCTTTTCGCAGCACGGCTTGCGGTTGCAAAGTAGCCTGATCAACAAGGCTTGCATATTCGATGGTCACGCCCTCAGAGTGCAACACCCCCTCCACCTCACCAAGCAGAACCTGTGCCTCTACAAGCCCGTCCCGCACCCTTCTTCTCGCATGACCAATAGCCCGAAAAAGACAAAGCGCCGCCTGCCGCTCCGGGGCGGAAAGATAGGTGTTCCTGGAGCTCATTGCCAGACCGTCCGTTTCCCGAACGATGGGATGGCCGATGATCTCCACCTCAAAGTTGAGATCAGCCACCATTCTCTCGATCACCGCCAGCTGCTGGAAATCCTTTCTGCCAAAAACAGCGCAATGCGGCTTGATGATGTGGAAAAGCTTGGCAACCACCGTGGTCACCCCGGCAAAATGGCCCGGTCGGCTCTTGCCGCACAAGCCGTCCGTCAAGCCGGAGACAATCACTCTGGTGTGAGCCTCCGGCAGATACATCTCCTGTGGTTCCGGGGCAAAAATGACATCCACCCCTTCTGCCTCAGCAAGCTGACAATCACGGGGAAAATCACGGGGATACCGACAAAGGTCTTCGTCGACGCCAAACTGAATAGGATTAACAAACAGACTCACTACCGTGCGGTTGGCTTTCTCCCCGACCTTGCGCATTAAACGCAGATGCCCCTCATGGAAAAACCCCATGGTTGGCACCAGCCCGATTGTCTCACCGGCGGCAATAACCCTGTTTGCCCAAGCCGTCATCTCGGCCGACGTACGGATGATTTCCATTGCTCTCGACTGCTTGTCCCCGCCTATCCCGCAAAAAACAACTTAGAGCCGGTCCAGCTTGGCCTGCACCTTTTCCTTGAGCGCAGGAGAAACGGATTCCTCGGCCAGGGTCTTGGCATACATCTCTTTTGCCTTGGGCAGGTCCTTCTGCAACTCATGGATTCTGCCCATGGCCAGATAAGCTTCCCCGGCAAACCCCTTTATTTGCGCCAAACGCTGATAAGCTGCGAGAGCCTCGGGAAATGCATTTTTATTTTCATAGCTCTGGGCCAGATTCAATTGCACCAAAGGGAAAACCGGGCTGGATTTGGCCAGATCATCCCGCACCTCAAGATAAACCCGGATGGCCTCATCATACTGTTGCGCATCAAAGGCAAGATGCCCCAGCTCAACCTTTGCCCACATGGCAGAGCCGGTACGGCCGTAATCAGCAATAATTCCCTGGAGACCGGCCTTGCGTTCAACCTCCCCTTGCCCAAGCGCCTCGGCCAGCAGGGCGGCAGCCCGATCATTCTGCCTGTCGAGGTAATAGCTGAGCGAGGACCAGCCCACAATTGCCAGCACACAACACACCAGACCGATTATTATATTCCTTTTGTTACGCCGGATAAACTTGATTGCCTTGGGGGGCAGATTTAGCTCTTCGAGCAATCCATGTTTTTGTAAAGGCTTGTTCAGTATCTCTTGCTGGAAAAAGGTATTTTGTTCAGACATGCCGCCGTCCCTCGCCGTTGCACTGCTTACGTTTTTTTGGTGAAACAACAAAATTTGCCGACACTATACCTTTCCCGACCGAAAAAAGCATCCGCATTTGTAACTATCCAACTTGGCGCCGCAAGAGAATAAAATACTTGTTCGTGCCATGTTGCTCATGATAGGTAGGAACATGCACAGTATGGCCAGCGAACAAATCCAGACCGTCAGCGAACTTACCCAGTCAATCCGGGGAGTGCTTGAGATTTCTTTTCCCTTTGTCACCGTGATGGGCGAGATCTCCAACCTGCGTTGTCCTTATTCCGGCCATCTCTATTTCACCCTCAAGGATGACACCGCCCAGATAAAAGCGGTCCTATTCAAGCCCCAGCAGCGTTATCTCGCCTGCACTCCCAAGGATGGCATGAAGGTGGTTTGCCGGGGCCGGATCTCACTGTATGAAGCCCGAGGCGAATACCAACTCATCGTGGATTCCCTTGCGGAAAAAGGTGCCGGCGCACTGCAGCTCGCTTTCGACCTTCTCAAGCGCAAATTGGCAGCCGAAGGGTTTTTTGGCGAAGAACGCAAAAGACCCCTGCCGTTGCTGCCCGAAAAAATAGCCCTTATCACCTCGCCAAGCGGAGCGGCGGTACATGATTTTCTTTCCATGGCGGAAAAAAGATTTGCCGCTGTTCCCATAGAAATTATTCCGGTCAGGGTCCAAGGAAGCGGGGCCATGGAGGATATCATCGAGGCCATCACCCTTTGCAACGACAGAGGGCAGAACGATGTGATCGTAATCTGCCGTGGGGGCGGCTCCCTGGAAGACCTGTGGACCTTTAACGAAGAAAGGCTCGCCAGGGCCATTGCCGGCTCACAGATTCCCATTGTCTCGGCAATCGGCCATGAAATTGACTTCACCATTGCCGATCTGGTCGCGGACTACCGGGCGCCAACCCCTACCGCCGCAGCTGAGGCGGTTGTCCCCAGCCGCGTGCAACTGCATGCCCAGCTGCACAATCTTAGAAACCGTCTGAGCAAAACATTTTCGGACAGACTGGCCTTTTTCCGCCATACCATCGCGAACCACAAAAAAATACTGGGCGACCCCACCTCGCTGCTTGACCAGTTTCGCCTGACAACAGACCATGCCCTGGCCTCCCTGCAATTCGCCTTTTCCCGCACCATCCATCGACGCCAGCTCACTCTAGCCGGGCTCAGTCAGGTACTTGCCGGCCACAACCCGGAACAGCGTCTGGTATATCAACGGCAAAGGGTTCATGGGCTGGGCAGAAGACTGGGCCAGGCCATGTTTCTCCATCAGGAGCGCAAGCAGACAGCCTTTGAAAAAAACGCCGGCCTCCTGCACGCCATCAGTCCCCTGGCGGTTCTTGGCCGAGGATACAGCATTGTTCAGCAAAAAAATGGAGCTATCATTCGGAGCTGCACCGAAGTACAGCCGGGGGAAAATATCAGCATCACCCTTGCCCTGGGGGGGATTGAATGCGAGGTAAAAAAAACGATCCCGCAAGGGTGAGCTTGCTTGGCCAGGAGTCATCTCTTAACCATCTGGAACAATTAAGCAATCGGCGATTGCACGAACTTCACATATATGCTATCTAACAGGAATAATAAGAAAAAAATCAGCAACATCCCCGGCTCAACCGGGAAAAACCTTTTGCAATGGGCTGCCATGCCGGCGAACCTTTCAGAGACTGACCGCAAGAAAATGCTGCTGTACAGCGTGCTTATTGTCGCAGTTGTCGGCGCCTGGTCTGTTTTTGGGCCATACGGAGCATTAAAATACTTTCGAGTTGCAAGGCAACTCAACGAGATCCTTGCCCGCAACGAGCAGCTGCGCGAAGCCAATACCGCCCTGCGGCAGGAAATCAGCAAACTGAAAAAAGACCCGGTCTATCTGGAGGAAGTGGCGCGGCGGCAATTCGGCCTCATTAAAAAGAATGAGGTTATCTACGAATTTCCGAAGAAAAAGAAACGGCACTAGCAGGCACGTCCCCCTCCCCTCTCCAAGATTTCACCCCACCATATCCTGGACAATCCACTGCACCGCCGCATAGAGATCATCCGCGACATAACTCGGTTGCACGGACTGAACCGGGCCGATGTACTCGTAATCCCCCCGGCCATAGCCGGTAAGAACCAGAATCCCTTTGGCCTGCACCGCCGCCGCCGCCTTGAGATCAGACCAGCGGTCACCCACCACGTAGGAGCGGGCAAGATCAAGGCCGAAATCAGCCGCCGCCTGGAGAAAAAGCCCCGGCTTTGGTTTCCGACAGTCACAAGCAAGACGGAAGCGCTCCTCCTTGGCCTCGGGGTGATGGGGGCAGACATAAATTCCATCGACATGGGCTCCGGCCTCGGCCAGCGCCAAGTTCATCTTGGCGTGTACCTCCGCAAGCAGGCTCTCGGGAAAATAACCTCGGGCCAGACCGGACTGATTACTGACCACCACAACAGGAATCACCTGCTCGTTTAACAGCCGGATGGCAGCCGCAGCCTTGGGCAGCATGACAAAACGGGAGATGTGGTTGATATAACCCATCTGCTCGTTTATGGTTCCATCCCTGTCGAGAAACACGGCCGGTCGCATGCTATCTTTCCTCACTTTCCAGAAGTCTACAGATTGCCGCGTACACCTCGTCCACCCCGATCTCCAGCATGCAGGCAAGATCATTCCGGGGGCAATGAGTTTCCAGGCAAGGGCTGCAGGGCATATTTTTATTCACCACCTCCACCTTGGAAGCAAACGGCCCGGTGGCCACGGCATCGGTGGAGCCGAAAATCGCGACCAGCGGGGTTTTCTGGGCAGCCGCCACATGCATCAGGCCCGAATCGTTTGTGACAAAGGCATCACACCGGCCGATCAGGGCCATGGCCTCGGCCAGGGTGGTTTTGCCAGTCAGGTCAAGCACCTGCCCCGGCGCTGCCGCGCCGATCTCCGCCGCAGCTTCGGTATCGCTCGCCGTGCCGAAAACCAGCAGGGTAGCGCCCTGCTCCTCAGCCAGGCGCTTGGCCAGCCCGGCATATCTCTCTACCGGCCAACACTTGGCTGGACCATAGGCCGCGCCGGGATTAAGGCCGACCACCGGCCTTTTTGCATTAGCGGCAAGAAAATCCTCGGCCCAGACAGTGGCGGAATCCGGCAGGGCAAGAAACAGCTCCTGGGGGCTGCACGCCAAGCCAAGATCCTTGAGCATCTCCTGATAATAATAAACCTGATGCCTCGCTCTTGTGCTTTTTCGGATGGTAACGCCATGGCTGAGCAGCAGCCCGCGGCCATCCCGACGGTATCCGGCCCGAACCGGTATTCCGGCAAGCAGGGCGAGCACGGCGGCGGAAAAGGCATTCTGCAGAAGGATGGCCAGATCAAAACGTTGGGCGGCAAGCTCGCGCCCCAGACGCCACATCCCGGCCAAGCCCTTGTGCCGGCCCTTCTTCTCATAGAGCATGACCCTGTCCACCTGGGGGCAGGCGGTAAAGATATCCGCTACCCAAGGGTAGGCCAGGATGGTTATCTCGGCGGCAGGAAAATTCTCCCGGATGGTCCGCACCGCCGGGGTGGTCATGATGGCGTCGCCGATCCAGTTAGTTGAGCGGATCAGGATCTTTTTAGGCCAAAGCTGGCTGATTGTTTTCGTCATCCCTGTTCCCGAGAGCTGTTACCTAAAATGAAGATGAGACGTAATCAATCACGGGGTAAGCCCACAAAGGTCAAATAACCACGGAATTCACCATTCGGATATAAGTTTAGTTTGAGCAGACAAGCTGCTCAACTCAGCTATAAACGGTCACAGGGTGCCGCAGGTTGCGGCAAACGGGACGGCAATGCGTACATCAGGTACGTGAGCCGGGCCGATGGCCGCAAGATAAGGCGCCCTGTGAACACTTATGATGAGACCTTTGCGTTTTTTGCCGAAGGCGTCAAGTTTTTTTCTGGCTTGCCGCCGACCTTATCCCGTCTAGCGCAAAACATTCGCCCCAGGCAGCTTCATTCTGGTCATGCCGGTGCTGAAAAAAAATACCACCCCCGTCTTCTTCCTTGCAAAAAATCAGTTTGGATGGTAAAAAATTCGGGTTCAAAAATAAGCACACCCCTGCAAATGCTCCTCTGGTGCCCAGATTCGGGTTGGAGCGATGGGGTGGAAGCCAAGCCGTTGTTCGATAATAAATGTAACGATTGACAGATCGTGACCGGCATAACTAGCCGTAACGAAATGACAAAAAATCTAACAGTTATTTCGTAACGGCTACTAAACCAAAACCAAAGGAGAAGTACCATGTCTAATGTTACCATGAAGGAAATGCTTGAGGCCGGTATGCATTTTGGCCATCAAACCCGCGGCTGGAATCCGAAAATGAAACCGTATATCTTCGGCGCCCGCAACAAGATATACATCATCAACCTTGACAAGACCCTGCCGCTTTTCAACAAGGCCTACGAATTTATCGCCAAGACCGCAGCTAATGGCGGCACCGTACTTTTTGTCGGCACCAAACGCCAGGGCCAGGAGATCATCAAGGAAGAAGCCGAACGTTGCGGCATGTACTTCATCAACAACCGCTGGCTGGGCGGCATGCTGACCAACCACCAGACCATCAAGAACAGTGTCGATAAGCTGAAGAAATACGAAACCATGCAGGAAGACGGCACCATCCACCATTACCATAAGAAGGAAGCCCTCCAGATCCAGAAAGAAGCGGTCAAGCTGGACCGCAACCTGGGCGGCATCAAGAACATGAAGGGACTGCCCGCAGCCATCTTCCTTATTGACCCGAAACGGGAAAAGATCGCCATCGAAGAGGCCAACCGCCTCGGCATTCCGGTGGTCGCCCTGATCGATACCAACTGCGATCCCAAGGGCATCGACTATCTGATCCCCGGCAACGACGACGCCATCCGCTCCATCAAGCTGATCGCTTCAAAAATGGCGGATGCCGTACTGAGCGGCAGAGAAAAACTTGCCGCGGCCCATCAGGCTGCCACTGACAAGGAGATCGAAGCCAAGGCCGTAGCGGCAAAAGGCGACGAATAACCTGCCTCTCTAAAATGCGCCCGGCAGGACTCATCTGAGGCAGGCCGGGTGCTTCACTCCAGAGACGCGTCCAGATAACACGAGAACATGAAGGTAGAACCGTGAATATTACAAGTCAAATGGTAAAAGAACTCCGCGACAAAACCAACGCGGGCATGATGGATTGCAAAAAAGCCCTTACCGATACCAGTGGCGACATGGAAAAGGCCATCGATCTGCTTCGGCAGAAAGGACTGGCTGTTGCCCAAAAACGGGCAGGCCGGGCCACCAGCGAAGGTTTGATTAAAACATCCATCGAAAACGACGGCAAGCTGGGCGTCATGGTCGAGGTAAACTGCGAGACCGATTTTGTCGCCAAGAGTGATGCCTTTATCGATTTCGCCAATAATATCGCCATGCAGGTGGCAGAGACTGCACCCGCGTCCCCTGCCGATCTCATGGAACAGAAATTCGTTAAAAATCCCGCCCTTTCCATTCAGGATATGCTCAACGAGCTGGTAGCCAAGCTCGGCGAGAACATCGGCGTCAAGCGTTGCGCCAAATTCAACGAAGGCGTGATGGAAACCTACATCCATGCCGGCGGCAAGCTGGGCGTCATGGTCGAGATGGCCTGCGAGAACGACGCGTTTGCCAAGAAGCCCGAATTCACCGAGTTCGCCAAGAATATCTGCATGCATATTGCCGCGGCCAATCCTGTTTCCATCAGGCGCGAAGAGGTTCCAGCGGATCTGGCTGAACGTGAGCGCAACATCTTTATCCAGCAAGCCATCGATTCCGGCAAGCCGGCAAACATCGCGGAGAAGATGGTGGGTGGCAAGATGGACCGCTTCTTTGCCGAGAGCTGCCTGTTGGAGCAGAAATTCGTCAAGAACCCCGATATCTCGGTGCAGGATTTAATCAAGGAAATGGCAACCAAGCTTGGCACAGGCATCAGTATCAAACGCTTTGCCCGTTTTCAGGTTGGCGCATAACGCCTGCCCTCCCAAGGCCTCGGCCGCGCTGAAGCCAGCAAAGCCAGGCCGTTGCGTGGGGGGAATGACTTGGCCTTCAATATAATAAAACGGCATAAGCGGCCGTAAATGAATGACCCAAAAAACATGGATAATTCCTTAACGGCCCCTAAATACCAGAGAGTTCTCCTTAAGCTGAGCGGCGAAGCCTTGATGGGCGACGCCGCTTTCGGCATCAGCACCAAGGTGCTTGATTATCTTGCGGCGGAGATCCAGACCCTCGTTGATCTCAAGGTGCAAACCAGCCTGGTCATTGGCGCAGGCAACATTTTCCGGGGGATAGCCGGCGCCTCTGCCGGCATGAACCGGACCGCCGCCGACAACATGGGCATGCTGGCCACGGTCATCAATGCCCTGGCCCTGCAAGACGCCTTGGAAAGAAACGGCATCGCGGCCAGGGTTCTTTCCGCCATCCCCATGCTCACGGTCTGCGAACCATATTCCCAGCAAAAAGCTGTCCATCATCTCCGGAAGGGTCGGGTGGTGATCTTTGGGGCAGGCACCGCCAACCCATACTTCACCACCGACACGGCTGCCGTGCTTCGCGGCCTGGAAATCAATGCCGATTTGATCTGCAAGGCCACCAGAGTCGATGGTGTCTATGACAAGGATCCCCTCAAGCACCCGGAAGCAGTCAAGTTTCCCCAGCTAAGCTTCCGTGAAGTTCTGCAGCTGCGGCTCAAAGTCATGGACTCGGCGGCCATCTCCTTGGCCATGGACAATAATACCTCCATCATGGTTTTCGACATGAATATCCCCGGCAACATGCAGAAGGCTATCTGCGGCGAGCAGATCGGCACCTTGATACAGGGAGAGGACAATGAATGAAATTATCGACGGTCTGACAGAAAAAATGACGGCCAACATTGAGGCCTTCAGGCGCGATCTTACCAAGATCAGGACCGGCCGGGCCACCACTGCCCTGCTCGACGGGGTAAAGGTAATGGCCTACGGCTCACCGCTGCCTCTTAATCAGGTCGGCGCCGTGACCATCCCGGAAAGCAGGATGCTGGTTATTCAGCCTTGGGACGCCAAGCTCCTCCCCGCCATAGAAAAGGCGATTTTCTCCTCTGACCTGGACCTCAACCCCTCAAACGACGGCAAGATGATCCGGATCAGTATCCCCCAGCTCACCGAAGAGCGGCGCAAGGACTTGGTGAAAAACGTTAAAAAGATCAGCGAGGAGCACCGGGTCGCCATGCGCAATCTACGGCGCGAGGCCATCGATACCCTGAAGAAACAGAAAAGTAACAAAGAAATACCGGAAGACGACTTTTTCAGGATGCAGGAAGAGGCCCAACACGCCACCGACAAGTTCATCAAGCAGATCGATGAAATCATGGCTGCAAAAGAAAAAGAGGTTATGGCGGTTTGAGCCTTTGCGACCTGCCCCCCTTGCTTCATCCGGTTGCCTGCTGTAATCCGCTGATTCAAAAACGTAACTATCCAGCAACACCGCATCTGCGTTGTTATCAGCCTGCTCATGGGTACCAGCACACTTCGCAGGCTTCTGCCTAGCGGCTATAGCTGAGTTGGGCAGCTTTGTCCGGCCAAACGAAACTTATGCCCTTTGGGTATACGGCACTGCTGGATAGTTACTAATAATCGAGACATACTACCAATGCCCGAACTCGATACTGCCGCCATGCCCCGTCATATTGCCATCATTATGGACGGCAATGGCCGCTGGGCCGAGAAACAGGGTAAACCCCGCCTCATGGGCCATCAGGCCGGAGTCAAATCCGTACAGAATATTGTCCGCGCCGCACGGGAACTTGACATCGGCGTGCTTACCCTGTATGCCTTCTCCACAGAGAACTGGAAACGCCCGCCACTTGAAATCCAGGCCCTCATGGGGTTACTGAAGACCTTTCTCGAAAGCGAGCTGGCCACCATGGTCCGCAACAACGTGAGTCTGCGCTGTCTGGGCGAGAAAGACCGCCTCCCTACGGAAGTCAGCAAGATTATGGAACGGGCAATCCGGGAAACCGCAGAAAATTCAGGGCTGATTCTCAATCTGGCTTTGAGCTACGGCGGCAGGAACGAAATTACCCAGGCCGTGCAGGCAATCACCCAAAAATGCCTGACTGGAATCCTGAACCCCGAGGTGATTGACCAGGCAGTAATTGAACAACACCTCTACACAGCAGGATTGCCGGACCCGGACCTGCTAATCCGCACCGGTGGAGAAACACGCTTGAGCAACTTTCTCCTGTGGCAAGCATCCTATGCGGAACTCTATTTCACGGAAATCCTCTGGCCGGACTTCCGTAAACAAGATCTGCTGATTGCGATCCTGGACTTTCAGAAACGGCAACGGCGTTTTGGCAAAACAAGCGAACAAGCTGAACAGACACACCCCCATTGATCATGCGCCGTTAAAATGGGCTTATGACAGGATCAGCATGAAACGACTAATTACCGGTGTAATGGCAAGCGCGGCCTGGCTGCTCATCCTCCTCTGGGGGCCACTGCCACTGTTCTGGCTGGTCATCACCGTCCTGGCCGGGGTGGCTCTGGCCGAATACCTGAGCATTGTCCTGCCCGACCTCGACAAGCGGGTCAGAATACTCCTCATCTTCTTCGGCATGTTGCCATTGGCCGGCGCTTATTCCGGCGAGCCAACCGGACTTCTCAGCGGCCTGAGCCTTGCTCTGGTCGCCCTTCTGCTCCACACCGTTTCCAGATACGCCAGCCTGGCCCAGCCTTACGAAGTTATCAGCCGCGCCGGCTTTGCCTACCTCTACCTGAGCCTATGCACCGCCCATCTGATTCTGCTCATAGCCCTGCCGCAGGGCCGCGCCTGGCTACTGCTCCTAACCGCCATTACCGTAGCCTCCGACACCGCTGCTTTCTATACCGGCAGCAAATTGGGCCGGCACAAACTTTGCCTCGCCATCAGTCCCGGCAAAACTTGGGAAGGATTTGCCGGTGGTCTGGCCGGCAGTCTGGGTGCGGCACTTCTGGTCCGTCATCTTTTTCTGCCGGAGCAAAATCTGTTTTGGATAGTCTTTATCGCCCTCCTGCTTGGCAGCCTTGGCGCGGTCGGGGATCTTTCGGAATCAATCATCAAACGTGCCTTCGGCGCAAAGGATTCCGGCAGTCTTCTGCCGGGACACGGCGGGTTACTGGATCGGATCGATTCCCTGCTGCTCACTGCGCCATTACTCTATTATCTGCTTAACTATTTGGGCAATCCGAGTAGGTAAATAAACCATGAAAAACATTTCTCTCCTTGGTTCCACAGGCTCGATCGGTCGCAATGTTTTGGAGGTGATCCGCCAGTTCCCAGGACGCTTCCGCATTGTGGGTCTGGCCGCCGGCACCAATGGCAGACTGTTACGCGAACAGATCGAAGCCTTCAATCCTGAAAAGGTCTCCATAAACGATGCCAAACTGGCCGGCGAACTGGCCCAGAGCCTGCCTCCAGGCTGGACTGAAAAAATACACACCGGCACTGCGGGCAATGTTGCCGTTGCCACCCTCCCTGGCGCGGATACGGTTGTTTCCGCCATTGTGGGCGGTGCCGGGCTTACGCCCACCATGGCCGCCATCGAGGCAGGGAAAAACATTGCCCTGGCCAACAAGGAAACCCTGGTCATGGCCGGACACCTGATCATGACCGCGGCAAAACGCTGCCAGGTAACCCTACTGCCCATTGACAGCGAGCACAGCGCCATTGCCCAGGCTCTGGAGGCCGGGAAAAAAGCGGATGTCAGCAAGCTCATCCTCACCGCCTCCGGCGGGCCGTTCCGCAATCTGGCCGAGCGCAAGCTCTGGTCGGTCACCCCGGAGCAGGCCCTGGCCCACCCCAACTGGGAGATGGGCAAAAAAATCTCCGTCGACTCCGCCACCCTGATGAACAAAGGGTTGGAGGTGATCGAGGCCCGCTGGCTGTTCGACATTGGGGTTGAAAACATCGAGGTGCTCATCCACCCGCAGAGCATCGTTCATTCGATGGTGGAATACGTCGACGGCTCGGTGGTCGCCCAGTTGGGAGTGCCGGACATGCGCATCCCCATTGCCTATGCCCTCTCCTACCCTGAACGGTTACGGATGAATCTGCCGCGTTTGAATCTGGCGCAGTCCTCTGATTTGAGCTTTTCTCGCCCTGATTTTGAAAAATTCCCCGCCCTGAAACTCGCCTATCAGGTGTGCAAACGGGGCGGCAGCCTGCCGGCCGTACTCAATGCCGCCAACGAAGTGGCGGTTGAGGCCTTTCTCGTCGGCTCCATCCGTTTTCCGGAAATTGCCCTTGTGGTGGCGGAAACCGTGAACCGGTTGCCAAGAGAAGAAGCCGCCAGCCTGAACGCGATCCTGGATGCCGATCTGGCCGCCCGGATGCAGGCAGCCTCCATTATCGAAGCCCTGCAAATTCAGACCAGACAGCGCCTCGGCAAAGATATTCTTAGTCCTGATCTCCCGCCTGGTCAAACAACCTTAACCATCTGAAGAGACTATGACCTCTATTCTTGCCTTTATCCTTGTCCTTGGCCCCCTTATCTTCATCCACGAATTCGGCCATTTTCTCTGTGCCAAGCTGTTCGGCATACGAGTGCTTAAATTCTCCCTGGGGTTCGGGCCCAAGGTCATCGGCCGCACTGTGGGCGACACCGAATACCTGCTGAGCGCCTTTCCCCTTGGCGGTTATGTGAAGATGTACGGCGAAAGCCTCACCGATGAGGTGGCCAGCGACCAGGAAAAGTTTTCTTTTTCGCATAAGGGTGTCTGGCAGCGCTTCCTGGTGGTCTTTGCCGGCCCGCTATTCAATCTCGTTTTCGCGGTCCTGCTCTTTTCCTCCATCTTTGCCGTCATGGGCATTTCCCAGCCGGTCAGCGAAGCGAGAATAGGCGGTGTCACCATGGATTCTCCGGCGGCTAAAGCCGGACTAGCGCCAAACGATCTAATCTTGAGCATCAACGATGCCCCGGTTAAAGAATGGGTCGATGTCGCGCGCCTCATCCGTCTCAGCGGGGCAAATCCAGTGACCCTTGTGGTCCAGCGGGGTGATCAGACCCTTACCCTTACCGGACAGCCAAAGATGGAACAGGACAAAAACATCTTCGGGGAAGTGATTGACACCCGCTACATGCTCGGCATCCGGGTCGCCGACGAACTGGTATCCATTTCTCCTGTTGAAGCAGTGCGGATCGGCACGCTGCATACCTGGACTCTGATCAAGATTACCCTTCTGGGCATTGTCAAAATCATCCAACAGATAGTCCCGGCCAGCGAACTGGGCGGCCCCATCCGCATCGCCCAGATCGCCGGGCAGCAGATGACGGCAGGCTGGGCCAACCTGTTGCATTTCGCCGGTCTTCTCAGCGTCAGCCTCGGGGTACTGAATCTTTTCCCCATCCCCATTCTCGATGGCGGGCATCTAGTCTTTTTCGCCGTTGAGGCCATCCGCCGCAAACCGCTGAGCGTGGAAACCCGGGAACGCCTCCAGATGATCGGCTTGGTTCTGCTTGTTTCCCTGATGCTTTTTGTCTTCTATAACGATTTCCGTTTTCTCGGCAATGGGGGCTGAGGCTGGCAATGCCGCAAACCTGCAAAACTCCCTCGGTTATCCTCGCCCTGGAAACCGCCACCACCTGCGGTAGCCTGGCCCTTGTCGCAGAAGACCGCTGTCTTGCCGAGTATTCCCTCAACACCGTCACCAGCCACTCCCGTAGCCTGCTGAGCGGGATACACTGGCTCCTTGCCCAGTGCCAATTGAGCTGGCCCCAGATTGCCGCCATTGCCGTCAGCATTGGCCCAGGAAGCTTTACGGGGCTGCGCATCGCCTTGAGCACAGCCAAGGGCCTTTGTATGGCCGCGGAAAAGCCGCTCATCGGGGTGTCAACCATGACCGGGCTCGCCAGCCAGCTTCCCTTTTCCTCTCTGCCCATCTGCCCGGTAATTGATGCCAGAAAAAACGAGATCTACACTGCCCTGTACCGTTGCAATCAACAGGGAATC
Organism: Deltaproteobacteria bacterium RIFOXYD12_FULL_56_24; assembly: GCA_001799285.1. Lineage (GTDB taxonomy): Bacteria > Desulfobacterota > Desulfobulbia > Desulfobulbales > Desulfurivibrionaceae > Thiovibrio. Next base: position 72,860 of record MGTD01000047.1, read on the forward strand.
CCGGAAAAAACCACCGAGGCCATAGTGATCAAACCGGAACGCCTGCAGGAATTCATTACCACCCCCACCCTGCTGGTGGGCGATGCCCTGCCCCTGTATGGAAAAATGCTCAAAGAGCTGCTGGGAGAATCCGCCTGCTTTGCTCCTTCTGAGATCTGTTTTGCCAGGGCCGCCACCATTGGTTCCGTAGCCTGGCATCTTTTTCGGCAGGGTTCGTTCCTGGACCCGGCCACGGCGGTACCCATTTACGTTCGGGCCTCGGACGCGGAGCTGCAGTTTGGCGAAAAAAAGAGGCTAAGAAAGTAAAGCTGGAATGCCGTGTAAGACGGCTACTCATTGTATCTGCAATATTTTATAATCGCTGATGTGCCCAAAAAGGCAGGATTGACTTGCCTTTGCCGCCTCCTGGCAACAATTACCCAATATACAACGGCCGCTGGTCGCGATTAGGGATCCACTATTGCCACCGACCGCAAGTCCGGACAATTTGCCTGCTCCCTGCACTAAGAGCTTTTCCCTTGCAGCCCCGAAGAAACCCCTCTATTATAAAAGATATTGGTTTCCATCTATCCTTGGCTCATAACAGGAGTAACAGAATTGACCTCTTCAGATTTTTTCTCCCTGCTCAGCGCTGGAAGCCTTTTTGCCATTGCCATTACCCTGGTGCCGACCTTCCTGCAATTCCGACGCACCTTGCAAAAAATCGAGGTTCTCACCGAAGCATTAAGCAAGAATGTGGACCCGCTGTGCCAATCCCTGACCGAGGCGGCCAACGAAATCCAGTATCTCTCCACCTCCTTGAACGATAAGCTGGAGAAGACGGCAGCGGTCATTTACACCGCCCAGAGATCAGCGGACATGCTACTCACCACCACCGCCATGCTCAAGGAAACGGTCCGCCCTTTTATCACTCAGATAGGCGGGTTCAGCGCCGGAGTCATAGCCTTTTCACATTTCCTCAACCGATCATGGAAAACACCCAAAAAAGGAGAATGATATGAGCAGAGAAAATTGCGACAATTCCAGCACCGCAGTATTAGCCTTTTTGGCCGGCACCGTTGTCGGTGCAGCCATCGCCCTGTTAACCGCCCCTAAAACCGGCCAGGAAACCAGGGAAATGCTGGCCGACTATGGGGCCGAGCTGAAGGAAAGAACCAGGGCCTTGCCGGATGATTTTCAGGAATACAAAGAAACAGCCCTTGAACGGAGCAAAGAGATGATCGCCAAGGGTAAGGACCTCATCAGCCGTGGCACGGACCTGGCCGCGCAAGGCAAGGAATTTCTCGACGAGAAAAAAAGAACCCTCAGCGAAGCCATTGAGGCAGGGAAGATCGCCATGCAGGAAGAGCGGGAAGCCCTGGCCCACAAACTTGCCGAAAAAGATTAACCTTACCACCATGCCTGGCGTTTAAGTTTTACCTCTCCTCTAGCAGAGGGGCGCAAAAACTTATTACAAAAAAAGCGGCTGGTTCCGACAAGGAGCCCGCCGCTTTCTTGTTATCGCAAAACACCCCATTCACTGCTTGTTTTTTCCCACTTCGCCCGCTCGCCCGCCCCAATTCAACTTATTGCGCAAGATTTCAAAATAATCCTTCTGGGGAGAACAAATAAGCCGTAGCTGCCTTTCCGATGCCATCACCTCCAAGGTGTCGCTGGCCGACATTTCCCAGGCCGGCTGGCCATCGACGATAATCTTCACTCCGTTGGCCTGCCCGGCAAGTCTGGTGGTAAGACAAACCGTGGCGGGAAGAAGCACCGGACGGCTTTCCAGCATGAAAGGGCAGATCGGCGTAACCAGGATGGATTGCAAAGCCGGACTGACAATGGGCCCGCCGGCGGAAAGGCTGTAGGCCGTGGAACCGGTGGGGGTGGAAAAGATCAGGCCGTCCGCCCGATAGGTAGTGATGTACTCCTGATCGGCCCAGGTACTCAACTGGGCAAGGCGGTCAGCACTGCCCTTACTCACCACGACATCGTTCAGGGCGTAGCGCCACTCAGCCGCCTCTTCGCCTTGCTGAAGCCTGGCCTTGAGCATCAACCTTTCTTCGATCACCATCTCCCCGGCAAGAATCCCTTCCAGAACCTCATAGCGCTCACTGACCGCCACTTCGGTCAGGAAACCGAGATCGCCCAGATTCACCCCGACCACCGGCACTTGCAGTCGGCTTGCCTGCTCCGCGACATGGAGCAGGGTGCCGTCCCCGCCCAGGATGATAAGCAGATCCATATCATCGGCAATGGTATCGACTTCGGCGGCAATGCCCTGCTCACCGAACCAAGGGAGCAGTTCCATGCTCATCCCCAGAGCGGCTGACGAATCCTTTTTACAGATGATCCCAACCTTGCGGATTTTCATTATCATCCCTGTTTACTTGTCGGCACAGGCGACCATGATCCGGCCGAGTTCGCAGGAACGGTTGGTGGCGGCCTCCACCGCATTGGTGACCAAGGCCCGGAAAGCCCCCTTTTCAAGCTCATGCAAACCGGCAATGGTTGTACCGCCCGGCGAGGTCACCATGGCCCGCAGCTCGGCGGGATGCTTGTTCCCGTCCAGCGCCAGGAGAACGGACCCTAGAACCGTTTGCAGGGCCAGGCTCTGGGCCACGGGCCGGGCCAAGCCCACCTTGACCCCGGCGTCGATCAAGGCCTCGATAAAGGTAAACACATAGGCCGGGCCGCTACCGCTCAAGCCGGTAACCGCGTCAAGATAACCCTCGTCCAGGACAAAGCTTACCCCAACCGCATCAAAGATGCTGGCAGCCACGGCCAGATCCTCAGGGCTCACGCCTTTGCCAGGACTCAGGGCGGAAGCGCCCTTGAGCACGATGGCCGGAGTATTGGGCATCACCCGGATAACCCGGCAGCCCCGCCCGGAAACAGCACCTTCCAGCACGGCCAGCGGAATCCCGGCGGCAATGGAAATAATCAAGTGCTCGGCCTGGATCTTCTCCCGGGACTCGCCGAGAACCGCACCGATCACCTGCGGCTTTACCGCGAGAATAACGACCTTGCATTCCGCCCAGACGGATGTGGCCTCCGAAACCGCGACAACCTTATATTCCTTCTGCAACAAAGCCTGCCGGTCACTGCTGGGATCGGCGACCAGAATTTGTCCCGCCTCGACCAGCCCGGCCCCCGTTATGCCCTTGATCAGGGCTTCGGCCATCAGACCTCCGCCGACAAAACCAAGTTTTCCTGAAAAAACCATATCCTGCTCCTTATGCTGATTAGCCAGGCCGACTTTAAAATTCCGACCATGTTAAATCTCAATACTGATGCAACATCGTACCAATTTCCTCCGGCATTGCAAGCAGGATTCACCGAAACGCCGCCATCCGCCGGGCGTAAAAAAACCCGCGGATTTTTACAACATCCGCGGGTCGTTCCTCTCGGAAGAGGCTGCCTTATTCAGGCAAAGCAGGGTTGTCCGGCAAGGGCGATACTAGGCGGCAGCAGATAGGACAACAGCTTGTCGCCAGCCTCCTTTGTACTCAAGACCACCTTTTCCAGCACTCGGTTGCCACCCTCTTCCTCATAGGCGATCAGGTCCCACCGCTCAGGCTGGGCAGCAAGCTGCTTCATTAAGGAAAAATGATGCCCATGCCCTGATTTCCTGGTCACGACATGACCAAGCAGAGGGAAGCCCAGCAGGGCCAGATCGCCGATCACGTCCAACGCCTTATGTCTGGCGAACTCATCGACAAAACGCAACCCCTCGGCATTGACGATGCAATCATCATCGATGACCACGGCGTTTTCCAGGGAACCGCCCAAGGCTAGGCCGCTCTGTCTGAGTTTCTCGACCTGATCCAGAAAACCGAAGGTTCTGGCCCTGGCAATCTCCTGGGCGAACTTCTGGGGAGTAAGATCACTGGAGAAGATCTGCTTCCGGATCAGGTGGTGGTTGAACTCAATCTCGCAGGTGACCTTGAACCCCTCATAAGGCAAAATCTTCACAAAGGAATCGCCCTCGGAAAAGGAGATTTCCTTGTTCACCCTGAGCATCCACTTACATGCGTTCTGCCGACGGCGCCCCACCCTTTTAAGCACATGCACAAAGGGGCCGGCGCTACCATCCATGATGGGCACCTCTGGGCCATCCAGTTCGACCACCGCGTTATCGATGCCCATGCCGAAAAGCGCGGCCAGCAGATGTTCCGTGGTGGCGATCATCGCCTCATCTTCGGTGGCGATGGTAGTGGCAAGCCGGGTGTCGACGATCCTATCCATGAAGGCCGGAGTTGGCGCAGCCTGCGGCAGATCACTGCGAACAAAACGAATCCCGCTGTTTTCCTCGCCGGGCAGAATGGAGAGGGTGGCAACCTTGCCGGAATGAAGACCGATACCTGCGAAGCTTACCGGCCTTTTAATGGTGTGCTGTAATGAATCCATATGTTGAACACTCTTTTGGGAGACTGTGTGTATTTCACAACGATAACGAAAGCAAATAATTTATATGCAAAAATCAGACCAGCCCAAGAATATCGAAACGCGAAACAAAAAAATCATTTAATTTCTGGGGGTTACACGGAATAATCAAAAACTAAGCGATACGGGCAGCACCCAGACTGTTGCAAAAAAACCACACTAAAATTTTCATTCCGAGAATCATCCCTGAATACCAACGTGGTTCTTGGCTTGATAATCACCAGCACACAAAAAATTTAACATAATAGTAACCCGAAATCCTATAATGAAAGGTGTTATGAAACATCTCGGGCTAGTCTCGACGCTAGAGGCGGCATGGACCGGCCGAAATATCAAGGCAAAAGGAGGAACATTATGCTCGGAACAATTTTACTCGTCATCCTGATTTTGATGCTGGTGGGGGCAATCCCTACTTGGCCTCACAGCCGGGCATGGGGTTACTACCCGAGTAGCGGGCTGGGCTTGATCCTTCTGATTATCATCATTTTGATGCTGATGGGTCGAATTTAGATGGCAAAAGCACCTCTACACTGTGCAAAAAATGGCTCAAGAGATTTAAAAACAGAGAGGCGAGCGTACACTTAATATCTGTTCCGCCTAACCGAGCATAGCCTGGAGGACAGATCAGGCCTGTTTTAAAAAAATCCTAGGGAGGTTAACAGCTCATGCCGCTAATTCAAGTGATATTGATCCTGATTACGGTTGGTATTATTCTCTGGCTCATCAACCGTTTCATTCCGATGGCTAAATCCATAAAATCGATTTTGAATGCCGTTGTGGTCATAGCCGTGGTCTTGTGGCTGCTGAAGGTTTTTGGCATGCTTAGTTATCTCTACACAATCCGGGTTGGTGTAGGAAAATAAACCGTCAAACTTTTAGAGTACGAAGACCTTGGTAAATGATTCCCCGGAAAAACCAAGGGCTGCCTTATAAAGTTGCACAGGAAATATGGGCAAAACCCATTTTCTTGAAATCTGGTTGGTGAAAAAATCTAAATACCGCAACATATCTGGCTCCATCGCCTTTTTGCGATGCCGGAGCAATCCAGACGCCCTGGTAAATCTGGGCGTTTTCTTTTCTCCCCCATCCCGCGCATATTTTTCAGACAGCATCATTCCTCAGAGCCATGTTCTCCCGGCAATGGTGGCTGTTCCGCCGCAGTCGCCATGCCGGTTGCGACTTCCCGGATGATTCCCATGCGCAGATAGATGGGCCGCACTTTCTCCCTGATCTGCGGGAGATGCCTCGCAAAAACCGCCGCCCCGACAAGGCAGCCAACGCCGCCAAGTAGCAGGGTATCACGCGGCCCGATAATCCCGGCCATTGCGCCGGCGCCGAGACTTCCGAACGGTGCAACCCCGATAAAGGCCATGGTGAAAAAGCTCATTACCCGGCCACGTTTGTCCTCATCCAAAATCGTTTGCAGAACCGTGTTGCAGGAAGCGACCAAAGTCATGGCCCCAAAGCCTGCCAGGGCCAGGGCGGCCAGCGAAAGAATAAAATTACTGGACAGAGCAAAGGTGGCGACCCCAATCGCGAAAAGAACAGTCGCCCGCACAATCACCAGACCGAGTCCGCGAACGCTCTGGCGGGAAGCGAGATACAACGTGCCCACCAGGGCGCCGCTGCCTGCGGCGGTCATGAGAAAGCCGAAGGTGTGCGCGCCGCCATGCAGGATTTCCTTGGCAAAAACGGGAACCAGCACTGCATAGGGCATCCCCATGAGGCTGACCAGCGCCAGCAGGAGTAAAATGCTTCTGATCGGACCAAAGTTATAGGCGTAGATAAAGCCTGCATACAGTTCCTGTCGCAGATTACGCTTGGGAAGCGGGGCCTGGGGGGAAGCGGCGGGGTGAAGACGCATGGACGCAAGGGCCACAATGACCGCAAAATAGCTGAGGGCATTAAGGATAAAACAGATCCCTTCTCCCACAGAAACAACAAGCAACCCGGCGATGGCCGGGCCGATAAGCCGGGCGCCATTCACCAGAGAGGAATTTAAGGCAATCGCGTTTCCGAGGTCTTCGCGCTGTTCTACCATCTCGACAACAAAGGCCTGACGGATCGGGATGTCAAAGGCATTGACGACGCCCAAAATCAGGCTCAGCAAGATAATATGCCAGACTTGTACAATCCCGGCTAGAACGACAACGGCAAGAAAAGCTGCTTGCAGCATGGCCAGGGACTGAGTGGCAAGCAGAAGACGCCTCCGATCCCAGCGGTCGGCGAACACTCCAGCGACGGGGGAAATTAAGAAGGTCGGGATTTGACTGGTGAAGCCAACAACCCCCAACAGCATAGCCGAATCGGTGATGCGGTAAACAAGCCAACTCATGGCAACGTGCTGCATCCAGGTGCCCACGAGGGACACGCCTTGCCCAGCAACAAAAAGGCGATAGTTCCGGGAACGGAGCGCGCGTAAAAGATGACGGATGGGGGCTCCATTTTTTTTGACCAAAATCAAAGCCTCTTGTTGGACACCACGAAGAAACTGAAGGCTGTCGTCAATAGTGGCCAGCAAAACATTTATGCCTCTGTCCCGATCCGTTCGGCAATAAATAGATCAAAGCCTTGGTTCATACGCAGTTCGATGGTCAGGGCCAGGATGGGAAACTCCTCGAAAAACGGCCGGAGCTTGACAAAATCCTTTTCCGTAGTAAGGAGCGCCTTGGCTCCTTGGGCCAAGGCGGCGGCGACAAGGGCCGCAACATCCTGCGCCGTATATCCGTAATGATCCTTGAATTCCTTGAATCCAGCAAGAAAAAATCCCTCCTGGCGCAAGGTCTGGCGGAAGGAGTCCGGGTTGGCGATCCCGGCAAAGGCAAAGACGGGTATTTCCCGGGCTTCGGCAAAAGTACAGGCCTTGCCCTGCCTGCTGTGCCAAATCCCGGCAGGCAGATACTCCCCGGTAAAAACAGGGGTTTCAGGAAAGGCTTCCTGCAATCGCCGTTGAAAATCCTCCACCTTGGCCCGATTGCCGCGATCAACCCCGGTAATGACAAAGCCATGGGCCCGCCCCAGGGCGGAAAGCGGCTCCCTCAATTCACCGCCGGGGAAAACCCGGCCATTGCCGAGAAGCGTTCCGGCGCTGAACAAAACCAGATCAAGATCGCGGCTTACGGCAAGATGCTGAAAACCATCGTCCAAAACGATGCGATTCACCCCGAACTCCCGGATGGCATGCCTGGCGACCCGCGCTCTTTCAGGACCGGTCAGAACCGGAACCCCGGGCAGCGCCTCGGCCAGCATGAATGGCTCGTCCCCGGCCATCTCCGGCGAGAGCAGGACCTCGTTGCCGGCGGAAACGATATTCACCGGGGCGGCGGCCTTTCCGCCATAACCTCGGCTGACAATGGCCGGGCGCAAGCCTCTGAGCAAAAGCAGCTTGGCCACATAGCGCACCATAGGCGTTTTGCCGGTGCCCCCCAAGGTGAGGTTGCCTACACTGATGACCGGCACTGAAAGCCTTTGGGTTTTGAGCAGAATATTTTTCCTGTAGAGAAAGGCGCGCAGTAACATAGCCAGACGGTATACCGGCGAAAAAATGCGCCCGACAAGAAACAGGAGAGAAAGCTGCGGCTTCATCCTCTCTTCTCCCGCGCCAGCACCCGGCGAATCAAGGCGAGATGCGCCTCGGCAACGCCGCGTCTGGCGGCAATCAGCCCCTGCCCCTGCCGCCCTGCCAGCTCCCGCTCCGCCGGCTCTGCCAAGAGGAGGGAAAGCCCGTCCCGGAGCTCCTCGGCATTGCGAACCTGCCTGGCCCCGCCCACCGCAAGAAGATCGCGGCTGATTTCGGCAAAATCCTCCATAAACGGTCCGAACAATACCGGTTTGCCATGCACCGCGGGCTCAAGCGGGTTGTGGCCCCGCTGGGGCACCAGACTGCCGCCGACAAAGGCCACATCGCACAACGCGTATACCGAGGCCAATTCCCCCAGCGTATCGAGAATCAACACCGAGCCCTCCCCTGCGCTGCCTAAAGAACGGCGGAAGGCCAAAAGGCCAAAGCGGCCCGCCATGGCTGCCAGCTCACCTCCGCGCTCCACATTCCGCGGCGCCACAACCAGAAAAAGATTGGTAAGGGTTTGGGCAAGATTTTGAAAGGCGGCAAAAATAATCTCTTCCTCTCCCCGGTGGGTGCTGCCAGCGACCCATACCAGGGCCTGGGCCGGGATCTGTAATGCAGCCCGGTCATGGTCCTTGCCTTTGCTTTCGGACAAGGCGGCATCGTATTTAAGATTACCCAAAACCACCAGTCGGGCTGGATCAACCCCGAGCTGCCGCAGGCTGGCGGCGTCCTGCTCCGTCTGCATGGCCAGGGCTTGGAAGGAATTAAAAAGCGGCCTGAAGAACCAACGAAACCGGCGGTATCTGACCAGCGAACTTTCCGAGATCCGGCCATTGACCAAAAGGCAGGGGATATCGCGCCGATTCAGCTCCCCCAGGAAATTCGGCCAAAAATCGGTCTCCACCAGGACAAAGAGATCGGGCCTTGCCCAGGAAATCAGCCGCTTTACGCTCCAAAGCAGATCAAAGGGAAAGGGGAGGAAACAGTCGACCTGCTCGTCAAGAACAGAACGGGCAAATGACTCCCCAGCCTTGGTGGCCGAGGAAAAAAGGATGATCCCCAGGGGATAATTCCGCCGCAGCTCATACACCAGATTCCGGGCAGAGGCCACCTCGCCCACGGACAGGGCATGCACCCAGATGCGGGGCCTATCCGCACCGCCAGCGCCAACGGGACTTTGCCCAAGGGCGAAGCCCAACCGTTTGCCGGCGCGCTTGCGGTACTTGGGCGTCAGTATAACTTTGACGAAAAGAAGCGGAGCGAATACAATCACCGCCACCGTCAAGAATAGATTGTAAAAAAAAGCCGGCAGCATATCCATTATGAACCTGATTTTACTTCATCCAGAGGAACTGAGCGATCATCACGTCACCCTGACCGGACGCCGCGCCGAACACATCCGCAAGATCCTCCGCGGCGCAATCGGGGACAGCGTCCGGGTCGGCATGCTGGGCGGCCTGCTCGGCTCCGGCTGCATCCGGGAGATGACCGGCGACCGCATCGTCCTTCAGGTGCAGCTCACCAGCGAGCCGCCACCCTTTCCCCCCACCGACCTGATCCTGGCCGTGCCCCGGCCGATCATGTTGAAACGGGTTCTGGCCCAAGCGGCCTCCCTGGGGGTGAGCCGGATATTTCTGCTCAACGCCAACCGGGTGGAAAAAAGTTTTTTCAGCTCCACCCTCATCCAGAACAACGCCTTTACGGAACCGCTGCTCCTTGGCCTTGAACAGGCCATTGACACCAGACTGCCGGAGATCTCCGTCCATCCCCGCTTCCGGCCCTTTGTGGAAGACTTTCTCCCCGAGTTGCTGGCCGATTGCCCGATCCGGCTTCTTGCCCATCCGGAAGGCGAGCGAAGCATGGCTAAGGCCGCTCAAGGCCTGCATAACCAACGAGCCGTCCTGGCCATCGGCCCGGAGGGAGGCTGGGTTGATTTTGAGGTGCAACGCTTCAAGGAGCAAGGCTTCACGCCATTCAGTCTCGGCCCCCGTATTCTCCGGGTCGATACTGCGGTTCCGGCTCTGCTGGCGCAACTCAGCTTGCTGCGGCAGATTACCTAAAGCCCCAAGCCCTCATCCTCCCCAGCCAAAACGCTGGCGGACCCGCGCCACCAGCATGGTCAACTCCTTGAACCCCAAGGCATAAAGCGTAATCCCGTAGACCGCCCCCCCTGTCGCAACAGCCACGGCGAGCGCCACAATGCTTCCCGCAAAACCGGCCTGGGCTGAAGGGGCAAGAGCCTGCACTCCGGCCAGCCAGAGGGCCATGGTCAGCGAAGCGCAAAGAACCTTGGCCAACCCGGCAAAAAGATAGCGCAGGGAATACCCGGCGAGTTTGCGATACAATACCGTGCTCAGAAAAAGAAAATTCAGGATCATGGCGCAGGAGATGGACAGGGCCAGAGCCTTGTGCTGCAAAAGATCAATGGTGAGCCAGACCAGGAGCACGTTGCCCGCCATGGTCAGAAAACTGCCCGCCACCGGATATCTGGTTTCATCCAGGGCGTAAAACACCGGGACCATTATCTTGACCGAGGAATAGGCAAAAAGCCCCACGGCATAACAGGCCAAAGCCTCAGCGGTTCTCACGGTATCCAGGCTGTCGAAGCTGCCGTGCTGGAAAATGACCCTGGTGATGGGTTCACCCAGCAGGATCAACCCCAGCGAAGCGGGAATGGTCAGGGAGAAGGCCAGGGTGAGCGAGGAGACATAGGTTTCCCGCAGGCGACCCATATCCTTGAGCGCGGCATATCTGGCGATCACCGGCAGGGTGGCGGTGGAGAGAGCCACCCCGAAAAGCCCCACCGGCAGCCAGAACAGACGAAAGGCATAACTGAGCCAGGAAAGGCTGCCTTCGGCCAGGGAGGAGGCAAAATAAGTGTTGATCAGCACATTTATCTGCAGAGGTGCCAGGCCGATCACCGCCGGGGCCATGAGTTTCAGGATGCGGCGCAGGCCGGGATGACGGAGGTCAAGCTGGGGCGCAAAAACGAAGCCGGCTCGAAACAGGGCGGGCAATTGGCAGGCAAACTGGAGCATCCCCCCGATCAGAGTGCCGATGGCCATGCCCACGATGGGCGGCTGACCAAACCGGGGCATGAGCAGGGCAAACCCTACCCCACCAATGATCGAACCGAGATTAAAAAAACCCGAAGCCATAGCGGGAACAAAAAAACGGCCCCTGGTGTTCAAAATACCCATCACTACTGCGGACAGGGAAATAAAAATAAGAAAGGGAAACATGATCATCGAAAGAAGAGCGGTAAGCGCGACTTTCCCGGAAATCAGCTCAAACTCGGCCTCAACCATAAAAGCAACGATCTGTTCAGAAAAAAACACGCCCAACAGGGTAAGGCAACTGAGCAGAATCCCGATGAAAACCAGAACATTGCTCGCCAGAGCCCAGGTCGCTTTTTCTCCCTTGTTCGTTTCATAATCGGAAAAAACCGCGACAAAGGCGGCGCTCAAGGCGCCTTCACCAAAAAGATCCCGCAACAGATTGGGGATCCGGAAGGCCACCACAAAGGCGTCGAAGGCAAAGCCTGCCCCGAAAAACGCGGCAAAAACCTGCTCCCGAACCAGCCCCAAGACACGGCTGCACATCACCGCCACCCCGACCGTTCCGGCGGATCTGGCTATTTTCCCTGTATCCTGTGCAGGTTTTTCCATTAAAAATCACCAGAAAACTAATGATGTGGTGCTGCTGAACAGTTACCAAAATAGCAGGTTGCCGGACAGAAGACAACAAGCATTCCGATTAGCTGCTTGACTTCATTGGCTTTTTCTTACTACTATGCTGACTGATTTCACTTACCTTTAAGGAGACAGCGCATGACCACATACACCGGCGGCATACTGACCATCAGCGACAAGGGCTCCCGCGGAGAGCGGGAAGACACTAGTGGCCCGCAATTGCAAGCGATACTCAGCGAACAGGGATTTTCCGTGGTGGCCTATAAAATAGTCCCGGATGAGATCGCCATAATCCGGGAAACCATTCGGGCTTGGGCGGATGAAGAAAAAATTGATCTGATTCTCAGCACCGGCGGCACCGGCGTTTCCCCCAGCGATCTGACCCCCGAGGCGACCAGGCCGATTCTTGATCGGGAAATTCCAGGCATCGGCGAAGCCATGCGGCAAGCCAGCCTGCAAAAAACCCCCAATGCCATTCTTTCCCGAGGCATCGCCGGGATCAGAAAAAACAGCCTGATCATCAACCTTCCGGGCAGCAAAAAGGCGGCCAGGGAAAACCTGGAGGCCGTGCTCCCCGCCTTAGCGCATGCCATTTACAAGATCAAAGGCGGCAGCAAAGACTGCGGGAGCTGAATCTGCCGCAAAAAAAAGGCCCACAGGGGAAACCCGTGAGCCTGGCAACAAAAGCTATAAACAAACGACTCAGCCGCAATCAACCTCGACGGCCATGGTATCACTTTTCTTCATGGCGTCAATCTCCCCGATCAAATAGGGGGTTTCGCCCAGGGCTATCAGTTGCTGCATGCAGTCATCCACCTGTTTGGCATCGACCACCACAACCATGCCGATTCCGCAATTGAAGGTACGGCACATCTCAAAGCCGGAGACTTTTCCGTTTTCCTGCAGAAAATCAAAGATCGGAAGAACATCCCAGCCACTCTTGTTAATCACCGCCTTGCAACCATTGGGCAAAACCCGCGGGATATTGTCAATAATGCCGCCGCCGGTTATGTGAACCAACCCTTTCACCTTAAACTTTTTCACCAGATTCAGCAAAGGCTCGGTGTAGATTCTGGTCGGCCGCAACAATTCTTCGCCAAGGGTACAGCCGAACTCGTCGATCCGGTCATTAACGCTGAGGCCCATCTCTTCAAAACAGATTTTGCGCACCAGAGAAAAGCCGTTGCTGTGTACCCCACTTGAGGCAAGGCCGATCAATTTATCACCAACGCTGATCTCGGAGCCGTCAATCATCTTATCACGTTCACAGATTCCGACCACGAAGCCGGCAATGTCATAATCCCCGGCCTGATACATTCCGGGCATCTCCGCTGTTTCTCCGCCGATCAGGGAGCATTTGGCAATCTCGCAGCCCTTGGCAATCCCTTTGACCACATCGGTGGCAACCGCGAGATCGAGGCCGCCGGTGGCGAAATAATCAAGAAAGAAAAGAGGATGCGCGCCGCAGACAATGATGTCGTTCACGCACATGGCCACCAGATCGATGCCGATAGTATCATGCTTGTTGCACATTTCCGCAATCTTCAGCTTGGTGCCGACCCCATCGGTTGACGACACCAGAACCGGGTCTTGAAACTTGCCGCTGCCCAAGGCGAAAAGCCCGCCAAACCCCCCGATGCCGGTAAGCACGCCGGGGCGGAAAGTAGAGGCGACAATCGGCTTGATTGCATCAATAAAGGCATTGCCCTTATCGATATCAACTCCTGCTTGTGCGTAACGAGAACTTTCTTTCATAGTCATAATCGCTTTCAATAACCCCAAATTCTTAAACTTTTAAAAATCTTATAAAAAAAAGAAGCATCGGACGAAAACTCCGCATGCTACGTTCGTGTCCCTGATTTTCATTTTTTTTGCGAGAACATCTTTAATTGCCAGACCCGTAAAAGTCAATCAATTTTCCGGTAACCCGTTGAGAACACGATAATTGCGCAAGGGTACAAGGATAAGCGTATTCATCCTGGGAACCCCATCGCCCTAGCCCAAAGTGTACTCTGTTCAGCCTGATAAACTCAAGAGCATTTCAACCTTACCACACGAATTGCCCGGAACTGCCCAAAGTCAAAGAGCGATTGCCACGATAAATCACTTGCGCGGTTGACCTCCTTCGTATTGTGCATTATTCTCTAAAGCTGAAGTTTTTAATGAAATACCGCGTTTCCTTGTTGTGTTCCGGCTGCTTCTTGGCGTGTGCTTTTTCATCGTAACATTTAAAAAAACACATCCCCAGATTCACGAACCGACAAACCGGAAAATCCCCTCTCTTTGACACCAGAGGCCATGCGCCTACGGAGGATATCACCTTGGATATTGAACGATGCATCAGGCTTGCCAACGAAGAACATTACTGCCCCTATTGCAAGGAGAGACTTTCCTGCTGCGAGGCCCCGCCATTTCATATCGGCGATGGTCTGGGATGGGGAACGGATATCCTGTTCATCTGCCTCAACAACGATTGCTCCCTGTTTGCTAAAAGCTGGGAACAATTCGAGGAACGCTATGGCCACAAGGCTTCCTGCCGCTACATGCTGCTGCCGGGAGAGGAAAAAGGCATGACCATGATGGTAGGCGGGGCCGATGCCTTTACCGGCTCAGTGATTGATGTTGCGGCCATCAAAAAACAAAACGAACGCCACAGTAAAGAAAAAATACACACCCAGGACCTGGAAAAATGTGTGGCGGAGAACAACCTTACCCCGGCTCTCACCCTTGTCCTTGACAACTGTGCGGACCTGGCTACGCGCAAACGGGCCTGTGAACTCCTGATCGACCTGAACAATCTTGACTGCATAGATCCGATCCGCAACCACAAGTTCATCCACGGCGAGATCGAGATGCAGGCCAGCCTGGCCATAAAACAGCTCCTGGAAAAAAACCACCGGATGGAATGCCCCTACTGTATGGAGATCATCAAGTCCCATGCCAAAATGTGCAAGCATTGCAGCAAAGAGATATAAGCCTCCTTATTGCCTGAGTTTGCCCTTGCGAAACAGCAACCGATTGATTATATAAGGGGGCGTTGGTTTCGGGGATGATATCCCCCAATATGGTGAGCGTAGCTCAGCTGGTGGCAGCACCGGGTTGTGGCCTCGGAGGTCGTGGGTTCAAGTCCCATCGCTCACCCCATTAAGGATTCCAGCATAGTCCGATAAAGAACAAAAACCCGCTTCCTACTAAGGAAAGCGGGTTTTTTGTTGTCCGGTGGAGGCCGAGGAAATCCGTTACAATACGGGTAGTGCCGATTCGGGCGGCAGACTGAGTGAGGTTCCGCAGGCAAACAGGGGCCGCTTGAGGTCGCTCCGTCGGTCGAAGCCGTAGATGGCGGCGATGGTTGGGTCTGGTTTCATTGTCGCCGCAGGAGGGTGAAGGTGTTAATCATCCCACCAAATCCATCAGCTTGGCGTAACTGTCCACCACGTCATATTTCACCTGCTCCGAGGTGATTTTTGCAAAGAATTTACGGGCGCACTCGATCTTGCATTCCTCGATTTTCCTGAGTTCCATGGAAGACATGGAGCCTTTGGTTTCGGCGACGAAATAGATGTGCTTGACCTTGCCCTCTTTAAAGGCAATGGCCCAGTCCGGATTGTAATTGCCCACCGGGGTCGGGATGCCGAACCCTCTGGGTAATTTGGCATAGACCACCACCTCGGCGCTCTTGTCCAACTCGGCTACAAATTCCCGTTCCCGCCCAGAATCGGTGAAGACATAGTCATAGACATGGCGCTCGGTCTTTACCGCCCGGCTGAAATCCTGCTGTTTGACCACGGTGAAGATTTCGGCCAGTTTGTGGCGATCTTCCACCGGGTCATAGGAGAGGTGTTCCACCACCGCCGTGGCTTTCTGCTCGTTGATGATCCTGGCGGTCTTCAACATGAAGTCTTCCGGGTTGGTCCGGTATTGGGAGAAAATAACCGAATTGATTCCCTTCAGGATTTCGGCAACGGTCTTTCTGGTCAGCTGGGTGTCTTCGGCCAGCTTGCCGATCAGGTCATATTTGACGGCGGAATGGATGGAGTGGTTCAGGTAATCCGACTCGTTCTCCGTCACTTTGAAACCCTGGCCGGCGACCATGTCGTCGTAACTGATCTTGTCGCTTTGCTCGCCCCGTTCCACCGTGTAGCGCAGTTTGGTGACCACCAGCTCCTTGTCCAGGGCCGCCACACATTTCTTGATCAGCTCGGCGGTATCAAAATGGACGGTGTAGGCCGCCTTGCGGTTGATCTTTTCCCACAAGGCTTTGAACTCCGCCTTGTCCAGGTTGGCATTGGTGGGATTCGCTTTGCTTTTTCGGCCATCGTCGATTTTCGGCAGGACAGCATTGCTGAAGACGCTGTCGATTAACTGGATGATTTGCAGGGCGTAAGGCGCAAGTTCCGGGGGCAGTGGGGCCAGGGTTTCGGATTTCTTGGCCTCATGGTAGATGCTGGTGATGGCGTCCTTGTCGTCGGTGTAGTCATTTTTAAGGAGGTAGCGGTAAATCTGCTTGGCCATTTGCTCCGTAACCGCCACATCTTCTTTCTCGGTTTTTAGAATCTTGCCGGTAAAATACTCCACGTCTGCCTTCCGGGGCCGGGCGGAAAGCGATTCGGACATCTCCTTTTGCAGGTCGCCGACAAAGGTCTTGTAGCTTTCGCTGGCCACTACAGTCAGGAGGTTAATGGCGTGGATGTCCGCACCGCTATCCATCCGGTCGCCTGCCTGATTGACACAAAGGCGCAGGCCCCGACCTACCTCCTGGCGCTTGCGGATACTGCTGTCGCTGTGTTTCAAGGTACAGATAACAAAGACATTGGGATTGTCCCAGCCCTCACTCAGGGCGGAATGGGAAAAGATAAAGCGCACCTCTTTTTTCCGGCGTGTTTCCTCATCATCATTTGGAGATGGGAACGATAACAAAGATTCCTTGTCCTTCAGGATCAGGTCATAGGCATCCACATCATCGGCTTCCGTACTCCGCGCCCCCATGGCCGGGTCAACCAGGCGGTTGCTTTTCTTGTCGATGGAAAAATAGCCATTGTGGGTTCTCTCCACCTTGATCCCGTTCAGATATTCGCGGTATGGCACATCAAGCAGCAATGGCAGGTCATTAAGGACGTTTTTGTACTCTTCCTCGAACATTTGCGCGTACTCGCCGGGCAGTTCACCACCTTCTCCATAACGCCGATATTTGGCAACCTCGTCGATGAAAAAGAGCGACAGCACCTTGATACCCTGAGGGAATAGGGCCTGTTCCTTCTCCAGGTGGGCCTTGACCGCCTCGCGGATTTGAATCCGGCGCAGGGTGGCTTCGTTGACATCGCCGGTGGCCTCGCCAGCCGTCAGCACCTCGCCATTGGTAAAGGTCACGGTGTCCTGGTTCGCGTCGATCTCGCTGATGACAAAGCCCTTGTATTGCGCCAAGTTTCCGGAGAGATCAAAGAGGTTGTCGCCCTTGCCGAATTTACGGGATTTCCGGACAATGCCGCTCTGCTGTTTCACCTCGTACTCAATACGGGCCACAGGTGGGGCAGAGGGCGAGATATCAATGGATTCCAGATAGAGATAAGCGTTGGTGCCGGTCAGCCCCCGCACTGTGATCCCGCGCACCGCAATCTTTTTGACCAGCTTCTGGGTGTAGGCGTCCAGGGCGTCCAGCCGGTAGATTTTGTTGTGTTCGGTCTTGTGGGTGGCGGAATATCGCAGAATGGCCAGCGGGTTGAACTCTTTGAGCGATTCGGCGGTTTTGGCCCCTTCCAGTTTTTGCGGTTCATCCAGGATCATGATTGGGTGGTTGCTCTTGATCACGTCGATTGGGCGGCGGGACTGGAAATCGTCCAGCTCTTCATAAATACGGCGGGCATCCTTGCCCCTGGCATTGAAGGCCTGGACATTGATGATCATTACACTGACGCCGCTGTCCGAGGAAAACTGTTCCAGGAGGTGCAAGTCCTTGGAGTTGTAAATGAAGAAGCGGGCGCGTTTGCCGTACTGTTCAAGGAAATGTTCGGCGGTAATCTCAAGGGACTTGTGAACCCCCTCACGGATCGCCACCGATGGCACCACCACGATGAACTTGGACCAACCGAAACGGCGGTTCAGCTCGAACATGGTCTTGATATAGCAATAGGTCTTGCCGGTGCCGGTTTCCATCTCGATGTCGAGATTGACCTTGCAGGCCTTGCTGGCGACCAGGGTGGTGGATTGAGGAAGATTTTGCCGTTGTTGCACGGCATGGATGTTTTCCAGAAGCTGTTGGCCGGTCAAGACCAACTCACGGTTTTTGAAGCCGGACTGGGTAAGGTCCGCTGCCGGTTCAGGATAGAGCTTCCGTGGCACCGGGGCGGTTTTGGCAGTCCGCACACCGGGGTCAATCCGGTAGCTGACACTCTCGCTCCTGGGCTGATCAGCAAAGCAATCGGCCACGGCGTTAACCGCCTCGGTCTGGAAGAGCTGCTTTTTGAATTTCAGTTTCATGCGTCGCCCGCCTTCTTGTCATCCGAAGATGCGGATGGCTGCCGCCGAGTTTTTTTGCCAGCTTCGATTTGCTTCAGTTCCTGCTCCGCTTCGACAAAATGCCTTTCCACCTCGCTCGGTTCCTGTAACTGCTTGAACCGGAATTTTTCATACTCTCCGTGGGCCTTTGCCAAGGCCACATCATGGCTGATTGCCCCGGCATGGGTCAGGAGTTCGCGACCGGTCATGGTCAAGAATTGATGCAACCGTTCAAGCCAGTCCTGCATGGTCATGGCCTGCCGGTTCAGCGCCTGAATTTCCGCCATTTCAAGGTAGGCGGTCACAATCCGGTTAAGGATATTCAGCTCCTCCTCGTTCAGATAATTCTTGGCAATTTCCACATCACGCTTGAGCAGGTTGTTGCCCGGATAATTGGTGATGCCCATGTTCGGCTGGGTGGAATCGGCCCGTTGATAGACCAACTCCGCCGCCGTATGACCGTGCGCCGCCCAGTGCATTTTGTTCTGAACCTGTTTGAAAAACTGTTTTGCGGCGTCTGAGCGCGGGTCATAGTCAAGGCTGGTGGCGTAAATCTCCAGAACCTTGCGCCAGAAAACCTTTTCGGAGGAGCGGATATCCCGGATGCGGGCCAGTAGTTCCTCAAAGTATCTTTCGTTTTGTGGTTCCTTCAGCCGTTCATCGTCCATGGTGAAGCCCTTGACGATGTATTCCTTTAATCGCTCCGTGGCCCAGATGCGGAAGCGGGTGGCGATGGCGCTTTTTACCCGGTAGCCCACCGAGATGATCATGTCGAGGTTGTAGTATTCGAGTCCGCGCCGGACATCCCGGCTGCCCTCCCGGCGAACTGTCAAATATTTTTTGACAGTTGCTTCCGGTTGCAGTTCCCCCTCTTCAAAAATGCCTTGCACATGGTGGCTGATGTTCTGCTTACTGGTTTGGAAAAGCTCCGCCATCAACTGTTGCGTCAGCCAGACCGTTTCATCCTCCAGCCGCACCTCCAATTTGATTTCACCGCTGTTGCCCTGGTAAACCAGCAATTCACCCTTGGACGGTTCTTGCCCCTGGCCTTCGTCCTTTTTACCTTTCATATCGCTTTCACCTCGGTATGGGGCGAAAGCAGTTTGAAAATCTGCTCGATGTTGATTTTGACGCTGTCGTTGCCAAAGGCGTCGTCACGGAAGACTGCCCGCAGGGGCTGGCGTTTGGCCAGCTTCTTGACCAGCTCTTCATTTATCCCTTTGTCAAAACAGGCCAGGAGGGCATTGCTGTCCACGAAGAAGACCGTTTTGCCATCGATGGTCTCCTTGGCGATGGGCAGGGTCAGGTCCAGGCCCCAGTCGAGAAAAACCTGGAAGAGCAGGTCTTCGGGGCGGCGGTCGGGTTTGATGTGGTCGGCGAACATATCCAACTGCCCCTGCTTCAGCTCATCCGGGGCGTAATAGACATCCTTCAGGTTGGAGGTGTCCACCTTGAAGACCCGGAAGCCGGTGTCGAGGCTATTGGCCTTTTCACCCAGCTCTTCCTTGATCTTCTTACCGGCCCGGCGAATGCGTTCTTTGCCGATCTCGGCGATGGTTTTGTAACCAGCCTTGTAGGCCTCTGATTTTTCTTCATAGGCTTCTGGAAGCTGCACCATGATGAATTGGCGATTGCCACCGTCTTCGGCGTTAATTTGCATGACAGCGTGTCCGGTGGTCGCTGAGCCTGAAAAAAAATCAAGAACGATGTCGTCACCCTTAGAATCCGTAGCTAACCGCAACATGCGCTCGATCAATTTTGTCGGCTTAGGTGTGTCAAATGATTCTTCGTTGGGAAACAATGATCTAATTTCATTTTTCGAGGTGCGATTGCTACCAACTTCTTCTTTTTTCCAAAGTGTTCTGGGGACAAGATTTCCGACTTCAGATAGATATCGTTTGATGCTGGGCCGGGCATTGCCGGTGGGTCCCCACCAAATTCGATTTTGTGAATCAAGCTCACGAAGTTTCTCCTCAGAGATTCGCCAAAACCTTCCAGGAGGTGGAGAAAATGTTCGTCCCGTAGGACCAGTAATGCTGTACAACCCTTTTGTATATGGTTTGTTCGCGTACGGGTCACCTGGGAGCCATTCGCCCATGGGATCTTTATCTGGGTTTGAATATATCGAGTTAGCTTCTTCCGTTCTTGGAAGCCGGTTGGGAATCCATTCTGCATTCTTCCCATAAACAAGAATAAAATCATGGTCTTCTGAAAACTGTTTTGCTGAGTTTCTTGGTGAGTCTGCTTTTTCCCAGATCATAGTAGAAACATAATTTTGCTCTCCAAAAATTTGGTCGCAGAGTTTCCGTAGATTTGCAACTTCAACTTCGCCGATGGAAACAAATATTGCCCCATCCTCCCGTAGGAGGTTACGAGCCAGCTTCAGTCTGGGATAAATCATGGTCAGCCAATCGGAATGAAAGCGTCCATTGGCTTCGGTATTGGCCACCAAACGATTCCCAGTCTCATCCTTTTGGTTGGAGCGTCGGAGGAAGGTTTCGGTATCCTCGGAAAAGTCATCCTCATAGATAAAGTCATTGCCGGTGTTATACGGCGGGTCGATGTAGATCAACTTGACCTTGCCCAGATAGGTCTCCTGGAGGAGCTTGAGCACCTCCAGGTTATCGCCTTCGATAAAGAGGTTCCTGGTCGTGGCAAAGTCAACGCTCTCCTCCTCGCAGGGCCGGAGCGTCTTGGCAATGGGGGCATTGGCGGTCAAGATTGCCTCGTTCTTGCCGGGCCAGGTCAGGGTGTAGCGCTCACGCGGGCCTTCCACCAGACTGGCGGAAAGTTCCTGGCGCAGAAGATCGAAATCCACCACCCGGCGCAGGACGCCGTTATCGTCCCGGTCTTCGGTGATGCAGTTGGGAAAGAGTTCGGCTATTTTGTCGATATTGGCATCCACCAGATTTGGCGATTGCATTTTCAGCTTGTCCATCGGTAATCCTTTTCCCTTTTTCGCTGGCTGTTTCCCGTTTTTCCCGCTCTCGTGGTCACTGGCTTTTACACAAGTTACTCAATTTTTACTCAACTGCCGTTTCAAGCCTTACTCAATATTGAGTAAAATACTTAACTCATCCCGTTCCGGAGACGATATCGTCTGCTTTTGGGACTGGTGCCATAAGCTTCCAAAAAATCCAGGCCGGCCAACAGTTTGGATACGGTGCTCTGCGCCGAACGGCTATTGCCGAGGAGGAACAGATCGCGGCACTCGCTATTATTTATTGAACCATTCTGCTCGACATACTGACGGATCAAAGCAGGCCACTGCACCTTGTCAATCGCCTTGGAGCGGCTGTATACGCCTTTCCCCACAAGTTCCGCCGCCACCGACGCGGAAAGATGATAGGTGACCCCGCTCTTCTTTCCCCGTCTTTCCAACCAGGGGGTTGTACGATGGCAGAATTGATCAAGGCGGTCCTTCACCCGCGTTTCGCTTAGCTGGCTGATCTTGGCGGCAGTTGTCACGTCAATATCAGCATGCTCGCGGAGATAAGACAAAAGCAGCAGCTCGACAACGTCGAATGTCTCCCCTTTTCGTTCCCTGGTGGCTATATAGGTCGCCAGTTCCCGGTCAAAGATACCGTCAAAGAGGGTCAGTTTGACGGTATGGGCGTCAGCCTCGTAGAGCGGTGCTCTTTTGCCATACGCAAGCGGCGGGATAAATATTCGCCGTCTGCCGATTCCGGCCCGTTCCACCAAGCCAAGCTTCTGAAACATTTCGGCAAGCAGCCGATTGCGGGCCTTGGGCTCGGCGTGCAGGACGTTTTCCGCCGTAATCCCGCCGATAAACCCTCCCGGGCTACTGATGGTCATCTCTCGGTCCGTATGGCGGATATAGACACTACCAGACTCCAGGTAATCACGATGGATAAGCGCATTCAGGATGGCCTCTCGAAATGTCGGCTCCGGGAAGGCGGGAATATCGACATGGAAAAGCCCGGTTTTCAGGGTTTTGAAGGGGTTCCTGATGTTGATGGCATCCGTCAGTTTTTCCAGGATTTGCAGCAAGGGGCCTTTTTGATCCAGGCGAAAATCAAGGTCGATTGGGGAGATGTGATGCAGGTAAATTACTTCATGACCGGTGATATTCCGGCGGACGACATCCTCTCTTCCTGCAATCAGGAGCCCGGCCCTGGTGACCCGGCCATTGCGGGTCACCCCCAGCGCGGCCAATAACTCTCTATCATCAAGTGCCAGAAGAGAAGATTCGGCGCGATTGGCGCGCAATACATTGCGCAGCCGGGCAAACTCAGTGGGGTCCAAGTCTTCAATGCCAACGCCGTCAGCCAGTGCAGCGCTCCAGTCCAGCGCCCCCATGCCGATCTGCTTGCGTTGAAAATCCTCAGGCGAATACGGCATACAGTTTTTGCCAACCCTGACCTGATAAAGGCCAGCCGAAGTCCCATAGGGCGGGGTCGGTCCCTTGGGGATCCGGACGAGAATGAGATTGCCTTCGGGAACGGACAGCTCTGAAACATCCACGGTCAGATTGGGCATTGTTCTTTCATAAATACCACGCCGCCAGACATCCAGATCGTATCGCTCACAGCCGCTTATTGCCTTGGATCGGCCCCGGATGTCATCCTTGACCCCGAACACCACCACTCCGCCATTGGCGTTGGCAAAGCAAACAGCCATCTGGACAGCTTCATGCAAGGATTTCTTGGCATCGACCCACCGTTTGAAATCGAGAACTTCTGATTCAAGCTGGTCGGCAGTGGCCTCATTAATCATGTACAGCAGACTAAGGATTGTTTCTGGCGATGGGATGATTGGGGGCATTACATTTTATCTCCAAAACACGGGTCGTTATCGGCCTAAGCCTTTGCAGGTTGCGGAGCAACGGTAACCCGGCAACGAATTCATCGCAACTCCATTAACCTCGCCTGGATGACGCGCATCTGGGCATTGATTTCCACCTTGCGGTTGAACTGTTTTTCCTTGTGCATCTTGGACTCCAGGACTTGCCGCTCACGGTTGAGCTTACGGATTGCCCACACCCGTTCCACCAAGGCCTGCAAGGTTTCGCCATTACGGGGCGGTAAATCAATCAAGGCAAGAAGCATCTGTTCGTAAAGGGCCTTGATGTCCAGCGCCACCGGCAAGGACAAGAGGGGGGCGGAGGCTGGCGTCCAGCCGGTCTCGAAATAGCAGGCCGTTACCCAATTGCCCGAGCCATCTACCGCCGGTCGCTTGTAAGCCGCGACCTGTTTGGCCATCTCGCCGTGCCATAATCGAAAGAACAAAGGGTATGGGATAACGCCGTCAATCAGTTCCAGAACCTCCGTCGCCAGTTCCGGCCCTTTTAAGCTAATGTCGAAGACCTGAATTTCCTGGTAGCCGTCCCGTTGGGCCAGATTGACAGTGCCTTCGGCCAGTTTGTACTTCCAAACAATCTCATTGATTTGCGATATAACCATGGCCTTGACCTTTTGGGAAGGCTTGGCGTTGGCGTAGATTTTAGTCTTGGGCACCACCCGGTTGAACAGGGCCTTGTCTGGATAGGCGAACATGGTTTAGGCCCCAGCCCGGACCACCAGAAAGGCGATAAGCTCGAAATCATCCAGGCCGGTAATGGTGTTCTGCAAAGCCGTGGTGCCGCCGCTGGAAAAGAGGCTGTCGATGTCTTTGTCTTCCTTCAGGTTGATCATCGAGTGAATGGCCTGTTCCAACAGCTTTGAATATGCCTCCATCTTGCGCCCATCGCGGGTTTCCAGGTTGAATGGTTCGTAGAGTTGAGAAATTGGTGCCGAGCGATCCTTGCAGGCGGCGCGCAAGAGATCGAGGATTCTTTTGACCTCCAGGTGGTTAATGCGGACCGCGCCGTTCAGATCGATGTAAATCAGATAATAGGGATGCAATCGGTTCTGCTGGTTGACGTTTACCCCCTGATCGGTGTTGCGCAAAATAAAAATCACCCCCGGTTCCAGCCCTTTTTCCGGGTCGGCACCGATTACCGCATGCATGCCTTTCGGCACCCCGGCGAGTCCGCCGTTGACTTTAACGTAATTGACCAGGTCCATGCGAAAGTCATTCAGACCGAGATCGGTTATGGATACGCCGGTCTTGACGTCTTCCAGATCAATGACCTCATCCTGGAGGCGTTGGAGCTGGGCCTTACGGAAAGCCAGATCGTTGGCCTCGGCGCTGAGGACATTGTCGTCGCCGGTGGCGGTTACGTCGGCGATGACCATCCGGCTTTCGACCCGGTCCTTGAGATTGATATAGTCATCAAGGCTGATATCCGGCCAGAAGTTGACCAGCTGAATGCGTTCGTTCCGTGAGCCGATCCGGTCGATTCGGCCGAAACGTTGAATGATCCGGACCGGATTCCAGTGAATATCATAGTTGACCAGAAAGTCGCAGTCCTGGAGGTTTTGGCCCTCGGAAATACAATCGGTGCCGATCAGGATATCGAGCTCGACCGGTTCATTGGGCATGACAACGGCCTTTTCCTTGGATATCGGGGAGAACAAGGTAAGGATCGACTGGAAATCGTAATGCCTTGATAAGGTTGTTTTGCAGCTGTCGGAGCCGGTGACCTTGGCGGTTTGGAGCCCGAATTGCTTATTAAACCAGGGAGCAAGATTGTCGAAGAGATAGCCGGCGGTGTCGGAAAAGGCAGTGAAGATCAAGACCTTCCGGTTGCCGGGATTGATCGGGGTTTGCAGCTTGCGGGTAATAACCTCTTTGAGGCATGACAATTTTGCATCGTCCGGCGGGGTAATCTTGCGCATCTCCGCCAGTAGTTCAGCGAAAATCTCCAGGTCATCGCGAAGATCGTTCTCCCACGATTCCAGATCCATATCGGCCAAATTTATCTTAACCCGCCCACCGATGGATGAATCGTCGTCGGGAATTTCCATGTCGTCTTCATCGGCATTTTCAAAGCCAAGGGAAATATCCTCGAAGCTTTCTGACTCACCGGTTTCATTGAAATTGATGATCTTGGCCAAGGTGTTTTCATGCTTGGCCTGCAAAGTCTGTAAGGTCCGGCGAAAGGCCTCGACCGAGCTTTCCAGGCGCTTGAGCAGGTTGACCGTCATCAAGGCCTGGAGGCTGCGCTCACGATCCGCCTGTTTTAAGCGGGAAAGGCCGCCCTGCACCTCCGTGTCGTAGAGAGCTTCGTATTTGCCGAGGCGGCTGGCCAGGATATAGCGGAAAGGCGCATAGACCGACATCTTCAGGACAATCAGGCGATTAAAAATGTCGTTGAAGTTGATGACGTCGCCCCGATTGGTCAGGGGGCAATGGTAGGAAAGGGGCTTGAGCCGCTGCGGGAAAGGGCCGATGTCCTTGGTGTCGTAAAATTTCTGGATATGCTTGCGAGAGCGGGCAATGGTCACGCTATCGAGCAACTCGAAGAAATCGAAATCAAGTGCGTTGAGGATAGCCCCCGGAGTCCGATCCTCGGGCGCCAACTTGGCCCAGACATTGAAGACGCCTTGTGCCCGGCGGAAGACCTCGTTGATATCCTTCTCGGTTCGCAATCTATGGTCCAGCTTGTCCGGATCGCCTTCGTAGGCCAGGGCCAACTGGTTGCGCAGGTCGGTAAAGCGGTTGTTAACCGGCGTGGCGGAGAGCATCAAAACCTTGGTTCGCACCCCGGCTTTGATCACCTTGTTCATCAGTTTCTGGTAACGAGTTTCCCGGTCCTTGAAAGCCTCGTTATTGCGGAAGTTATGGGACTCGTCGATGACAACTAAGTCGAAGTTTCCCCAGTTGATCCGGTTGAGCGGGATGCCCAGGGAGTAGCCCCGGTCCCGTTGCAGGTCGGTATGGCAGAGAACGGTATAGCTGAAGCGATCCTTGGCGAAGATGTTGGTGACCAGGTTCTGGTTGTAGTTCTGCCAGTTGTCGGAAAGCTTTTTGGGGCAGAGAACCAGGACCGACTTGTTGCGAAGCTCGTAATATTTTACCACGGCCAAAGCGGTGAAGGTTTTACCAAGGCCGACGCTATCGGCCAGGATACAACCGTTGAAGCTTTCCAGCTTGTTGATGATGCCGATGGCTGCGTCTCGCTGGAAGTTGAAGAGTTTCTGCCAGATAAGGGTGTCCTGGTAACCGGTGCGGTCATTGGGCATCACGTCTTCGGTGATGTCTTCGAGAAATTCGTTGAAGATGTTGTAGAGGACCAGAAAATAGATGGACTCCGGGGAGTTTTCGTTATAGACGGCGGCAATATGATCACAAACCTGGGCGGTAATATCTTCGAGTTTTTCGGAATCATGCCAAATTTGATCGAACAACTTCAAATAGGTGGTCGTGGAGGTGTCGGTGAGCTTGTTGACGTAGTTGGAAACTGCGTTGCCTCGCTGATATCCAAGATCGACCGCCGTGAAGCCATTTAAGGGGAGATATACCGCTCTGTCCGAATCGTTATCGATGCAGGCGAATTGCTGCATCGGGGCATTGGTGCGGTTTGAGCGGAACTGGACTTTTCGCTGAATCCATTCCGCGCATTCTTTGGCAATGGCACGCTGGGTAAGTTCGTTTTTTAGACGAATCTCAAACTCGGTACCATAAATGCTGTTTTCCCGTTGGAGTTTCGGGATATGAAACTCCCGCTTTTCCCGGTTGAACTTATCGGCGATCTGGCTCTGAATGAAGGCCGGGGAGGTGAAGATGAACTGAAGTGATTCAATTTTTTCGAGTTCGGCTTTCAATGCTTCGTAAGCGTAAATGGAGAAACAAGAGGCGGCTATGCGGATTTTCGCGTTTGGCGAGCGAAGCACCATCTTGAGGTTGTCGCCGAACAACCGGCTGACATTGTCAATTATCTCCATGAATAGCCTTGCCGTGACGGTTCTTTTCTTTTTGTAAATTTTTATCGTTGAATTACAGTAATGTACCGTAACGTCCGGTATAATCCAAACAAATTGGAGACGTAACGTCCAGATGGTGGGGAAATCTGGCCCGGCGTCGGCCTATCGTGAATTTTCTCGGGGCACTTTAGAAGTGATGAGATCATGGGCAACGAAGAGAAGCCTTCAAGACAAATGCTGGGCAAAAGCAAGCTGCTCAAATTAAAAAATGGCTGACCGTCCGGCAGGCGGCGCGGCAACTATCCAACTTGTTTGAGGAGGAGGTCAATGGGGGCTGAGGTGTTGCGGCTGGCCTTGGATCGCCATCTGAAGCTGTCCGTCTATTTCGTGAACCATACTTACGCTGGGGTGTTTTGCCGTGGCAAAGGTAAACTGTCAATTTTGTGTCCGGTGAGTCCCGCCACCTTGCCGCATCCGGCAGACCGACAGCTATTAATCCCGCCGGTCAACCAGATAATTGCTGCCCTCAAGTTTTTTCACACAATGCTTGAGCTGGGAAGCAACGGAAGAAACCTCGCCATAATGGGTGTACCTGCCGCCACCGGTAGTCACCGCCGCGATGGACAGGCTCAATAGCCCGAAACGGGTCTCGCGGTCTTGACGATCGCGACCGACAAACTCGCCAACAGCGATGTCTTCCGCACTCAAGAACATGTTCCGCACCAGTTCGAAATTGGCCAAAATCTTTTTACAGACCGACTCCACCATCTCTTCCCGAACGATGAACACAAAATCATCCCCGCCAATATGCCCGACAAAACTGCCTTTCCCGGCAAGCTCCTCCACAACATTAACCATGACCCTGGCCACCATGAGGATTACTTCATCGCCACGGGAGAAACCATACCGGTCATTATAGGGCTTGAAATTATCAATATCCACATAACAGACCGCATAGCCGTCCGATTCCCCAAGCACCCGCTGAATGGCGCGGATGATCGAGGTGTTGCCTGGAAGCCTGCTGAGGGGGTTGTTATCAAAGGCCCTAATCATGCGGGCTTCGGCCAGGTGGATTCTGGCAAGCAGAATCTCGGGGGCAAAAGGCTTGGTGAGGATATCATCCACGGGATAATTGTCCCAGTCCAGCTCAACCTGAAGCTGGTTCTCGTCCACGACCAGAAAAATGGGGATATTAGCCTTATGCAGACATGCCTTCACGGCCCGGATCAAGGCAACATCACCATTGTTGCCGGAAAAACCCTTTTCCGTCACCAGCAGATCCGGGGGATCTTCCAGCACCTGGGCCAATGCCGCCTGCAAATTGCGGCAATGCTTCAACGTATACCCCTTGGCCTCAAGAAAAAACCGACATTCCGGCATGAGCAAAGAGTCACTGCCGGCGATCAGGATTCGGGACATTTTCGCGGCATCTTAAAGAAGAATGAAACAACCGGTGAATTTATCATGCAGCACTCTCCGGCTCGGTCTGAATATCAAGGCTGAAGCCTTTAACCTCCCAAAGCTTTTCCTCGATCTCCTGCAACAGCGGATCGATATCAATGGGGGCAAGATCCAGCACTTTCCAGGCCTTGTTATTAAGCGGCGGCACCCAGATATCTCCGGCATGACCATAACCAAGACCCCGAATCATGATGTTGCCGAAATGGACAATGGCGCTGGCCATCTGTTCTTCCCTGGCAAGCTGCGGATCATGATGGCAGGCAATGGGCTCGACCAGCTTGTTGGGCAGGTTCCAGCTTTTAGCAAGCCAGCTTCCCACCTCAGCATGATCAAGGCCCAGAATTTCCCGTTCCGCCTCAAGCCTGGAAATTTTTTTCTCCTGGGACAAATCGGTGATCATTTCGTACTCTCTGGGCAACTCCATTTTTATGGCAACCTTGCCTATATCATGGATAAGCCCGGCGGTGCTGATCTCCTCAGGATCCTTAACTCCCAGATGCCTGGCCAGCACATTGCAGACCACGGCACAACCCAGGGAATGCTCCCACAGTTCCACATCCTGTGCCTCCATGACCTCAAAGATGGAGGCACTGATGATGAGACTCTTGATAACATTAAACCCCAACAAAATAATGGCGCTGTTCAGGGAACTGATCCGCTGCGGAAAACCATAAAACGCCGAATTCACCAACCTGAGCAGCTTGGTAGCCAAAATATGATCCTTGCTGATCACCCGGCCCATCTGCTCCGTGGTCGTATCCGGATCCTCAGCCATCTTGCCCAGCTTGGCAACAATTCCGGGCAAGGTCGGCAGATTTTTTATCTCCCGCAACATCTTTTTAAACTGGGCACGTTTTTGTTCATCCATCATAAGCCGCCATTTAAAAAACACTGACCTGTGTCGGTTATTTCGTAACGGCCCCTAAACCCCGCGAGGCCACCAGCTGTGCTTGAATCCGTTTCTTGAGATACATTAACGGGGCGATGTCTTCGACCCGCTGAAAGCGTAAATCGATCTCCCGCAGTTCCTCCTGCAGGGTTTTTTCCCCCTCGATAATTACGGGATGCCCTTCCACTGTCACGTCAACGACATCCATGCTGGTCAGGCGCTCGATCAGGCTCTGAGTCAACGTCGTACCGGCTCCGCAAAGCACCATCCCGTCGGAATTAAGAATTTCCTTGGCCAGGATCATTTCCGGAGCAGTCTGGGCTAACAGTATTCTCTGCACGTCTGTTCCTCATTAGCTTTTTTCTGGAAGCAGCCCGCCCACTGCCTCAAGCAGGGGAATCCATCGCGGGAGACATTGACAGATCGGGCAATCGGCATTAAATTATAACCCACTTTCAAGTATGGACATACCGTAAAATACGCCAAGTTCGCAGATGTTTCGCTGGGAACAGTAAAGTCCACTGTTTCCGGCGCTTTTTTTCACTTATCACCGTACTGGACTCAAGATGGAGGGACCAGAAATGCCTGTTTATGAATACCAGTGTGAGGCCTGTCAGGATATTATTGAAGCGCAGCAGAGCCTTTCAGACAAACCACTGACCACCTGTCCCGCCTGCGCGGGCAGCCTCAAGAAGCTTATCTCCCGGAGTTCCTTTCAGCTGAAAGGCGGTGGCTGGTACGCCGATGGCTACAGCAACTCCGGCGGCGCGACCTCCTCCTGCCAGGCAGCGAGCCCGGACCCAGCCTCGGCCTGCCCGGCCAAGGCAGGCTGCGCCTGCAAGTGCGACTGAACTAAGCAACCCTATCGCGAGGATGTCTGGCAATCAAGACCATGGCGTCCCCGTAACTGAAAAACCTGTATCCCTTTTCAACCGCCTCCCTGTACGTCGCCAGAATCCGTTCCCGTCCCGCCAGGGCGCTGACCAGAAAAAGCAAGGAAGACTGCGGCAGATGGAAATTGGTAATCAGGTTGTCCACCACCCTGAACTGGTAGCCCGGATAGATATACAGATCGCAGAATCCACTGCGGGCTGAGACCTGCCCGGTATCCTGGGCGGCAAACTCCAAAGCCCGCACCGAGGTGGTGCCCACCGCCCAGACCCTCCCCCCTGCTCCCCGCGTTTCGTTAACCAGAGCAGCAGTCTCTTCGGAGACCATGAGATATTCGGCGTGGATCGCATGCTCCCTTATATCCTCGACCCGCACCGGGGCAAAGGTTCCATAGCCGACATGCAGCGTAACCTGGGCTATCCGGACTCCGCACCCCTGAATTCTTGTCAAAAGCTCTGGGGTAAAATGAAGCCCGGCAGTAGGTGCGGCCACCGCACCGGGGTGTTCGGCATAAACCGTCTGATAGCGCTGCCGGTCTTCCTCTGTCTGTCCTTCTTCCCGATGGATATAGGGAGGCAGGGGCATCTGCCCGTGCTCATCAAGAAGCCGGGCCAGATCTCCCCGATACCGTAAGACAACCCGCACCTTGCCGCCGGGGAGCAATTCCCGCACCGTGCCCACCAAGTTTTCCGAAAAAAGCAGCTTTCCTCCCGGCTGCGGCCGCTTGGCGCTTTTCACCAGTCCGACCACCTCGGTCTGCTGCCAGCCAGCCATATCCCCGTTGCCTGGATCTGCCTGATGTACTGGGTACTCCAAAATCAGCAGCTCCACCTTGCCGCCGCTTTCCTTCCTGCCAAGCAAACGGGCCGGGAAAACCCGGGTGTTGTTGACCACCAGAAGATCCCCTGGCGCAAGATAATCGCAGATGTCGGCAAATTGTCGATCCATGGTCTCCATGGCAAGACAATCCACCACCAGCAGCCGCGAGGAATCACGCCTGGCCAGAGGATGCTGGGCGATATTTTCCTCGGGTAGCGCGAAATTGTAGGAGGCAAGAAAAAAATCAGCGTTGCTGGTCATGGATTCCATTTACGTTTACAAAGCTGGGGAACGATAAGAAAAAAATCGAGAACCCGGCCTCTAAGATCTGGGGTCAGGGAAACAATCCGGTTCGCTGGGTGAGATAGCAGAGCAGCAACCCGACCCCCAGGGCAAAAAGTCCCGTACCCCGCAAGGCCCCGGCGGGCATCTGGCCAATGCGCGCCAGCCACCGCTGCATGGCCTCGGGAAAAAGGACATAGGGAATCGCTTCAAGAATAAAGGCCAGGCCAAGTGCGGTGACAAGGAGTTTCATGGCCGCATCCTACCAGCTGGCCGCACGCATTTCAAGACCGGAACCAGCATCGGATTGCGGGAACCAATGGGTCCCAGGAGCGGTTTAAATTGTTTGCCAAAGGCTTTTTGTTAGGCGAAAAAAAAACAGAGGTGTTCCCTTCTCACGTCGAAGCAAATTCCCACAAACCGAGTTTCAGGCGCTGACATGCGGTGCGGCCTGGGCCTGCATAATGTATCCGGGGGGAGCTACCTCCCCGACAAAAGATGGATGCAGGAAGAAAAGCAACCGTGTATAATCCCGCACCATGATAACCCGTAAAAAAACCCGACAAATCAAGGTGGGCAACGTAGCGGTGGGCGGGGATGCCCCTATCGCCGTGCAGTCCATGACCAACACCGACACCAGGGACTTGGCGGCCACCGTGGCCCAGATCCACCGGCTCACCGAGGCGGGCTGCGAGATCATCCGTGTGGCGGTTCTGGACCTGGAGGCGGCTGCGGCCATCACCGAGATCCGGGAGCAGATCAGCATCCCCCTTATCGCTGATATTCATTTTGACTCCCGGTTAGCCGTGGCCAGCATGGAACATGGCGCCCAAGGCATCCGGATCAATCCCGGCAACCTCGGCGGCCCGGACAAACTGGCCAGGGTGGTGGCGGCAGCCAAACAGCATGGGGTGCCCATCCGGGTCGGGGTTAACTCCGGCTCGGTGGAAAAGGATATCCTGGCGAAGCACGGCCACCCCACCCCGGCAGCCCTGGCGGAAAGCGCCCTGCGCAACGTGCGGCTGCTGGAGGCGCTTGATTTTGACCAGATCAAGATCTCCCTTAAGTCCTCGGACGCCCTCACCACCCTGGAGGCGTACCGGCTTTTGTCCGGCCAATGCGATTACCCCCTGCATCTCGGGGTCACCGAGGCGGGCGGCCTTATTGCCGGCACGGTCAAATCCAGCGTGGCCTTGGGAATTTTGCTCTACGAAGGTATCGGCGACACCTTCCGCATTTCGCTCACCCGCGATCCGGTGGAGGAGATTCGGGTCGGCTACGAACTGCTGCGAAGCCTGCACATCCGCGAACGCGGACCGGAGCTGATCTCCTGCCCCACCTGCGGGCGCTGCCAGATGAACCTCTTCTCCCTGGCCGAGCAGGTGGAACGCCATATCCAGAACATCGAAACCCCCCTGAAAATCGCGGTCATGGGCTGCGTGGTCAATGGTCCGGGCGAGGCGAAAGAAGCTGATATCGGAATGGCGGGCGGCCACGGGGTGGGGATTATTTTCAAGAAGGGCCAGCTGTACAAGAAGGTGGCCGAGGACAAGCTCCTGGCCGTTTTCCTGGCCGAGATCGACACCATGATCGAAGAAGCGCGCCAGAACGGCGCATAATTTGTAAATGTCCAGCTGCACCGCATCTGCTTTGTCATCGGCCTGCTCATGTGCAACAGCACACTTCGCAGGCCTCTTTGTCGGCACTTCTGCCGACAATTGACACGCGCATCTGCGGCACTGCTGAACATTTACATCTCAAAAATTGAGTCATATTTTTTCGTTCCCAATGAACGAATCACCATAATCCATTACTGCTTACCAGGTGCCCCATGCGTTTTTCCCAACTGCTCATCCCCACCCTGAAAGAAACCCCCTCTGAAGCCGAGGTGGTCAGCCACCAGCTGCTGCTCCGCGCCGGATTCATCCGCAAACTCTCCTCCGGTATTTACTCTTACCTGCCCCTGGGCCTTGCCTCCATCCGCAAGGTCGAGCGCATCGTCCGCGAGGAGATGAACCGGGCCGGGGCTCAGGAGCTGCTCCTGCCCATGGTCCAGCCGGGGGATCTCTGGCAGGAATCGGGCCGCTGGGAAAAGTATGGCCCGGAATTGCTGCGCTTTACCGACCGGCACGGCCGGGAAAGCTGCCTCGGACCGACGCACGAAGAGGTGATCACCGACCTGATCCGCTTTAATGTCCACTCCTACAAGGAACTCCCCCTGAATCTCTACCAGATCCAGACCAAGTTTAGGGATGAGATCCGGCCCCGCTTCGGCCTGATGCGCGGCCGCGAATTCATCATGAAGGACGGTTACAGCTTTGACGCCACCGAGGACGGGGCCGACGCGACCTACAAAAAAATGCACGAGGCCTACCACCGGATCTTCAGCCGCTGCGGCCTGGCCTTCCGGGCGGTGGAAGCGGACACCGGCACCATCGGCGGCAGCTTTTCCCATGAGTTCATGGTCCTGGCCGACACCGGCGAAGATACCATCGTGATCTGCAAGGGGTGCGAATACGCGGCCAACATGGAAAAGGCCCGCTGTCAGACCCCGGACATTCCGGTCGCGCCCCCCCTGCTCACCCTTACCAGGATCGAAACCCCGGGCAAAAAAAAGGTGGCGGCAGTCACGGAATTTTTAGGCATTTCTGCCAGGGAGCTGGTCAAGACTCTGGTCTACATGGCCGAGGACAAGCCGGTGGCGGTGCTGCTCCGCGGCGACCACGAGGTGCAGACGGTCAAGCTGGCCAATGCCCTGGGGGTGAACACCGACAATCTGCGGCTGGCCGAAGACAAA
This sequence comes from Deltaproteobacteria bacterium RIFOXYD12_FULL_56_24, assembly GCA_001799285.1. Taxonomy (GTDB): domain Bacteria; phylum Desulfobacterota; class Desulfobulbia; order Desulfobulbales; family Desulfurivibrionaceae; genus Thiovibrio. Next base: position 106,947 of record MGTD01000047.1, read on the forward strand.
GAGATCTTCGACGCCACCGGCGTGCCCAGCGGCTACCTCGGCCCCATCGGCCTGACCATCCCGCTGCTGGCGGACAGTGAACTCCCCCGGATGCACAACTTCGCCATCGGGGCCAACGAGAAGAATTTCCATCTGCTCAATGCCAATCTCAACCGCGACTTCACAGTGCCGACCATCGCCGACCTGCGCCAGGTCACCAGCGAGGATAAGTGCCCGGCCTGCGGCGGGAGCCTGGATCTGACCCGCGGCATCGAGGTGGGCCACATCTTCAAGCTGGGGACCAAATACAGCGAGGCGCTCAAGGCAACATTTTTGGACAACCAGGGTGCGGAACAACCATTCATCATGGGCTGCTACGGCATCGGGGTCAGCCGGACCGTGGCCGCGGCCATCGAGCAGAACCACGACAAGGACGGGATTATTTTCCCCCTGCCCATCGCGCCATTTCAAGTCATCCTCCTGAATCTCTCCCCCAAGGACGAGGCGATCACCGGGGCGGCCAGCGAGTTGTATGGCCAGTTGGGCAAGGCCGGGATTGAGGTACTCCTGGATGATCGGGACGAGCGGCCGGGCAGCAAGTTCAAGGACGCCGACCTCCTGGGCATCCCCTACCGGGTCATGGTCGGCAAGGGCTTTACTGAAAAGGGCGAGGTGGAGATCCGCGACCGGGCCACCGGCACCACCCTGTCCCTACCCCTGGCCGAAGCCGGAGCAAAGCTGGTCGAGCTGGTCCGCAACGCCCTGGCCACGCCTCAGTGACCGGGCCGGAACAAAATATAGCCGCCGCCGGCCGCATGGTTACCATCGAGTCGATAATCGAGCGGGCCAAGGGCTATATGCCCGACGAAGATCTTACCATGCTCACCAAGGCCTATGCCTTTGCCGAGGAATTTTACTCGGGCAAACATCGGCTTTCCGGCCTCCCTTATCTGTCCCACGCCCTGATGGTCACCGACATCCTGGCGACCATGCGCCTGGACGTCCCCACCCTCTGCGCGGGTCTCTTGCACGGGGTACTCAAGAAAGCCGCCGACCTCAAGGAGACGGAAAAAACCCTCCGCGAGGCCTTTGGCGACGATGTCACCAACATCGTCAAGGGCGCCACCAAGATCACCGAGGTCCAGTTCAACAGCCACCTCGCCTACCAGGCGGAAAATATCCGCAAGCTGCTCCTGGCCATGTCTTCCGATATCCGGGTTCTGCTGGTCAAGCTGGCCGACCGACTGCACGACATGCAGTCTTTGCAGCATGTGGCGCGCGAACAGCAACTGGAATTTGCCCAGGATACCATGGACCTCTATGCCCCCCTGGCCAGCCGTTTGGGGATAGACTGGCTCAAGCGCGAACTGGAAGACCTTTCCTTCTCCTATCTCCACCCTGAGGAATACCAGAATCTCGCCGCCAAAATCCACACCTCCCTCGCGGACAGAGAAGCTTATGTGGAGGAGGTCAAGGCGCTGCTCAACCAGAAACTGAACGAACATGGCCTGAAGCACTTCCAGGTGTTGGGACGCCCCAAGCATATCTACAGCATCCACCGAAAATTGGTGGCCCAGAATATCCCCTTTGAGAAGGTCTACGACAAGGTCGCCTTCCGGATCATCGTCTCTTCGGTCAAGGAATGCTACGAGGCTTTAGGCATCATCCATTCGCTGTGGCAGCCGGTGGACGGGCGTTTCAAGGATTTCATCAGCACCCCGAAAGGTAATATGTATCAATCGCTGCATACCTCGGTAGTCGGTCTGCTCGGGGAGTTTATGGAGGTCCAGATCCGCACCGAGGAGATGGACCAGATCGCCAAGGAAGGCATTGCCGCGCACTGGGCTTACAAGGAAGGCAAGGCCATCACCACCAAGGACGCCAGGCTTTTCAAGTGGCTCAAGCAGCTGGTGCACACCCTTCAGGAGTTGGAAGACCCCAAGGAATTTCTGGATGCGGTCAAGGGGGAGCTCTACGCAGAGGAAATTTTCGTTCTTACTCCCACCGGCGAGGTAAAGGAGTTTCCCAAGGGCAGCACCCCCATTGACTTTGCCTACAGCATCCACACCGAGGTGGGCAATCACTGCACCGGCGCCAAGATCAACGGACTCATTGCCCAGCTCAAAACCAAGCTTAAAAACGGCGATCTGGTGGAGATTATCACCTCTCCCAAACAAAAGCCGAACCGCTCCTGGCTCAGCCTGGTCAAAACCGCGCGGGCCAAGAGCCGGATCCGCCAGTGGCTCAACCAGGAAGAACGGGAAAAGGCCTTGCAGGTCGGCAGGGAAATCTGTGAACGCGAGCTGAAACGAAACAACCTCAGCCTGAAAAAGCTGATCAAAACCGGCCATCTCAAGGAACTCCTCAAGACCATAGCCTGCAACTCCCTTGACGACCTCATGCGGAGAGTCGGCTCGGGCAAAATGATGGTGCAAGCCATTATAAAAGAGTTGCAGCCCCCGGAAATCAGGGACCTCCTGCCGGAGACTGCTGTTCCGGAAACAGTCCCGCTCAAGGCGGGGAAAAAGCCGGACCGGGACAATATCATCCTGGTGAGCGGCGCGGATAATGTCCTCACCAAGATCAGCCATTGCTGCATGCCGGTGCCGGGAGACGAGATAGCAGGCTTCATCACCTCGGGCCGGGGCATTTCCGTGCACAAGGCATCCTGCCCCAACCTCAAGGCCGCTGACCCGCAGCGTCTTATCTCCGTCAGCTGGGCGGAAAACATCAAAGCCAACCACCGAGCCCAGATTCAGGTTGTCGCCCGGGACCAGAAAGGATTGCTGGCCACACTCAGCAACGCGATCAGCCATGACGACGCCAACATCCTTGGCCTTGAGGCCACCACCTCAAGCGGCGGGATCGCCAGGATCTCTATAATTGTTGAGATAAACAGCAGGGAACATCTTTTGCGCCTGCTGCAGCATGTGCAGCAGCTTGACGGCGTTCTGGAGGCCAAGAGAACCTGAATCGGCGAGGAAAGCGACCGCAGGGTGCTTTTTAAAAGTTCCGAGTGCTGAGTTCCAAGTACTCAGCACTCAGCTTTATGCCCTGTGACCGCTTACAAATAAAACAGCCCTTGCTTCTTGAAAAGAAGCAAGGGCTGTCAATAACAATAACAATCCTGGAAAATGTTCAGGCAGGTTTTGGCACTGAACCGGAACGGATACAACGGGTACAAACACGAACATGTATGCCGTTGCCACCGGAAGTAGCCATTCTTACCCGCTGCAGATTCGGCAGCCAGCGCCTTCTGTTCTTATTATTGGCATGGCTCACATTGTTGCCGGTGGTAGGTCCCTTTCCACAAATCGCACATTTTTTTGACATGACAAAACTCCTTTAACAACCCGCACCAGGGGGGCATCTTTTAAATCATTATCCGGAGACAGCCTGATTTTTCCCGGTCTGGCCCCTTGCAAAGAGGAAAATATATACATCTTCTCCCTGCGCTTGACAAGTATTTTGTTCCCTTTTCTTCTCCGGGCCGTAAAAATGCGATTAAGCAGAAAAAAGCCCGAACAAATTCGAGAAACAACTGTCTTGATCAAAACAGACCCCGCTCGGTTAACGAAAAAACTCATCGCCACATCGGAATTTTTACCGTTCACCGGGCCGGTCGTCAAAGTACCAAAATCGCCGGACTGTAACCATTTATCAGTGCCGCAGATTTGGACAAGCGGACCGGCGCTGCGTACTTTTGTACGTAAGCCGGGTTAATCGTCCGAAGATGTGGTGCTGCTGAACGGTTACGAATTTTTTATTGACAGCCAAAGGCAAACACGGGTAGAGATCACAGACAATTATCTTGGCTGGAAGATATTGCCACCAAGACTAAACCGGCTGTTTTTCCTCCTAAAACATTAATCTTAAAACCGATGCAATTACTTCGGTTAACAAGGCTCATATGAAAAACACAGAAAGCACGGCGTGGCGTTTCTTCGCCTCCGTCAAGCTTGCCCTATTCACCCTGCTGATCCTGGCCACGACCTCAATCATCGGCACGCTTATCCCTCAGGGTAAACCGCCGGAATTCTACATCGAGGCCTTTGGCCCGCGCACGGCAATGATCTTCCAGATGCTTGACGTGCCGAACATGTACAGCTCATGGTGGTTTATCGCTCTTCTTCTTTTGTTCAGCAACAACCTTATCGTTTGCACCATCGATCGCTTGCCCAACGTCTGGCAGATGGTGGTGCTGAACAACCTGGACACCGACCCGGAACGGCTGGAAAAAATGCCGCACCGCCAAGTACTCCACGCCCGGGGTGATACCGCCGCCCTTGCGGAGATCGCCGGCGGGCTAATGGCAAAAAACGGCTGGAAGCCGCAGTCGGAGAACAACCCTGCAGGCTCACTGCTCTTTTCCCAGAAAAACGCCTGGAGCCGCCTGGGCGTTTATGCGGTCCACCTGAGCATCCTCATCATTTTCGTCGGGGCCATCATCGGTCTGGCCTTGGGTTTTAAAGCCTTTGTCATGATCCCCGAGGGAGAGGCAACAGACACCGTCTATGAATCCGGCAGCAGCAAACCAATTCCTCTGGGCTTTACCGTGCATTGCGACGAGTTCAACGTCTCCTATTACGATAACGGTTCCCCAAAGGAATACCTCTCGGTACTCACGGTAAAAGACCCCCCTTCGAACAAGACTTTTACCCGCACCATCGTGGTCAACGACCCTCTCAACTTCAAAGGGATCACCTTTTATCAATCCAGCTATGAGCCCATGCGGGGTTTTCACATCAGCATCACCAACAAAGCCGACAATACCCGACAGAATTTCAGGATTCCCTTTGGTGAAAAAATCCCCTGGCCCGGAACCGGGATTGAGTTTGGCGTCATCAATCAGCAGACACGCAGTCGCATGGGAGATGTAGCCAAGATTAAGGTCTGGTTTTCCGACGGACAGGGCGAACCAAGTATATTCTGGCTGGACAATAACGCAACCGAGACCATTACAAGCCCGGCAGGATCATATGAATTTAAGGCTCGCCAGGTATATGCTACCGGCCTGCAGGTGGCAAAGGATCCCGGCGTCTGGACAGTATATGCAGGATGCACCCTCATGCTGATAGGCCTTTACGTCGCTTTCTTTCTTTCCCACCGGAGGGTTTGGGTATATATTTCCAAGGAAGAAAATACTGACCGCTGCCGAATCCTGATTTGCGGCACCAGCAACAAAAACAAGATTGCCTTTGAAAAAGAATTCGCCGCCCTTGTCGAGTGCTTGACACACGACTCCACGTTTCAAAACGCGTAAGGATCTGCCATGAATAGCTCTCAACTTCTGGGCATTACAACGTTTGCCTATCTTCTCTCAGCCATCCTCTACATCGCCATCTTTGTCTTTCGGGCAAACCGACTCGGGCTGTTTGCCACCCTGACCACCGTTGGCGCCTTTCTGGTCAACACTGTCGGCATTGGCCTGCGCTGGCAGGAATCTTATCAGGCGGGAATCGGCTACGCTCCCCTTTCCAACATGTACGAATCCCTGGTGTTTTTTGCCTGGGCCATTGCTATTTTCTACCTCGGCCTTGAATGGAAATACAAAAACAGAATTTTAGGCGCTTTTTCCATGCCCTTTGCCTATCTGAGCATGGCCTACGCCTCATTTTCCTCCCAGTTCGGCAAGGAAATAAAGCCGTTGGTTCCGGCCCTGCAAAGCAACTGGCTCATCGCCCATGTCATCACCTGTTTTGTCGGCTATGCTGCTTTCGCGGTGGCGTGCGGCCTGGGATTCATGTATCTGCTCAAGGACAGGAAGACCAAGCAGGCATCCGGCTCCCTCATTGCCTCGCTGCCCGAGCTCAAGGTGATCGACGATATCATTCACAAGACCCTGGTTTTCGGATTTTTATGGCTCACCGCCGGCATCATCACCGGGGCGGTCTGGGCCAACTCCGCATGGGGCACCTATTGGAGCTGGGATCCCAAGGAGACCTGGTCGCTGATCACCTGGTTTGTCTATGCGGCAACCCTGCATGCCAGATTTACCAGGGGATGGGGCGGACGGCGCATTGCCTGGCTCTCCATCATCGGCTTTTTTTCGGTAATCTTCACCTACTATGGGGTTAATTTTCTGCTTTCCGGCCTGCACAGTTATGGCGGAGGTTGATCATTAAGCCACAGACGCAAGAGACAATGACAACGGGGCGGAAACAAAAAATCCCCCCCATATTCTTCCAGCTTGACAAGGGTTGACAAGTTTGCTTATTAAGGTTGCGCTAGAAAGTTATTTGGGGGACATCACCCCTGTTTCACAAACCAACTGATTTAAGGGAGAAGAATCATGAAGAAAACCGTTATCTGTTCCGCCGCTTTTGCACTTGTCTTCGGTTTTGCTGTTGCCAGCAATGCTCTTGCCGCCGCCGACAAGGGTCCGGCCGAGATCACCATGAAGACCGAAGCCGGCAAGAAGCCGGCATCATTTCCCCATGCCAAGCATCAGGCGAAAAATGAGTGTGATACCTGCCACAAGGACGCCAATTTCCCGGCGGACAAGAAGTGGAGCATGAAAAACGGTCACGCCCTCTGCCAGGGCTGCCATAAGGCAAAGGGCACCCCAACCACCTGCGTTACCTGCCATAAAAAATAAGCTGTCTGATTCCAGTCACCCCAAAAAGCCTGCCCCCCTAATGGGGGACAGGCTTTTTTATTTCTTCCACCCTACCGCTATAAGAATTCAACCTTCTCTTTGCCCTCCAAGAGAAGGCGTAAATTTATTAATAAAATAGAAAAGAATATAAGGCGTACTGAGAACCAGCAAAACCCCTCCAAGACCCTCTTTGAAAGTCTCCAAACTATGAGGGATAATAGGCAAATGGTAATGCATGAACCCAGAGAACGACAGGGAAAATGCCTGCCCGCCGATGACCACGTTCCAACGCATCATAAAGACCCCGAAGAGAATCAGCACCGTGGCCAAAGTCACGCGCCGCAGAGTTCTGCCCGGCAGCACCAGAATGATGAAGGGGACAAGATTACCCAGACCGTACTGCAGGATAAAAATGTTGACAAAGTCCTTGCCATACATGACTGAGCGCAGGATATCCCACGATTTCATCGCCGTGTAGCCGCGAAAGATCAGATCAAGAATTTCCAGGGAAATAGCCGCCACCAAAAAGGACATTAGATAACGACTTGACTTGGAGATAACCTCCATCTCAGCGCCCCTGATCACCTGGACGCTTTCATCTCCCATACCCTTGGCCATAACGGCCTTGAGCTTCTTGTACTCCATAATAATGATATAAGTAAGCATACAGAGGGCTATACCGGAGACCACGGCGCTCATGATGAAGATCACCGGCATCAAAGGGCTCATCCACAGGGCGTTGGCCTTGACCGACCCGAAAATGAAACCAGCATAGCCGTGCAGAAAACAAGCCACCGGTATGCCTATGCCGGCCAAAATACGTACCGCCTTCTTGTCCTTTGCCAAAAATTCCGGCTCGATGTCCATGGCACCCAAAGTAAGGATCTGAAAAATATTTCTTTTCATCCGAAGACCAAACCCCTTTTCTCCGGCAAGCTCCTTCACCTGCTCAACAAAATGACGGCGATAGACAAACCAGACTTCGCTGATGACGATCAGGGCATAGGTAAGGAACACTATACCAAAAGCGCTGATGGCGGAGGTGAAATGCGGGGTCATAAGCGGATGCATGGCACGCAGCGGCTGCTGCAGGTGCAACAGAAGCGGCATGGCAGCCACCGGCAATAGAGCCAGAGAGAAGACCAGGGAAAAACGGGCGATCTCTTTCAAGTCCTTTTGATCAAAGACATGATATAAGGAAGAAAGCACAAAGGCTCCGGCTACCAGTCCGGTCATGTAAGGATACATGACAATCTGGATGCTCCAGTAGATAAACTCGTTGGGATAGGTGAACAGATCCTTGCTGGTCCATTCAAGACCGTGAACTATGATATCATTCATTTTCTCACCTCACTCTCTCGTCCAAACCAAGATAAAAGACATGCGGTTTAGTACCGTATTCGTCTTTCAGAACCCCTACCCTTTCAGACATGATAATTTTAGTCACCGGATCATCCGGGTCCTTGATGTTGCCCATCTGCCTGACTCCGAAGGGACAAGCCTGCACACAGGCAGCCTGCATGCCCTTGCTGATCCGGTGGTAGCAGAAGGTACATTTCTCGGCCACCTTGTGGACCGGATGAAAAAATCTTACCCCGTAAGGACAAGCCATGATGCAATAACCGCAGCCGATGCACCAGGTTCTGTCCACTAAAACGGCGCCGTCCGGCGCCTGGTAGGTTGCCCCCACCGGACACACCTGCACGCAGGCGGGGGTGGCGCAATGATTGCACAGTTTGGGAACAAAAAAAGCCTTGGTGATCTCTTTTTCGTCAATCTTTTCGCCAAGCATCTCAGGTGAGGTAAAACCGTCCCTGGCTCCGTTGGGAGAGTCGATGCGGGTCTTGCCGTCCCTGGTGACCACATATCTTTCCACCCAAGTTCTGGTTACCGGAGTATCATAAGGGATCTCGTTTTCATTTTTACAGGCCTTGACACAGAGGCCGCAGCCCACGCATTTTCTGGTATCCACCAGAAAAGCCCACCTGAGGTTACTTTCCTTAAGCGCTGCCGCAGCCTCACCGGGAGAAAGAATTTTGAAGGCCGTCAGGGGCAAGGTGACTGCCAGCGCCCCGTAAATACTCTTTTGCAGGAAATTTCGACGGGAACATTTCATGGTTCAAACCTCCAAATCCGGGTTATGAGGCTGGTGACAATCAACACAGACCGAATCAGGATTGTGTTTCTGTGGATCAATACCGGGCAGTTTGGAACGCAGGGCATCAGGATAGTTAAGCCTGGCGTGACAGCGAAGACAGAGCTCGCGCGAGCGGTCTATTACCAGCTTGGTCGGATTTTCAGGGTGATCGCCTGCCGGGCCGTGGCAGTTCTCGCACTGGATTATGCGATGTTTGAACAGCTCGTTTTTCTTAAAATTCTCTTCGTGGCAATCCTTGCAGTACTCGCGACCGTTATATTTGACTTTGATCGATTTCCAGTCGTCAAGGTTTGCCTTACGGTAGAAACCGAAGGTATAGTTTTGTCCGTTAATCCCGAAATCTTTAGGGACGTAAATCTTTCTGGCAACTAGAATGACGAGTACCAGAAGGATCGCCACCCATAATGGCCGCAATACATGATTTTTCATTCATACCCCCCGCGTCTTTGTGTCCTGTTCATCTTCTTCATTAAAGGCGGACCAGATAGATAGAGGCTTCCAGGCCCTGCCCTGATCGACAACTTGCCTCTCAACAAAATCTCCACCTGCATCATGGGCAGCAAAAAAGAGGATAAACAGATTGACACATAATTTTACTCTTGATAGATTTATACCACAAAGTGACACATGCTTGCTTACAAGTACTTATGTTTCTTCACGAATGCAAGAAATTATTCCGATATTTTTTGCCTGAAAGCGCCATAAGGCAAAAATAATTATCCACGCCGGGGAGCAGGGCATGACGAAAAATGAGGGGCAAAACGCCGATCATAATCTCAACCTGGAAATCACCAGGCTCGGAGCCAGAATGGACGATCTGGCAAAAAGGCTGGCCACTCTGGAGGCTGCGGCAAGATTGCCGGGCGTACATGACAGCGGGGTGAACGCCTTGCCTGCCACCGAGGTTCAGACTCTACTGCCAAGCGAAGAAGGGCTCTGGGCCTGGCTGGGGAAAAACGCTGTTCTTCCCCGCATGGCCGCTATCTGTTTCATGCTGGTGGTGGCCTTGCTGCTGAGGACTGTCACGGATACTGGTTTGGTAGGCCCGAATCTGGGCACGGTCCTTGGCTTGAGCTATGTAGCGATTCTTCTCTGCTGCGGCTGGTGGCAATATGCCTCGTCTCGCAGTCTTGCTCCGGTCTTCAGCGTCTGCGGCCTGCTGCTCCTTTTTTCCCTAATCGCCGAAAGCCGCTTTCATTTCAGCGTCCTGCCGATCTGGCTGGGCTCAAGCTTGCTCATCGCCGCATCCGCCGCAGCGATTTCTGTTTCGATACGCTACCGGGCGGTGGTACTCCTCTGGCTGGCGGTTATGGGCGCGGTTCTGGTCATTTTTATCCTGGATTTCCCAAATATCGCCTTTCCAGCCGCGGCGATAATTCTTCTGATAGGCGCCATTGCCGCCATCAGAGCTGCCGACCGTGCTCTCAGCAAAAGCCTGCGCTGGCCGGTGTTATTCACGATATTTTTTCTTTTTTCCATCTGGGGATTCAAACTCAATCACGCCCTCAAGAATACCGAGGCCGGCAACGTTGTTGCATCCCTCCCCCCGGCGGTTTTCGCCTATTGGTTTCTGCCGCTGTTGCTCTGTTTTGCCTTTCTTTTCGCAGGAATCGCCAGCCACAGAATTATCAAAAATACCTCTCTGAACGCCTTCGACCACATTTTGCCGCTGGCCGGAGCCTTGCTCTTTCTTCTAGGCGGGAATGTGGTGCTTGTGACCTGGTGGGAGCAACCTGTTTTCATGGGAGTCACCGCTTTGGTCTCCGCTTCTCTCTTCCTTGGCGTCATCTGGCATAAAAGGAAAAAACAGGGACCGGAAAAAGGCTTGAGCGGGCTTGTTTCCTTAGCTGTGGCGGCAGCGCTGTTGTTCTTCTTTGCCGTTCCCCTGCTGGTCGGCGGCCTTCCCAAGGCGCAGATCTTTCTGCCGCTGATCTTTATCGCCTTCCTGGCCTTAGGCCAACGTCTTGGTATCGGCAACATGAGACTACTTGCCGTCTTTCTCGCCTTTCCCCCCATGCTGACTGGCGTTTATACGGGAGCATCGGCCATCGGTCCACTCAACTGGCTTGCCGCCCTGAGCGCAAGCTTCGCCGGTCTGGGCGCCTATTTCTGGTGTCGTCAAACGCCCCCGCCCCGAAACGGCTTTTTCCTCCATCTCGACCCCGCTGATTATGCGGCTTCTACCTTTCTGGCCTTCGGCCTCCTGTCCCTCTATTTTTTCGCTTCACTCGCACTAACCAGCCTCTCCGCCCGCTTTGGCTTTGAACCGTCGAGCCTTGCCTGCAGCAAGTCCATCCTTATCAATCTCGGCGCGGCAATCCTTATTGTCTGGGGGGCCATGATCCGCAAATCAAAAGAGATAGCGGCAACCGGCATCATTGTTGCCTTTATCGGCGGCGGCAAGGTTTTCTTTTCCGACCTGTTGCATACCCAAGGCCTGCCCCTTATTCTAAGTGTTTCCTCCTTTGGCGCCCTGACCGCTTTATGTTCGCTGGTCTTGAGCAACTGGCAAAAAATGGATGGTAGCAGCGATAAACCGGTCGAATCATCCCCACCGTTCTTTTGATTTTTTCCTTCACCACGGCCTGAAAAGGATAAATGCACCACCCCAGTCAATCCCCAACATTTTTCCATGACGGCAGACAAATGCAACTGCCACATGTCGTATTATCACGACATTACCTGTCTATAAATTTATTGCAAAGGCTGCCGATTGCCGCTAAGAAGGCATATTCAAAAAATTGTTTACTGCATTATGCCATCCTCGGCTCATGCTGGCGGTGGGAACTATCTTCAAATCGTCTCAAAGTTATAAAGGATAAGGAGAAAATGTAATGGCCGACAACGAGAACAACGGAAATAACGAAGAACAAAACCAGGGACCGTGGCAATATATAATTGGTGGACTGTGGCGCTCCCCGCTTGGCGTTTTCGGTGTCATTCTTACCACCATCAGCATCACCCTGATGGTGGTTGGGCTTGCTCTTGACCTTCTTGGCTTTATTGAAAATACCTATGCCAATCTTTTCACCTATCTGGTGCTGCCGGGCGGCATGCTCACCGGCCTGGCCATCATTCCGGTGGCTGCCTGGCTCAGACGCCGCCAGTGGAACAATTTCGGCATCAGCCGTGATCATCTCCACATCAACCTGAGCGACAAGCGGCATCGCAAGGGCGTAATCATCTTCACCGTCCTGACCGTGGTCAACCTGACCGTGCTCAGCCTCATCGCCTATGAGGGCTATCACTACACCGAATCACCGGCTTTCTGCGGCAAGGTATGCCATCAGGTAATGGAGCCGGAATTCGTCGCTTATTCCCGTTCCGCTCATTCCAAGGTTGTCTGTGTCGAGTGTCACATCGGCTCCGGCGCCGAATGGTTTGTGAAGGCCAAGATCTCCGGCCTGCGTCAGGTTCTGGCCGTGTTTACCGACAGCTACAGCAGACCGATTCCTTCTCCGGTTGAGCATCTTCGTCCCTCCAGGGACACCTGCGAAGAATGCCACTGGACCGACAAGTTCCACGGCAAGAAGGTGAAGAGCATCAAACATTTCACCAACGAGGACCAGACAAACCCCACCGTAACAGACATCGCCCTGCACATCGGCGGCCGCAACCCGGAAAACGATGCCTTTGAGGGAATCCACTGGCATGTAAGTAATGGGATAGAAATAAAATATCTGGCGGCGGATGAGAAACGCACTCAGATTGCCAAGGTCAGCATCAAAAAAGCGGATGGCAGCACCGATGAATTCGTCAAGGCCGATCTGGCCATTCCGGCCGAAAGGGCCGATAAATGGCGGGTCATGGATTGCACCGACTGCCATAGCCGCCCAACACACATCTATGACATGCCCGAAGATGTTGTGGACTTCGGGCTGGGCAGCAAGAAAATCAACGGTGCCATCCCCGGCATTCGCGAAGACAGCTTCAAGGTGCTGACTGCTGAATACAAATCCCGCGATGAAGCCAAAAAGAATATAGGCCCCGCTCTTCTCGCTCTTCAGAGCAACAGGAACCCGCAGCTTGCGGCTACGCACAAAAACGACATTGAAAAGGCCGGCGCATTTCTTGTGGAAGGATATCTTAATAATATCTGGCCCAGCATGAAAGTTACCTGGGGCACCTATCAGTCCCATATCGGACATCGCTCTGAAGACTTCGGCAATTACAAATACGCAGACACCAAATATGGTTGTTTCCGTTGCCACGATGAAGAACACAGCAACAAAGATGGCAAGACCATTACCCAGAATTGCGGGAACTGCCATGATGAGCCAAAATGATTAAGGGTTTGCCCTGAACTAAGTTGACTGAAATTAAAAAGGCCGTGGGACGATAAAATCGTCCCACGGCCTTTTTTTATAAGCTGCCCCAAAAAGCCCAGAAAATCAAAAAATCGCGCTTTACTGCGCCTCGACGATATACCCCTTCTCGCGCAGATGTCTTTTGATGTCTTCCGGCGAAAAACCGATTTTGGCCGCCACGCGATACGCATGACTATCCCGGGAAATACCGGAAATTATCTTATGGGTGGGCAAGTCATTGTCAAACTCCATCTGCAAACACTGCCCCTTGCTTTTGCCCATAAAATAATCAACCAGCTCAAAACTGTGGGTCACCAGCAGGGTATTGTTGCCGATAATAAAAAAACCGTTGATGATGTCCACGGAAAAATTCACCTTTTCGTGGCTGGTAGTGCCTTCCGCTATTTCATCGAGGATAACCAGACTCTGTGGGGTTACCGAATAAAAGATATCCCTGGTAACCTTGAGTTCCGTACCAAAACGCCCCTCCATGTCTGAAAGGCTGTCAAACGAGGGCGCCTGATATGTGATGCGATCGGCCATGTTGATCATGGCGGCCGAGGCCACAACCGGCGCCCCGATCTGAGCCAGAATCTGGTTCTGGACAATACTTTTACAGTAGGTGGTCTTGCCGCCGCTGTTGGGTCCGGTAATAAAACTGACCCTGGCTCCCGCCAGATTAACATCGTTTCCCACATACCCTTTATCACGCATGGCGAGAATGGGATTGCGCAGATCACGGGCAACAAAAAAATGCGTCTCCTCATTGGTCAACTCCGGCATCACGGTGGGATGCGGCATTGCCCTGCTGAACAAGACAAAGGACATCAGTTCATCAATCGCCGCAACCGCTTCGATGGCCGACACAAAACGATCCGATTCTATCAGCCTTTTTCTAATCGGCAGAATCGCCGTCTCATAATCAACCGTAGGCTTAAGCACCGCCCCATAAACAAAACCAAGCACGCTGAGCCAACTGGTGCTTAAAAACATGGTTTTGGCCAGATAAGGATCCAGGAAGCCAAAAAGCCAAGCCGACCCGAAAAGAATGCCGGGCAGGGTCGGCCACAAAGCGCCAAAACCCAAGCGTTGCGGTCGAAAACGCAAGGTTGGCGTATACAGGCAGACCTCCTCGCCGGACTTGATGCCGGAAAAGGTTCTAAATGCCGAACCTGCCAGGATATCTCGGACAGGAGAGCCCTTGAGGCTCAAGATACTTTTGATGAGAGAATCGAGATAAACTGTTTCTGTCAGCGGTAATTTTTCTGTAGCGGCAAGCAGTTTATCAACGGCCCGGGCAGCACTCTGGTAATCGCCATAAGCCGTCATCGGATGAAGATGAGCATTCAAAAATCTGAACAGATCAACTTCCATCCGGGAAAACTCGATCAAAAAATCATGAATCGCCGCCTGTAACCGTTCGTTGTTTTCCAGCTCTGCATAAGCATCCTGTTTGGCATAAAGCAACTCAATTGACTGGGATGGATTCATCAACGAATGAAAAAGCCGCGCCGAGCCTATCATGGTCGAGGTATGGTCAACCGTCTTGAACAGATCGTGAATCTCCACTACCCGCAGGGTTCTTTTATCCGCGATAGTAGCCGGCAGGAGATCGAACATTCGACGAACGTTGAATTCCTTGCCCTGCAGCCGCTCATCAACGATGATATTCTTATAGTTAAGTTCTACGATCAGCTCTTCGCTGTCCATTTCAACCATGGCTTTCACCCAAAGGGCATAAGTTTCGTTTGAGCAGGCAAGCTGCTCAACTCTGCTTTATCCTTACGCCTGATTCACCCAAAATGATAACCGTTTCTGGTTAATGATTTATTGTTCCTTCTGGTCAATTCCTTGCCGATAGCCTTTGCTGTATGCCTTACGCAGCACAGGATTCTCCTTTGCCTCGTCCGGCATGGCGTTGGGCCTCCCTTCGCGGCCGGCCACAATTCCCTGCTGATAATAGAATTCTATCCTTTGCGGATCGGTTTTCTTGCCATAAATGACCGAGGTGGCACAATTGCGGGAAATCATGGCCAGCATGAGCATAATTACCAGCCAGGCTACTACCCAACCGATCTTTGCATACAGGGGGACAGTAGCGGAGGCTACGGACGGGGAAGGGGGCATGGGGATGAATCCTCTCCTTGACGGTAGAAAATGAAATATATTTTGGGAAGGAATTCCCTTGTCTGCTCGATGTCTAAAGGATTTGCCGTTCGTGCGCAATAAAAAAATAAAACAACAAAATGAATGACCATTCGTTTTTTTCTTGATCTTTACCCACAATCAATGCTTAATTATATAATGTATTACTTTAATCATGTGCCTCTTTGCCTTGCCTGAAAAATCAGGGGGTGTGATTCAGCTTCGGACGTTGGCCAAAACAAGATAGCAGATTGCAGATTGCCAATATATTTTTTAACCCGTTTTTTCCTAAGAAAATACAAGGAGGACATCATTGATGAAACAGCGTGTACCAGGATTTTCAAGAATCAGGACATCTTTCCTGTTCACTGCCATTCTGCTATCCCTTGGTCTTACCGCGGGCAACACCTTCGCCCTGACCAACGACGACTGCCTGGGCTGCCACGGAGACATTATTGACGTCACCATTTTCAGCGCCACGGTGCATGGCGGCAATGGCTGCGTTTCCTGCCATAGAGAGGCGGCTGCGGCAACGGATGAGCACCCCTTGCCCATGCCTCCGGTAAACTGCGGCACCTGCCACCAGAAGATCGCCGAAGTTCACGCCAAAAGCGAACACGGCAAGGCGATCAAAGGGGGCGACAAACAGGCGCCCCGCTGCTACGACTGTCATTCCAAACACGAAATCTTTCGACCCACCGATCCTCGTTCCACCACCTACCCTCTCAATATTCCAGGCACCTGTGGCCGCTGTCACCAAGACGGCTCGCCGATGACCACCAGCCACAAACTAAAGAAAAAGCATATTACTGACAACTATACCATGTCCGTTCACGGCAAGGGGTTGTACAAGGACGGACTCATCGTCACCGCGACCTGCAGCAGCTGCCACACCAACCACGATGTTCAGAAGGCCAGCTCTCCCAATTCCAGCGTAAACCGCAATAACATCATCGCCACCTGCACCCAGTGCCATGTGGGAATAGGTAACCAGTTCCTGAAGTCGGTTCACAGCCCGCTGATCACCAAAACAGACAAAAAACTGCCGGTCTGCATTGACTGTCACTCCGATCACACCATCTCCATGGTGGACAACAAAGACTTCCGCCTGACCATTGCCCAGCAATGCGGCAACTGCCACGGGCGTTATTCCGAGACCTACCTGGAAACCTACCACGGCCGTGCCTCCATGCTTAAAGGCGGGGAAAAACTCGCCAAGTGCTCAGACTGCCATGGCGCCCATGACATCATGCCATCGACCTCTCCGGAGTCCAGAATAAACAAGGCCAAAATCGTCGAGACCTGTTCCGCCTGCCATCCCAAGGCCAACGCCAGCTTTACCACCTACCTGACCCATGCCACCCATTCCAAAGAGGACAAGGCCAGATATCCGTATCTCTTTTACACCTTCTGGGCCATGACCGGCCTGCTGGTGGGCACTTTCGCCTTTTTCGGCATGCACACCCTTCTCTGGATTCCCCGCTCCTACATGGAGAGAGTAAAGGCTGCAAAAGCGAAAAGGGAAGAGCAGGACTGAGTTGCACCGGCCCAGTTTGATTCGCGCGAATCAAACCGGGCCGGAAAAAGATACTTCAAGGAAGTCAACACATAACCAGGAAAAGGACCACAGGACATGAGCAAAACGCCAACACTTTACGTGGAACGATTCACTCCCTGCCAAAGAATCATTCACCTGATGATCATTGTCAGCTTTCTGACCCTTGCGGTTACCGGCATGACCCTCAAATTCGCCATGGAAGGGTGGGCTCAGCAGGTTGCCGATCTTGCCGGCGGGTTTGCGATACTTGGGGCGCTGCACCGTTTCTTCGCCGCCATAACCTTTTTGTACTTTATTTTAACCCTGGGCATGCTTTTCAGGTTTTGGAAAAATTCGGGCAAAACCATGGGTGGCTTCATATTTGACCCGGAGGGTCTGGTTCCAAACCTCAACGATGTAAAGGAAATGGTTGCCACCTTAAAGTGGTTTTTCGGCGGGCCACGGCCCCAATACGGCCGCTGGACCTACTGGGAAAAATTCGATTTCATGGCTGTTTTCTGGGGTGTCGCGGTCATCGGCTCCACCGGCCTCGCCCTCTGGTTTCCAGAGCAGGCCTCCGTACTTTTCCCCGGCTACTGGCTCAACATTGCCACCATCATCCACAGCGACGAGGCGTTGCTCGCCTCCGGTTTTATCTTCACCATCCATTTTTACAACACCCACCTGCGCCCGGAAAAATTTCCCCTGGATCCGGTGATTTTTGTCGGTTCCATCACCGTGGATGAAATGAAGCACGAGCGCCCAAGGGAGTATGCGCAATTGGTCGCCTCCGGGGAACTGGAGAACCTGACCAGCAAGAGAGGGCCAACAGCCTGGCACCTTCGGGTAGCCACCGTTTTTGGCCTCTTTGTGGTCTCCACCGGCTCTCTTTTGATTATTGCCATTATCACCAGCATGATTCGCTACCTCATGCGGCATTAGTCATTGCGGCAACACCGGCAATCGCCTGAGCAATAATCAATCTATCTCTGGCAAATGATCCTCGACAACAGCCGAGGATCATTTGCTTTTTTTATCATGGTTCTTGCTCTTCCCAATAAGACAAGGGCCTCATCGTCAATAAATATCGTGACCTCGCCAGGCTAACCCTGTATTATCCTTTGCTGACCATCTGGCCGAAACAAACATCTTTTTGCGCCTTTTTATAAATAAATACTATTGTTCAGTGTCTGCCGTGCATAACAAAACCAAAACCACAATCAGAACCTGGACCCATATCCAGCTTACCCTTTTCCTGCTCACCATAGGCCTCGCCCTGACCATCGGTCTGGGCGGCGCTTTCTACCTCTTTGTCTCCCTTGATCTTCCGGCAATAGGCTCCCTCAAACACTACCAGCCGGCCACGGCCTCTATCATCTACGACTCGGCAAAACAACCGATCACTTATGTGTCACGGGAAAACAGAACGCTCGTCCCGCTCTCCGCTATGCCGGAGTTGCTCCCCCAAGCCTTTGTGGCCGCCGAAGACTCCCGGTTCTATCAACACAGCGGTGTTGACGCCTGGTCGATCATCCGGGCGTTTCTCCACAATATTCGAGCCGGAGAACGAGGCCAGGGAGGCAGCACCATAACCCAGCAGGTCGCCAGGGCGCTCCTGCTCACCCCGGAAAAAACCTACACCCGCAAAATCAAGGAAGCAATCCTCGCCTACCGCATCGACACCGCCCTAAGCAAGGGAGAAATCCTCCATATCTATCTCAACCAGATCTATCTCGGCAGCAGCGCCTATGGAGTCGAGGCCGCTGCCCAGATCTATTTCGCCAAGCGCGTTCAGGACCTCGAACTTGCGGAAATGGCTCTTCTTGCCGGACTGCCCCAGGCGCCGAGCCGCTATTCACCGTTTCGCAACTTTAAACTCGCCAAGAACAGGCAGCTATATGTCCTGAACCGCATGGCCGAGGAAGGCTATATATCCCAGGCCGCCGCACAGAAAGCCTATGAAAAGACCCTGCTCTGGAATCAGGGCAAGGAAAATCCTACGGAAAACAATTATTTTATCGAACATGTCAAGGCCTACGTGCAAAACAAATACGGCAACGAAGCCCTCTTAAGCGGCGGACTTCGCATCTACACCACCCTTGACCAGAACATGCAGCAAGCCGCCAACATGGCCATAAAACGTGGCACCGCAAAATGGGTAATCCGCCAAGGAGAAAACGCCGCCACCTTGCCCCAGGCCGCTCTGATCTCAATGGAGGTCAAAACCGGCTATGTCCGGACCATGGTGGGGGGCACGGATTTTGACAAAAGCCAGTTCAACCGGGCTACCCAGGCCCGCCGTCAGCCTGGTTCAGCCTTCAAGCCCTTTATTTATGCCGCTGCCCTTGAAAAGGGAATGACTCCTGCCACCATGATTGTTGACGAACCGATTCAGTTTCGCGGCGCCAACCCGACGCAGTATTGGGCGCCCAAGAATTACAACAACAAGTTTGAAGGCCCTACCTCCTTCAGGGATGCGCTGGTGCATTCCCGGAACATCCCCACCATCAAAATCCTGCAGCAGATCGGCGCCGCCAGCACCATTGAGCTGGCCAGAAGGCTGGGCATCACCTCCCCCTTGGTCAAGGATCTCTCCCTGGCTCTGGGAACCTCCGGCGTCTCTCCCCTTGAGATGACCAGGGCCTACGCTGCTTTTGCCAACAATGGCCTGATGCCCCAGGCCATTTTCATCGAAAAGATTGTAGACAGCAACGGCAAGGTGCTGGAGGAACAGCACCCGACCTTCAGCGAGGCCATTGATCCCCGGGTTGCCTACCAGATTACCCGCCTCCTGGAGGGGGTCATAACCGACGGCACGGCCAGGGGCATCAGCAGCTTCGGCGCACCGGCCGCTGGCAAGACCGGGACCACCGACCAGAACGTAGATGCCTGGTTTGTCGGCTACACCCCGGAGCTGACAACCTGCGTCTGGATAGGGCACGACCAGAACACTTCCCTTGGAGGTGCCGAAACAGGCGGGCTGGCAGCAGCCCCGATCTGGCTGGATTTCATGAATCAGGCAAAGGCAGTCTATCCGAGAACAGACGGCTTCCCCGTCCCAGCGGGCATTATCATGCTCCCCATGGACAACGCCACCGGCGAGCCGGGGACAAAGGTCGGCGGCAGTGTTACCGTGGAAGCCTTCCGTGAAGATATCCCGCCATGGCCCCAGGAAGAACCCCTTTCCGAACCAGAAGCGTCTTCCTTTTGATAAAAAAAGACCGTGTCACCCGGCAAACCAGGATACACGGCCCAAAATGCGACTTGTTTTTATATAACCATCCAGCTCATGCAGGAAATGGTCAGACAGCCCGCTTACGCGGCATGTTTTTCAGCTCGTCCTTGCCATGATAAACTACGGTAAAGGTTTCCCTTAGCTCTTTAGCCATCGCTTCTTCCTGCCCGGCATCACTGATCATCACGCGAATGGCCACCCGTTTTTTCCCTTCCGGGGCATCCTCGAACGAGGTTAGGATACTGATGATCCTGGTATCAAATTTGCGGAAACTCTCGATAACCCTGGTCACGGAACCAGCGGCATCCGGAAGGTCGAAGACAAACTGAATGGCGCCGTCCTTGATTCCCGTGCTGTGAATAAACCCCCGCAACACATCAGATTCGCTCAGCAGCCCGACAAGATTACCAACTTCGTCCACAACGGGCAGACCGGAAATTTTGTCCTCCAGCATGACCAGCGCGGCCTTTTCCAGGGTTTCGTCCTGGCTCAGGGTAAGCGGGTTGGAGGTCATCACGTCCTTCACCTTCATTTCCGACAACAGATAATACAGCTCGTGAATATCCAGGGAGGTTGTCTTGGAAGGAGATGCGTCTTTAACATCCCGATCCGTGACGATCCCGATCAATTTCCCGTGGGAAACCACCGGCAGACGGCGGATATTATTTTCCTTCAAAATCCTTGTGGCACGCATCAGAGATGTATTCTCGTCCACGGTCAGGACGTCTTTCGCCATCCAGTCTTTAATCAGCATAAGAGACAACCCTCCATAAAAATTATCTGACCAAGCTCTATAAAGAGCAGTTCTTGTCCACCCCGAAAACATGCCGACAGATACCCAGCACCTGTTTTTATAAAATATTCCTCTCGTTCCTGCAAGATGAAGTGCGCCAGCCCCCCAAAAATCACCAAGAAAGCTGCCCCCCTTGAACCCATCCTTTAATTTATCTTGCTTAACTTCCCGCGAATCAGTAAATGAGTAACATTCCAGACAGGACCTTTCCCGAAAAATTCCCCTGTCCTCCGGCCAGAAAAAACGTAACCGATCACGGGGGAGTGCCCCGGAAGTCAAATAACCACGGAATCACCCTTCGGGTATAAGTTTCGTTTTGAGCAGACAAGCTGCTCAACTCAACTAAAAACGGTCACAGGGTGCCGCAGGTTGCGGCAAGCGGGACGGCGATGCGTACTTTTGTACGTGAGCCGGACCGATCGCCGCAAAATGTGGTGCCCTGTGACTGCTTACGAAAAAACATCGCGAAAATGCCTGTATGCCTTGCCCACTGACAGACGAAACCTTAGCCCGGATCATGGCCATCGCGGCCACCGAGGATTGCGTTTTTCTTGAAACCAGCAGAGTAACCGCGGAGGAATGCCACTCCTATTTCTTTCACAACCCGGTGGCGCATCTTGCCTGCTATGCTCAGGACGACCCGGCCCGGTTTTTCCAGCAGGCGGAAGATTTTCTTGCCGAGGGGTTGTATTTGGCCGGCTGGCTGGGTTACGAGTTCGGCTACCTGCTCGAACCCTCCCTGGCAAGACGAATCCATCCCGACCCCCAAAAACCCCTCGCCCGCCTTGGCGTATTCCGCGCCCCCCTGATCTTTGCGCACAATTCAGGAGAATTACTCGACGCCACCTGGCCAGCTCCACCCGCAACCCACCCCCCCCCTGACTACCGCCTCAGCAACCTGCGCCCCAATCTTACTCAGACGGAGTACACCGCAGCCCTGGCCAGAATCAAGGCTTATATCGAGAGCGGCGACACCTACCAGGTCAACTTTACCCTGAAACTGCTCTTTGACTTCGAGGGCTCGCCGGAAACACTGTATCAAACCCTGCGCCGCAACCAGAGTGTTTCCTTCGGCGCCTATCTCCGCTCCGGCGGTCAACGGATCCTTTCTTTTTCCCCGGAGCTGTTTTTCAAGAGAACCGGCGAGCAGTGTCTGGTCCGGCCCATGAAAGGCACCATCCAGCGCGGCCCGTCTTTTGCGGAAGACGCACGACTGATGCAGTTTTTAAAGACGGATGAAAAAAACCGCAGCGAAAACGTGATGATCGTCGATCTGCTGCGCAATGACCTGGGCCGCATCTGCACCCGGGGATCGGTCACTACCCGCTCCCTTTTCGATATCGAAACCTATGAGACCCTGCACCAGATGACCTCCACCATCACCGGCCATCTGCCCCCGGCGACAAAAATCGAACCCCTGTTTAAGGCCCTGTTTCCGTGCGGTTCGGTCACCGGCGCTCCCAAGATCCGGACCATGGAGATTATCCATGAGCTGGAGAGTGAGCCGCGCGGCGTCTACACCGGGGCCATCGGCTTTATCGCCCCCACCGGCGAGGCAACCTTCAATGTGCCGATCCGCACCATCGAACTCAACGGCAACAAGGGCGAAATGGGCATCGGCTCCGGAATCATCCACGAATCGGACCCGGAGCAGGAATGGCGGGAATGCCTGCTCAAAGGCCGTTTCCTGAGCAACCCGGCCCCACCCTTCAGTCTAATAGAAACTCTTCTCTGGCAGCCGGGCTCCGGCTACTGGCTTCTTACCGAACACCTGGAGCGGCTGACCGCTTCCGCCGCCTACTTCCATTATCCCGTAAGCCCACCAGAACTCATGACCAGGCTCGACCGACTGGCCCTGGGTTTTGGCGCCTCCCCCATGCGGGTGCGGCTGACCTTGACAAAGAACGGCCGGATCGAACTTGACGCCACCCCATGCCCAGCCCCGGCCGCCATAATCTGGCCAAGGCCCCGGATCGCCCAGGCCGAGTTGCCAAAGGTGACCTTCTCGTACCAGGCCACCGACCACAGCTCCCCCTGGCTCTTTCACAAAACCACCCTGAGGGAAATGTACGACACCGAGCGGCAAAGGGTATTGGCCAAAGGTTTTTTCGAGGTGCTTTTCACAAACTCCAAGGGAGAAGTGACGGAGGGAAGCATCACCAACATCTTTGTCCTGCGACAGGGCGCTCTTCTCACTCCCCCCGTAGAATGCGGGCTTCTGCCCGGAGTTTTCCGGAGATATCTCCTTGCCCAGCCCAACCTGCCTGTGCGCGAAGCCATCCTGACCCATCAGGACCTTGAGCAGGCAGAGGCGCTTTTCGTGGGTAACTCGGTACGCGGCCTGGTTCAAGTCCGCCTTACCTGAATTATAGCCAAAGGGCACAAGTTTCGTTTGAGCAGACGAGCTGCTCAACTCAGTTTTACCCCCTGGCCAGAGTCCGGATGATATCAGCCTTGCCGACCACACCAACCAGATTGCCATTCTTGAGCACCGGCAGGGTATGGACCTTTTTCTCGGCCATAATGGTGGCGATCTCATCCAAGGGGGTATCCTCCCTGATGGTCACCGGCTCCCGGGAGCAGATATCCCCCACCGTGGCGCCGGTCATCCTGCTGATCTCCTTTTCCACCTCCTTGGCGCGGTCCAGAAAGATAACCGAGTCAAGAATGGAAATGACGGTGGGGATGTGAAACTTCTTGGTCTGATCCACCAGATCACTTTCCGTCACCACCCCGATCAGCTGCCCGTCGTCGTCAACCACCGGCGCCCCGTTGATGCGGTGAGACCAGAGAACTCCCGCAAGTTTTTCCACCGGCAGATCCGCCTTTACCGAAACAACCTTTTTCGCCATGATCTCTTTGGCCATCAGCATGTGCTTTCTCCAAAACTAAAAAATTAACGCAAGGGCGCAAAGACGCAAAAACAGCTTATACTTGATTGGATACCATCTTTCCAACTCTTCATTCTCCATTTTTCATTATGCATTCAAAATCAAGCACCTCCTGAAAAGCCGCCGGAATCTCCGCAGCAAGCTCGCTGGCCAGAAAACCAAACGGCCGCCCCGCCCTGACAAGCCGGTCCGCGGCCAGGCCATGCACATAGGCGGCCAGGCAGGAAGCCTCCCAGGGAGCCACGCCCTGGGCCAGCAGGCCGCCGATGAGGCCGGTCAGCACATCGCCCATGCCACCCGCAGCCATGCCGGGATTGCCGGTGGCGTTTACGGCCAGCCGCCCATCCGGCGCGGCAATAACCGTGGCCGCACCTTTCAAGATCAGATAGACACCATGCCTTTTGGCAAAGTCCGCCGCCACCGCCCGCCGGTCAGTCTGGATCTCCAGGGTGGCAAGTCCGGTCAGGCGCGCCATTTCTCCTGGGTGGGGAGTCAAAACCCTTGGTCCGGCAGGGGCATCAGCAAGCTCGCCTGCCAACAGATTGAGGCCGTCAGCATCAACCACCATGGGCTGGGGCAACTCCCGATAGAGCCTGCGCACTACTTGCCCGGTTTCTTCCGCCGTCCCCAGACCGGGACCAACTGCCACCGCCGCCTTGCCTTGAGCCGCCGCCAGCAGCTGCTCATAATCGGTGTCGGAAAGGCAGTGCTGGGAAAAAGCAAGCACCTCGGTCATGGCCTCGGGCAAGGCTCCCTGTACCACGCCATTAAGCATCCTGGGAGCAGCGATGGTCACCAACCCTGCCCCGGATCGCGCCGCGCCCAAGCCGCAGAGTACCGCCGCCCCCCCCTTGCCCACCGAGCCCGCCAGCACCAGCAGGTGGCCGAAAGTTCCTTTGTGGGATGATGGAGCGCGAACCGGGATCAGAGGCTTCAGGAAAGCATGATCCAGCCACTCCGCCGTGATCCCTACCCGCTCGACAACCGTTGCGGGAATGCCGATATCAACAACCTCAAGCCGCCCGACCTGCTCCTTGCCCGGCGGCTCAACCTGGGCAAACTTGGGCAGACCATAGGTGCAGGTAAGCTGCGCCCGAACACTGACTCCCTGGGAAAGGCCGGAGTCGCCGGCAAGCCCGGAGGGGATATCCACCGCCACCACCGGCAGGTGGCTGGCATTGAGGCATTTGATCACCGCGGCAAAAACCCCGGTTATCTCCCGGCGCAACCCCGTACCGAAAATGGCGTCCACCAGAAGGTCGCTCTCCGTCACCCATCGTTCGACCAACGGCAGATCGTCTTCGTCAAGGCAGGTAACGAGCGGCACGGCCAGCTGCCTGGCCAGGGCAAGATTTTTCGCCGCATCCCCCTGCAACTTTTCCAAAGGAACCAGGCTCACCACCTGCGGCCTGGCGCCCTGCCCCATAAGGAGACGGGCGATCACCAGACCATCGCCCCCGTTATTGCCGGGTCCGACAAAGATGAGCACCTTAAGTTCGGCCAACGGGCCAAAATGGCGAAGCATCGCCGCCACTGTGCCACGGCCGGCGTTTTCCATCAACTCCAGACCGGAAAGGCCGTATGCCTCGCTGGTCAATCTGTCGCAACGCCGTATCTGCTCCGCCGTGGCAATCTTCATTCAGCACCTCTCCAAAACGCCAGGCAAAGCCTCCAAGTAAAGCCGTCCTGTGCAGCCAAAAGCGCTCTTGCCCTGAGCCCCTGCACACTCCCGTCATTCTAGCACATCCCGGCAGGCGAACCACCGTTTTTTGCACCTTTATCCTGACCGCAGCCGAAGAACACCCCTCTGACAATGCCGGGCTGGATCAGGCTGGCGCCAAGCGGCGCAAGCACTTCCAGCCGAGAAAGATATTGCGCATTACCCTGCCGATGGTATATTACGGGCCTTATTTTGTGCGGGAAAAATAACCGCCCTCGTAGCTCAGGGGATAGAGCAACCGCCTCCTAAGCGGTAGGTCGTACGTTCAAGTCGTACCGAGGGCACCAAATCAACACCTGATATTTTCTCCCTGTTATTGCCTACGGCCAACCCATCGAGCGAACGGCAAATTCAAGATTTCCCAGACCCATTTCCCAAGGAGAAACACCATGCAGAAAATCTTCGTACTTGCCATTTTCCTGTTACTTGCCGTCGGCCTGAGCGGTTGCGGCTACAACACCATCCAGCAAAACGACGAAGCCGTGATCGCGGCTTGGGGTGACGTGGAAGCCTCCTACCAGCGGCGGGCCGACCTCATCCCCAACCTGGTGGAAGCGGTAAAGGCCTATGCGGCCCACGAAAAAGAGACTCTCACCGCCGTTACCGAGGCGCGGGCCAAGGTCGGCACCATCCAGGTGGGCGCCGAGGTGGCTAATAACCCCCAGGCCTTTGCCAAGTTTCAGGAAGCGCAGAGCGGTCTTACCTCCGCGCTCTCCCGCCTGATGGTGGTGGTGGAGAAATATCCGGACCTCAAGGCCAACCAGAACTTCCTTGATTTTCAGCATCAGCTCGAAGGCACGGAAAACCGGATCAACGTGGCCCGGGTCCGTTACAACGAGGCGGTGCGGATCTTCAACACCTCCATCCGCACCTTCCCCAACAACCTGACCAACAGCATGCTGCTCAAGCTGCCCCGCCGCGAGGCCTTCAAGGCGGAAGAAGGGGCGGCCAAGGCCCCGGCGGTAAAGTTCTAACCGATGTTGTTCCGCAAGCGGCATACAGCATGGCGCTCCGCCAAGGTACTTGGCCTGCTCTGTCTACTGGGGTTCTGCCTCCTTTTGGCCTGGAGCCCGACCCAGGCCAGGGCGCTGGAGGTTCCGCCATACCAGGGATACGTCACCGATCTGGCCGGGATGATTTCTCCGGGAGAGCGACAGAGGCTGGAGCAGACACTCCTGGCCTTTGAGCAGTCCGACTCCACCCAGATCGCGGTGCTGACCATCCCTTCGCTGGAAGGCGATGCCCTGGAGGATTTCAGCATCCGTACGGTGGAGGCCTGGAAGATCGGCCAGAAGAGCAAGGATAACGGGGTGCTGCTCCTGGTCAGCAAAGGCGACCGCAAGGCCCGCATCGAGGTCGGCCGGGGACTGGAAGGGGTGCTTACCGACCTGCTGGCCGGACGCATCGTTGACCAGATCATCGCCCCGCGCTTCAAGGCGGGCCAGCTTGACGAAGGCTTTGCTGCCGGGGTTTCCGCAATCATCAGCGCCACCAGGGGCGAATTCAAGTCCACCGGCGCCACCCGCCGGGGAGCTGGCAAATCCGGCCAATCCTCGCTGTTCAACTACCTTATCTTCTTTGCCATCCTGGTCGGTTTTCTCGGGCGGCTGAGCAAGCCGGTCGGCGCCTTGGCCGGGGCGGCGCTCCTGCCGCTGTTCGCCTTTCTCGGTCTTTCCTCGTCGCTGGGCTGGCTGATTCTGCTTCTGCTTATCCCCGGCGGCGCCCTGTTGGGGTTGCTGCTGCCGATCCTCTTTGCCAATGCCGGACGGGGCGGGGGGATGTACATGGGCGGCGGCTTTGGCGGCGGCGGAGGGGGCGGCTTCGGGGGCTTTGGCGGCGGCGGATTCGGAGGCGGCGGCGCCTCGGGGAGCTGGTAGATGATGAAAGCAGAGACCTTTTTTACCGAGGCGGAAAACCGGCAAATTGCCGCAATCATCGGCGGGGTTGAGAAAAAAACCTCCGGCGAGGTTGTCGCCATGGTGGTGTCGGCCAGCGATACCTACCCCGAGGCGGCGCTCCTGGCAGGCCTGAGCATCGGCGGCCTGGCCGCCCTGCTCGTCACCGACCTTTTTCTGGGTGACAACCTCGGCTACTTCCTGCCCCTTGCCATCGGCGGGACCATTCTGGTCGGCAGCCTGGCCAAGATCCTCCCTCCGCTGCTCCGGCTGTTCATCCCCGCCAGCCGCTTGGAGGCCCGGGTATCCGAACGGGCGCTCCGCGCCTTTTACGAAAAAAAGCTTCATACCACCCGCGACAACACCGGGGTGCTTTTCTTCATCTCCCTGCTTGAACACAAGGTCTGGATCCTGGCGGACACGGGCATCTACCAGAAAATCTCCCAGGAGTCCCTGCTTGCCTACGCCAACGACATCGCCGTCGGCATCAAACAAGGGCAGGCCTGCAACGCCCTCTGCCGTCAGATTGAAGCGGTGGGGGATATCCTGGCCCGCCATTTCCCCGTAAAGGATGATGACACCGACGAACTTTCCAACCAGGTGCTCACCGGCTGAACCATCGTAACCGTTCCCCTGGGCGGTCGCCAAAGTACCAAAATCGCCGGACTGTAACCGTTCAGCAGTGCCGCAGATTTGGATAAGCGGACCGGCGCTGCGTACCTCGTGTACGTAAGCCGGGCTGATCGTCCAAAGATGTGGTGCTGCTCAACGGTTACGAACCACCACAATCCGATCCTCAGAGGTCGAGCCATGAATCCAGCCAAACCGAAAATCCTCTTTCTCTGCACCGGCAACTCTTGCCGCAGCCAGATGGCTGAGGGCTGGGGCAGACATCTTCATCCGGAACGCTACGAATTTTTCTCGGCCGGGATCGAGAAACACGGGCTCAATCCCCTGGCAGTGCGGGTCATGGCCGAGGCCGGGGTCGATATCAGCGGCCATCGTTCAAAGCTGCTCTCCGAGCTGGAACCCACCACCTTCGACTACGTGATCACGGTCTGCGACCAGGCCAACGAGCAATGCCCCTTCTTTGCCGGCCAGGCGGTCAAGCTGCACCGGGAATTTCCCGACCCGCCCCGCCTTGCCAAGGGCGCCGCGAGTGAAGAGGAGGCCCTCGGCCATTACCGCACGGTACGCGATGCCATCCGGGAATACCTGACCAACCTGCCCAGCATCCTTGCCGGCCTGTAACCCTAGCCCGCATTTATAATCACTTGACGCTCGATGTGCCGCGAGCAATACACTCATGGTCCTGAATAAAAATCTTGACACAAGCACCGTTTCCGATAATTGATAGTAATCAATTACTATCTTTATCGGAGCTTTTATGATCCCACATGTCAAACATCTTCCGGCGAGCGAGCGCCGCGCAGTAACGGTCGAAACCGTAATCAAACTGGCGGCGGAACGGAACCCGAGCGGTATCACGACGGCTGCCATTGCCGAACGCATGGGCCTGACCCAGGGTGCGGTATTTCGACATTTCCCCAACAAAGACGCCATTTTGCAAGCAGTAATAGAGTGGGTGGCGGAGCGGCTGCTGTTCCTGGTGGATAAAGCGGCGCGGGCCGCTCCGTCTCCGCTCGCCGCGCTTGAGGCCATGTTCATGGCGCATGTGAATTTTATCATTGAGCACCCGGGCATCCCCCGGATACTGTTCAGCGAACTACAACATGCCGAGGAAACAATACCAAAGCGCATTGTGCAAACGCTGACACACCGCTACAGAGAGCGGCTGCATCGGCTGATAGAAAAAGGGAAAACGAATAAAGAACTGGACGCCAATCTCGACGGGGAGGCTGCCGCTTTTCTCTTTATCGGCATGATCCAAGGACTGGTGATGCAATCGCTATTGGCCAATGACGTAGGACGCATTATTCATGATGCGCCAAGAGTCTTTGCCATTTTCCGGCAGGGAATAAGGAGCACACAATGATAAAACGTTTCCCCATACAAGGACGCACCGTGGCGCTGGTGATGGTGCTGGTGCCTCTTCTCGCTCTCTTCATCTATGTCGCCCTGCGTTCGGGGCCGCTTGCCCCGGTGCCCGTGACGGTGACTGCGGTGAAAGATCGCGTCATCTCCCCGGCCCTGTTCGGTGTCGGCACCATTGAGGCGCGCTACACCTACAAAATTGGTCCTACCTTTGCAGGGAGGATCAAACGCCTGGATGCGCAGGTGGGCGATACGGTCAAAGCCGGACAGGTGCTCGGCGAAATGGACCCGGTTGACCTTGACGAACGGATCCAGGGCCAGGAGGCCGCGCTGAAACGCGCCAAGGCGCTGCTCAGTGAAGCCATGGCGCGCCAGGCCTACGCGCAAACGCAATCCCGGCGCTACGAACAATTACTGGAAGTGCGCGCGATAAGCGAGGAAACCGTGGCCACCAAAAAGCATGAGCTGCAGGTGGCCGAAGCAGGCTTGAACGCTGCGCGGGAGGAATTGGCTCGCGTCCAAGCCGATCGCGAGGCATTGATCGCCCAGCGCCGAAACCTGAAGCTTGTCGCTCCGGTGGATGGCCTGATCACCGCGCGCAACGCAGACCCCGGCACCACGATTGTCGCCGGACAGGCGGTGGTGGAGCTGATCGATCCGAAAAGCCTGTGGGTTAATGTCCGCTTCGACCAGATTCGTGCGCACGGGCTTGCCGCCAACTTGCCAGCCACAATCGTCTTGCGCTCGCAGACAGTCAAGTTGCCGCAGGGGCGAGTATTGCGGGTGGAGCCATTGGCCGACGCAGTAACCGAGGAAACCCTGGCCAAGGTTGTATTTGACCAGCTTCCCGAACCGCTGCCGCCGGTCGGCGAGCTGGCGGAAGTCACCGTTGCCTTGCCGGCGCTGCCGGCCGCGCCGATCATCCCCAATGCCGCTGTCCAGCAACGCAATGGCGGCTTGGGGGTATGGCAGGTGCACAACGGCGACCTGCGCTTCACCCCGGTCATCTTGGGCGCCGCCGATTTGGATGGCAATGTGCAGGTGCGCGAAGGGCTGCAAGCTGGCGACCAGGTGATTGTCTATAGCGCAAAGTCCTTGAGCGCGCGCAACCGCATCACCATAGTTGATCGGATTCCCGGAGTGAAGCCATGATCAGCCTTGCGGGCCGGGACATCATGCATGCCTGGGGCAAATTCGTCTTTACCGGCGTGGGCCTTGGTCTGCTGATCGGCATAACCCTGTCCATGGCCGGCATCTACCGTGGCATGGTGGACGACGCCAAGGTCTTGCTCGACAACAGCGGCGCCGATCTCTGGGTGGTGCAAAAGGACACTCTCGGACCCTATGCCGAATCGTCCAGCATCTACGACGATACCTGGCGTTCCATCCGCTCCATGCCCGGTGTCGCGCGGGCGGCCAACGTCACATACCTCACCATGCAGGTGCGCCAAGGCGAGCGCGACGTGCGTGCCATGGTCACCGGCATCATGGCCGACGAGCCCGGCGCCCCCGGCTGGCCTCCGTACCTCGTTGCCGGTCGGCAGATCACCCGGGGCCATTACGAGGCCGTAGCCGATCTTGCTTCCGGGTTCAAACTCGGCGACCGCCTCCAGATCCGCCGCAACCATTATACCGTGGTCGGCCTGACCCGGCGGATGGTCTCTTCCGGCGGCGACCCGATGGTCTTCATCCCCCTCAAGGATGCCCAGGAAGCCCAGTTTCTGAAGGACAACGACGCCATTCGCCAGCAACGCCGCCGCACCGCAGAAAACCCGGCCTTCAACCGGCCGCAGGTTCCGGATCTCCTTGCTGCGATCATCGCTTCGCAAAGCATCAACCCTTACGTCAACGCCGTTTTGGTGCAGATTGACTCGGGCCATGCCGCCGAGAAGGTGGCGGCATCGATCCGCCGCTGGAAACGCTTGACGGTCTATACCCGCGCCCAGATGGAAGCAATCCTCATCGGCAAGCTGATCGCCACTTCGGCAAGACAGATTGCCATGTTCCTGGTGATTCTTTCCATTGTCAGCGCGGCCATTGTCGCGTTCATCATCTATACCCTGACGCTTGGCAAGATCCGCGAGATTGCCGTGCTGAAGCTGATCGGCACCAAAAATCGAACCATTATCGGTCTGATCATGCAGCAATCCATTGCTCTGGGTCTGATCGGCTTTGTGGTGGGCAAGATCACGGCCACCCTGCTGATGGCGCCGATCTTTCCCAAATATGTGCTGCTGGAGCCGATGGACTCCATTATCGGCTTCATTGCCGTGGTGGTAATCTGCATCCTCGCCAGCATCATTGCCATTCACGCCGTTCTCAAGGTCGATCCGGCCGAGGCCATTGGAGGCTGACATGACAGGCAAAGGCATTCGTATCGAAGGTCTGCGAAAACGCTATGGCAGTGGCGACACCGCCGTCGATGCCCTGAAGGGCGTGGACATGCAAGTGGCTCCCGGCGAGGTGATCGGTCTAGTCGGCCCTTCCGGCTCGGGCAAAAGCACGCTGCTCAAGTGCTTGGGCGCGGTGATCGAACCCAGCGGCGGACGGATGATTCTCGGCGACGAGGTGATCTATGACGACGGCTGGAAGGTTAATGATTTGCGCGCACTGCGCCGCGACAAAATCGGCTTTATATTTCAGGCGCCATACCTGATCCCCTTCCTCGACGTTACCGACAACGTCGCCCTCCTGCCCATGCTGGCGGGAATACCGAATGCCGAGGCGCGCAGCCGGGCAGTAGAGCTGTTCAAATCACTCGATGTGGAGCATCGCGCCAAGGCCATGCCCTCGCAGCTTTCCGGCGGCGAACAGCAGCGGGTGGCCATTGCCCGTGGTTTAGTCAATCGCCCACCGGTGATTCTGGCCGACGAACCCACCGCGCCGCTCGACAGCGAACGTGCTCTAGCGGTAATCCGAATTCTCAACGACATGGCCCGCAAACTCGAAACCGCCATTATTGTCGTCACCCACGACGAAAAGATAATTCCGACCTTCAAGCGCATTTACCATATCCGCGATGGCGTGACCTACGAGGAAGCCGGCGAGGGCCGGGGGGTCGAATGAAAGAAAAAGCTGCCTTCCAAAGAATCGTTACCGCCGGTCTGCTCGGCACGTTTCTGGTGTCTGCAAGCTCAATGACGTGGGCCAACGGCCCCACTGAAGTCAAACCGCTTGCCCTGCACAAGATCATGCAAGACCTGGCCGCGGATATGCAGGCCGTTACCGATGGCATTTCCCGTGAAGACTGGGCCCTGGTGGCAAAAATCGCACCACGAATAGCCGACCACCCCCAGCCTCCGCTGACTGAAAAGATGCGTATTTTGAGCTTCATCGGCTCCGATGCCGGAAAATTCAAAGGCCATGAGGAGAAAAACCACCAAGCCGGGCTGGAACTGAAAAGAGCGGCTGGGCATCAGGACAGGCCGGCGGTAATTTCTGCGTTTGCAACGTTGCAAAATGGTTGTCTTGCCTGTCATCAGAGTTTTCGCAAATCGTTCCAGGAGCATTTTTATGAGCAACGCTAAAACGATCAGTGGCCACATCTCTTTTGCCTTCATTTTTTTCGGCCTGCTGACGGGATGCGCGGTTGGTCCCGATTTCAGGCGCCCTGCGACGCCGGATACCGCAACCTACACCGCCACCCCCTTGCCCGCGCAAACACCCTCAACCCCCGCGCCGTTGGGAGAAGCACAGCATTTCGTCGCGGGCGGCTGGGTCAACCCGCAATGGTGGCAGGAACTCGGCTCAGTCAAACTGAATGGGCTGATCGACGAAGCCTTGCAAGCCAGCCCCACCTTGGCCAAGTCTCAAGCCGTGTTGCGCCAGGCGGAGGAGCTGTACGCCGCACAAGCAGGGTCTACCCTGTATCCGCAGGTTGACGCCACCCTCGGCGGCCAGCGGCAGCGAACCTCCCCCAGCTCCCTGGGCCAGGTTGGCGACCCTCGGGAGTTCTCCCTCTACAATGCCGGCGTCGGCGTTCGCTATACGCTCGATTTAGCCGGCGCCACCCGCCGCTCCCTCGAGGCCCTGGCCGCCAACATCGATTACCAGCGCCACCAACTGGAAGGCGCCCGGCTGACCTTGACGGGCAACATCGCCACCGCCACCGTCACCCAGGCAAGGCTGGCCGCACAGATTCAAGCCACGGAAGCCATCCTCCATTCCCAGGAAAAACAACTGGGCCTGACCCGGGAACGGGTACGCCTCGGCCACGCCGCTCCCGACGATGTGCTCGCCTTGCAAACCCTGGCGGAACAGACTCGCGCCGGAATTCCATTGCTGCTTAACCAGCTCCAGCAGAACGACCATCTTCTGGCCATCCTCGCCGGCCGGGAACCGGGCGCGGGAGGATGGCCAAGCTTTTCCTTGCAGGAGTTCACCCTGCCAGCCGATCTGCCGCTTACCGTGCCCTCCGAACTGGTGCGCAATCGCCCGGACATTCAGGCTGCCGAGGCCCTGCTGCATTCGGCAAACGCCGAGTACGGCGTGGCGATCGCCAAGCTGTATCCACAACTCAACCTCAGCGCCGCGCTTGGCTCGCAAGCCTTGACCACCGGCGCTTTGTTCGGGAGCGGTTCCGCTGTCTGGAGCCTGGTGGCGCAACTCACCCAACCCTTGTTCAACCCCGGGTTGCCGGCGGAAAAACGTGCGGCCCTGGCCGCATTCGATGCGGCGGCGGCGAATTATCGGACTGTCGTTCTCGAAGCCCTGCGCAATGTCGCCGATGTGTTGCGGGCGCTGGACAACGACGCGCAGCGGCTGGCCGCCTTGGCTGCCGCCGATGCCGCGGCGCAGGAATCTCTCGAATCCATGCAGCGCAAGTACTCGCTGGGCGCGGCCGATTATGTCCAACTGCTTACCGCGCAGCAGCAGGCACAACAGACGCGAATCAGCCTGATCGAGGCGCAGGCGCGGCGCCTTGCCGATAGCGTTGCCCTGTACCAGGCCATGGGCGGCGGAAGAACAAGCGCCAGCTAACCTCCGGCAGCGCCGCGCCTGATTTTCGCGCCACCATGGCGTATTCAGGCAACAATCAGACATTCCGCTTGCTTTCCTCAACGAACCATGGTAAATATCGCAATTCATTGTGTTGCCTCTGCCTGTAATCGCTATACGAACAAAAGCGCACCGCACAAAGCCTCTGCCGAGGGCGTGCGGTTTTTTTGTTTATGGGGCGTTGGGCCGCAAGGATCTCTTTTTTCCTGCACAGCAACCCTTCACCCACACGCCCTTCAATAAGGAACACCATCATGACCACCTTTGCTGACCTTGGCATCCATCCCGACATCATCACCGGCCTTGAAGCCCTGGGCTTTACCGCGCCAACCCCGGTTCAGGAGCAGATCATCCCGCTCCTCCTTGAAAAACCGGTGGATATCGTCGGTCTGGCCCAGACCGGCACCGGCAAGACTGCGGCCTTCGGCATTCCCCTGGTGCAGCTCTGCCAGCCGGACAGCCGCCAGACCCAGGCCCTGGTGCTTTGCCCGACCCGGGAACTCTGCATGCAGGTGGCCCGCGACCTCAACGCCTTTGCCAAGAATCTTCCGGCCATCCGGGTCTGCGCCGTCTACGGCGGGGCCAGCATCGACAACCAGATCCGCACCCTGCGCCAGGGCGTCCAGATCATCGTCGCCACCCCCGGCCGTCTGCACGATCTGATGCGCCGCCAGGTGATCGATCTTTCCGCCATCCGCTCGGTAGTGCTGGACGAAGCCGACGAGATGCTGCAGATGGGCTTCCAGGATGAGCTGAACGCCATCCTCGCCCAAACCCCGGCCGACAAGCACACCCTGCTCTTTTCGGCCACCATGCCGCAAAGCGTGGCCTCCATTTCCAGAAAATACATGAAGAACCCGGTGGAGATCACGGTGGGCACCCGCAATGCCGGGTCGGAAAACATCCGCCACCTCTACTACATGGTCCATGCCAAGGACCGCTACCTGGCCCTGCGTCGGCTGGTGGATATGAACCCGGACATGTACGCCATCATTTTCTGCCGTACCCGCCAGGAGGTCAACGATGTCGCGGACAAGCTCGGCAAGGACGGCTACAACGCCGACCCCCTGCACGGCGAACTTTCCCAGAGCCAGCGAGATTACGTGATGCAGCGCTTCCGCAGCAAGTCGGTGCAACTGCTGGTGGCCACCGATGTAGCGGCCCGCGGCCTGGACGTCACCGACCTTACCCACGTGATCAACTACAACCTGCCCGACGACAGCGCCAACTACACCCACCGCAGCGGTCGCACCGGCCGGGCGGGGAAAACCGGCATCTCCATCTCCATCATCCATATGCGTGAGCAGTTCCGCATCAAGGAGATCGAGAGCAAGCTGAAAAGGCAGTTTGAACTGGGCAAGGTTCCTTCGGGACACGAGGTCTGCAAGAAGCAGCTCCTCCACAAGATCGAGACCATCAAGAACGTCGAGATAAACCACGCGCAACTGGCTCCTTTTATGGAGACGATCACCGAGGCCCTGGCCGATCTGGACCGCGACGAGCTGATCCTGCATTTTGTTTCCCAGGAGTTTGCCTCCATTTTGACCCATTACCAGAATGCCCCGGACATCAACGTCACGGACAAGGGCCGCGGCCAGAATACCGAGTACCAGCGGACGGACAGCCGTTTTTCTCGGCAGGAACGCCCGGAGAGCAGATTCGGCCGCCAGGATGATCGCGGCGAGCGGGTTAATTTCAGCCGGTTTTACCTCAACATCGGCGAGAAAGACGGCCTTTCCCCCGCGCGGCTCATCGGCCAGATCAATGACGCCAGCGGCTCGGCCTCCATCAAGGTCGGCCGCATCGAGATCCTGGACCACACCGCCATGCTGGAGGCAGACAGCCGCTTCGCCCAGCATGTTCTTGAGGTGTTCCAAGGTCTTAAGGTCAATGGCCGGGATGTCGAGGTAAAAACCATGGCCGCTCCCGCAGGCCGCCCGGCCAAGCCGGCGTATCCAGGGCGCCCTGGGGCAAAACCGTACAAGTCTTCCGGTTCATACAAGCCCTCCAGCTCGTACAAGCCCTCCTCAAGCTCGGCCAGGCCCTCCACCTCGGCCAAGCCGTATTCCTCAAGCAAACCCTCCGCTCCGGGCAAGCCATATCCCTCGGCCAGGCCTTCAACCTCGACCAGACCGACAACCCCGGCTAGACCATCCGCCGGCGTTCCCAGACGAGGCAAGAAGAAGCCATACTCCGAATGAGCTGACTGGTTGCGCCCGCCCCTGCCCCCTCCCTGCACGGGAGGGGGATTTCCGCAAAATCCGCCCGCGCAAGGCTGTTCTAAGCCGGAGAAATATTTTTCGGCGGGAAGCGATTCGTGACAATATCTTAATCATATTCTAACAATCCCGTGCTATTCTGTTGCTGTTGACCAGATTAACTCCAACCGCGCCGGGGATTGCCATGCTTCGCAAACGCCTTATATGGCAGCTGTTTCCAAGCCAGCTTATCATCACCCTTATCGCCCTGATGATCGCCGCCGGCTACGGGGCCTATTCCCTCCGCACCTTTCAGCTGGCCCAGACCGCGGCCGGTCTTGAGGCGCGCGCTCGTCTGGCCCAGGAACATGTTCTTGCCCTACTGGCCGAAAAGAATCTGACCGCGCTGCGAAACTTCTGCACCACCGCCGGGAAAAAATCCGGAACCCGCCTGACCGTTACTGCCTTGGACGGCAAGGTTCTCGCTGATTCGGATGAAGAGCCGGGCCGCATGGAGAACCACGGCGGTCGCCCGGAAATCATCGCCGCCCTTGCCGGTCGTCCTGCTCCCTTTATCCGCTTCAGCCACACCCTTCAGGAAAACATGATGTATGTGGCGGTTCCCCTGCTCCATAATGGCAAAAACTTAGGGGTGCTCCGAACCGCTATCCCGATCACCTTCATCGACAGCGCCCTCAGGGAAATCTTTTTAAGGATTGTCTGGGGCTGTCTGCTTGTCGCCCTGCTCGTGGCCCTGGTCGCCTGGTTTATCGCGCAGCGCATCAGCAGACCGCTCGAAGAGATGCGCTTGGGAGCGGAACGTTTTGCCGACGGCGCTTTCACCAGCAAACTGCGGGAAGAAGGGGCGGAAGAGGTGGCGAGCCTGGCCAGAGCCATGAACGCCATGGCCGATCAGCTTGACACCCGGCTTAAAACCATCGCCCGGCAACACAGCCAGCTGCAGGCTGTTTTTTCCAGCATGGTCGAGGGGGTGATCACCGTGGACACCGAGGAGCGCATCCTCGATATCAACCAGGCAGGGGCAAGGCTGCTGAACCTAGACCCCGAGAAGCTGCGGGGAAAAAACGCTCTGATGGCGGTGCGCAACCTGACCCTGCAACGTTTTATCAGCCGGACCCTCGCCGAAGCCAACCCCATCGAAGGGGAGATCGACTTGACCGGTCGGGGACAGGAAAAATACTTTTACGCCCACGGCGCCAGGTTCCAGGACGCCGCCAAGATGACCAGCGGCGCGATCATCGTCATCAACGATGTCACCAGCCTGCGGAGGCTGGAGAACATGCGCCGCGACTTCGTGGCCAATGTGTCCCACGAACTGAAGACCCCGATCACCTCCATCGAAGGCTTTGCCGAAACCCTGCTGGACGGGGCTCTTGATACCCCCGAAGATGCCCGGCGCTTCGTGGAGATCATCGCCACCCAGGCAAAACGGCTGCACGCCATCATCGAGGATCTTCTCGCCCTCTCTCGGCTTGAACAGGAGCAGGAGCAGACCCGGCTTGCCCTGACGGAAGAAATGATCATCCACCCTCTGCGCAGGGCCATAGAAATCTGTGAGCTCAAGGCAGCCGAGAAAAAAATCAGCATTGAGCTGGTGGTTCCTGCTGATCTGACCGCCGCCCTCAACGGCCCCCTGTTCGAACAGGCGCTCACCAACCTCATCGTCAACGCCATCAAGTACAGCGACGAGGGTGGCCGGGTGCTGGTCCGGGCCGGGGAGCGGGAGGGAGGCAAGATCGCCGTCGAGGTCCAGGATTTCGGGGCTGGGGTCGCGCCCCAGCACCTGCCGCGCCTGTTCGAACGCTTCTACCGGAGCGATGCGGCCCGCAGCCGCAAGCTGGGCGGTACCGGCCTGGGACTGGCCATCGTCAAACACATTGTCCAGGCCCATGGCGGTGAAGTAGGGGTTACAAGCGAACTCGGCAGAGGCTCAACCTTCACCATCCTGCTTGCACCCAAAAAGGCATACGTTTGTTGAAATAGCAAAAAGCCGCTATTACAACGGTTGCTACTTTGTAACTTGTTTAATTTGTCTTACGGACTTGTGACCTTTTTCCTTTTTTACGAGACCATTAAGTTGCGTTTGGGCAGGCTAGCTGCCCAACTCAGCTTTAACAAGGAGAAACACCATGAAAACACAAGTGCGTGACACCTCCACCTTGACCACCGCCCTGGAAAAGGCGGCCAAGCATATCTGCACCGCCCGGTGCGGGCGCTGCCCCCATGTGGTCGAGCAGTATCCCTGCCCCAAGGAATGCAATCTGGACACGATAGCCTGGGAATGCTGGATGCAGTTCTTCCTGGAAGGACAATCAGCCTCTTCGTGATCCTGCGAAAATGAGCCTGCCAGGCTCCAAATAGTTCCTGTCTAGAAATGACTGCTGACATTTTAAGAAAGGCAAGCCCACCTAATTAATGACCTCCGCAGACCTTGCTCCTATGTCCAACGTGAAGCACCAGGACAAGAATTCTCTTCCTGGATATCGCAGATAAGACGATAATCTTCGACGCGATATTTCCAAAGCCCGGCCAGATTCGAACGCAATTGCCCCGGCCGGTTCTTACCGCGCTGTATCACCTGATGGCAAACATCCGGCAAGCAGGACCGGTTCGCGGGGATTGGCCGAACTACTCGAAATTGCCCAGCCTTGCTCATCACTGTCACCTTAAAAAGGGCAGGCCAACCTATGTCGCAGTGTGGACAGAGGACAAAAGCACCGTTACCGTGGAGATCATTTATGCAGGAACACACAAATTTTCCGCAAACACCTTGGCGACCAGCCGGAATGGGCGGTGAATCTGCGCGGTGCCCGCACTCGGGAGAGCCTTACCCAACTGCACCTGGCCGAACTCACCGGCATCCCCCAGCGTCATATCTCCGAGATGGAAAACGGCAAGCGCCCCATCGGCAAGGAGCGGGCCAGGGCGCTGGCCAAGGCATTGAATACTGATTATCGGCATTTTTTATGAGCCTACATCAGAAGTGAGCTACCCCCGCTTTCACGGACAGTTGATTAAGCAGCATTTGTCAAAAGCTCATATTGTTCCGGACTGACGTAATCCAGCGTTT
>MGTD01000048.1:0-58980 GCA_001799285.1 Deltaproteobacteria bacterium RIFOXYD12_FULL_56_24
GTTCGTGCAACCGAAGAGCGGAGGATCGAGGGATTGCCATGTCGCTAACCACCCCGGATACGATCAGGACGCTACAGAGGAAGCTGTATGCCAAGGCCAAGCAAGAACCAGCCTATCGCTTTTATGCGCTCTACGACAAGATCAGCCGGGATCAGCTTCGAGGCCATAGAGAACGGAATCGGGATAGAAACGTTTCTGCGGGAGTTGGCCCGTGATCTGCAAAACAAGACCTACCGAGCTCAGCCGGTGCGGCGCGTAATGATCCCCAAAGCGGGCGGCAGTCTGCGGCCGCTGGGAATTCCGACGCTCCGGGACCGGGTAGCGCAAATGGCGGTGAAGCTCATCATCGAGCCGATCTTTGAAGCTGACTTCTGTACGAACTCGTACGGATTCCGACCGAAGAAATCGGCCCACGATGCCGTGGACGACATCGCCAATACGCTATGGGCAAAATTCATGCGGAACAACGGATGCGTAAACATTTGATGAAACGCCACAAGGTTAAAGACCGGTGGATCGGCGAAGGTCGATTCCCGAGTGTGGATCTGTACCGGCGTTACGGGCTATACAAAGTTCCAACAGCAGCGGGTTGGAAGTCAGCGCATGCCTCGGCATGAAGAACATCGGAAAGCCGTGTGCGGGAGAACCGCATGCACGGATTGATGGGGGGAGGTTGATGGACGACAGTGTTCGGCTGACACGTAGTAGCCGCGTGCGGCGAGGCGTTGATGAAAGTCTCCGGCAATGGTCTGATATCAGCTTCCTAACTCTACCCACTTATTCCACTAACCGGGAGAGTGGCACGTAATCAAGTTTTTACTTGAACAATTGCAGGTAGGCGTCAAATACATACATTTTACCTCGCTTGCCGCCGGTGATTTCTTTCAGTATCCCGAACTGCTCCAAGTCGGCAACCAGTTTGTACGCGGACGCAGGAGATATGTCCGCCACCGCGCCTGTTTTGGCGGCGTCAATCATGGGGTGTTGATATAAATAACGAAGAACCTTTTGGGCATTGGCTGTTCTGCTTCCCAGTGTCTGTATCTGGCCATCCACCTGCTTTTGCAGTTTGAGGATGTTGTCAAAAGTCGCAATGCTGCTTTTTGCAGTTTCGATAACGCCCACCAGAAAAAACTTGAAC
Source organism: Deltaproteobacteria bacterium RIFOXYD12_FULL_56_24 (assembly GCA_001799285.1). Classification (GTDB taxonomy): domain Bacteria; phylum Desulfobacterota; class Desulfobulbia; order Desulfobulbales; family Desulfurivibrionaceae; genus Thiovibrio. The sequence goes on from MGTD01000048.1 coordinate 1,142, forward strand.
CATTGCAGCAGGTCATTTTTTTCTCTCACCCGCATAAGATTATCGTAATAATGCGTACGGTTACGTTCGAAGAAGTCTGACAGGTACAACACCGGCTGTTTCAATATCCCTTTGTTGACCAAGTATAAGGTGATCAGCAACCGCCCCACCCGGCCATTGCCGTCCAGGAAAGGATGGATGGTTTCAAACTGGTAATGCACCAAGGCAATTTTTAATAGTTCAGGGAAATACTGGGTATCGTTGTGGGCAAACAGCTCAATATCGCTCATCAGTTCGTCGATGGCGGTATGCACAGGCGGCACAAAAACAGCATCGTTGATGGTTGCCCCGCCAATCCAGTTCTGGCTGTGTCTGAATGCGCCCGGCTGCTTGTGTTTGCCGCGCACACCTTGCAGCAGGGTTTTATGGGTTTCGCGCATCAGTCGGGCGGAAAAAGGCAATTCTTTTAACCGTGCAACCGCCTCGTTCATTGCCGCCACGTAGTTTTGCACCTCTTCCCAGTCATCCCTTTTATCCAAGGCGACATCTTCCCTTTCGAGAAGCGCATCCTCCATGTTCGTCTGTGTGCCTTCAATTTTGCTGGATTGGGTGGCTTCCTTCAGTACATGCATACGGATGAACAGGTCGATGTTGGGGATGTAGTCCGAATACATGTCCAGCCTGCCCAGTTCCCGATCCGCCTGCCCAAGTAGCTGGATCAACGCCATGTTGTCCAGCACCCAGGCGCGGTTGATTGGCTTGGGCTGAAAACTCTGGTAATGGTCTTGCTGAACATAGAGGCCAGATTGGAAGTTTCTCATTGGTGCGGGCTCATCGTGGAATTAAAATAACCGTATTTGTTATTTTATATTTTAAGATAAAACTAAAATAATGCAAAGTGTTATTTTAGTTGCTGGAGAATCTGGCCGTACACTGGGTGGTGGGATTTGGCACAAGGAGCACGCTTGGATTTAGGCCGGGATACCGGGGATGGCGTCAAATGAAAAAAGGGAATCAACCGCACGCGGTTGATTCCCTTTAGAATTTCTGGCGTCCCCAACGAGATTTGAACTCGTGTCGCCGGCGTGAAAGGCCGGTGTCCTGGACCGGGCTAGACGATGGGGACTAATATCCGTACAGAAAATGGTGGGTCGTGCGCGACTTGAACGCGCGACTCTCTGCTTAAAAGGCAGATACTCTACCGACTGAGTTAACGACCCAACCTGTAGGAAAAGGCACTTTTACAACAGTCGGTTTTCCGTGTCAAGTCTTTGCTGTCTTCTTTGCTCCTTTTTTTGCTCTGCCTTCTCCCTAGCTGGTCTGCCGGATAACCCCATGAGCTTGGGTAATTATTGTCGATTTTTGGCAGTGGTTTGGCCTCTTAAATAGCTTGTGACGTGGGCTAGGGTCTGCTATATCTTTTGGCTTGTTGCAAAGTAAGATGTAGCCTCTGCGCCACGCAGGGCTTTTTTCCTGACTTTTTACAAAGGGTGCGCCATGGGGTTGTTGGCCAGATCGGCAAGTTATGTCCGTTATGCGGTTCAGGGGGATCTGCCCGCGAATTTCTGGGAGTTCGCCGCCGAGCGGATCGCCCGCCATTGTTTCCGGGATATTGACGAGAGTTACGAAGAACGCTCCGTGGGCTGGGTTTCGGTACTCAATATGTTCGACAGCGAGTTCGCCTATGCCTCCTTTGCGGCGGCGGACCATGTTGTCCTTTCCCTGCGGGTGGACGAGCGGCGGGTCTCGCCCAAGGTGCTCAACAAGTTTTGCCTAAAGGAGGAGGAGCGGCTCAAGAAGGCGCGGCAGATCCCCAAGCTGGCCCGGGCCCACCGGGTGGAGATCAAGGAGAGCGTCCGGTTGATGCTGGTGAAAAAGGTTCCGCCGAGCCCGGCGGTTTATGATCTCTGCTGGAATCTGGCCGAGGGGACGGTTTTGTTTTTTTCCACCAGCCAGAAGGCCCAGGAGCTGCTGGAGGAGTTTTTCAAGGAGACCTTTGATCTCAGCCTGATGCTGCAGGTACCCTATCTCACCGCCGAGCACCTGCTCGACGCCCCCGGCCGCGAGGCCCTGGCCGACATCACCCCCGCCATCTTCATTTAATTCCCAGAGGCCTTACGCATATGGATTTAGTTGATCTCATTGACGAAAAACGATTTGTGGGCCAGGAATTTCTCACCTGGCTCTGGTTCAAAAGCGAAGAGCGGGGGGGGACTATTTTTCTCCCCGAGGCCGGTGAGGATATCCAGCTGGTCTTTGAAAAGCACATGCTGCTGGAGTACGGCGAAGGCGAGAACCGCGAGAAGCTGATCTGCCGGGGGCTGATGACCGAACTCCAGGAAGCGCGCACCGGCCTGGCCATGGGCAAGAAGCTGGAGCAGGCGAGGATCCTGCTGACCAGGGGGGAGTATGAATGGAATCTTTCCTTCAAGGCCACCCTCATGGAGTTCCGCAATGTGAAGCCGCCCAAAACCATGGGCTCCGCCGAAGAGGGCAACGACCCGGAGGCGGTGGAAGGCAGGCTGCTTGAGCATCTCAGCCTGCATGAGATGGTGGTGCGAACCGTGGATCAGCTTTTTCGGATGTTTCTTGAGTTGAGGATCGGCTCCGCCTGGGAGCAGGAACTGACCCGGATTCAGGCCTGGGTGCGGAAAGGAAAAGAGACCCACTGACCGGCGCGGTTGTTTCGCCGCCGGGCAAGGATAAATGGAGAGAAGACCATGGAATTTGAAACCGTCATTGGCCTTGAGGTCCATGCCCAGCTCAAGACCAGGAGCAAGATTTTCTGCGGCTGCTCCACCGCCTTCGGCAACCCCCCCAACACCAACACCTGTCCGGTCTGCCTCGGCATGCCCGGCGTTTTGCCGGTGCTGAACAAAAAGGTGGTGGAGTACGCGATGAAGATGGCCCTGGCCACCAACTGCGTCATCGGCCCGCTGAACCAGTTCGCCCGCAAGAATTATTTCTACCCCGACCTGCCCAAGGGTTATCAGATCTCCCAGTTTGACCTGCCCATCGCCGAGCACGGCTGGGTGGAGGTCGAGGCGGGAGGCCGGACGAGAAGGATCGGCCTCACCCGCATCCACATGGAGGAGGACGCCGGCAAGCTCATCCACGACGAGCGTGAGCCGGTGAGTTATGTGGACCTCAACCGCACCGGCACCCCGCTCATCGAGATCGTCAGCGAACCGGATATCCGTTCGCCGGAGGAGGCCGCGGCTTATCTCAAGAAACTGCACGCCATCCTCCGCTATCTCGACATCTGCGACGGCAATATGCAGGAGGGCAGCTTTCGCTGCGACGCCAATATCTCGCTCAGGCCCGTGGGTCAGCAGGAGCTGGGTACCCGTACCGAACTCAAAAATATGAATTCCTTCAAGAACGTGCAGAAGGCGCTGGAGTTCGAGGTGCGCCGCCAGCGCGACCTGCTGCTGGACGGCGGCAAGATCATCCAGGAAACCCTGCTCTGGGATGCGGACCGCAACGTGACCAACGCCATGCGCTCCAAGGAGGAGGCCCACGATTACCGCTACTTCCCGGACCCGGATCTGGTGCCGGTGGTGATCGACGCTGCCTGGATCGAGGCGATGCGCGCCACCCTGCCCGAGCTGCCCGATGCCCGGAAAAATCGCTTCACGGAACAACTGGGATTGTCGGACAACGACGCTTCGGTGCTTACCTCCTCCAAGGAGCTGGCCGATTATTTCGAAGCGGCCTTGGCTGGGTATCCAAACGGCAAAAAGCTCGGCAACTGGCTGATGACCGAGCTGATGCGGCTGATGAAGGGCGAGGAGGCCATGGACATCAGCCAGTGCCCGGTTTCCCCAAAGAATCTGGCCAAGCTGTTGACCATGATCGACACCGGCACCATCAGCGGCAAGATCGCCAAGACCGTGTTCGAGGAGATGATGCTCTCCGGCAAGGATCCGGAGGCGGTGGTCCAGGAGAAGGGCTTGGTGCAGATGAGCGACCAGGGCGAGATCATGGCCATGGTTAAAGAGATCATCGCGGCCAATCCTGAGCAGGCGCAGCAGTTTCGCGAGGGCAAGACCAAGGTCATGGGCTTTTTCGTGGGCCAGCTCATGAAACAGACCGGGGGCAAGGCCAATCCGGGGCTGGCCAACGAGTTGTTCAGCAAGGCGCTGGCGGAGTAGGTTTTTTGCCACGAAACCCACGAAAGGACACGAAAGTTTTGGGAGAAGAGATTGTAGAGAAGGATCTTGTCTATGCGATCAACGCTTGTGTGTTCGAGGTGTATCGTCAGCTTGGCCATGGGTTCCTGGAGAAAGTGTACGAGAATGCGCTGGTAAGGGAGTTTCAGGCCAGGGAGATTGCCGTGGAAGCGCAGGTCCCCTTTTCCGTGAGATATAAGGGGGCGATTGTCGGGGAGTACTTTGCGGATCTGGTGGTTGCCGGCAGAGTAATCGTCGAGGTGAAAGCAATAGAGCGGCTTCATCCAGCCCATGAGGCGCAGATTCTGAACTATCTTAAGGCGACCGGCAAAAAGGTCGGCCTCCTGGTGAATTTCAACCATCCCAAGGCGACTATTAAACGGTTTGTCTTATAAATTTCGTGTCTTTCGTGGGTTTCGTGGCAAAAAATCATGAATCAATCCGACTGGCAGAAAAAAGGCGATGGCCACCGGCAGCGGTTGCGGGACAGGTTTTTGGCCCAAGGGCTCGACGGCTTTACCGACGCCGAGGTGCTGGAGCTGCTTATCTCCATGGGCACCCCCCGCAAGGACTGCAAGGAGCCTGCCCGCCTCCTGCTCAAGCAGTTCAACAATCTGGCCCGCGCCTTGGATGCAAGCCAGTCCGAACTTGAACTGGTTGACGGCATCGGACCAAAGAATGCCTTTGCCCTGCGCTTTATCCAAGGGGTGGCCCGGCGCTACCTGCAACAAAGGCTGGTGGCCAAGGAATATCTTCGCTCCTCCCGCGAGGTGGGGGAGTATCTGGTTCACAGCATGCGTGGCCTCAAACGCGAGGTGCTGACCGCAGTTTTTCTCGACTCATCTCTGGCTATCATCGCTACCCAACAGGTAGCGGAAGGCACTCTGGCCAGCAACACCGTGCATCCCCGGGAGTTGATCAAGCTGGCCCTGGAGCACCATGCCGCCTCGGTGGTCATCGCCCATAATCATCCCTCCGGCAGCCTGACCCCTTCGGCGGAGGATACCCGGCTCACCCGCCATCTCTTCATCGCCCTGGGTTTTGCCGGGATTCAGCTGCTGGATCATCTCATCGTCGGAGAGGGTGAGCAGCCTTTCAGTTTTGCCGATCACGGCCTGCTGGAGGATATCCGGAGCCGGAGCCGGGCGCTGATTGCCGGCGAATGACGGGGCCCGAGAGCATGTCCACTGATTTTACCCCGACCAGCGGCGAAGAGCCGCCCAGCCTTTATCTTCACATCCCCTTCTGCCGGAGTCGATGCGCTTACTGCTCCTTTAATTCCTACGCTTGCCAAGCCCCTCCCGCGGCATACCTCGCCGCCCTTGCCGGCCAGATCAGCCATTGGGCCGGGAAGAAGTGGTGCAGGGAGCGGCGCTTCGCCAGCCTGTTCATCGGCGGCGGCACCCCGACTATCTACAAGGGCAGCGAACTGGCCGGGCTGGTCGGCCTGTGCCTGAAGTCGTTCAACTTCAGGGAAGATGCCGAGATTACGGTGGAGGCCAATCCGAACACCGTAACCGTAGAGGCGTTGCTTGCCTTGCGCCGGGCCGGGGTCAATCGGTTGAGCCTCGGGGTGCAGGCCTTTTCCGACCGGCTGCTGGCCGGGCTTGGCCGAAGCCACACGGTGGCCGAGGCTCATGCCGCCATCGATGCTGCCCGGCGGGCAGGTTTTGCCAATATCAATCTGGATCTGATGTACGGCCTGCCCGGCCAAAGCGCGGCGGACTGGCGGGACACCCTGGCCAGTGCCCTTGCGCACAAACCGGGGCATCTGGCCTGCTACGAGCTGACCATCGAGGATGGGACCCCTTTTGCCCGGCTGGTGGAAAGGGGCGAACTCAGCTTGCCCGGCGAGGGGGAGGCCCTGGCCATGGTAGAGCTTACCCACGACCTTCTGGCCCGGGCCGGGTTAGGACGTTACGAGATCTCCAACTACGCCGCCCCGGGCCGGGAGTGCCGCCACAACCTCAATTACTGGCGCAACGGCGGTTATCTGGGGCTGGGGGCCGGGGCGGTCTCCTGCCTGTCCGGCTTCAGGTTCGGCACGGTGGCGGAGCCCGAAGAGTTTGCCGGGCTGGTCCAAAAAGGGGAACTTCCCCTGGCCGAAGGGGAATGCCTGCCCCTGGCGGCCCGCTTCCGGGAAAGCGTGGTCATGGGGCTCAGGCTCCTCGAAGGGGTTTCTTTTGCCCGGCTGCAACGCCAGTTTGGTTTGACGCCGGTGGGCTATTATGGGAAGATGCTGGAGGATTTGTGCCGACAGGGGCTGGTCGAGATTAGCCACGACAGGCTGCGCCTTACCAGGGCAGGTCTGCCCGTGGCCAACCAGGTGCTGGCCCGGCTTGTTTAGGGGCAATGTGAAGTGCAGAGTGCAAAGTGCTGAGTGCTGTAGGCTGAGAGCTGACGGCTGAGTGCTGAGTCATAGGGGAGTGTTGCTAATGGCGAAAGAAAAGATTGCGTATGTCTGCGCTACCTGTAACGGGGTGTTCAGCAAATGGGCCGGGCAGTGCGAAGCTTGCGGTGCCTGGGATACCCTGGCTGAGCAACAGCCAGCCTCCGGGGTGGCCAGCCGTTTTCAGGGCTATTCCGGCTCCCTGGCCAAGGTGCAGACCATGGCCGAGGTGGGCCGCGATGAGCTGGTTCGTTTTTCCACCGGCATGGGCGAGCTGGACCGGGTTTTGGGCGGCGGCCTGGTGCCCGGTTCGGTGGTGCTGATCGGCGGCGATCCGGGGGTGGGCAAGTCTACCGGCCTGCTCCAGGTCTGCTGCAACCTGAGCCTCACCCGCAAATGCCTCTATGTGACCGGCGAGGAGTCGCTCCAGCAGATCGCCATGCGAGCCCGGCGGCTTGGCTTGCCGGATAAGGCCCTGCTCCTGCTGGCCGAGACCAGGGTGGAGGATATCTGCGCCACGGCGCTCAAGGAGCGACCAGAGGTCATGGTGATCGATTCCATCCAGACCATGCAGGTGGCGGACAGCCAGTCCGCCCCAGGCAGCGTCAGTCAGGTGCGGGAATCCGCCGCTTTCCTTACCCAGTTTGCCAAGCAGACCGGGGTAGCCATTTTCCTGGTGGGCCATGTCACCAAGAGCGGCGATCTGGCCGGGCCCAGGGTGTTGGAGCACATCATCGACGTGGTCTGCTACATCGAAGGCAGCGGCGACAGTCGCTTCCGGGTGATGCGAGCGGTGAAGAATCGCTATGGCGCGGTGAATGAGCTGGGGGTCTTCGCCATGACTGACAAGGGTCTGCGCGAGATCTCCAACCCCTCGGCGATCTTTTTGTCCCGCCACGCCGAAGCCATGCCCGGCAGCGTGGTCATGGCGATCTGGGAAGGCAGTCGCCCTCTGCTTGTGGAGATGCAGGCCCTGGTGGACGACAGCCACAGCGAGAACCCCCGTCGGGTCACGGTTGGCCTGGAGCAGAACCGGCTGGCCATGCTTCTCGCCGTGCTGCACCGGCACGGCTCCATCGCCACCTACGGCCAGGACGTGTTCATCAACGTGGCGGGCGGGGTGCGGGTAAGCGAAACAAGCGCCGATCTGCCCCTGCTGCTGGCGGTTTTTTCCAGCCTGAAAAACAAGCCCCTGCCCGTGGAGCTGGTGGCTTTCGGCGAGGTCGGCCTTTCCGGGGAGATCCGCCCCGTGCCCAGTGGCCAAGAGCGCTTGCGGGAGGCGGCCAAGCACGGCTTTAAAAAGGCGATTGTCCCCCTGGCCAACGTGCCCAAGGGCGGGATCAAGGGCATGGAGATCATCGGGGTTGGGAAACTGGCCGAGGCTATAGAGGCGGTCCGGTAAACATGACTGTCCCGCAGCGTCACTTCCACCCCAGAGCCGGCTTGTTAAACAGCGTCAAATTTGCTGGTCTCATAACAAGGGAAAGGTCACAGGTGTCGAGACACAAAAGCAAATGGTTACGCAGCGACAACCGTTGTAATCGCGGCTTTTTGCGATTTCAACAAATTTGGGGGCCGGAGAGTTTTGCCTTGACAGCAGACGGCGGCCTGCTAGTATTTACCTCTTTGATGAAGCCATAAAAAATCCAGATAATTGACGGGAATAACGCTATGAAAAAGATGCGCAGTGATGCAATACGCAAAGGGGTGGAGCGGGCGCCGCATCGGTCCCTGCTCAAGGCCATGGGCTACACCAACGAGGAGATCAGCCGGCCTCTGATCGGCATTGCCCACGCCCACAACGAGATCATCCCCGGGCATATCCATCTCGACCGGATTCTGGAAGCGGTGAAAACCGGGATCCGCATCGCCGGAGGCACTCCCATCGCCTTCGGAACCATCGGGGTCTGCGACGGCCTGGCCATGAACCATCTGGGCATGAAGTATTCCCTGGCCAGTCGCGAGATCATCGCCGATTCGGTGGAGATCATGGCCATGGCTCACCCTTTTGACGCCCTGGTGATGATTCCCAACTGCGACAAGGTGACGCCCGGCATGCTCATGGCCATGCTGCGGGTCAATATCCCGGCCATCATGGTGAGCGGCGGCCCCATGCTCACCGGGCGTTTCCGCGGTAAGGAGGTGCATCTGGTCAGCGTCTTCGAAGGGGTCGGCCGGGTGAAGGCCGAAACCATGAGCCTGGAAGAACTGGCCGAACTCGAAGATCACGCTTGCCCAGGCTGCGGTTCCTGCGCCGGGATGTTCACCGCCAATTCGATGAACTGTCTGACCGAGGCCATCGGTCTTGGCCTGCCCGGCAACGGCACCATCCCGGCGGTGGCCGCCGCCCGGATCAGACTGGCCAAGGAGGCGGGCATGGCGGTGATGCACCTTTTGGCCGAGGACATCCGGCCCCGGGATATTGCCACCCGCGCCGCCTTTGAAAACGCCATGGCCATCGATATGGCCCTGGGTTGCTCCACCAACACCGTCCTCCATGTGCCCGCCATCGCCAAGGAAGCAGGGGTGGATCTGCCCCTGGCCCTGTTCAATGAGGTGAGCGAGCGGGTGCCCCATCTCTGCAGCCTGATTCCCGGCGGGCCGCACAGCCTGCAGCAGTTGGATGAGGCCGGCGGAGTAGCGGCGGTGATGAGCGAACTGCTCAACACCGAGGCCGGGCTGAATCTGGAGGTCATGACCGTTACCGGTAAAACCCTGCGTGATAATCTGGAAAAGGTCCGGGTGCGGGATGCCGACATCATCCGGCCTGCTGATGAACCCTATCATAAATTCGGCGGCATCGCGGTACTCTACGGAAATCTGGCCCCGGACGGCTGCGTGGTCAAGCAGTCGGCGGTGGCCGAAGAGATGCTTAAGCACAGCGGTCCGGCCCGGGTGTTCGACTCCGAGGATGCGGCTCAAGCTGCCATTCTGGGCGGGGAGATCAAGGCCGGGGATGTGGTGGTCATCCGCTATTGCGGCCCCAAGGGCGGCCCCGGCATGCCGGAGATGCTTTCTCCCACCTCGGCCATTGTCGGCATGGGGCTTGGCAAGAGCGTGGCTCTGATCACCGACGGCCGTTTCAGCGGCGGCACCCAGGGGGCCTGTATCGGCCATGTCTCGCCGGAAGCGGCGGACGGCGGCCTCATTGCCCTGGTCGAGGAGGGTGACCGGATCACCATTGATATCCGGCACAAGTCCATCGAGCTGAATGTGGCGGAAGAGGTTCTGGCCCAGCGACAGAGCAAATGGCAGCCGCCTGTGCCGAAGATCACCCGCGGCTACATGGCCCGTTACGCCAGGCAGGTAACCTCCGGCAGCACCGGCGCGGTTTTGCGGGATGATGCCTGCAACCGGCAGGCGGATTGATGGCAAGAACAGAGCGTGGGGCGTTAAGCCAGGCCGTGTCCTGCATCGTGCCTGACGAGGAAGACATGGCAGAGAGACGGATAACTCCATGCGGGGTTCTGTGCAGCATAGTGGCGGCGTTGGCCGCCCTTGTCGGCCCCGTCCCGGCGTCGGCCGCCCGGGCCATTCCTTGGGAGATCACGGCGGACAGCCTTATTCGCCTCAATAACCCGGACAGTATTCTGGCCGAGGGTAATGTTATTGTGATTCGGCCCAAGAGCCAGGGGCCGGACGGCATGTTTATCAGGGCGGACTGGGCTCGTTATGATGTGGAGCGCGGCACGATAAAGGCCAGGGGCAATGTCTATGTCCTTTCGGGCGTGGACGAGATCACCGCCGCCAGCGCGGATCTTGATCTCGAGGCCGAGACCGGCACCTTTACCGATTCCACCATCTTTATTGCCGAAAGCCACATGTATATTACCGGGCAGGAGGTGGTGAAAACAGGGGAGTTCAGCTACACCCTGAAAAAAGGCTGGGCCACCGCCTGTAAGCCGGAGGAGGGCAAAAGCCCGCCCTGGTCGTTTACCAGCAGCACAACCAAGCTCACCCTGGACGGCATGGCCCAGATGACCAACGTCGTTTTTCAGGTTAAGGATGCTCCTCTGGCCTACACCCCGTATTTTACCTTCCCCGCCAAAACCAAACGGGAAACAGGCGTACTCTTTCCGGAATGGTCCAACTCCAGCCGGGGCGGGTTCGGCCTCCTGGTTCCTGTTTTTCTCAATGTTTCGCCCAGCACGGATATCACCCTCTATCCCGGCTACCTCGCCAAAAGGGGCGTCCAATATGGCGGGGAGTATCGATATGTGAAAGGGCCTGCCTCCTATGGCACCTTCATGCTCAGTTATCTGCATGATGAGCTTGTCGACGGCCCGAATCTGCAAGATGAATATAAGCAGGACGGGCTCATCCGGCGCGAGGCCAACCGGTACTGGCTGCGGGGCAAAGCCAACCATGATTTCGGCAATAACCTGACCGGCAGACTTGACCTTGATCTCGTTTCCGACCAGGATTACCTGCAGGAATTCAGGGACGGGGCCATGGGTTTTACGGCGAACAAGCTTCAGTTTCTTGACCAGTTTGGCCGGGATCTCCAGGAGGAAACGATTTCCGAGCGGGAATCTTCCCTCCAGCTGGTCAAGGCATGGTCCAACATGATTGCCGGCGCGGAACTGCGGACCAGGCAGGATACGCGCCATGATATCGCTCTGGCAGGAGGGGACCATGTCTTTCTTCCCCGGACCACCAGCCCCCTGCAGGCCTTGCCCAGGCTTGATTTTTCCGGACGGGTGCCCATCCGCGGGACACGGATGAGCGCGGTCTGGGATTCGGAGTACGTCAATTACTGGCGGGAAGAGGGGGTCGGCGCCCAGCGGTTGGATATGCATCCCAAGCTGATCTCCTTTCTCCCGCCGGGCGGCTGGCTTGAGGGCAAGATCAGCGGCGGGGCGCGGGAAACGGCCTACCAGCTTGAAGCATACGGGGATTCCTCCTGGGACAAGGATAATTTTCAGGACCGGCAGGCCTATGATTTTACCGGGAATATAGCAACCATCCTGCTGCGCGATTTTGCCCTGGGAAACAACGGCTGGCTTGAGCATCTGGTGCGGCCCAACCTCCTCTACGAATACCTGACCAGAACCCAGGAGCTGCCAAGTTTTACTGAAGACTCAACCTTTGATAACACCCCAGGCTATTTTGACAGCGTGGACCGGCTGGAACGGAAAAACTGGCTGACCTGGCAGATCAATAATTATTTTACCCTGGGCGGCGTCAACCAAAAAGGTGATTCCTGGAATCGCAATCTCGGCCTGGTCAAGATTCACCAGACCTATGATCTGCGGGAGGGAAACCCGGAAAGTTCAGGCTTGCCGGCGGAAGGCAGGCGCTATGACTGGTCCGATCTCAGGTTTGAGACGGCCGTCTCTCCGGTGCCGAACTGGGCCCTCGGCTATCAGACCAACGTGAGCATGTACGGCAAAGGCGTGACCCGGTATGAGTTGTCAAACCAGTACAGCCTCGCCGGCGGGCATACCTTCGGCCTCAACTACCGGTATCTGAAGGACAGCGGCATGATTGCCCCATATTTTTATACCGATAGCGGTGAGTCGGCTCATGATTTGATCGGCTCGCTGGGGGTGCGGCTGAGCGAAACGTTGACGGCCTCCGCCTATCTGGCCAAGTCATTTTCCGAGAGACATACGGTGGAATCCCGGGCCCGACTGATCTATCAACCCGCTTGCTGGATGATGGAGCTGGAGATCAGCAAGACCGTTGACGATCATCGGGTGATGGTGATCTTCTCCCTTGATGGGGTGGGACGGGCTCTTCGCTTTGGTCGTGATCTCTAGAACGGTTTGGCAAAGAGCGCCGAGACCGAGACCATGAAGTATTACGACATCTTCAACGGTGATGCGGACGGCATCTGCGCCCTGCACCAGCTTCGCTTGGCCGAGCCGCGGGAGGCTACGCTGATAACCGGGGTCAAGCGGGATATCCGCTTGCTGGACCAGGTGGTCGGGGTGCGGGGGGCGGAACTCACCGTGCTGGATATCTCTCTGGACAGCAACCGGGCGGCCTTACTGAAACTGCTTGAGTCCTGCCGGGTTTTTTATGTGGATCATCATTACGCCGGGGAGCTGCCGCCCAGCCCCAACCTTATCGCCCATCTCGATCCCAGTCCCGAGGTCTGCACTTCTCTCTTGGTTGATACCCTGCTGGGCGGTCGTTTCCGGGGCTGGGCCGTGGCCGCCGCCTTTGGCGACAATCTGCATGTCTCGGCCCGCAAGGCCGCGGCGCCCCTGAATCTGGCCGAAGCCCAGGTGGCCCGGCTGCGTGAGCTGGGCGAGCTGATGAACTACAACGGTTACGGTCGGGAGGTGGCTGATCTGCATCTGCCGCCCCAGGTTTTGTATGCGGCGGTAAAACCCTATGCCGACCCCTTGATTTTTTGTGAAGAGGCCCAGGTTCTTGCCTTGCTGCGCCAGGGATTTGCCGATGATCTGCGGCGGGCTCACGCGGTGCCGCCCCTGCGGGAAACGGCCCATGGCCGGATTTTCGCCTTCTCCGCGGAAAAATGGGCCAGCCGGATCGCCGGGATATTCAACAATGAAAAGGCCCGGGAAAGGATGGACGCAGCCCATGCCCTGCTGGTGGACAATGGCGATGGCAGCTTCATGGTCAGTGTGCGGGCGCCCCTTGCCCGGCGTACCGGGGCCGACAGGCTGTGTCGCGCTTTTCCTACGGGCGGCGGCAGGGCTGCGGCGGCTGGAATCAACGCCCTGCCCGGTGGGCAGGTGGAGGAGTTTATTGTGAAATTTTTTGAGGTATTTTCCCCATGAGGTTTTCCCTGGCCAATAGAACCGTGCTTGCTCTTTCCTTGCTGTTCGGGATCAGCTTTTTTTCCTGCCCGCCGAGTTCGGTCGAGGCCGGGGAGGGAGAGCCTACGCCCCTTGCGGCCGAGCTGGTTGAGGACGGACAGGCCATTGATCTTTCCAGCCCGCGTTATCAGGAGCTTTTGCAGGAGCTGGTGACGAGCCACGGTTTTGGCCAGGAAGAGCTGGAGCGGATCTTTGCCGGGGTCACCATCAAGAAACGGGTGCTGGAGCTCATGGATACCCAGTGGGAGGCAAAGCCCTATTTTGAGTATTTCCCCCGTTTTGTCACCCCGCAGATGATCGAACAGGGAAAAAGGCAGCTTGCCGATCATCGTGAGGTGTTGGACCGCATTGAAAATGAGCTCGGGGTCGAGCGGGAGATTGTCATCGCCATCTGGGGGATCGAAAGCAAATTCGGCGCCCACAAGGGGGCCTTCGGCCTGTTCCAGACCCTCAATACCATGTTTGACGCCTATCCCCGCCGCAGCAAGTTCTATCGGAAGCAACTGATCGAATACCTCCTGCTCTGCCGGGAAAACGAGGTTGATCCGCTGACAATCACCGGTTCTTACGGCGGAGCCTTTGGCCAGACCCAGTTCATCCCCTCAAGCTTCCGCCTGTACGCGGTGGATTTTGACGGAGATGGCCGGCGGGATGTCTGGGAATCGGTGCCGGATGTCCTGGCCAGCATTGCCAACTATCTCCAGAGATTCGGCTGGACCTTCAACGCTCCGGTCTACCGGGAGATCGGGGCCAGGCTGAAAGGGGAGATGTTGGAAAAGGCCTACGCCCAGGGGCGGAAAGGCGTTGTCTCCCGTGCGGCGGTGGAAAAGATTCAGAATGTTGACCTGCCGCCCTCCCCGGAGAACAAGGATCTGACCATTGTCGGTCTTGAGCTTCCGGATGGCGGGATGCGGTACGTGGCAGGTTATCCGAACTTCCAGGCCATTACCAAATGGAACAATTCCAACCGCTATGCCATGGTCGTTACCGAGCTGGCGGAAAAATTAAGGGAGTAGGGGCACGGCATGCCGTGCCCATGATTTAATATTTTAGTTAGAAATGGGCTTACCGCTTAAAATACCGCTCGGTTTCCGCCTTGACCACCTGGGCCAGCAACAGCAAGCCGACGATATTGGGGATGGCCATCATTCCGTTCATCAGATCGGAAAAATTCCAGACGAATTCCAGTTTCATCATCGCCCCCACGACCACCACCGCGACGAAGACTACCCGGTAGGGGGCAATGGCGCGGCGGCCCGCTAGATACTCAATGGCCTTTTCCCCGTAGTAATTCCAGCCGATCAGGGTGGAGTAGGCGAAAAGCGCCGTGGCCATGGCGACAATCACCACCCCCCCCTGGCCCAGGGTCTCGCCGAAGCTGGCGCTGGTCAGTTGTCCTGGGGCAACGCCGTCCAGCCAAGCGTGGCTGGTCAGGATCACCAGGGCGGTCATGGTGCAGACCACCAGGGTGTCGATGAAGGTCTGGGTCATGCTCACCAGCGCCTGTTTGACCGGATCCTTGGTCCGGGCGGCGGCGGCGGCGATGGGGGCCGAACCAAGACCTGATTCGTTGGAGAAAACCCCGCGGGCGATTCCGTAGCGCATGGAGGCGGCGACCATTGAGCCGGCAAAACCGCCCGTGGCAGCAATGGGATTGAAGGCGTGATAAAAAATCAGGCCGAGGGCGTGGGGGATTTCGCCGATATTGAGGGCCAGCACCAGCAGCGCGGCGCCGGTGTAGCCGACGATCATGAACGGTACCAGCAGGGAGGTGAACCGGCCGATGGACTTAATGCCGCCCAGAATCACCAGGCCGGTGAGAAGCATCAGCACCGTGCCGGTGAGCCAGGGCTCGATGTGGAAGGTCGATTGAAAGATGTTGGCCACCGCATTGGCCTGAGTCATATTGCCGATGCCGAAGGTCGCCAGGGCGGTGAACAGGGCGAAGAGCCAGGCCAGCTTGGGCAGACCAGCGCCCTTGGCCAGATAGTACATGGGGCCGCCGCGCATGCCGTGTTCGCCTTTTTCCCGGTATTTTACGGCCAGTACCGCTTCTGCGTATTTGGTGGCCATCCCCACCAGGCCGGTCATCCACATCCAGAACACCGCCCCCGGCCCGCCAAGACTGATGGCGGTGGCCACCCCGACAATGTTGCCGATCCCCACCGTGGCCGCGAGCGCGGTCATTAGCGCGGCAAAATGGCTGATGTCTCCCTCGCTTCCAACTTCCTTGTGCCAGATCAGGCGCAATGCGTGGGGCAGGGCGCGAAACTGCATGCCGCGCAGAATCACGGTCAGGTACAGGCCGGTGCCTACCAGCAGAGCCAGCATGGGAGGTCCCCAGATCCAGCCGGAGAGGGTCGAAATCAACAGTTCGATGGATTCCATGGCGCGCCTTTTGTGAGAGGTTTTGCAAGAGACCGCTAGTTTTCTCGGCCAAAATACCTGAAAAGGCGAAAGATGCAAAGAGGAATGAAGAATTCTGAGTGCTGAGTACGGAGTGATGAGTGCGAAAAGGGACAGGGACAGTCCCCGTACGGGGGGGCCGTCCCTGTTCCTTTTGAAATTTCGTGACGTTCGTGGCAAAGATTGTTTTTTGCTTTCTCCTTCTGACTTCTACTTGACGAAATCCTTGCTGCCGTCCACCAGGGTGGAAACCACGGAGGGATCGGCCAAAGTCGAGGTGTCGCCGAAATCATGGGCCTCGGTCTCGCCGGCCGAGATCTTGCGCAAAATCCGCCGCATGATCTTGCCGCTTCTGGTTTTGGGCAGTCCTTGGGCAAACTGGATGAACTCCGGCGTGGCGATGGGGCCGATCTCTTTGCGGACATGGGTGCGCAGGGCGCCGCGCAACTCGTCGGAAGGCTCGCACCCTGATTTCAGGGAGACATAGGCGTAGATAGTCTGGCCCTTGATTTCGTGGGGCGCGCCGACCACCGCTGCCTCGGCCACCTGCGGGTGGGCGACCAGGGCGGATTCGATCTCGGCGGTGCCCAGCCGGTGACCGGAAACGTTGATCACGTCGTCCAGACGGCCCATGACCCAGAAGTAGCCGTCCTCGTCCTTGCGAGCCCCGTCTTCCGGATCGTAGATTCCTTCGTAGCGGGTGAAGTAGGTCTTTTTGTAGCGGCCCGGATCGTTATATACGCCGCGGAGCATGCCGGGCCACGGCTTGCGGATGACCAGATGGCCGCCCTCGTTGGGCGCCGCTTCGCTGCCGTCTTCGCGGAGGATTGCCGCATCGATGCCGGGCAGGGGGTGGGTGGCCGAACCGGGCTTGAGCGGGGTGGCGAAGGGCAGGCCGGAGATCATGATCCCGCCGGTCTCGGTCTGCCACCAGGTATCGACGATGGGCAGCTTGCTCTTGCCGATGTGCTCGTGGTACCACATCCAGGCTTCCGGGTTGATGGGCTCGCCAACCGAGCCAAGGACGCGCAGGGAGGAAAGGTCGTGTTTTTCCGTCCACTTGGCGCCTTCCCGCATCAGGGCGCGGATAACGGTGGGCGCGGTGTAGAAGATGCTGACCCGGAACTTCTCGCAGATATGCCAGAACCGATCAGGCGCCGGCCAGGAAGGCACCCCTTCGAACATCAGCGTTGTGGCGCCCAGAGCCAGCGGCCCGTAGAGGATATAGCTGTGGCCGGTGATCCAGCCGATATCGGCGGTGCACCAGTGCACGTCGTCGTCCTTGAGATCGAAGACCCACTGGCTGGTGTGCGCCACATAGGTCAGATAGCCGCCGGTGGTATGGACTACGCCCTTGGGCTTGCCGGTGGAGCCGGAGGTGTAGAGGATGAAGAGGTTGTCCTCCGCCTCCATGCTTTCCGGCTCGCACTGGCCGGAGATGCCTTCGGCAGCCATTTCCGCGTGCCACCAGAGGTCGCGGCCTTCCCGCATGGTAACCTCGTTGCCGCCCCGTTTTACCAGGATGCATTTTTTAACGCTGTCACAGCCAGTCAGGGCATCGTCAACCGCGGGCTTCAGGGGGATGGTCTTGCCACCCCGCAAAACGGCGTCGGCAGTGACCAGCACCTTGGCCTCGCAGTCCTGGATGCGGCTTTTCAGGCTCTGGGCGGAAAAACCGGCGAAAACCACGCTGTGGATGGCGCCGATCCGGGTGCAGGCCAGCAGGGTGATGGCCAGCTCTGGGATCATGGGCAGATACACGGCAACCCGGTCGCCTTTTGTCACCCCCATCTTTTTTAGCACATTGGCGAAGCGGCAGACCTCGGTGTGCAGCATCTGATAAGTGTAAACCCGGACATCATTCTCGGGTTCGCCCTGGAAGATGATGGCGGCCTTGTTGCGGCGGCCGTTTTCCAGATGACGGTCGAGGCAATTGTAAGAAACATTCAGCCTGCCATCCTGGAACCATTTGATCTCGGGCTTGTGCATGTCTGCCTCAAGCACCTTGCTCCACGGCTTTTCCCAGGTGAGCAGCTCCTTGGCGCGATCCCCCCAGAAGCCTTCCGGATCCTCCATGGAGCGGCGGTAATGGTCCTCGTATTCGGCCATGCTCTTCACATGGGCTTGCGCCTGGCCCGCAGCGGGAGGGAGGAAAAGGCGGTTTTCCTGCATATGGCTTTCAATCTTTTTATCTTCGCTCATTAGTGCCTCCGAAAATTTTATTAAGCCGACGATATAGGGATATATACCTAAGAGGGTAGAAATATATAACGAGTGTCGGAGACAATTACCACATTTTTTTATCACTTTTATAACGCAGCCCAGCCTTGCGGTTTGCATTTCTCCGGGTGCATCGCCGTGTTTTTTCTGCTATGTTGACCGTTCAGGCATTGCAAGGAGGCGCGGCGCGGATGCGAACCATGGCGGCAGCAACACGGATTTTCCCCTGGCTGATTTTTCTGGGCAGCGGGCTGTTCTTTGCCTTGCCTCAAGCCGGGGCAGCGCAAGGCGACCAGGCTGCCACCATTCCCGTGGTGTCGGACCTCCCAATGTTTCATGATGATTTGGGCTATGAGTCCCTCGCTCTGGCCATTGAACGGAGCGTGCATTATCTCAGGCAGCTTCCCCGCGGGAAGACCTTTGTCCTCTGTGGAGAGGATTATTCGGCCGATTGGCTCAGCGAATCTCTGCTCGCTTTCCAGAAGATCATTGGGGAAAAACCTTCCCCCCAAGCCTTGACCGCCATCCTCAAAAAAGAATTTACTCTCTGCCAGGCCAAGGGCGGTAATGATGATAACCGGATTTTTCTCACCGGTTATTTTGAGCCGCTTTTCAAGGCCAGTATGACAAAAACCGCCACTTACCATTATCCCTTGTATCGCAAACCCTCTGATCTGGTTACCACTTCCGACGCAAAAGACCAGGAAAACAAAACAGGCCGGCTGGAGAATGGCGCCATTGTCCCTTATTTTACCAGGGCCGAGATCGACAAGGGTTGGTTGCTTGCCGGGCAGGAACTGGTCTGGCTGGCTGATCCGGTCGAGGCCTTTATCATGCATGTGCAAGGGTCAGGCCAGATCCGGCTGGCGGACGGCTCGCTGCGCCGGGTACAGTTCGCCGCGAAAAACGGGCATGAGTACCGCAGCATCGGGCGGCTGCTGGTGGACAGAGGCGTCATGCGCCGAGAAGAGGCGACCATGCCCGGAATCGTCCGCTATCTCAAGGCGCATCCTGAGGAACAGGAGGCGGTTCTGCACCATAACGATTCCTTTGTTTTTTTTCGCTGGGGGGATGCCGGTGCTGTTGGCCCCTTGGGTAGCCTTGGCGAGCCCCTGACCCCTGGCCGGTCGGTGGCTCTGGATCAGGACTGTTTCCCGCCGGGAAGCCTCGCTTTTCTGGCCAGTCGCAAGCCAAAGGTCAATGCGGCCGGGGAGATTATCGGCTGGGAACCCTTAAGCCGTTTTGTGCTGAATCAGGATTCCGGCTCCGCCATCACGGGGCCGGGGCGGCTTGACCTGTTCTGGGGGGGCGGGAGTTATGCTGAGGCGGCGGCAGGAAACATGCGGCATCTCGGCACCCTGTATTTTCTGGTAAAAAAGAAATAGTTGTCAGAATCAGACTCGGTCTTATACAATCCTTGCGGGGCTTGATTAACAAGGTGATGGAACAGGTTTGAGGGGACGTACTTATGAAACAGACGGAAATAGATTACTGGATCACCAGCATGTTGGAAACCTACGGCAATGTTTCCGACCTCAACATCACGGTGGGCAAGCCCCTGCAGGTGGAGACCTCCGGGCAGCTGGTGCCGGTGTCGGTGGAGCCTCCGGTTGAGTCGCTTACTCCATTCCAGGCAGAGGTCTTTGCTCTGAACCTCATCGGCGGCAACAAGAGGCTGCTTAATGATCTGGTCAAGCACGGCTCCTGCGATCTTTCCTATTGGCTGGGTCAGAAGGCCAGGTTCCGGGTGAATATTTTCTCGCAAAAAACCAATCTTTCCACGGTGCTGCGCAAACTGGAGATGAAGATCCCCACCATCGGCCAGTTGAACCTGCCCAACCGCTTCAACGACATGGCCGGGGAACGCAACGGCATCATTCTTGTCACCGGAGCCACCGGTTCCGGTAAGACCACCAGTCTGGCCGCGCTGCTGGACAAGATCAACGATGAAAAACCGGTGCACATCGTCACCCTGGAAGATCCTATCGAGTATGTGCACCAGCACAAGATGGCGACCTTCAACCAGCGGGAGCTGGGCAACGATTTTGACACCTTTGCCTCCGGCCTGCGCGCTGCCCTGCGCCAGGCGCCCAAGGTCATCCTGGTGGGCGAAATGCGTGACAGGGAAACCATGGAGATCGGGCTTTCCGCCGCAGAAACCGGGCATCTGGTGCTCTCCACCCTGCACACCGTGGATGCGGGCCAGACCATCAACCGGATTCTGGGCATGTTCGAGCAGGAGGAACAGGCCCAGGTGCGCAACCGGCTGGTGGACACCATTCGTTGGATCGTCTGCCAGCGGCTCATGCCCAAGGTAGGCGGCGGCAGGGTGGCGGCCTTCGAGATTATGGGCATGAGCCTGCGGGTGCGCGAGCTGATCATGACAGGGGAAACGGAAGACAAGACCTTCTATGACATTATTGCCGATGCCAAGGCCCTTGGCTGGCAGACCTTTGACCAGCATATCCTTGAACTGTATGAGAATGGTCTGGTAAGCGAGGAAACGGCCGTTAGCTACTGCACCAGGAAAACTATGGTCAACCGGGGGTTGGACAGTATCAAGTCCGCCAGGGGCGAGTCCACCACCGGGATCACCGGCCTGGCCATGGATGTGAAGAAGGAAGAAAAACGGCGCTCGGGTTTTTAGGTTTACAGCTATCAGCTTACAGCTTACGGCTGAGAGCTTAACATTCGGAGGAAACCATGCTTGCCCAGTGTCCCAATTGTCAGCAGACCCTCATGCTCAGTAATGCCCAGATTGAAAAGATCAAGGCCGCTCTTGCCTCGCTGTCCATGGGGAGAACTTTGAAAATCGGCTGCCCGAAATGCAAGCAGCCCATCGAGCTGAACAGTGATGGCTCGGTTGTCGGTCAGACAACTCCCGGCTTGATGGATGTACTCATTGCCGAGCACGCCGGCAATGAGGATCAGGCTGCCGAGGGGATTGTGGCCGCGGCTTTAAAAAGACCGCAGCCGGTGCGTCTGCCTCCCGAGGCCCCCAAGCCGCCGGATCTCGGCTGGCTGTCCAGCGGGGTGTACAGCGAAAAAGAGGTGGTTGAGAATGTGCCCCATGTCCTGATTATGATCGGAGCCGAGGAGCTTGCCGCTCGGGTGAGTGCGGCCTTCGGCGAGTTGGGCTACCAGCCCACCTACGCCCGGTCGGCGGAAGAGGCGATCGCCAAGATGCAGTTCGTGAATTTCGAGGCGGTGGTTCTGCACAGCAGGTTTGAGGGAGGAGAGCTTAATGATTCCACGGTCCACCAGCATCTGCGGGAAATGGCCATGTCCAGGCGGCGCTATATCTTCTATGTCCTGATCGGCCCGGAGTTCCGCACCCTCTATGATCTGGAATCTTTGGCCTACAGCGCCAACCTGGTGGTGAACGACAGCAACGCCGGTCATTTTCCCATCATCCTGAAAAGAGGGATTAACGATTACCAGGAACTGTTCGGCCCTTATCTGGAAGCTTTGGGAAATTATGGGGTGAAGTAGGTATGCCGGGTAAGACGTTGTGGGTAACCGATCACGGGGTAAACCTATAAAGGTCAAATAACCAAGGAACAAGTGGGCACAGGGTGCCGCAGATTGCGGCAAGCGGGACGGCGATGCGTACTTTTGTACGTGAGCCGGACCGATCGCCGCTGTCAATCGTCGGCAGAAGTGCCGACAACATGTGGTGCCCTGTGATCGCTTACCGTTGTGGTGCCACAGGACTCGAAGCTGTGTGCGGTAGAGGGGAGAATTGGACGTAATTTAAAATAGTTGTAATCCTGCCGATTCCATGGTTTTTTTGAGAAATAAGTAGACTAAGTGCGTTGGCAGGCAACGGGAAACGCATGAAATCATGGCGGCTCGTTATTCTGTTCAGGCGACCCCAGAGAGGCAGCGAGGGGCCTGTATAATGATAAGAACACTTCAATTCGTAATAATCTTGCTCATCTGTCTGCCATGGAACATGGCCGTTGCCGAGGAGCCGCTGTTTTTTGGGGTGCTCAATCAGCGCAGCGCGATTATTACCGCACAGTATTGGAACCCCATCCTCAGTTATGTCAGCGCGCGCAGCGGCGTTCCTCTGCTATTGAAAATGGGGCGTACTGCGCCGGAAACCACAGCGATGACGGTACGTGGCGAGTTTGCTTTCGCCTATACCAACCATCTTTTTACCCCCCAACGCGATCGTCTTGGCTGGCGGGTCATCGCCCGGCCCGCCGGCAATGGTATCCAGGGCGCCATCGTGGTGCCCGAGTCTTCCCCGGTTAAAACCCTGGCGGAACTGGCCGGCACGGAGGTGGGGTTTCCCTCGCCGGAGGCATTTGTCGGCTACTGGGTACCAATGGATGCGCTACTTAAGGCGGGTGTTAAAGTAAAGCCGGTATTCGCCGGCAATCAGGAAGGGGTGATGGGACAGTTGAAGGCCGGGCGAATTGCCGCCGCTGCGGTTAACGCCCAAGTCATGGATGGTTATGCCCGCCGTGAGCAATTCGCATACCGAACCCTCTGGCACTCTGAAAGTTATCTTAACCTGGCGATAATGGCGCACCCCAAGGTGTCAAGCGACAAGGCCGAAGCGGTTAAGGACGCCCTGGTAAAAATGGCCCAGGACGAGGAGGGCAGGAAGATTCTGCAAGCCGGTGCGGAACTTCTCAAATCTTCCGAGGCATTGGGTTTCGTCGCCGCCGACGACAAAGAATACGATAATTATCGGCACTTTTATCGCAACACCCTCTTGCCTCTGGTGAACGAATGATCCTGGCCCGGCTGAACTCTCGGGTTTCCTTGCGGGCCAGGTTGTATCTCGGCAGCGCCGCGGTGTTGTTGATGGTCGGCAACGCTACCGTGATGTTGACGACGGTCAAGGAGTCGCGCGAATATCGCGGCGACATCAAGCAGGAAGCCGAGGTCACGCTGACCATTCTGGAACGGGAATTGACGCGCGAGGTAATCATCGGCGATTTTGCCACCATCGAGGAGATCCTGCGGGATCGGGCGCGGCGTGACAATATCGATACTGTGGTCTGGCAGGATGAAGGCATGTCGCCGCTCGTGGCTCGCAACGGCAACACCGTGGCCACCCGGCCGGAATGGTTCGCTTCGCTGATAAACATCGGTCATCCCGCAGCATCGCGCGACCTCGTGGTGGGCGGAGTACCCTACGGCAAGATCACTGTGTCATTCAATGCCGTGCCCATGGAAAACCGGCTGTGGCAGAGCGTGCTGTTAAACGTCGAATCGTTCGCCGCGATGCTGGTAATGATGTTCGTTTTTCTCGCCGTCATTCTGCGGGCCGGGCTTGCACCTCTGGAGCGTCTTGTCGAAACGGCTTGGGGCATCGGCGCGGGTGATTTAAGCAGGCGGGTGGCCGAATTTCCCGGCGATGCGCCTGATATGCGAGTTATCCTGGGCGCTTTCAACCGAATGGCGGACAACGTCGAAACCCTGCTGGTGAATCTGGCCGAGCAGCGCCGCGTCATTGACAATGCCGCGCTGGTTACCGAGACCGACCTGGACGGCATCATCACCTACGCAAACGAAAAGTTCTGCTCTCTGATCGGCTACAAGGCGGAAGAATTACTGGGCGCCTCCCACAATATCGTCAATTCAGACGAGCATCCGCCGGAATTTTTCGCCATGATGTGGCAAACGGTCCTGGCCGGCGAGGTTTGGAGCGGCGAAATCGCCATTCGTACTCGCCAGGGTGAACTGCGCTGGATGGCCACCTCGATTACCCCGGTTTTGGGAAGCGACCGCACGCCGGTGAAATTCGTCGCCATCCGTTTCGATGTGACCGAAAAAAAGCTGGCCGAACAGGCCCTGCGCCAATCCCACGACGAACTTGAACAGAAGGTCGCCGAACGCACCCACGCTCTTGAAGAGGCCAACCGCAGACTTGCAACGCTATCCAGCACGGACGGATTGACAGGTATCGCCAATCGGCGCCATTTTGACGAGGTGTTAGCCAATGAATGGCAGCGGGCGGTTCGCGTTCGGCAACCTCTCGCCTTACTGATGATCGACGTCGATCTGTTCAAAAACTACAACGATCATTACGGTCATCAGCTGGGCGATGATTGCCTGCGCAAAATAGCAGAAATGCTGCTGGCAAGTTCCCGTCGCGCCAGTGATTTGGCTGCCCGCTACGGTGGAGAGGAATTTGTGCTGATTGCGGTTGATACAGATATTGAAAGCGCCCGGCATCTTGCCGAGGTAGTTCGCACGTCCATAGAATCCCTTGGTAAGCCCCATGCCGGATCGCCATTTGGCAAGGTCACGGTAAGTATTGGTGTTGCGGCTCTTATCCCCGATAATGCCCAACAGCCTGAGCTGCTGATCCAAAGAGCGGACAAGGCGCTGTACCTCGCCAAGAATCAAGGGCGAAACCGCGTTGACATCTTTGAGTGAAATAAAAACAAAGCAACCTTGA
Organism: Deltaproteobacteria bacterium RIFOXYD12_FULL_56_24; assembly: GCA_001799285.1. GTDB lineage: Bacteria > Desulfobacterota > Desulfobulbia > Desulfobulbales > Desulfurivibrionaceae > Thiovibrio. The sequence continues at coordinate 25,520 of MGTD01000048.1, forward strand.
ATAGTACGGAAAAGCTGCTGAGGGCGACGGGTTAGCGGGATGCTAAACTTGAGAGGTACGAGACGATCTGGTAGCGCAGGGCCAGCAGGAAGATCAGGGTCAGGCAGGAACCTGCCAGCATCAGCCGGTTGACGCGGAGGATGTCCTGCGGGGTGATGGGGTGGCTGGCCTCGCCGATGGTCGGTTTTTCCATTACCTGGCCGAAATAGAAGTTTGCCCCGCCGAGCTGCACGCCCAAGGCGCCGGCCACCGCCGCTTCGGTATGGCCCGAATTGGGGCTGGCGTGCCTGAGCCGGTCCCGCAGGAGGATGAAGAGGGAGCCTTTGGCGTCAAGGCGGAGCAGGAAGGCGGCGGCCGGAATCATCAGGGCGGTGAGCCGGGCCGGGATGAAGTTGGCCAGATCATCCAGCCGGGCTGCAGCCCAGCCGAATCTAAGATATCGCTCGTTTTTGTAGCCGAACATTGAGTCCATGGTGTTGACCGCCTTGTAGAGCATGGCCGCCATGGGCCCGCCCAGCACCGCGAAAAAAAGCGGGGCGGTCACCCCGTCCACCATGGATTCCGCCACCGATTCCACTGCCGCTCTCGCCACTCCTGCCTCATCCAGACCAGCCGTGTCCCGGCCGACGATCATCCCCACCCGTGTGCGTGCTTCCGGCAGATTTCCGTCCCGCAAAGACTTGTAGACCTCAGCACTGTGGCGCACCAGATCGCGGGGGGCGATGGTGGTGTAGAGCAGGAGGATGGAGATCAGGCTGCCCAGCCAGGGGTGGATCAGCTTTGCTCCGGCAAGCACAGTCCAAGTCGCGGTTCCGGTGAGCCCCAGAACCAGGAGGACGGCGCAGAGTCCGGCCGCAAGAGGGGGGAGCACGGCGCGGGCGAGCCGCTCGCACCAGACGCAGGCCGCGCCGATGACCCGCACCGGATGCGGCAGCCAGCGGGGGTCGCCGAGCAGCTGATCGAGAAGAATGGCAATGAGGATCTGGTATTCGAGGGAGATCATTTGCCCAGAAGCCCATAGATGGCGCTCATGTCGAGCTGGCTGCGTACCGCCTCGGCCAGCCGGTCAAAGGCAGGTTCCAGATCATAGGAGGCCTGGACGCTGTTAAGCGGGGCAAGCCCCCGTCTTTGCCGCAACCGGTCGATGAACCAGCGCCGGAAGGGGTCCGCGTCGAAGATTCCGTGCAGATAGGTGCCCCAGATGGTCTGGGCGGGGTTGCCGGCCCCGCCGCTTTCCCCGTTGTCGAAGGTGAGGATGTCACAGGTCCCGGTGGCCCGGCTCTGGCCGTGGTGGATCTCATAGCCGTGCACCGCAAGACCCGAGGCGAGATGGCGGCCGCTCTGCCGGGTCAGGGTTTTGTCCCTTTCGAGCACGGTGGCAAGGTCGAGCAGGCCGAGGCCGGTCAGGGATTCGCCCGCAGACTCGATGTGGTATGGGTCGTCGATGCTTATGCCCAGCATCTGAAAACCCCCGCAGATGCCGACGATCTCTCTCCCCTCCCCACGGTATTTTTTCAGGGCCTCGGCCAGGCCGGAGTTGAACAGCCACTTAAGATCAGCGATCACGTTCTTGCTGCCCGGCAGGATCACCCCGTCGGCGTCCGCGAGATCGGCCGGGGTTCTGGCGATCTTGACAAACAGGTCCGGCTCGGCCAGAAACGGCTCAAAATCGGTGAAGTTCGAGATGTGCGGCAGGTCGATGAGCGCCAAGGTGACATGTTCGCCCGTGGGTCGGTGCGGGCTGAACAGCCCGGCCTTGAAATTCACCGAATCTTCCTCCGGCAGCCCCAGATTGGCCAGGTAATCCACCACCCCCAGCACCGGCTTGCCGGTGCGTTGTTCCATGTAGGTAAGCGCTTCGGCCAGCAGCGATTTCTGGCCCCGGAAGCGGTTCACCACGTAGCCGGCAATCAACTCCCGTTCCCAGTCGTCCAGAATCTCCATGGTTCCGACAAAGGAGGCGAACACCCCGCCCCGGTCGATGTCGCCGACGAGCAGCACCTTGGCCTGGGCATACCGGGCCATGGGCATGTTGACGATATCGTGGGCCTTGAGATTCACCTCGGCAGGACTCCCGGCCCCTTCCAGGACCATGACCTCGTACTCACCGGCCAGCGAATCGTAAGCCGCCTGCACCGCGACAAAGGCCTGGGGTTTGTAGGCCAGATAGTCGTTCACCGTCATGTTGCCCACCGGCCTGCCCATAACAATGACCTGGCTGCCCGTGTCGCTGGAGGGCTTGAGCAGGACCGGGTTCATCCGCACATCCGGGTCGAGGCGGGCGGCCTGGGCCTGCACCACCTGGGCCCGGCCCATCTCGCCGCCCTCCCTGGTGACAAAGGAGTTGAGCGACATGTTCTGGGCCTTGAACGGCGCGACCCGCAAGCCATCCTGCAGGAGGATGCGGCACAAGGCGGCGGTGAGCACGGATTTGCCCGCGTTGGAGCAGGTGCCCTGGAACATGATGGCTGGGGTCAAGCTTGACATTTTGATATTCGCTCAAGTTTCAGTAATTCAAGCCACCGGCATTGCCGGTGGTAGCTGATTTAACCCTTTACGCAACAAGCCGTCCCACACGTCTCCAAGCACGGTGGAGTATTTATCCCGCCCCCTTTCCCTGCGTTCGCGAGCAAAATAACAAAAAAATGTCCGAAAGTCATGCTTGACCCCAGTTGCACTCCGGACCGCTTCGCGAACCCTCTGCTCCGCCACCGGAAGGATGGGTGATCTACGGTCTGCTGTTTAGGGTCTGCGTCGCCGCCGGTTCCCGCTGCCAGAGGTGATAGAGCGCTGCCGCAACTAAGAAATCCGCCCAGGCCAGAGCGATATCCGGCAAGGTCGATTTGAAGAGCAGCAGGTACAAGGGTTGGGAATGGTCCACGGAGAGCTTGGCTATGGAGAAGTGGGTCATCAGCACGGTGCCGAAGATGACCAACATCCCGTTCAGGACGTAGCCGTACACCGCGGTCCGCCGCCTGGTAAAAAGCAGGCTCACCACCACCAGATCCAGCAGGGCAAAGAGGCTGGCCGCTACAAAGGAGCCCACGAACAGGGTTTGCCCTGGGTTGGCTTTGTCGGGAACCAGAAAGGGGTGGACCCGGAGATGGAGATAGAGTGCCCCTGTCGCCATCAGGACTAAGGCGGTAAAGAGCAGGTGCCGCATGGTTCGGTCATTCATTGCGTGAACCTGGTAAGGGTGCCGAGCCAGAAGGTCATCCCGATGACGATCAGGTGCAGAATCCACCAGCCCGGCTGGTAGCGCATGAAATATTTGAGCATGCCTTCAACCCCCGCAGATGAGATGACCGAAGGTGTAAACGGTGGCAATGGCAGAGGTGTGCAGCAGCCACCAGCGGACAGAGAGAAAGGGGGTGAGGTTGCGAAAAGGGGGTTTCATGGGTGGTCCTCCAGGTAAATTGAAGCGGGCAAGATAGGAAGTAGCTATTAAAAGGATATCAAATTTATCCGCCGGCGAACAATAGTCCGAGACCCATTTTGTTTTTAAAGTGGCTCCATTAGGGTGCTCATTAATCCTCATCCTCCACCAGTTCGGTGTCACCATGTCGGTACGGCGGCGCGCAGCAGCAGAGAACCACCAAATCTACGGTCCCGCTGTTCCGCAGCCGGTGCTTGGTTCCGGCCGGAATCACCAGGGTGTCGCCTTTTGTCGCTTGGAATTTTTCCTGGCCAAGGATTAGAATACCCTCTCCCGCAAGGATGTGGTAGATCTCGTCGCTTTCCAGGTGGCGGTGGAGCATGGTCTCCCGCCCCACCGCCACTGTTGCCTCCGCCAGGCTGAGCTTTCCCGGCCAGCCATGGCGATGGGGATGGGCCAGTTCCCTGATCAGGGAACCATCCTTGGTAGTGTACGGAATCACGGTGCTACGGGAAATCTTCATCGCTGGTCTCCGGCCGGACCAATCCAGGAACGGTGTTCATTTCCTGATTAGCGCTAATCAGGTGACATTTTGATATTTGCTTTCATTTCTCCAGGCAGTTCTCTTTACTGAAGATGACCAGGTTGCGGACCTTGCCGGAAAAGGGCAGGGTCAGTTCGACGATCTCCTGCAACCTGTAGGGGCTGTCCGGCTGGGCAAGCCGCCAGGCGGCGATTTCTTCCTCGGCTCGGGGGCCTTTCATGCAGATAACCCGGCCGCCCACCGGGTTGACTGCGGCGGTGTGCAGGAGAAATTCCCCGATATTGGTAAAGGCCCGGCTGGTGATGAGCGGCGCGGCCAGGGTCTTGCCGGCCACCTCGGCTGAGCCTTTTTCAAGCCTGCCGCAGAGAACCTCGATATCATTCAGCCCCAGAGTGCGGATGACATGGCGCAAAAAAGAGACCCGCTTCTGGCGGGGTTCCACCAGAATGACCGGTAGCTCCGGCCGGGCCGCCTTGAGGGCCAGGCCGGGAAATCCGGCCCCGGTGCCGATATCGAGGAGCGGTTGCTGGGCGCTGCTCAATGGCGGGAGAATCCTGAGCAGGCTCAGGGAATCGAAAAAGTGGCTCTCCCATATCTCGCGCAACTCCGCCTTGGCAACCAGATTGATTTTGCTGCTCCAGCGGAGTAGCTCGGCGCAATAAAGCAGCAGCCGCCGCCGGGCCTGGTCGTCAAGGGTGATACCCATGGCACCGAGGCCTTCCTCTAAAATTTTTTGGCCCGGAGTGTCACTCATGCGCAAGATTTTTGAGAGTTTTTCCGGTGGACCAGGGTGATTCCGGCCAGAACAAAGGCCAGGGCCGCCAGATTGACATTGTAAAAGGCCAGTCCGGCCAGGCTCGCGACCAGGGCCAGGGAGCACAGCCACACCGCGTTGCGCCAGACGGCAAGGAGGGCCAGAACCAGGCTCGTCCAGGCAAAGACCTGATTGTACATCAAGCGGCCGATCATGGCGCGAACCTGGCAGATTGTCTTGTCCGGCGTCTCCGTACACACCCCCACCAGTTGTTCCGAGATAAAGACGCCGTGGCGCAGAGCGGCAAAGGCGCCAAAGGCCCCCAGCACCAGAAGGGCAAAGGGGAGCAGGGGGAGCAGCGGGATGCTCCGGCTATTACGCCAGAGAGGGTAGGCCAGTAGCAGGCAGATGACCACCCAGATATCGGCTTGCCAGTTCAGCGGGGTTTCATTGAACAGAATCGCCATCCCCCCGGCGGCGAGCAGCAGCCCGCTGAGGTGTTCGAGCATGCCCTGGGCAGGCCCGTCTTGTTTCCGGGAAAACCAGGCATAGGCCAGGGCTGGAATAGCGAAAGCGAAGTTGTTGAAACTTCGGTATCGCGCGTCCAGGACCAGGCCGAGGACGGCAATCAGGGCACAGGTGATGACCCCCAGCCGCAGGGTGCCGTATACTGCTGCGGGGCTGAGGCTGGACTTGCCCCGCAGAAAATCCAGGGACGCATCCAGGCTGAGGTGGCTGGGGATGGTGCCGGAGGCAATGGCTTTCAGGGCCAGCAGGTATACGCCGGCCGCAAGGGAAAGGACGACAAAACCCCAAAGGTATTCATAGGTGTTGGTGGAAATAAGAGAGAACTGATGTCCCTGCAGCGCGATCAGGATGGCGCCTCCGGCCAGGGCGGCGGAAAATTGCAGCCGGCGTGTCGCGCTCATCTCAAGGTGGCGGCGGGCAATGAGCAGGGTCAGCAGGGCAATGGCCGCGGACTGGGCAAAGAGCATCCACCAGTTTGGAAAATTGGAGACCGGCCCGGAGAGGACATGCTTGTCGGCCCGTTCCGAATTGTACAGCCCCCAATAGCCGCCCACCGCCCCTTCCTTGATCCGTTTCCATGGCTGGTCAAAGGCCTCGATCAGGTTGTATTGCCAATGCTCCTGTTCGGCCAGGGCGATGAAGCCGCGGATAAAACGGGCCTGATTTACCAGGCTGGGCAAAGCCCCTTCCCGCATCCGGCCCTGGGAGGGCCAGCCGGTTTCGCCGATGACGATTTCCTTGCCGGGGATCTTGGCGCCGACCTCTTCCCGGATCTTTTTGATGTGGGCCATGGCCTGCTTGATGCCGACCGGGTTGTCTTCCCAGTAGGGCAGGATGTGGATCATGACAAAATCGCAGGCCTGGGCCACCTCTGGATGCCTGAGCCAGAACTCCCAGACATCGGCGTAGGTGACTTCCACCCCGGGCAGGGCAGCATTGACCTGCCGGATATAGCCGGCCAGCTGCTCGCCGGTGATTTCCCGGCGCAGCAGGGCCTCGTTGCCCACCACCACCGCTCGCACCACGGCGGGATTTTTGCGGGCCAGGCCGATCAATTTGTCAATCTCCTGCTGATTGAGCTTGGGGTCCGCGCCGATCCAGGCGCCAAGCAGCACCTGCATGCCGTATTTTGCCGCATACTCGGGTACCGCTTCCAGTCCGGCCACCGAATAGGTGCGGAGACAGGAAAAACGCCGGGAGAGCATGGCCAGATCCTCGTCTATCCTGGCGGGGGAAATGGTCAGGCCCGTGGCAAAATCAAAAGGGGACTGGTCCTTTTCAAAGGGGGCATAGGACACGCATTGCAGCGGGTGATCGGTAGCCAGCGCCGCTTCCGGGATCGGGCGCGGCTGGCCGACGTAGTACCAGAAAGCGAAGATCGCGGCCAGGGCCAGGCTATAGGCAAGGGCTGTTCGCAGGATTATTTTCAAAATTCCCCCTTTTTATAGGTCCCATGGGTCATATCCGACCTATGGGACTTATGATAATCTCTTTTACCCTGCGCGGGTTTGGCGGTCAACGGCAAAGGCCGGGCCGGGCCGGTAGGAGATGGGGTTGGATGGCAGGTCAACTCTCGCGGGTTTCCGGCAGATCTTGGCATTCTTGGGGGTTACGGCGGTAGCGGGCCGGATTGCGGGGATCCTGGTGGATGAGGACATCGGCCTGGGGAAAGGCGGCCATGATGGCATTTTCCACCTCATCCGCCACCCGGTGCGCCTCGGCAAGGGGCAGGGCCTGGTCAAGATCCAAATGGAACTGGATGAGCATGGTCTGCCCGGACTGCCTGGTCCGCAGGCCGTGGAGGCCGAGCACGATCCCATGGGCCAGAACGATGTCGCAGATCCGCTGGCGGGTTTCTTCGGGGAGTTCATGGTCCATGAGAACCTGCATGGCCTCCCGGCCGATCCGCCAGGCGCTGTAAAGGATATACCCGGCAATGCCAAGGGCGCCTAACGGGTCCAGCAGGGGCCAGCCCGAAGCGGCAAAAAACAAGGCGGTGATGGCGGCCGCGTTGGTGAGCAGATCGGATTGGTAATGCAGGGCGTCGGCGCGGATGGCGGCAGAATTGGTCTGCCTGATGACGTAGCCCTGAAAGGCCAGGAGCCCCAGGGTGGCGGTCATGGCAAAGGCCATGACCCAGAGGCCGATATTGATCTCCAGCAGGGGTTGCGGGTGGCTCAGCCGTTCGGCTGCGTGCATGAGCAGAAAGATGGCCGAGCCGCCGATAAAGCAGGCCTGGGCAAGCCCGGCCAGGGATTCCGCCTTGCCGTGGCCGAACTGGTGATCCTGGTCGGCGGATTTCAGCGAATAGCGCACGGCCAGCAGGTTGATCAGCGAGGCGGCCGCATCCATGAGCGAGTCCACCAGGGAGGCCATGAGGCTTAGGGATCCGGTCATGAACCAGGCAGCGCCCTTTACGCCGATGAGCATCACTGCCGTGGCCGTGGAGGCATAGGTTGCCAGCCGGAGCAGGCGGGCGTTGTCGTAGGGGTTGTCCGCTCTCATGAAAGGCTCTGGCCCTTGCGCATGGTGATCATTGGTTGCCGGCAGGAGCGCTGGTTGCGCCGAGAATATCATCAACCGTATCATAGCGGGATTGGGGATTGCTGTCGAGGGGTTGGCGTCGAAGCGGCCAGATTAACTTGGGCCCAGGGTTGTCTAATAAGGCCTTTGGCCAACCACGTTCCCGGTCGGGGCATAGTTGCACACCCAGACCTGCGAGTTGTCACGGCAGACGGCTTTGGCGCAGCCCACTTCCATGGTGTTTTCCCAGACTATCTGGGTGTAGTGACTGCAGGTTTTCCCGGGAGGCGCGTTGCAGGTATTTCTGCTCCGGGAATACCACTGCCTTTCGCTGGCCCAGCTGGTGACCACGTCTTGTTCCGTGATGGGCTGCGGGGTCGAGGTCCATTTCCAGTTGCCGCCATGTTTATTAGTGGCCTTTTTTACAGCACTGGCCCAATAGAGATTTTCCCCTAGATTGGTACGGCTGTGCTGTATGTTGCCGCCTGATTTTTTTAGCTTGTTGGCCCAGGCTGCCGCTTCACCGGCAAGGGAGTCGGACCAGCGTAGCTTGGGGACGCCGACGGCGGTGCGCAGGAGATTGTGTTCTTCCAGCATGCGGATCGCTTCAATCTTGTAGTCTTGCGCCGAGCTTTTGCCAGCCGGGATAAGGAAGAGGATAAGCAATAAAGAGACGTTGACCAGGGGGCGAGTACTCCGGTCTCGGGAAATTATCTTCTGTTGCTGTTGCATTGGCAGGTCTGGGTGATGGCGAGGTCGAGGTTCTTGAAAAAATGCAAGGTCTCGTGGTCATCCGGGTTCTGCAGGAGCCTGGCCTCGTACAGGGCGAAAAGCCGGGTGAGTACATGGGACATTTCTTCCTCGGGCAGGGAGCCCATGGCGTCCCACAGTTCCGAGGTATTCATGGCGTTGCCGTCTCTGCTTCGGCGGTATTGGCCTCCGGCCTCCGGTTCCGGCCATGGTCGCGGGCCACCAGCATGTAGATGGAAGGCACCACGAAGAGGGTGAAGAGGGTGCCCACGGCCATACCGCCCACCAGCACCAGACCGATGGAATTCCGGGCCGCGGCCCCGGCGCCGCTGACCAGGGTCAGGGTAAAATGGCCGGCCACTGTGGCGGTGCTGGTCATGAGGATGGGGCGCAGTCTGGTAAGGGAGGCCTCCCGGATGGCGGCCAGTTTGGCGTGCCCCTGTTCCTGAAGGGTATTGGCGAACTCGACGATGAGGATGCCGTTTTTTGCTACCAGACCGACCAGGGTCACCAGCCCCACCTGGGAATAGATGTTGAGGGTGGTGGTCCAGCCATTGGTCCAGAAGGGGGTGTTGGGGTCGGGGATTTTGAGAAAGGTGAAGATCAGGGCGCCGAACATGGCCAGGGGCACCGAGCCGGCTAGGATGACAAAGGGGTCGCGGAAGCTGTTGAACTGAGCGGCCAGGACCAGAAAGATCAGGACCACGGCCAGGACGAAGGCGGGCAGGAACTTGTTGCCCTCGCTGCGCAGTTGACGGGACTCGCCGGTGTAGTCAAGCACATAGCCCTGGGGCAGGATCTTGGCGGCCTCGTCTTCCAGATAGCGCAGCGCTTCGTCCAGGGGGCGCACCGAGACGCCGCTGATCTTGACCGCGTTCAGTTGCTGGAAGCGGTTCAGGGAGCGGGGCACCGTGGAGTTCTTGATCGTGGCCACGGTGGCAAGCGGCACCAGCTGGCCGTTTGGTCCGGTGATGTGAATCTTTTGCAGCTGTTCCGGGGTGAGGCGGTCGACTCTGGCGATCTGGGGGATGACCTTGTAGCTGCGGCCAGCGATGTCGAAGCGGTTGACGAAGTTGCCGCCCACCATGGCCCCGAGGTCCGCGCCCACCTGTTCCAGACTGAGGCCCAGGTCCGCCACCTTGTCGCGGTCGATGATGAACTCGGCCTGGGGCTGGTCGATTTTCATGTCAATGATCGGCGGAAAAGCGAACATCCCGCTCTGCATGGCTTTCTGTTGGATCTGCTGGGCAAATTCCATGATCTGGGCGGGTTCGGCGGTGGAGGCCAGGATGAATTCCACCGGAAACTGGCCGCCGCCGGGGAGTGCGGGGCGTAATACCGGAAAGATCCGGATGCCCGGTAACCCCTGGAGTTTCTGTTGTACCTCGGGCATGATCGCAAAAATTGAGCGTTTCCGCTCGTCCCAGGGCTTGGTGACCATGCCGCTGAACCCTGAGGTGGGCTGGGTGACCTGGAAGGTGAATTTCGTTTCCGGGATGGAGAGGAAGACCTTGTTGGCGGCGGCGGTAAAAGTTCGGGTCTGGTCCAGGGTGGAGTTGGCCGCTGCGTCGACGATGCCGAAGATGACCCCCTGGTCCTCGTTGGGTGCCAGTTCCTTGGCCGACATGGTGAACATGGGGAAGGCCAGCAGGCTGATGACGAGCCAGACCGTGTAGACCGCGGGCCTGGCCGCAAGGGTGGCGTCCAGCCAGCCTCCGTACATCCCGCGCAGCCTGGCAAAGCCGCGGGCGATCCTGCCCGCCAGGCCATGCTCTTCGAGTCCCGGTTTGAGCAGCTTGGCCGACATCATCGGCGACAGGGTCAGGGCCACCACCCCGGAGATGGTCACCGTTCCGGCCAGGGTGAAGGCGAATTCCCGAAAGAGCGAGCCGGTGAGCCCGCCCTGAAAGCCGATGGGCGTGTAAACTGCGGCCAGGGTGATGGTCATGGCGATGATCGGCCCGACCAGCTCGCGGGCCCCCTGCAGGGCTGCGTCCAGCGGCGACTTGCCTTGACTGAGGTGGCGTTCGACATTTTCCACCACCACGATGGCATCGTCCACCACCAGCCCCACCGAGAGGACGATGGCCAGCAAAGTGAGCAAATTGATACTAAAGCCGAAGACCTGCATCAGAAAAAGGCCGCCGATCAGGGACAGGGGGATGGCCACTACCGGAATCAGCACCGAGCGCAGGGAGCCGAGGAAGAGGAAGATGACCACGATCACGATGAGCAGGGTTTCGCCCAAGGTCTTCAACACCTCGTTGATGGCATCGTCGATGTAGGCCGTGGCATCGTAGGCGATGCGCCCTTTGAGGCCGGTGGGCAGATCTTTTTCAATGGCCGCCATTTCCGTGCGGACCAGTTTGATCATGTCCAGGGAATTGGCGTTGGGCAGGGGCCAGATCCCCATGAAGGTGGCGGTTTGGCCGGAAAAGCGGACCTCTGCGTCATAGTTTTCCGCGCCGAGCGAGACGTCGCTGATGTCTTCCAGATGGACAGTGGCCCCGTTCTCTTCCCGGATTGCCAACCGCTTGAATTCCGCCACCGAACGCAGATTGGTGTCGGCGGTGAGGTTGACCTGGATGAGGGAGCCCTTGGTGTTGCCAAGGGCGGCCAGATAGTTGTTGGCGGCCAGGGCCTTGCGCACCTGGGCCGGGCTGATGTTGTAGGCGGCCATGCGCTCGGGCTTGAGCCAGATACGCATGGCAAAGGTGCGGCCGCCTAGAACATCGGCGCGCTGCACGCCTTGGATGGCGGAAAGCCGGGGTTGCACTACCCTGGTCAGGTAATCGGTTATTTCGTTCTGGGTAAGAACCTCGGAGGTGAAGCTGAGATAGGCCGCGGCAAATCTGCTGTCCGCCGACTCGATGTTGATTATCGGCACCTCTGCCTCGGGCGGCAGGTCCCGGCGGACTTGATCAACCTTGGCACCAATCTCGGCCAGGGCCTTGGTGGCGTCGTAGTTGAGTTTCAGGCGGACGGAGATGGTGGAGACGCCTTGGCTGCTCTGTGATTCCAGGTAATCAATGCCGTCGGCTGCGGCAATAGCCCGTTCCAGCGGGGTGGTGATAAAGCCCCGCACCAGTTCGGCATTGGCCCCGACATAGACAGTGGTCACAGTAACTGCCGCGTTCTCGCTTCGGGGAAACTGACGGACATTGAGGGAGCGAAACGCCTGCAATCCGGCAATGATAATGAGCAGGCTGATTACCAGGGCAAGCACGGGGCTGCGGATGAAAAGATCGGTAAATTTCATGGGTCTTTACTCAGGGGCTCGTAAGCGGTCACAGGGCACCACATCTTGCGGCGATCGGTCCGGCTCACGTACAAAAGTACGCATCGCCAACCCGCTTGCCGCAACCTGCGGCACCCTGTGGCCGTTTTTAGTTGAGTTGAGCAGCTTGTCTGCTCAAAACGAAACTTATACCCGAAGGGTGGTTTCGTGGTTATTTGACCTTTGTGGGCTTCCCCGTGATTGGTTTACAGGGGCTCAACTGTTGTCCGGCGTGGGATTCAGGCTGAATTTCGGGTTCAGGGCATTGTCGATTACGACCTGCTGGCCGTTGCGCAGCTTGAACACGCCGGTACTGACCACGGTGGCCCCATCTTCAAGGCCGGAAAGCACGGCGACGAAATCACCGCGGCTTTCTCCGAGGCGGACAAACTGCTGACGTACCACCAGGCCGGTCTTGCCGCTCTTTTCTTCTTGCCGCTCTTCCACCACGAAGACCGAATCGCCGTAAGGGGCGGGGAGTACGGCGGTGGCGGGGATGGCCAACACCTGGGTTTTGCCGGGCAGCACTACGGCCACCGTGGCGAACATGCCGGGGCGCAAGCGTTCGTCCTTGTTGGCCGCGGTGGCCTGCACCCGGACATTGCGGGTGGCGCTGTCCGCCTGCGGGTTGATGGCGGTGATCTTGCCGGCCACGGTCCGGCCGGGCAGGGCGTCGGAGGTTATCCGCACCGGCAGGCCCGGCTTGACTCTGGCCAGCTCCTGCTGGGGCAGCATGAAATTGATAAACATCGGATCCATGGCTTGGAGGGAAACAATGGGCTCGCCTTCCTTGAGGCTCTGCCCCAGATTGACCAACCGGATGCCGAGACGGCCGGAGAATGGGGCCAGGATGGTTTTTTTGGCGATGGCGGCCCGGATCGTATCGGCCTGGGCCATCGCCTGCTTGAATTTCGCCTCTCCGTCATCGTAGGCTGCCTTGGAAACGGCGTTAGTCTCGATGAGGAGACGGAGTCGCTCGAAATTGGCCTTGGCCAGGGCTGCCTCCGCTTCAGCCGCCTGGAGTTGCGCCTTCTCGGAAGAAGTATCCTGTTGGAGCAGAAGGCTGCCCGCCTTTATCCAGGTGCCAGGGGTAAAGGCAAGGCGCGTCACCTTGCCGGGCAGCTCGGCGGCAACGGTCACGCCTTGCACTGCTTCCAGCGAGCCTACGGCGGGCAGGGTGGCCTCCCAGGACTCCGGGTGGGGCTGGGCCGTGGTTACCGTTTCGGGCGGTGGGGTGAAACTCTTGCCGCTCTTCACCATTTTGAAGATCTGTAACCCCTTGATGCCGGCAAGGATACCGACCACCAGCAGCAGGCCGAGGAGGGAAAGAAGGAGGCGTTTTTTCATGGGCGGTATTCTTTTGAGGAAGTGTGAGGGTGGATTGTTAAAAGATAAGTTAAACGCATATTTGACTTATCCCCCATGTCACGTCAAGGGTTTTTTGGCCATTCACCTAAATGCCCCCGACACCGATAATGCTCGCCATCAAATGAAAAGGATTATGTAGTTTGTTTTTATTGCCAAAAATGTAACAAAAAAGAGATCTTCATCATAATTTATTAACATAAATGTATCGTATTTTGCGTAAGGCAATTTCTTGGCCAGTTTTCATCTTCCTGTTTAATTTGTTTTATATCGATATGTTATGCGTTTTGCTCCATTCTTTTTAGTTGCTGGCACGCTCTTTGAATAATCGGTGAGCCAAGAGTATCACACTCGCTGGTAAGCGTGGGGAATTTTCATGATGATTTTGGCTAAAAGGAGGAAGTGGAATGAAGAAGATCGAGGCGATAATCAAGCCATTCAAGCTTGATGACCTGAAAGCAGCCATGGCTGACCTTGGCGTTCAGGGGATGACGATTACGGAAGTGAAGGGTTTCGGCCGGCAAAAGGGGCATACGGAGATTTACCGAGGTGCGGAGTACGTGGTGGATTTCATCCCCAAGGTCAAGGTGGAGATCGTGGTTGCGGCCGAGATGGTGGACAAGGTGGTGGAGACCATTGTCAAGACGGTCAAGACCGGCAAGATCGGCGACGGCAAGATTTTCGTCTTGCCGGTGGATACCATCTGCCGGATCAGGACGGGAGAAACGGGCAAGGAGGCCATTTAGGGAAGTATTATGAGTGACATCAAATCAACCCATGAGGATATTTCAATGAACATGTCTATTGCAAAAAAAATGGTCCTGCCCCTGACCATGGCTATGGTTGCCCTGGCCGGGACCGCCCTGGGCGCGGAGGGCGTCGCCGAGGTTGCCGGCGCTGTCGCCGAAGTTGCTGCCCCCGCGGTCGAAGCAGCCAGCGCTACTGCGGAAGTTGCCGTTAAAGCTGCCGAAGTCACTGGCGCAACCGCCCTTTATGTTGTCAATAATACCTGGATGATGGTGGCCACCTTGCTGGTGTTTATCATGCATCTCGGTTTTGCCACCCTTGAGGCCGGGCTGTGCCGGTCGAAAAACACGGTCAACATCCTTTTCAAGAATACCGCCATTGTGGCCATCGGGCTTTTGACCTACGCGGTGATTGGTTTCAACTTGATGTACCCTGGTGATTTTTCCATTCCGGGCATTTTTGGTTTCTCCGGTTTTGGTATCGGGGTAGATCCGGAGAACATGATGGTTGCCGGAAAGGACGGGGTGGGGATTTACACCTACTGGACCGATTTCATCTTTCAGGCCATGTTTGCAGCCACTGCGGCTACCATCGTTTCCGGGGCGGTTGCCGAACGGGTTAAGCTGCACAGTTTCTTGATCTTTACCATAATCTATGTGGGACTGGTCTATCCCTGGGTAGGAAGCTGGAAGTGGGGTAAAGGCTGGCTGGACGCTATGGGATTTTATGACTTCGCCGGTTCGACTTTGGTCCATTCCGTGGGCGGCTGGGCCTCGCTGGCCGCAGTGATGCTGCTCGGACCCCGTCTTGGCAAGTATGTCGGTAATAGCATTAAACCGATCATGGGCCATAGCATGCCCCTGGCAACCATTGGTGTTTTTATGCTCTGGCTTGGCTGGTTTGGCTTTAACGGTGGCTCGGTGCTATCTGCCGATCCTGCCTTGGTATCCTTTGTTTTTGTAACCACCTGTCTTGCCGCCGCCGCCGGTTTGGCCGGCGCCGTCATCCTGAGCTGGATGATCCAGAAAAAGCCGGATCTGAGCATGGCCCTTAACGGGGTGCTTGCCGGATTGGTCGGGATTACTGCTGGCGCCGATGTGGTCAGCGTGATGAATTCCGTGGTGATCGGTTTTATTGCCGGACTTCTGGTTGTTGCTTCGGTCATGATCTTTGATCGGGTAAAGCTTGATGATCCGGTCGGCGCTCTTTCCGTCCATCTCGTCTGCTGTATCTGGGGCACCTTGGCGGTGGGAATTTTCAGCGCGGCCCATTCCTTTACGACCCAGTTGATCGGGGTGGCTGCCTACGGCGCAGCCTGCTTTCCCGCTGCTTTTGTCATCTTTTTTCTCTTGAAGGTTACCCTTGGTATCCGGGTTGATGCGGAAGAGGAGATGAGGGGGCTGGATGTAGGTGAGCACGGCATGGAAGCATATGCCGGCTTTGAGATTAAAAACGTCTAGCTTGTTTTTCCGAACAATAATAATCCCGGGACCGAAGGGGGCCACCTCTCCGGTCCCGGGATTCCTTTCTTGAAGAATCACTCTGAAAACAAAAAAAATGAAACTCCTCGTTTTGCAACATACCCCTTGGGCCGGACCCGGGCGACTGCTTCTTGAGGCGTTCACCAGGCACCGGCTCGATTTTGATCTCGTCAAGGTCTGGCAGGATTGGATCCCCGACTTCAACGATTACGGGGCGATCATTCTTTTGGGAGGTTCACCCAGTGTCGATCAGGAGGAGAAATACCCGTTTCTCGTAGAGGAAAAACGGTTCATCAAAAGGGCGATCGGTGCGGACAAGCCTATTCTAGGCTTCTGTCTCGGTCATCAACTGCTGGCCTCGGTACTCGGCGCCCAGATCGGGCCGAACTTCAAGCCGAGCATCGGCTTTGTTCAGGGGCATCTCACTCACGATGGCCGGGAGTACCCGGCCTTCAGGAATCTCGGCAAGGCCTTGCCCATGTTCAAGTGGCACAGCCAGATGGTGCTGGAGCCGTTGCCCAAACATTTCTCTCTGCTCGCCACCTCGGAGCAATGCCAGGTGGAGGCCTTTTCCCTTGAGCAGCGACCGCACATCCTCGGCTTGCAGTTTGACAACCAGGCCGCGGATGCCGAGGATATCAGCCACTGGCTGGAACAGGACTGGCAGTGGCTGGCCTCGTTTCGCTCCCTGGTGGTGCGGCCCGCCGATCTGCTGGCCGAGGCCAGGCGCTTGCGGACGCGGATTTCCGACGATTTTCAGCAGTTTTTCCGTGATTATCTAAGCCTTATCTCTTGATTGTTCTGTAAGGGAACAGGCCGCTAAAAATGTAAGCCGGGTTTTCCCTTGCGTGGGAAAACCCGGCTTTTTTAGTGGGAAAAATCCGGCAGGACAATATCGTATTTCTTGATGCGGTAGCCCATCTGGCGCTGGGTCAGGCCCAGCTCCCGGGCTGCCCTGGCCTGCACCCATCCGTGCCGCCGCAGGGCCGCGACCACCTCTTCCTTTTCCATATCCTTCAAGGACTTGTGCGTGGCTTTGCCGGGCAGCGGCACGCCGGTCGGTCCCGGCCCTTCCGCGAGAGGCGGGGCAAGGCGGCAGGATGGCGGGGCTAACATCTCTGTTTCCGGTTCTGCCGTGATATAACTGGGCAGCTCTCGAGATACGATGGCGTCGCTGTCCGCCATGATCACCAGCCGCTCGATAAGGTTCTGGAGTTCGCGGACGTTGCCGGGCCAGGAGTAGCTGCAGAGAAGCTGAACCACCGGGCTGGACAGGCGTACTTCCCGTTTGTTCATGCGGTTGCTCTCCCGCAGGAAGTGGTCGAGGAGCAGGGGGATGTCTTCCCTGCGCTCCCTGAGCGGCGGCAGTACCACGGGAACCACGCTGAGGCGGTAAAAAAGATCTGCCCGGAAACTCCCCTGCTCAACGCATTCTTCCAGGATGCGGTTGGTGGCGGCAATGACCCGGACATTGACCGTGATGGTCTGGGTGCCGCCCAGCCGCTCGAACGCCTGCTCCTGCAGCACCCTGAGTAGCTTGGCTTGCAGAGGCAGGGGCAGCTCCCCCACTTCGTCGAGAAAGATGGTGCCGCCGTCGGCCAGTTCGAAGCGCCCTTTCTTTAGGCCGACCGCGCCGGTGAAGGCGCCCTTTTCGTGACCGAGCAGCTCGCTTTCCAGAAGATTTTCCGGCAGGGCCGCGCAGTTGATCTTGATAAAGGGCTTGTCGGCGCGCGGGCTTGCCTGGTGGATGGCCCGCGCGACCAGCTCCTTGCCGGTGCCGGATTCGCCCAGGAGCAGGGCGGTGGCCCGGCTGGGCGCCACCTTGTCGATGTAGTTGTACACATCCTGGATTCGCTTGCACTGGCCGATGATATTGTGCAGGTTGTAACGGCTGCGCAGCTCTTTTTTGAGCAGCAGGTTTTCCTCCACCAGGACCTGCTGTTTGTGGGAGACCGCCTTGTGCAGCCGCAAAAACTGGGCAATGAGCATGGCGACCACGGTGAGAAAGCGAATGTCTTCCTCCGGGGATATTTCCTGGCCGAACAGGCGATCCACCGAAAGGACGCCGACCGGTCCCTCCGGCAGCATGACCGGGACGCCGATAAAGGAGATTTCTCCCTTTGGAAGATTGGCGCGGGCGCCGGTCCGGTTCAAAAAGAGCGGTTCGCGGTGAATGTCCGGCACTACAAAAGGAAAGGCGCTTTGAAAGATGCGGCCGATCACCCCTTCGTCGGGCCGGTAGATGCCTCGTTTCTCCTCCACTTTGCTGAGGCCGTAGGAGGCGGCAATGGAAAGGTGCTCACCGCCTTCTTCCTGCAGGACCAGGGTGGCTCGCTCCATGCGCAGGGTGTCGTGCAGGATCTCCAATATTTCGGCCAGGGTTTTCCTGATGTCCAGGGCGGAGCCGATGAGCTGGCTTATCTGATAGAGAGCCTGCAGTTCAAGGCGTTCGGTGGGGTAGTCTGGTTTGGGCATGGGCTTGGTCCGCCTCTGCTGGTGCGTGCTGGGATTGAAATTTAAATCGCTGGTTTTCAGGTAGATGGTTAAGCAAAAAATGTTCCAATGCTTCAAAAATGTAACATTATGAATTAGTATAATATATAACTATTTGAAATTAAAAATAAATATATTAGCCGTAGTCATGCAGCAAGTTGGCCTGCCCACGCAAAAAAAGTTACATTTTGGGAGGGCAGTTTTTTGCTTAACAACATAAATGTAAGTAAATTCCCTTCTCAGCTCATTTTCCAAAGTGGCATCCGACCTTCCGTTTTGTAACCAAGTTTACAAAAGCGAACAGGTAGTACGGCGGACAATGTTGTTAATTTCTTAAATAAAACTCCTAATATCAGGATGTTATCGAAAAAAACCGGTTTAGCCACGCTCTGGCACACACCTTGCGATAGCAGCATCCGACGGCAACGTATGGCAATGAAATTTGAAACCCATATTCAATACAGAACAGAGCAAGGAGGATTAAAGATGCGCAAGGTGGCAATTTACGGAAAGGGCGGAATCGGCAAGTCAACCACCACCCAGAATTTAGTAGCAGGTTTGGTTGAATTAGGTCGGAAAATCATGGTTGTTGGTTGCGACCCGAAAGCCGACTCGACAAGGCTGTTGTTAGGCGGACTGGCCCAGAAGTCGGTCCTTGACACCCTGCGTGAGGAGGGTGAGGACGTTGAACTTGATGATATCCGCAAAAGAGGATACGGCAACACCTGGTGTGTTGAGTCCGGTGGACCTGAGCCGGGGGTCGGTTGTGCTGGTCGTGGAATTATTACCTCCATCAATATGCTTGAATCCCTCGGCGCCTACGAAGAATCAGAAGGGTTGGATTATGCCTTTTATGATGTTCTTGGCGATGTTGTTTGTGGTGGTTTTGCCATGCCGATTCGCGATGGTAAAGCGGAAGAAATTTACATCGTTGTTTCCGGTGAGATGATGGCCATGTATGCGGCCAATAATATCAGTAAGGGTATCGTTAAGTTCGCCGCCTCTGGTTCTGTTCGCTTGGGTGGCTTGATATGTAACTCACGCGCCGTGGACAATGAAGCAGAGATGATCGAGAAATTCGCGGCAAAACTCGGCACCAAAATGATCTATTTTGTCCCTAGAAATAACGATGTGCAGCGAGCCGAGATTAATCGCAAGACGGTTCTCGAATGGAATCCTGAAGTGCCTCAGGCCGATGTCTATCGGGGTTTAGCCAAGGCCATTGACGGAAACAAAGATTTAGTCATCCCCACCCCCATGGAAATCGAAGTGCTTGAAGAGTTACTCATGGAGTACGGTTTGATGGAAGCTGTCTGATACCTTCGCCAATATTATTTTAGATAAATTGTAACTACTCAGCTTGATGCCGGAATTAAACAAAAGCCACAGAATGTAACTGCTCCGTAGTGCCGCAGATGCGCGTGTCAGTCGTCGGCAGAAGTGTCCGACCAAGAGGCCTGCGAAGTGTGCTGTTCGCACATGAGCAGGCCGATGACAAAGCAGATGTGGTGCTGCTGAGCAGTTACGATAAATTTCAAAATTACCGGTCAGGTGACAGCACCCGCCGGCAAGCATGGAGATACGGCTATGATGATTATGATTCGATCAATTATTCGCCCTGAAAAGGCAGATGCAGTTTTGGCGGCTCTCATGGATGCGGGTTTTCCGGCCGTCACCAAATATGCCGTTGCTGGTCGCGGCAAACAACGCGGTATTAAAATCGGCGAGGTCACCTATGACGAGCTCCCCAAGGTCATGCTGATGAGTGTAGTCAATGCGGCAGACAAGGACTTCGTCATTCAAACCGTAATGGATACGGCCCGCACCAAAGGCAAAGGTGCATTTGGTGATGGTAAGATTTTTGTCAGCGAGGTGGAGGAAGCCTACACCATTAGTTCAGGTGCCAAGGAGGCCGCCGCCTCAGAGGGGGTGCCGGCATGAAAGAAGTGATCGCTATTGTGCGTATCAATATGATGAACCAGACCAAGCAGGCTCTTACCGATTGCGGGATTGACGCCTTCTTTGCCCATGAGGCTCACGGTCGCGGCAAGGGGTTTGTCAATCCCCATGTTTTGGAGGGTGCGGAACAAGGGTATGAAGAGGCCGCTTCCCTGCTTGGGGAAAAAGGCAAGCTCTACCCGAAACGCCTGGTTACCGTGGTAGTAGAAGACAAGCAGGTGGCTTGCGTCGTGCAGACAATTATCAACATAAACCAGACCGGTATGCCGGGCGACGGCAAGGTGTTTGTCTTGCCGATAAGCGATGCCGTCAGGGTCAGGACTGGAGAGGTGGGCGTTAAGTCCATCTTATAGGGGGAGAGATAATGGCTACAGCAACGAAAAAAAAGATGGTGCAGTGGGATGCGACCGACATCAAGGCAGAACTTCTTTCGAAGTATCCGCCTAAGGTGGCCCGCAAACGCGCCAAGCAGATAATGATCAACGAGGCCCTGCAGAATGATACCCCTGCGCTCACTGCAAACGTGCGGACTATTCCGGGGATCATGACTATGCGCGGTTGCACATACGCCGGTTGCAAAGGCGTTATCATGGGGCCCACTCGTGACATCGTCAACTTAGTTCATGGCCCTATCGGCTGTAGCTTCTATGCCTGGCTGACAAGGCGGAATCAGACCGATGCCGGTCCTGACGGTGAAAATTACATGAACTACTGCTTTTCCACGGATATGCAGGAGCAAGATATCATCTTTGGCGGTGAAAAGAAGCTGGCCCAGGCGATCCAAGAGGCCTACGACCTCTTTCATCCTAAATCAATCGCCGTATTTGCCACCTGTCCGGTTGGTTTGATCGGTGATGATATCCACACGGTCACCAAGAACATGAAGGAGAAATTCGGTGACTGTAATGTCTTCGCTTTTTCCTGTGAAGGCTATAAGGGGGTCAGCCAGTCTGCCGGCCATCATATTGCCAACAATCAGGTTTTTCGCCATCTTGTCGGTCAGAATGACGAGGTGAAACCGGGCAAGTATAAGATCAACCTGCTGGGTGAGTATAACATCGGCGGCGACGGTTTCGAGATTGACCGGATCCTCAAGAAATGCGGCATCACCTGCATCTCGACCTTTTCCGGCAACTCCACCTATGACCAGTTTGTCTCCTCCCATACCGCGGACCTCAATGCGGTTATGTGCCACCGCTCCATCAACTATGTGGCGGACATGATGGAGACCAAGTACGGCATTCCCTGGGTCAAGGTGAATTTCATCGGCGCCAAGGCCACGGCCAAGTCGCTGCGCAAGATTGCCGGCTACTTCGGCGAACAAGAGCTTATCGACAAGGTTGAACAAGTTATCGCTGAAGAGATGCCTGCCGTTGAAGCTGCGCTGCTCAATATCCTGCCCCGCACCGAAGAAAAGACGGTCATGATGTTTGTCGGCGGTTCTCGGGCCCACCATTACAAGGAGCTCTTTGATGAACTTGGCATGAAGACCATCTCGGCGGGCTATGAGTTTGGCCATCAGGATGACTACGAAGGCCGCCAGGTGCTGCCCAACATCAAACTTGATGCTGATAGCCGTAACATCGAGGAGCTCGAGGTCGAAGCGGACGAAGGCCGCTACCGACCGCGCAAAAGCGACCAGGAGCTTCAGGCCCTCGACCAGGCGGGTTACAAGTTTAAGCAGTATGACGGCTTGGCAATGGATATGGACAAAGGCACTCTGATTATCGACGATCTTAACCAGTACGAGGCAGAAAAACTGGTGGAAATCATGAAGCCGGATCTTTTTTGCGCCGGCGTTAAAGAGAAGTATTCCATCCAGAAACTTGGTGTGCCCATGAAGCAGCTTCACAGCTATGACTCCGGCGGCCCTTATGCTGGTTTTGTCGGGGCCGTCAACTTCTACGAGGAGATCGATCGCTTGGTGAACTCCAAGGTTTGGAGCCATATGAAAGCTCCCTGGCAGAAGAACCCCCAGCTCTCAGGGTCGTTTAACTGGGAGTGAGACGGCTACGCCGAGTTGAGAGTTAAAAATGAAAAGTGAAAAGTGGAGGGTGGCGGAGATAAATTTATCATTCTCCACTCTTCGCTTTTCACTCCCCAATTGAGGATACGACCATGCTCTTACGACATACACCTACTGAAATAACCGAGCGCACAGCCTTGACCATTAATCCGGCCAAGACCTGCCAGCCCATCGGCGCCATGTACGCGGCTCTTGGCGTCCACGGATGCCTGCCGCACAGCCATGGCTCCCAGGGCTGCTGCGCGTATCATCGCAGCGCCTTGACCAGGCATTACAAGGAGCCGATCTCCGCCACTACCAGCTCGTTTACCGAGGGTGCTTCGGTATTCGGCGGTCAGGCTAACATGCTGCAGGCCATCAATAATATTTTCACTGTCTATAATCCCGAGGTGATTGCCATCCACACCACCTGTCTCTCGGAGACCATCGGCGACGATCTGCCTCAGATGAAGAAAAAGGCACACGCGGAGGGCACGATCCCGGAGGGTAAGTATGTGATCAGTGCCTCCACCCCGAGCTATGCTGGGTCCCATGTCACCGGTTTTTCCAACATGGTCAAGTCCATGGCTGAGATGGCAGAGCCCAAGGGTAAGAAGAACGGCAAGGTCAACATCATCCCCGGCTGGGTGGAGCCTTGCGATATGGAGGAGATCAAGCGGCTGACCGCCATAATCGGAGTCAAGACCATCCTCTTTCCGGATACCTCCGGGGTGCTCAACGGCCCTCTGTCAGGAGAGTATAAGATGTTCCCCGATGGCGGCACCACCGTGGCCGAGCTCCAGAGTACAGGCGACTCCCTCGGCACTCTGGCTTTAGGCGAATGGTGCTCGGCCGATGCGGCCCGTACCCTCGATACCAAGCATAAGGTGCCCTGTTCGATATTGGATATGCCTTTTGGTCTCATGGCCACGGATCGTTTCATCGATGCCCTGCGTACCATTGCCGGGGTAACGATACCCGAGGAGATCGCCTACGAACGTGGGCAGCTGGTCGATATGATTTCCGATATGCACCAGTACCTCTACGGTAAGAAGGTGGCCCTGGTGGGTGATCCGGATCAGCTTATTGCCATGACCGAGTTTCTGGTCTCCATGGACATGAAACCAATTCACATTGTCACCGGTACCCCTGGCAACAAATTTGAGAAGCGTATCAAGGAGATCACCAAGGACATGGGCTGCGAGGTCAACGTCCGGGCCAAGGGGGATATGTTCCTGCTCCATCAGTGGATCAAGAACGAGCCGGTGGACCTGATCATCGGTAACACTTACTGCAAGTATATTGCCAGGGACGAAGACATTCCCTATGTACGCTGGGGCTTCCCGATCCTAGACCGGCAGGGGCACCAGTATTTTCCCACCGTGGGCTACAAGGGGGGCTTGAGGTTGCTGGAGAAGATCCTCGGAGTTTTGCTCGACCGTAAGGACCGGGACGACTCGGAAACGAAATTCGAGCTGGTGCTTTAGAAAAAGCCCAGGCTGTAAAAGCATAGGGCCAATAAATCCTATAGGTCCTATGCCCTTCCGAGGAGGACGATGTGACCATTATTCCTTTTCCCGAAACCAGGCAGGGCTGCTGCTGCAGTATTCCCGAGTGGCTTAGCCTGCCGGTGGCCCCCCAGGCTGCGGCCAGGATTCGTTTTTGCGGCGAGGACAAACTGCCCCAGGCGGTTTCCCTGCAGGGGGCGCTTACCTGGCTTGCGGATCTGGCGGCCCAGGGAAAGACCATCGCCGGTCTTGATCTCAACGGCCCTGGAGACCCTCTGGCCACCCCGGCCATGACCCTGGGGATTCTGGCCGGCCTGCGGGAGCATTATCCCGGATTGTCCGTGGGCGTAACGACCATGGGGCTTGGTCTTGCCGAGCAGGCCGGTTTATTGGCCGAACACGGCGTTGCAAGGGTTACTCTGCTGCTGGATGCAATCAGCCCGGAAACGGTCAAAAAGATCTACACCTGGATTAGGCCGGGCAAGCGGAGCATTCCCTTGGCAGAGGGGGCGGATATCCTGATTACGGAGCAGACCAAGGGGATAGCCGCCTGCAAGGCGGCAGGCTTTACGGTTTGTATCCGGACCACGGTGTATGCCGGAATCAATGAACAGGAAGTGGAAGAGATTGCCCGCCTGGGTTCCGCCCTCGGGGCGGAGTCCATTAGTCTGCTGCCCGGCAAGGGCTGGCTTGATCCGGAAGTGAAACTGCTGCCGCCTGCGCCGGAGGTAATGGCGGCGCTGATCAGGAAGGTTGCTGGGCAGATGACCGTGGTCTGTCTGCCGGAAGAGGCGATTTTAGGCGAGGCTGTGCCCAGGTCCGGCAAAAACGGCCCTGGCCTGCCCAAGCCGACAGCGGCCAGGCCCAACGTGGCCGTACTCAGCTCCAATGGCATGGATATCGATCTTCATCTCGGCCAGGCCATTAAGGCCCTGATCTATGGCTCGAGGGAAGACGGTCTGGCCTGCCTGCTTGAGGCCAGGGATTTGCCCGAACCCGGCAACGGCGACAACCGCTGGTTGCAGGTGGCCGAAATCCTGGGGGATTGTTTTGTCCTCCTCGCCACCAGCGCCGGACAAAAGCCGCGGGAGATTTTAAGCAGCCACGGTCTGGCGGTGCTTTTGCTGGAGGACAATGTCGAAGGTTCGGTTGATGTATTGTATGGCGGCGGCAGGAAAGGGAAAAACAGGTAACTATCGAGCAGCACCGCATCTGCTTCGGAGTCTCGCAGGCTTGCTTACTTGTCATCGGCCTGCTTGTGTGCAACAGCACACTTCGCAGGCTTCTGCCTGGCAGATACGACAGCAGCGAAGCGGCGCTGCTGAATAGTTACCATCACAACCAAGAGTAACAGAGAGGAGAAATATAACATGGCCATACCAGCGCGTCAGATAATCGTTTGCCAGAGCTTCCGGGTTTCCGGTGACAAGAAGGGCATTTGCCACAAGCAGACCGAAGGGTTCCTGCAATACATCGAAGAAGAGGTGCTCGACCGGGGGCTGGACTGCCTTATCAGCGCCACCACCTGCCTCAAACAATGCGACTCCGGGCCCATAATGGTGATCCAGCCGGAGAACTGGTGGTTCAAGGGCGTGGACAGCGAAGAGGCGATTGATGCGATCCTGGACGGCCTTGAGGATGGCGAGCCCGCCGCCGACTATTTGATCACCGCTTAGGCGGAGAGCAAAAGAAGAGTTCATGAAACCGTCCGGAGGGAGGAAAACACCATGAGTCTAAAACCCCTGGGGCTGGTAAAAACCATGGTCGAGGCGGCAGGGATGGGTATCTCCTATGCCTATGATGATCTGGTCTTTCTGGAGCACAACTCCTTTTTGCTCCAGTTTACCGACAACGACCATGAGATCGCGGTCCACGTGAACAGCGAGGCGGACGAGGCCACGGTGTGGGGAGATATAGAGCGGTTGCAGGAGGCCGCTCTCAAGCAGGCCATGCATTGTACCCGAGAGGGGCATTACACCCTGGCCCCGGATGGGGAGGATTCTATCCGTATCGAGTTCACTGATTGAGCCGAGAGAGACACATGGCTCACGCAGTGATACGACCCGCCAGGCCTGACGACCTCGATGCCTTGGTGGGTCTGCTCCGGATTCTTTTTGGTATCGAGGCGGACTTTGATTTTGACGCAGCCCGGCAGCGCCAGGGGCTGGCGATGCTGTTGGCCAACGAGGCGGCGATTCTTCTGGTTGCCGAGGCGGCGGGCCGGGTTATCGGCATGTGTTCCGGGCAACTGACCATCTCCACGGCAGAGGGAGGCTTCGCCCTTCTGGTGGAGGATGTGGTGGTTGCCGAACCATGGCAAGGGAAAGGAATTGGACGGGAATTGCTGGCAGCCTTGGAGAAGTGGGCTGCCGTCCGAAAAATCGGGCGCCTTCAGCTCCTGGCCGACAGGAACAATGCCTCGGCCTTGGAATTTTATCGTAAGCTCGGCTGGGAGTCCACGGAGCTTATCTGCCAACGCAGACGAATTTAGGAGCCGTTAAGAAAGAACCTGTACTCTCCAGATTGTTGCGATACGGCTCCTTATGCCGTGTACGATATCCAATAGCACAGGTTATTTTTGCACGATGGCTTAAACAATGAGGGAGAATCATGCCGGAATCATGCAAGGATGCAATTGCCAACCTGGCTGGGTTTCCCGCTCTCCACAGCGAACCCATCAACGGATGGGATGAGTTTCTGCGGGAGGGCAATCAGTTTCTGTCCACGGCCAACAATGCCTATGTCCGGCGGAAAGAGGCCTTCACCACCGCGATTCTGTATAATCTGGTGGCAATGGCCATTGAGAAACTGATCATGGCCTTGCTAATGAAAAGCGGTAAGCTGCCGTATAACCACACCATGCATGATTTGGTGGAGGCCATTGACGAGTTTCTGCCCGGCGAACTGGCGGGGCTTGGCGAAGAGCTCAAGAGCCTGGATGGATTTCAGGATATCTGCGAGATAGAGAGCTACTCCATCAGCCACCCGACCATGGAGCAGATAGGCGGCATGCTCACCCTGGCCCTTGAAGTTCAGTCGCGAGTCATGACCTCTGTTGCCGATTGTTGAAAGAGCGGGCGACGCGGACTTTGCCTCGCCGCGCTGGCAACGGAGATTAATTTTACAACCCAATTATTTCATAATAAGGAGAACGACCATGGCGAGAAAAGAGGTAGAGGCATTGCTTGTTGCCGGTGGCGGAGATAAACATTTGCGAGCCAAATATGACGTCCCCGGCACCAGGGAAGAGTTTGTCGCCCTGGCGGCGGAAGATGGCTACCATTTCACCGTAGAGGAGCTTGACGCGGTACTCAAGGAGTCGGGAGATGTCTTTGAAAAAAACGGCAACCCGGCCAAACGGCAGATCTGGTGGGTATGAGGCGAGGTGGTTCTCTTGCTGTTTTGCCGAAGAGCGAAACGCAACAACCTTAAAGAGGAGAGAAAAGAATGAAGGCGACCTGGGAGAAGATTCTGGAATATGCCTCAATGCCGGTTCACGGCACGATGTCGCGGAAGCTGCGTAAGGGCGTCACCCTGCAGATCAACGAGGGGAAGATGTACGAGTCCGCAGTGATCTTCATGGGGGAGTTTGTCCGCATCTCGGAAGACGGGGAGGACGGCAAAAACATCAATACCTACTATGACTGGAGCAGCATCGAAACGATCAGGACGTACAGCCCGAAGGAATAAGAATGTGCGGGTTGACGGCGGATCAATGCCGCCAGCCTGCTTTGTTGGTAAAGGGACATTCCCCTGGCCCCTCCTCAGGCAGAGATGAGTGCGCCGCTTTTCTTGCAGCCCCCCTGTAACTGTTTCCTGTTTTTTCCTTGAAAATGGCCATAATCAGAGCTATATTTGTAGCTGATAATTCAAGGAGGGAATGTATGGATACGATCTACGCCGACTACTCGATCAGCATGTCCGAGTTCAAGAAGAACCCGGCGCAGGTACTACGCTCCGCAGGCGAAAAGCCGGTGGCGGTACTCAATCACAACCGTCCTGCTTTTTATATGGTCACCCCTAAGCTTTTCGAAGCCTTGGTCGAGAAGTTGGTCGACCTGGATCTGGTTGAGCTTGTACGCCAGCGACTGGAGTATAAAGATACGGCCATAGAGGGCGATATTGACAAAATCTGAAGTCGCTCCAGGTATCCCGAAGTACCGGCTCAAATTTATGCCGGAAGAACTGGCGGAGTGTAACGCCCTCGACGGGAGCATCAAGGCGGTGTTGCGCAAAGTTCTCAAAAAGCGTCTCGAGCAACCCTGCCCGCCTGGCTTGAGATGGCTTTATCTTGTAGTCGAAGTTTGCCCATCCCCCATAGAGTTTTTCCCCGCGCCTCTAGATTTTTAAGATGATTCTTTAAGAGACCATAACCATGAGCGAACACCCTAAACGATTCAAACTGGCCCTGGAGTTTGACGGCGGCCGTTACAGCGGCTGGCAGAAACAGGCAGACGCCAAAAGCATTCAGGGCAGCCTGCTCACGGCGGCGGCCGAACTTTTTGAAGGCGAGGTAGATGTGCAGGGCAGCGGCCGCACCGATACCGGGGTGCATGGGTTGCGCTTTGCCGCCCATCT
This sequence comes from Deltaproteobacteria bacterium RIFOXYD12_FULL_56_24, assembly GCA_001799285.1. Taxonomy (GTDB): domain Bacteria; phylum Desulfobacterota; class Desulfobulbia; order Desulfobulbales; family Desulfurivibrionaceae; genus Thiovibrio. The sequence continues at coordinate 53,408 of MGTD01000048.1, forward strand.
GGAGGCGCAGACCGAGCACAGCCCGCAGGAGATCAGAGAGCGGCTGAACGACCTTTTGCCCAAGGATATCGCCATCATGGAGTGCAAAAGGGCAGGGGCTCGCTTCCATGCCCGGCACAACTGCATCGGTCGCAGCTATCTTTACCGGATTGCCAAGCGCAAGACGGCGCTGGGACGGAATTATGTCTGGCAGATTTCGGAGCCGTTGCACGCCGGGTTCATGCAGGAGGCGGCGACCACCCTGGTGGGGATGCACGATTTCACCTCCTTCACCGACCGCCAGGCGATCAAGAAGAAATCTCCGCTGGTTATGGTCCATCAGGCCCGGATCGCGGAGACCGAGGATCTTATCCTCTTGCGCATCGTGGGCTCGCATTTCTTATGGAAGATGGTGCGCCGCATTGTCGGGGTGTTGGCCGAGGTCGGCAAGGGGCGGCTCACCGTGGCCGAGGTGCGTCAGTTTCTGGAGGTGCCAGTGGTGCTTAAGGAATACACCGCGCCGAGTCAGGGGCTTTTCTTTGAGCGTGCCTTTTACGATCAGGAGGAGCTGGATGCCTTTCTGGCCGAGGAGGTATTGCCACCGGCCTTTTTCTGATTGTTTTTTCCGGTCTGTGCTTATTTTTTGGTAAAATGAAAAAAATAAGCAAAGAGGTGGCATATGAAAATGATCGGACAGATAGTGGAGAACGCGGGCCTGCTCTTGCTGGGCCTTGCCTTGTTGAGCCTGTTGAGCGCGCCGGAGGCCTCGGCCGCGGAGAAGCGGGCAAAGGCGATCTTTGCCGGGGGCTGTTTCTGGTGCATGGAAAAGCCCTTTGAGCAGATGGACGGAGTGTTTTCCGTTACCTCCGGCTATATCGGGGGCACGACCAAAAACCCCAGCTATGAGAATTACGGGGCGGGCGGGCATATTGAAGCGGTGGAGATCGTCTATGATCCGGCAAAAGTCAGTTATCCGAAGTTGCTGGAGCTCTTCTGGCGGCAGATTGATCCCACCGACAGCGGCGGCCAGTTTGTGGACCGGGGTCACGCTTACACCTCGGGGGTTTTTTATCTTGACGAGGAGCAGCGGCAGCTGGCCGAAAAATCAAAAAAAGAAATGGACGCCCGCAAGGTTTTTGCCAAGCCCATTGTGACCCCGATCCTGGCGGCAACCCCATTTTATCCGGCGGAAGAGTACCATCAGGATTATTACAAAAAGAATCCCATTCGCTATCGCATTTACCGCGGCGGTTCGGGGAGGGATCAATTTTTGGAGAAGGTCTGGGGGGATGAAAAACGTGGTGCCAGGAAATGGAGCGAGGCGGAATTGCGCAAGCGGCTCACCCCCTTGCAGTACAAGGTCACCCAGGAAGAGGGCACCGAGCCGTCTTTCAGGAACGAATTCTGGGATAACAAGCGGCACGGCATCTACGTGGATATTGTTTCCGGTGAGCCGCTGTTTTCCTCGCTGGACAAGTATGACTCGGGCACCGGCTGGCCGAGTTTCATCCGGCCGCTGAAGCCGGAAAATATTGTCGAGCGGGAAGACCGGAGGCTTTTTGGCAAGCGGACCGAGGTGCGCAGCCGGGAAGGCAATTCCCACCTGGGGCATGTTTTTGATGATGGCCCGCAACCCACCGGCTTGCGTTACTGCCTGAATTCCGCAGCCCTGCGCTTTATTCCTGTAGCCGATTTGGAAAAGGAAGGCTACGGGGAGTTTATTCCGCTTTTTCAGAAGAAATAGCGCAAGGGAGCACTTTCGAATTCAGTCGTGGCCGTGTTTGCAGCCGCAGCCGCAGCCGCTGCTCTGCTTCTGGTGAAAATGCGCCAGAGCATCGGCGATCTTGTTCTTGAGTTCGGGCGGGGCATTATCCAGGCAGTAAATAAGAGCAGCCTCCTGCTCGTCGCTGCCGGGGGTGGCAGTCATGCAGATATGCAAGGCTTGTTCAAATGAGTCGAAGTCCATGGTATTTTCTCCCAAAAACGTGTGGTAAGCAATTGACTTTCCGCAGCCAGAGTTACCCGGTCTTTTCCTGGATTGCAAGAGAAGAAAACCGGAGCTGATTCGTCCATTCGTCGTAATTACTTTGCCACTGGCGCTTCCGCTTTTTCCGATGTAACATCGACATCTTTCGGGGTGGCAGGATTATGCCTGTCTCAAATTAATTTTGCTGCGCGAGGTCACGGTGCCGGACTCCTTTGTCTATCAGAAGAACAACAGCTACTTCGCCCAGGTTGCGGAGAATGTCGAGCCTCTTGCCGAGCGCGAGTTGGCGGCCCTGGGCGCGACCCAGATCAATCCGGTGTACCGGGGCGTCTATTTCACCGCCACCCCCGAGGCCCTGTACCGGATCGTCTACCAGACCCGGATCTGCACCAGGGTCCTGGCCCCGCTCCTTCATTTCGACTGCCATAGCACCAAGTATCTCTACAAGACCGCACTGACCATCCCCTGGTTTGAGCTCTTCGGCCTGGACCAGACCTTTGTCATCACCGCCACGGTGAGCGACAGCCTGATCACCCATTCCCAGTATGCCTCGCTCTGCCTCAAGGATGCCATCGTCGATCAGTTTCAGGAGAAATTCGGTTCTCGGCCCAACGTGGACAAGCGCAACCCAGATCTGGTTTTCAATCTTCATATCCATAAAAATACGGCGGTGATCAGCCTCGACGCCTCGGGGGCATCCCTGCACCGGCGGGGCTACCGGCAGGAGTCGGTGGAAGCGCCCATCCAGGAATCCCTGGCCGCGGCGATCATCGACCTGACCCAGTGGGACGGGGAACGCCAGCTGATTGACCCGATGTGCGGCTCGGGCACCTTGCTCTGCGAGGCCCTGATGCGGTATTGCCGAATTCCGGCTTCCTATCTGCGGGAGAGCTTTGGCTTCATGCGCTTGCCCGATTTTGCCCCCGAGGTCTGGCGACAAGTAAAGGCTGAAGCGGATGCGTTGATCCGTGATTTGCCCGAGGGGCTGATTATAGGCAGCGACGCCGCGAAATTGGCTGTAAAGGCGGCGCGGATCAATCTCGGCCAGCTGCCCTACGGCAAGGAGGTGGAGGTATACACCCGCCGTTTCCAGGAACTTGAGCCGATCAGCAATGCGGTGATCGTCGCCAACCCGCCCTACGGGGTCCGCTTGGGTGCCCAGGAGGAAGCCGCGGCCCTGGTGGGGGAGCTGGGCAGTTTTCTCAAGCACAGATGTACCGGCTCCACGGCCTATCTCTATTTCGGTGACCGGGAGCTGGTGAAGAAGATCGGCCTCAAGCCCGCCTGGAAGAAGCTGCTGAGTAACGGCGGTTTGGATGGGGTGTTGGCCAAGTATGAGATGTATTGAACCGTCCTTTTATGGCCATAAAAAGGCAAATTAAGGCCTGATATGATCGGGATTTTCCTCTTTTGTGATGTCAGATTAAGCTGTTATCTTGCCCAACAAGGCGCTCGCCTTCAGGTCGTTCAAGGTGATCATCAGCATGTTTGGATCGAGAGCGGATGCTTCGAAGCCGACATGCTCATAGAATGATTTGGCATCGTCAGAGAGGGCATGGACCATCAGGCCCCGGATGCCAATAACATCGGCCGCCTGAATAACCCGATACCCTGCGTCGCGAATCAAGGCGCGGCCTATCCCCTTGCCTTGGAACGATTGGTCCACCGCGAGACGTCCCAGTACGACAACAGGAATAGGATCGGGCATGTTGCGGCGGAACCGGCCAGGTGCTTCGACAACCGCCACGGCGCTTGAAGCCAGGGCGTAGTATGCCACGACCCGAGGTCCAACGCAGGCAACAAAAGTCCGGGACGCACCTGTGGCCTGATTTCTCATTGCCCGGCGCTTGAGCCAGGTGTCCAGGCTTTCCACGCAGGAGGTGAACTGCGCAACATCGTGATGTTCGGTCAGCAGCTCCGGGGCGGAGATGATCATGCCTTTTCCCAGGGCGCGGGAGTTTGCATTGTATCACGCAAGCGCGCATTGGGGCGGGGCTGCTCGTCCAGCCGTGCGAGAAACTTCGCGTAGGTCTCCGGGCTGGCCATGATGATTGTCTGCTCGAAAAGCGCTTCTTCCGCGGCCGACCGCACGGCCTCCAAAATGAAATCGGTACGATTTTTTCCTCGCATCCTGGCTGCGAGGTCAATAAGGTTCCGTTCCTCGGGCTTGATGCGGATGTTCAGCGTTTCCCGCTTGTTTATGGTTCCACTTGCTGTAGGCATGGAAGGATCTCCTCAGTTTTTTCTTGATTCTAACTTATCGCGCTGACATTGTCATTACGTTTTTTGAAAGATCAGAGGGGAGGTTGTTGACTTAGTGGCGGGCAGGCTTTCCGCTATTCCGGAACCGGGCGTAATTATACCAGCAGGAGAAAGGTCTTAGGCGCATGGAAGTCGGGCCTCTCTTCCGGGTGAGCCAGAGCCCAGTAGCTCAGCCGGGAATCCCGGTGCTTGAGCACGGTGCTGACGCCAACCCGGAGGGGGGCATTGTCCAGATGGAGTATGCCGATCCTCAGTTCGGCGGTCAGGGAGAAGCTGTCCGCTGTTCTGTGGGTTGTGATAATCGGTTCTCCAATCCGTCCTTCCTCCCGCATCCCCGTTCGGTACCCGGTAAAAGCGTAGACATTCCAGGCCCCGCTCGGGGCAAGGTTCAATTCCCAGTAGTTTTTTTCCCCTTCTTCAGCCCAGAACATCTCAAGGCAGGTGGCCTGCCAGAGGTTGTCGCACCGTTTTTCTTCCGTCGCGGTCGGGAGGACGAGTCCGCCCAGATTCCCTTGCAGGAGAAAGGACAGCACCAGCGCCTGCTCCGTGTGCGCGATGGCGCCCCGGATGGTCACGCCGTCGGAATCCTGGTCGGGGAAGGGGTGCAGGCTGAAAGCGGTCATAATTTCTGGAAATCCTCGACTATCTTTCTGATCTCCCTTTCCTGGGCCTCGATGCTTTGGCAGAGGGCGAACTGGATCATGGCGCGGTGTAGGTTCTGCCCCTCCCTTCTGCTCTTGAAATAGACATCCCCGGCCAGATGGTCGGAAAAAAAACGCAACCCCAGCTCAAAGGCGATGAGCCGGACGGCGTCATAGATATAGCGGTAGTCAAAGGGGGAAAAAAACGGGGCGACCTCGGGCAGGTATCCGCGCAGTACGGCGCCGCAGTAAGCGAGGTTGAAGTTGACCCTGTCAAGATCCGCGTCTTCTCCTTCCGGGTTGCCGCAGGAGCGGAGGCAGTCGCCGAGGTCGTAATGGAGCAACCCCGGCTTGACGGTGTCCAGATCGATGAGACTGACCGCCCGGCCGGTCTCGCGGGCAAAGAGGATGTTGGCTGGTTTGGGATCGCCGTGGATCGGGCAGAGTCGTAGTTCTCCGCGGACCAGCGCGGCTTCGAGTACCCCGGCTGCCTCTTGCCGCTCGGCGATGAAGCGGTGGCAGAAAATCGCATCCGCCGAAGAATCCGGGCGGGGCGGGGCGGCGGCGAGCGCGGCATACTGGGCCAGATAGCTGGGGGTGACATGGAAGCCGGGTAGGGTGTCGTGCAGCAGTTCGACGGGCAGGTCATGGATCAGGGCATGGAAAAAGCCCAGCCCCCGGCCCGCTTCTTCGGCTTTGGGCTC
>MGTD01000048.1:58988-69066 GCA_001799285.1 Deltaproteobacteria bacterium RIFOXYD12_FULL_56_24
AAGGCCTGCGCCCGCCACAAGGCCCTGGTCTGATCCCGGAAATAATCAGCGCCGCTCCGGCAGGGGATGATGGCCGGTAGCTCCCAGTGCCGGTTTTGTTCCGTCACCAGTTTGGGGCGGACATGTCCGTCGAGTACCCGCAGGTTGTGCATGATCAGTTCGGGTTCGGGGAACACTTGCGGATTTAGGCGTTGCAGAATGAAATTCAGGATGGCGCTGCCGCTTGTGACCCGAACCAGGTAGGTGTCGTTCACGTTGCCGCTCCCGTACTCGGCCACGCTGAGAATCTTGCCGGGGAAGGCGAACTGGCGGGCGATGACGGCAAGATCTGTCACGGGGTAATCCGGGGGAAAGGCTGCTCAGCGGAACAGGTAATGCTTGCGCACCGCGGTATGCACCTGCCACTGGCAATCCAACCCTTTGGGGAAGGTCACATAATCGCCGGGGAAGATCTTAACGGTCTGCTCCGCGGAGGTGACGGTGATCTCGCCTTCCAGTATATAGCAGGATTCTTCCTGGTCATAATGCCATGGAAAGGCCGAAGGCTCGCACTGCCAGATCGGCCATTGATCGAGGCGGAGCGACGCGCGTTTTTTGGAGGAGAGCTTTTCAACGGTGATGGACATGGGTGATCCCTGGGCAATGTTAACGGGTTGGATATTGTTAACAGATAGCCGCGGGGCCGGGATTTGTCAATTATTAAGACCATGGCTGGGGGGATGACTTGCCGGCCGGTTTGCTGACCAGGCGAAAAGGCTGACAAAAGCCTCCTCGTTCGGGAACATATCGTCAGGCACCAGTTCCTGCCCCATATCCAGCGCCGCTTGATAGCGGGCGCAATCGCTGAAGTTTCCGGTGCAATAGCGTCCGGTGAGGTAGTCGTGCATCTCCTTTCCCTCGTCACGCACCGCGAAAAAGGCGCACTGTTTTGCAAGATTGCAATGTCTCATGTGTGTCCCCCCATTTTTATTGAGGCCCGGAGCGCCGGTCGGGGCTCCAGATTCCCAATTTTTGGCACTGTACCCGAGCGTCAGCGGGAAATATATGGGGGGGAGTCGGTAAACCGCAGTGGGGGAAGGTAGGTATGCCTAGCTTTCCACTGCGGTTACAGGCCGTAACTATCCAGCAGTGCCGTTCACCCAAAGGGCATAAGTTTCGTTTGGGCAGGCAAGCTGCCCAACTCAGCTATAGCTGCTAGGCAGAAGCCTGCGAAGTGTGCTGGTGCCCATGAGCAGGCTGATAACAACGCAGATGCGGTGCTGCTGAATAGTTACTACAGGCCAAGGGTTTTGCCTTGCCGGATAAAGGTGGGGATGGCAAGATATCTTTCCCTGGTGATATTCCGGCGCCTTACGCAGGAAATTTCGGAGACGGGGCGGTTTTTTTCTTCTTGTCCCGTTTCCGGCGGCGCGGCAAAAAGGGAAGTTGTGATACACCGGTTGAGGGCGGCGAGAAATCCGAATCTGAATCCATGGTTTTTGTAAGGCATTTGTTTTTCCTCCAGAATGAAAAGTTATGTTGGGCTTTCTTCTGAAAGTGAGATTATCATGGCAGGTGGGACAAATAGTGTCCTACCTAAAAATTTTTTTTGGGAAAAAGATATGGCCAAAGACAAGACCCAGCTTTTGCGGCTGTTGTTCATCGACCGCAAGATCCGCGAGGGGATGCACAGCGGGCGCCTTGCGAACTGCCGTTCCCTGGCCGCGGAATACGAGGTGAGCGCCAAGAGTATCCTGCGGGATATCGATTACCTGCGGAACCAGCGGGACGCGCCCATCGCCTACGACGCCACAAGCCGGGGTTATTATTACACCGAGGAAAATTACGCCCTGCCCGCCATTTCTTTAAACGAGAGCGATCTTTTCGCCATCTGCATCGCGGAAAAAGCCTTGCGGCAGCATGAGGATACCCCCATCTACCGCACGCTGCAGAAGGTGTTTCGAAAAATCGAGGATTCCCTGCCCGCTAAGGTATCCATCCCTCCGGCCTGGGTGGAGGACAAGCTGTCGGTGATCCCGGAGCGGCAGACTCGGCTGGCCCCGGATATCTGGGAAGCGGTGTCGGCGGGAGTAAGCAACAACCGGACGCTGGCCATTTCCTACCGCAAACCCGGCGGGCGGGAGAACACGGAGCGGCGGGTCGATCCCTATCATCTGGCGCGTTATCAGGGGGAGTGGTATCTTGTCGGCCATTGCCACAGGCGCGGCGCGACTGCCACCTTTGCCATGTCAAGGATCGAAACGGTCCTGCTGCTTGAGACGGTGTTTCCCATGCCCGCTGATTTTGACCATGCGCGCTATACCGGGTCGCAGTTCGGCATTTTCAGTGGGGAGCGCGAGATCCTGGTGAAGGTCCGTTTTGCCAGGGAGCATGCCCCCTATGTTCTGGAGCGGGAATGGCACCCGCGGCAGAACGTGCTCCAGAAAAAAAACGGCAGCGTGGTACTCGAGTTCCCGGCCCTTCATCTCTATGAGGTCAAGCGCTGGGTACTCTCCTGGGGGAGGGGGGCAAAGGCCCTTGCCCCCATGGAGCTGGTCGAGGCAGTGCGAGAAGAATTGGCGGCCGCTCTGGCCGATTATGATCGGAGCGGAAGGTAACTATCCAGCAGCACCGCATCTGCGTTGTTTTTGTTCATTTTTGGCCTTGATCTGGACAGTTACAGCGGAAGGAGAGTGAAGCAGTGAGTTTTTTTACCCGGAGTTTTTCCCCGGCCTGTTGGTTGCTGCTGGCGTTGTTTCTCGTTGGTCTTTCCGGCTGCGGCGGGCTCCGCCAGGAAGGCGTCGCTCCGCTGCGGGCAACCCCGCAAAAAAAACTGGCCATGCTGGGACACAGCATTCAGGTCGGCGCCTTCGCCAACCTGGACAATGCGGTCCGCCTGATGCAAAAGCTTGATGATCTGGGGTTTGACGCCTATTATTATCGTCATGCCGGCGGCTTGTACAAGGTCCGTTTCGGGGATTACCCTTCCAGGAAAGAAGCGGAATCCCGTGCCGTGCAACTGCGGGAAGCAGGGTTGATCGAGGAATTTTATCTGGTCGTGCCGGAGCAATCCGCCGCGGCCAGGTTCCGGCGCTATCAGAGCGGAACCTTGCGAAAAATGCTGGTGAGTACCGCGGAGGGTTTTCTCGGGATTCCCTATGAATGGGGCGGGGAGTCGGCGGAGACGGGTTTTGATTGCAGTGGCCTGGCCATGACCATTTACAAGCTCAACGGTCTCAACCTGCCGCGTAATTCCAGGGCGCAGTACCAGGCGGGAAGCCCGGTGCGCCGTGAAGATCTTGCCCCGGGCGATCTGGTCTTTTTCGCCACCAACGGGGACGCAATGGTGTCCCATGTGGGGATCTATACCGGCAATGGCCGCTTCATCCATGCCTCCAAAAAAGGGGAGAGCATTCGGCAGAGTTCATTGCGCAACGGCTATTTTGACGGGTGTTACGTTGGGGGGCGGACCTACCTGGGCAAGGATGGTTAAGGCCGGTTCGTTTGCTCCCTGTCGCAATCATGGCTTTGGGGAGTTCATTTCTCTCTGTTAGAAGGGCAGGGTGAAAAGGGCCGGAATCAGGGAGGTGTGTTCCTTGCAGTATTCAAGAACCTCCAGCAGCATGAATATCCACATGAAGATGCTCGCGTGGATCATGGAGCGAAACAACACCTTCGGGTAAACGGTAAAACTTTCCTGGGAAGTGTAGGTCTTGAAGGTCGGCATGATTCTGCCGACCCGCTTGGCATAATCGGCGTACTCTTGGCCGAAAAAGGACAGCAGCCTTGCCTCCTCGCCCCTGATAACAAAGTAGTAATAGACGAAGAAGGGGAGAATGATCACCAGGATGGCCGGTTTCTGGGCCGCCAGAATGATGCCTGCCGCACCGAACAGGGAAAATACATAGAGCGGGTTTCTGGAGATGGAATATGGCCCGTCCTGGCATAATTCCTCGTCCTTCCTGCCGCCGATGTAGACGGTAGCCCAGATTCTGCCCAGAGTAGCGAGGACGATTAGTGCATAGCCGGAGAGTTCCATAGTTTCGTACAGCGGGGTTTCTCCGTACGGCGATTTCGAGAAAATAATAAGGAAGACGACGAAAAGGCCTAGAAGCCAGCTGAAAACAAGCCGGTAACGTTCTGCTGCGGTATGCATGATGATTTGTTCTCCTGCTGAGGGATGATATCGCCGTTTAGCGGATGGCCTTTTCCAGGTCCAGGCCAATGGCGCCATCGATGGTGGCTCCCCGGAGATTGGTCTGCTCCAGATTGGCCCCGGTCAGGTTGGCTCGCTCAAGATTGGCTCCGGCCAGGTCGGCTCCAGCCAGGTTGGCCCCGGAGAGGTCAGCGCCGGTCAAATTGGCGCCTTTAAGATTTGCCCATTTGAGGTTGGCCCTGGTCAGCTTGGCGTTGCTCAGATTGGCTCCGGCCAGGTTGGCCCGCATCAGAGAAGCTTCGCCCAGATCGACGCCCTGGAGATTACAGCCGGGGCAGTTCTGGCTCATCCCGCGGTAGATCATGCCCAGATCCCGGCTGGCGGCCTGCGGGCTGGAGGTCTGGTAGGTCTCCTGAATGGAGGGAGTGGAGACCGGTGCTGCCTGTTCCACCATCACATCGGGAGAGGCGGTGGCGGTGGTCTTGCCGGGTTGTTTCCGGGCGCCTGCCGCGCTTTTGCCTGTCGGCCCTCGTTTGACGCCCTTGGCAATGGTGAAATAACTCGATTTCAGGCCGCTGTCCGTATAGAGGTTATACTGTTCCCCCTTGCGGAACACATCGTAGCATATCTTGTCGCCAAAGCCCCAGCGCCTGAACTGGAGGCAGAGCCGGTCGTTGTCCGTTGACCAAGCCCCTTCATTTTTCTCATTCTTGGTTTTTACGGCGTACATCTTGCCGTTGCCGTACATCTCGATGACTGCGGTCTCGCCGTATTCATAAATGGAAATGGTGTTGTCGGAGAGAAGCGGGGTAAGTTCCGCGCCGGTGATCATGGTTCCCTCGCCGGTGGGGATTTTTCGCGCCTCTTTTGTGCCGCAGCCGGCGGCGAGAAAAAGAAGCATGGCCAGGGGCAGGAAATAATAACGGAATTGGGTGTTCAATGGTTTCTCCTTATTTTATTAACCACGGCTGAATTATTATCCGTAGTGTCAGGTTAAGATTCTGCATGCTGCAATTTTCTGATCGAACAACGCTGAACTATGATGGACTTTTAACAACTGAAAAACGTAACGCCAAGACGCAGGGTCGCAAAGGTAACATATCGAAATAAAGGGATTAAAACCTTGCTACTTTGCGCCGCTGCGTTAAAAAATGACCTACGAATTCAGCAACTATTACCTGAAAAAAGATAAAACGTCATGGCCATTTTCTGGACCTTACTGGATTTTATGCGTATCAGACTCGTCATACAGGCTCTGGATTTCATGCTCTTCGTCCAGTTCCGCCATCTTGATCAGGACTTCTTCTTCGCTCATTCCCAGGCTTTCCGCAAGTTTTTTGATGTCGTACAGGGGTTCCCCCTGAACGGTGTAGCCGATGGGGGAAAGTTCGGGAAAAAACTCGCCGGTTGCCAGGCTGGAAGCCTGGCTGATCATCGCCCGGATTGTCGGCGGGCCGAAGAGAAACAGCCATTTCACCGCCTCGGCCCAGACCTTGCCATCCACGTTTTCGCTGTGCAGGATCGCCAGGGCCATGCCCAGATTCCATTCATCCTTAAAGGCGGTCATTTGTCTTTCCCGGCCAGGATATGCTTCAGTGATTCGATCACTTTGCTGGCTTCTTTTTTGGAAAGAGTGCCCGTCTCTGAAGTCTTGTAGTATTTCTTCAGAAAATTGGCGTAATGCGTGGCCTCCCAGGCAAGATCTTCCACCAGATGCTTGATGTACATCCTCTGCCGGAAGGTAATGCCTGCTAGGCTGGCGCGATAATGGCCGCTGCGGGCAAAATAGCGCATGAGCCTCTGAAAGCCGGCCTCGTCCAGATCTCTGGCTGAGCGGACCCCCGCCACCTTTTCCAGGGTTGCGCGGTATTCCTCCTCGCTTATCGCCAGCTCCTTTTTGACAATATGGATGACGGCGAGTTTTTTGTGATCCAGCACGGCGTTTTCTCCCCTTTCCAGATGCTTCCCGGCTGGTTTCAGGCCAGGCCTCGCCGGGCCAGGTCCGTGAAAAACAACGGTTCGCTCGTGAACAGATGGGTTTTGAGGCCAAGGGCCGCGGCCCTGCCGATGTGGCCCTGGTTGTCATCGACAAAGAGGGCCTGGCTGGGCTCGATCTTGAGGGCTGCCAGGACATCGGTGAACAGGCTCGGCTCTCGCTTGCTTTTGCCGAGATGGTAGCTGTTGAAGACCCGGCTGAATTCCTGGAAGAACGGCTGCCGGCCATTGAGGCGGTCGAGCCAGTCGGTCTGGTCGCTGACCATGACCGGATTCACCCCCCGCTCCCTGAGAGCGCGGACCGCACCAAGCATCCGAGGGCGCAGAGTAAAGCGGCTGAGGATCGCCTCGGTCAGGGCCTGGTCATCGCCCCTGATCCCGGTCTGGCTGCGGACTATCCGCCAATAGGCCTGCTCGGTGGACTTGCCGGTCACATAGCCGCAGGCGTAAACGGCCTCGGCGGCGGTCTGAAAAAAAAGGGCCGGATCAAGACCGTTTTCCCGGGCGATGGCCGCAAGCCCAAGGGCGAAGCCCTCTTCGGCCAGGACGCCGCCGTAGTCGAAGAGGACGGTGGTGATGGGGGAGGAGGGCGCCATGGTTCAAGTTCAATGGCGGGCGAGCAGCCGTCGGATCCGTTCCTGCATGGGCGGGTGGGTGCTGAACAGGTTGGCCACGGTGCCGGCGGAGAGTGGGTTGACGATGTACATTTGGGCCGTGGCCGGGTTGATCTCCATGGGGCGCTGATGGTTGAAATCTTCCAGCCGTTGGAGGGCGCCGGCCAGGGAGGCCGGGTGGCCGCAGATCGCTGCGCCGGTAGCGTCGGCCAGGTATTCGCGGCTGCGGGAGATGGCCATCTGGATCAGGGCCGCAGCAATGGGGGCGACGATCATCATCACGATGGTCCCGAGTATTCCGCCGCCGCCCTCCTCGTCGTCCGAGCCTCGGCCCATGCCGAAGAGCATGGCCCATTGGGTCATGGTGGCCAGAGAGCTGATGGCCCCGGCCATAACCGCGGCCATGGAGCTGATCAGGATGTCGCGGTTCTTGATGTGGGCCAGTTCATGGGCCAGTACGCCCTCCAGCTCCTCGCGGCTGAGGATATTCATCAGCCCCCGGGTTACGGCCACGGCGGCATGGTCAGGGTTTCTTCCCGTGGCAAAGGCGTTGGGGGTGTCGTTGTCAATGAGATAGACGCGGGGCTTGGGCAGTCCGGCCCGCGCCGCAAGGGTGGCTACCAGGGAGTGCAGCACCGGTGCCTCGCCTTGGTCCACCTCCCGTGCGCCGCCCATCTTCAGGGCCAGCTTGTCGCTGAACCAGTAAGCGAAAAAATTCATTCCCAGGGCGAGAAGCAGGGCCACGGTCATGCCGCTTTGGCCCCCCATGGCCTGCCCGGCCACCATGAAAAGGGCGGTCAAGGCAGCCATCAGCATGCCGGTTTTTATCGTGTTTCCCATGGATATCCTCAATAAAGGTAGAGATGCAAGGTTAATGATTCAAGGCTTAAGACTTATGGCTTACGGCTTACTTACGGCTTATGGTTAAGATTTTGTGAGGAAATATAATTCGGGCGGCAGCCAAGTCAAGGGGTGTCGGTCGGAAAATGGTTGAGGGCTGAGTGCTTAGGGCAGATAGACGAGAAGTGCCCCGCTTTCTTCCCTGGTCTTCTTTTCCCAGAGCCAGGCGAGGATTGAGCCGTCGTTTTTCATGCTCTGGAGCAGTGCCTCGATGACGTCTTTGAGTACCGGGCCTTCCGGCGAGTGAATCCCCTTGCCGGTGATGACCAGAACGGTTTTCAGGTGATTGCGCCGGGCCTGGGTTAGAAAACTTGTCGTCTTTGCCTCCGCTTCGGCGGCGGTGCAGCCGTGGAGATCGAGTTGCTCCTGGGGCGGGGGGGATTTTCTGGTCGCCCCAGGCCGCGATTGGGCCGGGGGCGGCAGCTCCTCTTTTTCCGTGAGAATCTCGGCCAGGGTTGCGGCGGGAATCCCGCTTGCCAGCGCATCGGCAAAGCTGTTTGGCAGTAAGCGGTCACAGGGTGCCGCAACCTGCGGCACCCTGTGACCGCTTGTTCCGTGGTTATTTGACCTTTGTGGGGTTTCCCCGTGATCGGTTACGTTTGGCAGGCCGTCTTCCCGGCCGGAGGAGAAAAGGACGCCCAAGTCATCGCTGACCGTCAGTTGGCGGATTGGCTGCTTTCCTTCCTTTTTTTTCGAGCCCCTCACTGCTGGTTCCGACTGCCGGGGGGAGCGGTTTTGTTTGCGCATGGGTCTTTTGTAAAGGGCAAGGGAGGATGGAAGAAATCGTAGTTTCTGCCGATATGCATAGCGTTTTTCCGGGGAAGAGACAAGAGGCAAAAAATATCCGGCAAGGAGAGGGGTGGGGCACTCTCCTGAAAGTCGGAAAGAATGTAAGGCTGAACAGGACGCGCTAACGGCATATAAAAAGGGCTTGTCTGAGATTGCTTGGTAAGCATGTATTTTTTTATGGCGCATCGAGAGAGTTTTTTGATTCAGGTCAAGGCAAAGAGGGGGAGAATCCCGTATAATGGGAAGCATGCAGATGCATTCAATTTACCCCCTGGAGGTGCCGCGATGATGATGAAAAAGAGTCTTGCCGAGATGAGAGTTTTTGATGGCCTGAATATGAAAAGGTTTTTGATTCATGATTCCCCCTGGTTTAAGATTCTGAATTTCAATCTCAGCGCCGGGCAGGTTTTTCCGGTGCATTCCCATGATAGCGAAGGCCAGCTCTCCATTCTGGTGCTGGAAGGGACAGGGGAATTTCTCGGCAAGGATGAAACGGCCATTCCGGCCCAGACCGGCGACATCCTGCTCAGCAACATCAACGAACCCCATGGCGTTCGGGCTCATACCGATCTGCGGATTCTGGTGACCATCGCCCCGCCGTTTTAAAGCTGAGTTGAGCAGCTTGCCTGCTCCTACGAAACTTATACCCCCTGGGTGTAAAGCTGAGTTGAGCAGCTTGCCTGCTCCTACGAAACTTATGCCCTTTGGGTATAACAAAAGGAAACCGAAAAACATGAAAAAAGAGCAGGTGGCGGTGCGCGAAGGGGTGATCCGGCTTGGTCAGTTTCTTAAACTGGCCGGGGTGGTGGATACCGGCGGCGAGGCCAAGGCCCGGATTCAGGAGGGCGAGGCAAAAGTCAACGGCGAGGTGGAAACCCGCCGGGGCCGGCAGTTGGCGCCCGGAGATCTGGTGGAGTTTGGTGGAGTTGCCCTGGAGGTTGTGCTGCGGGCGGGCGATTAGGGCTTTTCCGCCAGGGCCTTCTCGTAGGCGAGCCTGGTGTCGCGGTTGAAGCAGACAAAGAGGATGGCTGCGAGGGTTTTGTTTTCCGCCATGACCCGGCGCGCCTCGTGCACGGCGATGCGGGCCGCCTCTGCCTTGGGATAGCCGTAAACCCCGGTGCTGATCGCGGGAAAGGCGATGGTCCTGAGGCCGTATTCGCGGGCCAGGGCGAAGCAGCTTTGGTAGCAGCGGGCCAGCATCTCCGGCTCCCCCTGGGCGCCGCCGTGCCAGACCGGGCCCACCGTGTGGATGACCCAGGCGGCCGGCAGGCGATAGCCCTTGGTGATCCGCGCCTCGCCCGTCGGGCAGCAGCCCAGGGTTCGGCATTGGGTGAGCAGTTCCGGCCCGGCAGCCCGGTGGATGGCCCCGTCCACCCCGCCGCCGCCCAGCAGGGAGTTGTTGGCGGCGTTTACGATGGCATCCGCTTGCAGAGTGGTGATATCCGCTTCGGTTAATTGGATTTTTTCGCCTGGCATGATGTCCTCCTCCGGGGCTTTTTCTTGATTATATGCGGAAAGAGGGGTAGGTGGGGCAATAAAAAATCTGCTTGCCGCGCAATCTTGGCAGCCGAAGGAGAGGCTTTATTGTCCCCGCTTGGGAGGGTTAAAACCCCCACCTTTAGGTGGCAGCTTTAGCGTATAATTG
>MGTD01000049.1 GCA_001799285.1 Deltaproteobacteria bacterium RIFOXYD12_FULL_56_24
CAGGGCCTCGACTCTCTTCGTCATACTAAAGTGGTACACTTTCAAATGACCAGAACTGGTACACTTTCAGATGACCATTGACAACGTCGAACAAAACTCGGTAGCGGCCAACGCGTAGACGGTATTCGTGCCGGTGGTTGACCAGCCTTTTTACCTGCGTGGCGCTTGGGAAATCTGCCAAGGTGATGACCGCGTTCTTGATCTCCCGACGGGTGTCGCTGTCGGCTATTTTGTCAAGTTGCTTACGGGCCTTCTTTTGCCACTCGATGCTGTACATGCCAAAATATAAGTTAATTATAAGTTTTTGTCAAATCGGCGAGAGGCTATCTCTTCGCCGTCCCGCTCTCCTCGTCAAACACCGGGCATTTCCGCTCGGGCGTATAATTGACGTACACCTTGTCGTTATAATCCTTGTGGCAGGGCAAGCATTGCCCCACCCGGAGGATGCGGGCCAGCTCCCCCTTGTTGAAGGGGCGGAGATCCGGGCGGGCACTTTTTTGCAGGGGCTTGCCTTCGATGTTCACATAGCCGTCCAGCGGCGGAGTGGGGCCGGCCTCGGTCTGCACCCCCTGGTCAACGCCGTTGAACCGCCACTGGCCTTTTTCCTTCCAGGCCGTGCCCTCGCCCAACCCCACGGTCTTGGTGCTGGTGTGGCAGTCGACGCAGGTGCGGCCCGCTTTTTGGGTGGTGTGCGGGCTTAGGGCCGCCATGGTCAGGGAGTTGAAGGAACCCGCCGCTTTGCCCTCCTTGTCGATCAGGGTGACGATGTCCTGACAGCCGGGGGTGACGGTGACGATCTTGTCCTTCCACACGGCCAGCATGGGCTTTTCGAAGCGGAGATAGGAGCGGCCCTCTTCCCACCAGCCGTCGGTTTCCTTGCCGGTCAGCTTGTCGAGATGGGTCTCCCGCATGTCCCGCTTGGCGTGGCAGCCGTAGCATTGCGGAATCCAGCTGGAGTGGCAGGATTCGCAGCTCATGCGCTTGTGCCCCTGGTAGTCGCAGATTCCGGCCTTGGGCGGGTTGAGGGGATGCTTTTTGCCGGTGAGCTTGCCGGTGAGCTGGTAGCTGCCGTCCGGGGTCTGGGCCAGATTGTTGAGCTGCTTCTTCTTTCGGGTCAGGCCGGGCTTGCCTTCCTTGGGATTGATGTGGCAGAGGTTGCAGGAGATCTCCAGGGCCTGTTCGTAATGGGCGTACCGCTCACCGTCGCCCATGATCTCGTCGCGGGTGTGGCAGTCGATGCAGGCCATGCCCTTTTGGTGGTGGATGTCCGGGGGCAGATCGAGGTAAAAGCGATCGCCGGGCAGCTCTTTTTTGGAGGGGCCGCCCTTTTCGTAGGGGGTGCCGTAGCTTTCCCCCTCGTAGACCCCGATGAAGGAAGTGCCAACCCTGCCGCTCCGGTTATGGCACCGGAGGCAGTTTTCCATGGGCACCTTTTTGCTGATGAGCGGGTGCGGCTTTTTCTTGATTTGGCCGAACTGGAAAAAGCTCTCCCAAGGCCGGACCGCGGTGGGGGCCTGGGGCCGGGTGTAGTGGCAGGCGGTGCAGCCGCCGCCCTTTTCGCCGAAGAAGCCTTCCAAGTCGCCCTTCTGCTTCCAAAGATGGCAGGTGGCGCAGAGCTTGCGGTAGTAGTCGAGGGCCAGCGAGGTCTGGCCGGTTTTGATCAGCTCCTCCACCGAGAAATCGCCGTTTTGGGTGGGAGCCTCGCCCCAGTAGTGGAGCAGGGTGGCGAGGATTCCCCGGTTGGTGGCCATCAGCGAGTTCTTTACTTTTTTGACATCCTTGGCGTGGCACCCCTCGACCCCGCAGGTTTTCTCCACCACCCGCAGGTCGCCGGGATTTTTGACGATTCCTTTGTGGGCCGCTTTTTTCTCGATGGCAAGCGGGTTGCCGAGGTGGCAGGCGGCGCAGCCGAGCACCTCGCGGCCATGGGCCGGGTCGAGCTTTTCCTCCTTGTGGCAGGAAAGACACATCTCCACCTGGCCGTTGACCAGCTGGTAGAGTTTGTCCGGCCGCTTGGTCAGGTTTTCGCGGACCACCAGGGCCAGCACCACCAGAAGCAGGGAAAACAGGAGCCAGCGAGACTTGAGGGGCTTTAATTTCATGAAATGCTTTCTCGGTAGCCCTCGGCGGTGGGGTAGCGGCGGCCCTGGCCGAAGGCCTTGGTAGTTACCTTGAGGCCGAGGGGCGCCTGTTTGCGTTTGTATTCGTTGGTTCGGATGCGGCGGATCACCTCCTCCACCACTTTTCGCGCAAAGCCCCTGGCCACGATCTCGGCGATGGAGCGATGCTCCTCCAGATAGGCGGCCAGGATGGCGTCCAGCACCGGGTAGGGCGGCAGGTCGTCCTCGTCCTTCTGGTTGGGAGCCAGCTCGGCGCTTGGGGGCTTGTCGATGGTGCGCCGGGGGATGATTTCCCGGTCGCGGTTTAGATGGCGGCAAAGGGCGTAGACCAGCTGTTTGGGCACGTCGGCGATCACCGCCAGACCGCCGCTCATGTCGCCGTACAGGGTGCAGTAGCCCACAGCGTTTTCGCTCTTGTTGCCGGTGGAGAGCAGCAACCGCCGCTGTTTGTTGGCGATGGCCATCAGGAGGTTGCCCCGGATGCGGGCCTGAATGTTCTGTTCGGTTACATCCGGCGCAGCCCCGGCAAAAATGGGAGCCAGGGCGGCAAGAAAGGTCTCGAAAAGATCGGTGATGGGCAGGATGCGGAATTCGATGTCCAGATTCCTGGCCAGCTGCTCGGCGTCCTCCAGGCTTTCTCGCGAGGAATAGGGCGAGGGCAGGGCCAGCCCCAGCACGTTTTCCGGCCCCAGGGCCCGGGCGGCGATGGCTGCGGTCAGGGCCGAATCCACCCCGCCGGACAGGCCGATGACCACCTTGGTGAAGCCGCATTTTCGCACATAGTCGCGGGTCCCCAGGATCAGGGCCTCGCAGACCTCGCCGGTTTCCTGTTCCGCATCGGCGGGCGCAGCGTGGATCTCCCCCTGCCAGGTGTCGGTGTCGAAAACAACCAGGTCTTCGGCAAACCTGGCGGCCCGGGCCACCACCGTGCCGTCGGCATCAAGGGCGAGGCTGTCGCCGTCAAAAATCAGGGAATCCTGGCCGCCCACCTGGTTGACATAGATAAACGGCAGGCTATGACAGCGGCAGAGGTTGGCGAAGATCTTCCGTCTGATCCCACCCTTGCCGATATTAAAGGGCGAGGCCGCCAGATTGATCAGCAGATCCACGGGGGTGTCGGCCTTGGTCAGCATGGCGGCCACCGGCTCGGTGGCGTAAAGGGGCCGGGGGAAGAGGCTCTTGTCGTTCCAGATATCCTCGCAGATGGTGAGCCCCAGGTGCAACCCCTGATAGCGGCAGGTTCCGCCGGCGGAGCCCGGCTCGAAGTAACGGGCCTCGTCAAAGACATCGTAGGTGGGCAGCAGCTGTTTGTGGGTGGTGAAAAGCACCTCGCCTTCGGCAAAGAGCACCGCGCTGTTGTGCAGGGGCTTGCCCACGGGATTGGGATTGCGGGTGACCAGGCCGCAGATCACGCCGAGGCCGAGGTCGGCGGTTTTGGCCAGTAGCCTGGCAAAGGCCCGGTCCTGGTCGTCGAGAAAAGCAGGACGCTCCAAGAGATCCTGGGGCGGATAGCCGCTGAGGGCAAGTTCAGGCAGCACCGCCATCTGGCAGCCTGCAGCTTTGGCCTTGCCAAGCCAGCCGGTGATTGCGGCAATATTTCGCTTAAAGTCGCCGATAATCGGGTTGTATTGGATGAGGGCGATTTTCATGGCCGCTATCATAGCACAATCTCCGGGGAAAGTGGATGGAAAAAGCTTGGCCGCCAGGGGACCCCGCACACCATTTAGCTTGCCAAAAGACGGTTTATCCTGCTAATTTACGAGCCCCGTTTCGCCAGTTGAACAGCTTGTCTAGAATCCATTGCCGCTTGTTACCGGCAACTCTGCCGACTGCCGATTGACGGTGGTCGCCGTTTTCCCCAACCAGGAGCCCTCCTTGAAAAAATACTTTGTTCTCGACACCAACGTCCTTTTGCACAACGCTGATTCCATATCCTCTTTTGCCGATAATATCGTGGTTTTGCCCATATCGGTCATCGAGGAGCTGGATAAGTTCAAGAATCATAATGACGAATTGGGGCGCAATGCCAGGCATGTGATTCGCCAGCTCGATGGGTTGCGTCAGAAGGGCAGACTGGGCGAAGGAGTGGTCATGGATCACGGCGGCACCCTGATGATTTATATGGAAAAGGGCAGATGCCTAGACCCGGGGCTGGACATGCAGGTGCCGGACAATAGGATAGTAGCCGTGGCCTTTACCCTGTTAAAGCAGGGGGAAAAGGTCATCTTCGTTTCCAAGGACATCAACGCCCGGATCAAGGCAGATGCCTTGGGCATCGAGGTGATGGATTTTGAGAAACAGAAAGTCAATATTGACGAACTCTATCAGGGCCAGCGGGTACTGCTGGTGCCGGGCAGTGTGGTCAACGAATTTTATCAGAATAAACAGGTGTCCAGCGAAGGCCTCAATCTGAGGCCCAACGAGTTTGTTCTTTTGCGGGATGAGGCGGATGAAAAGCATACCGCATTGACCCGCGCTCAAGGCAGCGAAATGTTGGGGCCCCTGCACGAGGAGTACGAATCGGTCTGGAATATCCGCTCGCGCAGCAAGGAACAGCGCATGGCCTTTGAGCTGCTGATGGACCCGGCCGTCCAGTTGGTGACCCTGGTGGGCCAGGCCGGCACCGGCAAAACCCTGCTGGCCTTGGCCGCCGCCCTGGAATGCGTGATTTCCCTTAAACGCTATGACCGGATTCTCGTCTCCCGGCCCATCATTCCCATGGGCAAGGATCTGGGCTACATGCCGGGCGACAAGGATGAGAAGCTGGCGCACTGGATGCAGCCCATTTTTGACAACCTCACCTATTTGATGGCCGACGGAAGCAGGCGCAAGGAGCATGAAACCGACGAATCGGCCAAGCAGAAAGTGGACAAGCTCCTGCAGAATCATGTGGTGGAACTGGAGGCCTTGACCTATATTCGAGGCCGTTCCATCCCCAGGCAATTCGTGATCGTGGATGAGGCTCAGAACCTGACCCCCCACGAGGTGAAAACCATTATCAGTCGGGCCGGAGAAGGCACCAAGATGGTGCTCACCGGCGACCCGGACCAGATCGACAACCCCTATCTGGACAGCAGCAGCAACGGCCTGAGCTATGCAGTGGAACGGCTGAAAGGGCAGAAGATTCACGGGCATATTACCCTGCTCAAAAGCGAGCGGAGCGAGCTGGCCGCCGTAGCCGCTGATTTTCTCTAACCCGTGGCAATCCCTGCTTGTCCTTTTATTGACTTTAGGTATATTGTCCCAATTTATTGACTGTATTCAACGTGGTGAGGTGCAACCGTGGAATTCGAACCGAAATGGCTGGCCTGGGAGATTACCAGGCGTTGCAATCTTAAGTGTGTGCATTGCCGTTCTTCCTCCGGCCTTGAAGCCAAAGGGCATCCTGATTTTTCTTTTGCCGAGGCCAAAAGGGTGCTCGACGATATCGCCTCCTACGCCAAGCCGGTGGTGGTGCTTTCCGGGGGCGAACCCCTGCTGCGGTCGGATGTCTTCGAGATCGCCACTTATGGAACCGGTCTTGGTCTGCGGATGTGTCTGGCCACCAACGGCACCCTGGTGACCCAGGAGATCTGCGGCAAGATCAAGGAGGCCGGGATCAAGATGGTTTCCCTGAGCCTGGACGGGGCAAGCGCCGAGGTGCATGATGATTTTCGCTGCCAGCCCGGCGCCTTTGCCGGCACCCTCAATGCGGCCCGGCTTTTTCGGGAAAACTCCATACCTTTTCTGATCAATTCTTCGTTTACCAAGCGCAATCAGGAGGAGATCCCGAAGATCTACCAGCTGGCCAAAGAAATCGGGGCCACAGCCTGGTACATGTTCATGATCGTGCCCACCGGCCGGGGCGAGGATATCATGGATGAGCTTATTGCCCCGGAGGATTACGAGAAATTGCTGGTCTGGCATTACGAGATGGAAAAGGGGGAAAAAGATCTGCTGGTCCGGCCCACCTGCGCTCCCAACTACTACCGGGTTGTGCTTCAACAGGCCAAGGAGCAGGGCGATGACTATCAGCGCCGGAGCCTGCAGTTTTCCACCGGCGGCGCCAAGGGTTGTCTGGCCGGGCAGCTCATCTCCCTGATCGACGTGGACGGCAATGTGCTGCCGTGCAGCTATTTCCCCATGCCGGCCGGCAATATCCGTGAGAAATCCTTTAAGGAGATATGGGAGCATTCGGAGCTTTTTCACGATCTTCGCAATTTCAAGGCCTACAAGGGTCGTTGCGGGGTTTGCGAGTATGTCAATGTCTGCGGGGGCTGCCGGGCCAGGGCCTATGCGGTGAGCGGCGACTATATGGCGGAGGAGCCTTACTGCACCTATCAGCCAAAGAAAATTAAAAATTAAAAATTAAAAATGAAAAGTTAAGAGGTGTTATGACCGAGTTAGTGGGGGAATCTTCCCCGCAACGGGTGTCGTTTTTCATTCTGCATTTTTCATTCTTAATTTCCAACTGGAGAAAACAATGAACGATACATTTTTGAAGGCCTGCCGCGGCGAAGCGGTTGACTATACCCCGGTGTGGCTCATGCGGCAGGCGGGTCGTTTTTTGCCGGAATACCAGGCGATCCGAAGTAAATACACCTTTCTCGAGATGTGCAAAACCCCGGAGGCGGCGGCCGCGGTCACCATCCTGCCCGTGGATATTTTGGGGGTTGATGCGGCCATTCTCTTTTCCGATATCCTGGTGCCGCTGGAAAAAATGGGCGCGCCCCTGGAGTTCCATGAGAAGCGGGGGCCGGTTTTTCTTGAGCCGATCCGGGACCGGGCCGGGATGGAGAGGCTGCATGTGCCCGACCCGGAGGCGGAGCTGGGTTACGTTATGGATACCATCCGCATCCTGCGCCGGGAGCTGGCCGGGAGGGTGCCGCTCATTGGTTTTTCCGGGGCGCCTTTCACCCTGGCCACCTATCTCATTGAGGGCGGCTCGTCGAAGAACTACTTTCTGACCAAGAAGATGATGTACACTGATCCGGCGCTGTATGGCGATCTTTTAAACAAGATCACCGACTGCACCATCGACTATCTCAAGGCCCAGGCTGCGGCCGGGGCCCAGGCCTTGCAGATTTTCGATTCCTGGGCCGGGGTGCTGGCGCCTAACGACTTTGCCGAGTTCGCCATTCCTTATGTGAAGCGGATCATCGCGGCCCTTAAGGAAAGCGGGGTGACGGTGCCGATCATCTATTTTGCCAACAACGGCGCAACTCTGCTGCCCCAGTCGCTTGAGAGCGGGGCCGACGTGCTGGGCCTTGACTGGCGGCTGCCTCTGGACGAGGCGGTGAAGGTGGTGGGGCAAAGGGTGGCGCTCCAGGGCAACATGGACCCCATCGCCCTGCTGCTGCCGCCGGCCAAGATGGAAAGGCTGATTCAGGATATCCTCGATCAGGCCAAGGGAGCCCGGGGCCATATCTTCAACCTTGGCCACGGCATCGTTCCGGAGATCCCGCCGGAGCAGGCCAGATTTTTTGTCGAGGCGGTGCACAGGTTGAGCAAAAAAGGATAACCTGGTGATTCCCTCTGTTACCCAATGCCTCCAGCTTATGGAGGAGTATGCGATGCTGCCCAACATCCGGGAGCATTCCGTAATGGTTGGCAGGGTGGCCGGGTTCGTCGGTAGGAGGGTGACGCGGGCTGGGCGCAAACTTTCCCTGGAGCTGATCGTCAGCGGGGCCTTGTTGCACGATATTGCCAAGACTCCCTGCCTTGAGACGGAGTTGCGCCACGATAAGCTGGGCCGGGAAATCTGCCTGCGGCATGGGTTCGACGAACTGGCCGAGATCGTGGCCGAGCATGTTGTCTTAAAAGGCGGGGTGCCGGAGCTTTGCACGGAAAAGGAAATCGTCTATTACGCCGACAAGCGGGTACTCCACGATGAAATCGTCCCCCTTGAGGCGCGCCTGGCCTACATCTTGAACCGTTACGACAACGGGGATAAAGAGATCCACGCCAGAATCAGGCGTAATTTCGCCCAGGCCCATGCCGTGGAAGAGTATCTTTTCGCCGAGCTTGATTTCTCGCCGGCGGAACTGGGGGAGCTGGTGCGCCGGGATTTGTCTTCGCTGGAGGCGGCCGGGGCATGGTAACCAATCACGGGATAAGCCCACAAAGGTCAAATAACCACGAAACAAGCGGTCACAGGGTGCCGCAGGTTGCGGCAAACGGGATGGCGATGCGTTCTTTTGTACGTGAGCCGGACCGATCGCCGCAAGATGTGGCGCCCTGTGATCGCTTACGGGGCATGAGCGAACCCATCGGGGTAATTCTCCTCAACCTCGGCGGGCCTGAAACCCTGGCCGACGTTGAACCGTTTCTGGTCAACCTTTTCTCCGACCGCGAGATCATTCGGCTTTCGCCTTTTCCTTTTCTCCAGAAATTTATTGCCCGAAGAATCGCCGCCAAACGGGCACCGAAAAGCCGGGAGGCCTATGGCCTGATCGGCGGCGGTTCGCCCCTGGCCCGGATCACCGGGGAGCAGGGGAGGGCGCTGGAAGAGGCCCTGTCCGGACAGGGGGATTTTCGGGTGAGCATGGCCATGCGTTACTGGCAGCCAGGGGCGGAGGCCGCCTTGGCGGAATTAGCCAGGACCGGGATTAGCCGGATTGTGGCCCTGACCCTTTATCCCCATTATTCTCGGGCCACCACCGGCTCATCTTTGGATGAGCTGCGCAAGGCGGTGGCCGCCTCGGGGCATGCCTTTGAGCTTGTCGAAATCAGGGAATGGTCGGACCAGCCGGGGTATGTCGCTTGTCTGGCGCAGTCCATTCAGGATGGGCTGGCTGGCTTTGGCGGCGAACCGGCGGAGCTGGTCTACAGTGCGCACAGTCTGCCGGTTTCTTTCATCCGGGAGGGCGATCCATATCTGGATCAGATTCGGCTGACCATCGGTGCCGTGGAAAAGATCACCGGCCTGAAAGGGCGGTTGTGCTTCCAGAGTCGCAGCGGTCCGGTGGAGTGGCTTTCTCCCTCCACCCCGGAGATGCTGGGACAATTGGCCGGGGAAGGGGTGAAAAACGTCCTTGTGATGCCCATCAGCTTTGTCTCCGATCATGTGGAGACCTTATATGAGATCGACATCCAGTACCGCGAGCTGGCTGGGTCGCTTGGGCTACGCCTTGAGCGCACCGCCTCCCTGAACACCAGCCCCGCATTCATCGGGGGATTGAGTGACCTTGTCTCCGCCGCTTGCCGGCAAAGAGGCTGGTTGTAATCGTCTCACTCCGCCCGCAGCTTGAATTTCCGCGGCGAAGTTTCAAACTGACAGCTGATAGCTTATATCTGGCAGCTGCTTCTCAACTTGTCCCCATGTAGCGGCGCATCCGGATATTCATCAAGAGGCCAAGGCCTGCCAGGTTGGTGATCAGCGAGGAGCCGCCAAAGCTGATAAGGGGCATGGGCACTCCCACCACGGGCAACAACCCCATGACCATGGCCAGGTTGATGAATGCCTGCCAGAAGATGAGGGAGACCACGCCAAAGGCAAGCAGCACCCCAAATTTATCCCTGGCGGAGATGGCGATATTCAGCCCCCAGAGAATCATGAAAAAATAGCAGATCAACAGAATAAAAGAACCGAAGAATCCCCATTCCTCCGCCCATACCGAAAAAGCGAAGTCGGTGTGCCGTTCCGGCAGAAAATCGAGCTGGCCCTGGGTTCCTTGCGTGTACCCCTTCCCAAAAATCAAACCGCTGCCTACGGCGATTTTTGACTGGATGATGTGATAACCCGTGCCCAGGGGATCGTTTTCCGGATTGAGGAAGGTTTCAACCCGTTGGCGCTGGTAGGGTTTCAGAAAGAACTTCCAGGCGATGGGGATAGAGGAGAGTCCGCCGCACAGAAGAGTTGCCAGGGTACTTCTGCGGAGTTTGATGAACATGGTCATGGAAGCAAAAACAAAAACCAGCAAAAGACCGGTGCCGAGGTCGGGTTGTTTGGCGATAAGGAGAAAGGGCAGGCCGGTCAGCAGGGCCGGGATAGCCAGGTCAAGCAGGCCGAAGCCTTTGCCGGTGTCCTTGCGGTAATAGTAGCTGGCCAGGGTAATGACCAGAATGAGCTTGGCCGGTTCCGAGGGCTGCAGACGAAAAAAACCGAGATTGATCCAGCGTTGGGCGCCGCCGATGGTTTTGCCGAAGACCAGTGCAAAGAGCAGCAGAAGAATCATTGCGATGTACAACGGGTAATTCAGGGTAAGCAGCACCCGGTAGTCCACGCTGATGAAGAGCAGGATGATGGCGGCGCCGATGAGATAGTAGGTGAGTTCTTTCAGATAGAGCGGAACTCCCACATTGGTGTACAGATGGGTGGAGCTGTAAAGATTGACCATGCCGATGAAGGCGACAACCAGTACGGCCACAATCAGAACCCAGTCGATATTAAGCAGCAGACGTCGATCAAAGCGGAGCATCTTATTCTTCCTTCTCTTCCGGAACCGCAGCAGGCGGGGTGGCTTCCGGGTCAGGCTTTATCACCCCCTTTAATTCAAAATATTTCTTGAACACGGCCCTGGCTACAGGGCCGGCCGCGGAGCCACCGTGCTGGCCATGTTCCACCAGAACGGTCACGGCAATCTCCGGCTTTTCCGCGGGGGCGAAGGAGGTAAACCAGGCATGGTCCCGGTATTTATAGGGGATCTCTTTTTCGCTCATGCCGGCGACCTGGGCAAGGCGCACTACCTGGGCGGTGCCGGTCTTGCCGCCAATGAGAACCTCCGGGATCGCCACCACCTTAGCGGTGCCGGCTGCAGAATTTACCACCCCAACCAGGGCATCCCGGATGCGGGCGAACGAATTAGCGGACCCGAGAATCTTGCCCTCGCTGACCGGGGCAAAGGTTTTCAGGGTTTTGCCGTCCGGCGCCGTGATGCGGTTCACCATCCGGGGCCGGTAGAGAGTGCCGCCGTTGACTACGGCGGCGGTCATCCGGCAGAGCTGCAAGGGGGTGGTGGAAACATATCCCTGGCCTATGGCGACAGAGAGGGTTTCCCCGTCCTGCCATTTTTGTTTGAGGCGTTTCTGTTTCCACGCCTTTGAGGGAATGAGGCCGCCTTTTTCATGTTCCAACTCGATGCCGGTCTTTTTCCCCAGGCCGAGACTGTTGGCGTATTTGGCAATGTTGTCGACCCCCAGTCTTTGGCCGACGGAATAAAAATAGACATCGCATGATTCGGTCAGGGCCCGCTGGAAATTCACCGTACCGTGGCCGCCTCTCTTCCAGCAACCGTACCTGCGGTTGCCAAAGTGCAGGCCGCCGCTGCAGAAGAAGGTGGTGTCGGGGGTGATAACCCCTTCGGAGATGGCTGCTAGGGCGGTAACGATCTTGAAGGTGGAGCCTGGCGGATATTGTCCCTGGATGGTTTTGTTGAGCAAGGGGTTAAGAGGGTCAGTGAGCAGTCTGTTCCAGACGGAGGTCAAGATGCGGCCGCCGCTGAATTCCTGGAGGGGCAGGTGGGGGGTGCTGGCCATTACCAGCAGATTGCCGGTGTCCACCTCCATGGCCACAACGGCGCCGGCCTTGCCGGCCATGGCTTCTTCCGCAGCGCGTTGCAGCTCGATATCAAGGGTCAGGTGCAGGTCATTGCCGGGGTAAGGCTCCTGCCTTTGGATCTGGCGCTGTTGGAAGCCGTGGACGTCAACCTCCAGAAAGTTGCGGCCCTTTTCGCCCTTCAGGTACTCTTCGAATATTTTTTCCACCCCCTGTTTGCCAACCTGATCGCCGCTTGCGTATGTGGAGTAGCGGATTTCTTCCAGTTCGGACGGACTTATTTCCCCAAGATAGCCGATTAGATGGGAGGCAAAATCACCGAAGAGGTAGTCGCGGGAAGGGATGACCTCGATGCTGACCCCGGGAAGCGAGAGCTTTTTGTTCTCTATGGCGGCCATGGTTTCCCATTCAATATCTTCCTTGAGTCTGGTGAGCATGTAGCGCGGATTCTCGCTGGCTGCGCGAATTCTGTCCAGCAGTACGGAAATGTCTTCGTTGAGGATCCTGGCGAGGTCCTTGATGACCTCATCTGGGTTGGGCGAGTCTTCCCGGTTCCAGACCACATTAAAATGGGGACGGTTGGTGATAATCGGCTGGCCGTTTCGGTCCAGAATATTGCCGCGGGGGGCAGCGATTGTCTGGATGCGGATGCGATTGCGCTCCGCAAGTTTTGCATATTCATCGCCACGGTATATCTGCAGATACCAGAGCCTGGTCAAGAGCAGGGCAGCGGAAAAAATAATTATGGCCATGGCGATATCAATCCGTTTTTTGAGCATCTTGAGCTCAACCGGATCAATCTTGTTTATTTTGGCAAGGGGGCGTGGAGGTGGCGGCATGTTTTTTTGAGGAGGATCCTTATTGCTGTATCCGGTAGCGGTTGCCTGTTTTTTGACGGCGGTAATGATTATCCGCCTTCGTGCTGTCAAAAATCGTGGCGAGCCAATGGAAAAAATTGAAAAAAGGAATACAGATAACCGAGAGAATCAGAACTTGGAGAATTTCATTGCCCCAAGCCCAGTAAAGCCTGCTCTCCGGGGTAAGGATCGAGGTAAAGATAAAAATGCTGCTGGCGGTAAAAAGGTAGCTCAAGGCAACCAGCGGAATCTGGTGAATCGACTCTTTGATTGCCAGGTGTTTGGAAATAAACTGGAGCAAGAAGAAGAGTCCCAGGTAAATAACCGGGTGAAGACCGAGGAAAACACCGGAGAAAATGTCCATGATCAGGCCAAAGAGCAGGGCCAGCACAGCACCTTTATAGAGATCGAGGTAAGTGCCGAGAAAAACAATAAACAAAAAGGAAAGGTTAGGGCGGCCAAACCATTCAGGTAAGTAAT
Source organism: Deltaproteobacteria bacterium RIFOXYD12_FULL_56_24 (assembly GCA_001799285.1). GTDB lineage: Bacteria > Desulfobacterota > Desulfobulbia > Desulfobulbales > Desulfurivibrionaceae > Thiovibrio. Next base: position 12,933 of record MGTD01000049.1, read on the forward strand.
TTAGCAGGGTGGTCTGCAGAACGAGGAGGAGCGTCCCTGAGAAAAAAAGAATACCTAGGACCATTGGGCAAAGGTCTTGAGTGAGTTAATCATTATTATTTGGCCAGCGGATCTTTTTTCATGACAATAATCAGATGTTCGAGCTGGGAAAAATCCGCAGCTGGTTCTATCTCGATTTCCTGGAACATTCCCCGGCCTGCCTTTTCAACCTTTGCCACCGTGCCGATGGGTATGCCTTTCGGGAAAATGTCTCCGATTCCAGAGGTGACAATTCTGTCGCCTTTGGCCACCTCGTTGTTTTTCAGGACATACTCCATATGGAAGCCGGCGCCGCCTCCCTTGACGACCCCGCGCACTCTGGTTTCCTGGATCAGGCCGTCAAGGGCGCTGTTCGGGTCGGTCGCCAGTAAGATCTTGGCGAAATGGGGGGAGGTGTTGGTGACCTGTCCAACCACGCCTTCGCTGGTCACGGCGGGCATGCCGTCCTTGATTCCGTCGCTGCTGCCCCGGTTAATAATGACTGTCTTGAACCACTGAGAAGGGTCCACCCCGATGATTTCGGCTGTCAGGGTGGGAGCCTGGATGGTTTCTTTCATCTCGAGAAGTTTAGCCAGTCGGACATTAATTGCCACGGCTTCCCGGTATTCGTTGTTGATCGCCTTGTGTTTCCGCAGCTCTTCACGCAGGCGGACGTTTTCCTCCCGAACATCGATCAGCGCGGTATAGTTTTGCCAGCTATTTTTGACACCCCCGGATATTCTGGTCATGTAATATTGAGCCGTGCCGATGACTTCAAGCGCTAATTTGTGGGGAGCGTTAAACTCCTTGCTGCCCACCGTGGAGACAATCAGAATAATAAACAGAGCGAGGAGAAGGCCGAAAAAAAGAAAGATTCTGATCTGCCTGGCGCGTTTGTTTTTTTTCCTCATCGTCGGCTCTGACTCTGGAAATAGTTGGATGTCGCCATGGTTTCTCAAAAAAAGCAAAGAGAGGAAAAGAGCGCCTGGTGCTTTACACAATAAAAAAAGGTGATGGTCTGGAATGCTTCAACTTAGAGGGTCATTACCTCTCTTAGAAGTTCAATGTGCTCCAGTGCTTTTCCTGAGCCAAGCACCACGGAAGAAAGAGGATCTTCTGCAATAATAATGGGCAGGCCGGTTTCCTCGGAGAGCTTTTTGTCAAGATTGCGCAACAAGGCGCCACCGCCGGTAAGAACGATGCCCTGGTCGATAATGTCAGCTGAAAGTTCCGGGGGAGTTAGCTCAAGGGCCATTTTTACCGCTTCAATAATGGCGTCAACCTGTTCGGTGATGGCGATGCAGATTTCTTCCGAGGTGATAACCAAGGTTTTGGGGACGCCGGAAACAAGATCGCGGCCCTTGACCTGCATGGTAGCGTAGGGCGGTTCAGGCATGACATCGGCAATGGTTGTTTTGATGACTTCGGCGGTGTGTTCACCAATGGCCAGGTTGTGTTTGCGTTTGATGTAATGGAGGATGGATTCGTCCATCTTGTCGCCTGCTACCCGCAGGGAGCTGGAGTAGACAATGCCTGCCAGGGAAATCACCGCAATTTCGGTGGTGCCGCCGCCGATGTCAACAACCATGCTGGCGGTTGGCTCGGTGATGGGCAGGCCGGCGCCGATGGCCGCAGCCATCGGCTCTTCGATGAGGTACACTTCGCGAGCGCCCGCCGACTCGGCGGATTCCCTGACCGCCCTTTTTTCAACCTGGGTGATACCGGAGGGAACGCTGATGATGATGCGGGGGTGCACCAGGGTGCGGCGATTGTGGACTTTGTTGATGAAGTAGCGCAGCATTGCCTCGGTAACTTCAAAGTCGGCGATGACGCCGTCCTTGATCGGTCTGACCGCGATAATATTTCCCGGAGTGCGGCCCAGCATCATCTTCGCTTCCTTGCCTACGGCGAGAACTCTGTTGCTGCGCGCATCCTTGCGGATGGCAACCACCGAAGGCTCCCGGAGAACAATGCCCTTGCCTTTTACAAAAACCAGAGTGTTGGCAGTTCCCAAGTCAATGGCCAGATCGTTGGATAGCCATCCGAACAGCGCGTCAAAGGGCGAGAACATAATGCGGTCACCTCTATTGTTTTATGAAAATAACTTTAATTTACAAGTAGTTATGTGGGCTTATGGAAATCTGCTAAATTTTAACAGACTCGCCGGTCCTTGGCAAGGAAAATGGGAAAGACTCTTCTGGAGAAAACGCTTGACATGGAATGCGGTGGGTGGTATTTGAACCAGCGTGTCTGGCGGGTGGTCGTTGCCAGACTCTTCAAGATAATGTGGGGCTATAGCTCAGCTGGGAGAGCGCTTGAATGGCATTCAAGAGGTCAGCGGTTCGATCCCGCTTAGCTCCACCACTCTTTTCTAAACGCACCTTTGGGGAGGGCTTATCCGGTTTTTCTCAACAGGTCAGCCTCTGCCAGCCTTAAGAATTGGCCTTCTTCGTGTATGGCAGAGGTTTTTTTTCTGTTCTTTATTTTCCGTGATCCTGCCCCCCCCGTGATTATATGAACCAATCACCCAAGATGTCAGAGCCTGCCCTGAAGCCTGTTTCCGAGGATGCCATTCTCAAGGTCTCCAAAGAGATCGTGGTGAAATTTATCGAGGTGGGTCGGCTTGCTCCGGGTAATTTTGACGAGATGTTCCGCGCCATTTATCAGTCGGTGCGGGATACAGTCCGGTCCTGATCATGGTTGTTTCCCCGGCGGGCCTTGATCCTGCCCTCAATCGCTTTCCTGAAAAGATCAGGCACATCCACCTCATGGGCATCTGTGGCACCGGGGTTGGCGCCCTGGCCGGCATGTTGAAAAGCGCGGGCTTTGCCGTGACCGGCTCGGATCAGCAGGTTTATCCTCCCATGAGTGATTTCCTGGCGGGGCAGGGGATTGCGGTGCAGTCCGGTTATTCCCCGGACAACCTTGAGCCTCGGCCGGATCTGGTGGTGGTCGGCAATGTCATCAGGCGGGAAAATCCGGAGGCCCTGGCCCTGGCCGAGCGAGGTATCCCCTATGTTTCCTTTCCTCAAGCCCTGAGCCATTTTTTTATCCGCGACAAGATATCCCTGGTGGTCGCCGGAACCCATGGCAAAACCACGACCTCCTCTCTTCTGGCCAGCCTGCTTCGCGAGATCGGGACGGAGCCGAGTTTCATGATCGGCGGCCTGGTGCAGGCCTTTGGCCGGAACTTCAATGTGGCGGAAGGGAAATATTTTGTCGCCGAAGGCGATGAGTATGACACGGCCTTTTTCGACAAGGGGCCGAAGTTTCTCCATTACCGGCCGCAGATCGCCATCCTGACCAGCATCGAGTTTGACCACGCCGATATCTATGCCGATCTTACGGCCATCAAGGCCTCTTTTGCAAAGCTCGTCGCCGGTATGCCCCCGGACGGGTTTCTGGTGGCCTGTTGGGATGACCCGGTGGTCCGGGAGGTTTGCCAGGGGGCCGGGTGCACGGTGGTTGGCTACGGGTGTTCTGAAGGCTGCGACTGGCGGGTGACGGATCTGGTGGTCCGTCTCTCCGCGACCTCTTTTCAGGTTAGCAAAACCGGCGTTCCCTTCGGCCGCTACGAAAATGTCCTGCCCGGTCGGCACAATGCCTTGAATGCCTTGGCCGTGATTGCGGTTCTTGATATCCTGGGTTTTGCCAGGCAGGACGTGGCCAAGGGCCTGCAAAAGTTTCAGGGGGTCCGGCGGCGGCAGGAGGTCCGGGGCGTGGCCCGCGGGGTGACGGTAATCGACGATTTCGCCCATCACCCTACTGCGGTCCGGGAAACTCTGGCTGCGTTGGCGGCCGCCTATGCTGGGCACCGGCTGGTGGCGGTTTTTGAGCCCCGCACCAACTCCAGCCGGCGCAAGGTCTTTCAGGAGGCCTACGCCTCCGCCTTTGCTGCCGCGGCAGAAGTGCTGGTGCGCGAGCCTGCCCCCCTTGCCAATATCCCGGAGTCCGAACGCTTTTCCTCCCGTCAACTGGTTGATGATCTGGCGAGCCGTGGCCTGGGCGCTAAATATTTTTCGACTACCGAAGAAGTTCTTTACTATCTTGTTGGCAGCTTACGCGAGGGCGATGTAGTGGCCATCATGTCCAATGGCGGGTTCGATAACATCCATCAGCGGCTTCTCGAGCTGCTGGGTCGAACTGCTGCCGCACCGATGTGAAAAATACAACCGTTCACCAGGGCCAATAACCCGCAGGTTTAACGGGCTGTAGTCGCCCCAGGTTCGGGCAAGCAGGCAGGCGCAGCGTACCCGTTGTCCGTAAGCCTGGCTGATCGCCCGAAGATGGGGTGCTCCTGAACGATTACGAAAAATGAAAAAAAGAGCGGGCTAGGTAGTTGTCGCCACGGTATTTTTACCTTGGCTAACAGTTTGAATTTGCGGAGATTTGCCCGTCTCCTCCCTTCCGGACCGGAAGAAATTCCGGGCCGGCCTGCTGCTTTTAACTCATTGAAAGAATGATTAAAATGCGGTTTTTGCGCCTCTGTTTTTGGGGCGGCTCTTTTTCTGAATGCTCATTCAGTATTTTCTTGACATCGATTTTTGATAGGGCTATTTAAGTCGGAAGCTATTTTTCTAATGCGCCTCGTAATTATCCAGCTCAATGCCGGAAATGACTCGAACCACATAAGGAGCATACCGTCGTGGAACAGCAGGCAATTCTCGATCTTCTCTACGTGGCGGCCTTTTTCCTGGGTGGTCTGGGCTTCGCGGTTGGCCCCTTCATTATCGCCCTTCTCCTGGCCCCCCGCACCACCAGAAATACCCAGGGCAAAACAAAACAGCTTATTGAATGCGGCATGGAGCCCATCGGCGATGCCTGGATCCGTTTTGGCATTGTTTATTATCTCTATGCTTTGATGTTCGTGGCCTTTGCCGTGGATATCCTCTTTCTCTTTCCGGTGGCGCTTGTTTATAAATCGCAGGAACTGGTCGGCGGTCTGTACGCTTTTGTCGAGATCCTGCTCTTTGTCTCAATCCTGTCCTTGATAATCATCTATGCCTGGAAAAAGGGAGTGTTCAAGTGGGAACGCAAAATATACAGCCCGCGATAGTTCAGTTTGCCCAGCTTGACAAGCTGCTTGCCTTGGGACGGGCCAATTCTCTCTGGCCCATGACCTTCGGCCTTGCCTGCTGCGCCATCGAGATGATGGCTACCGGCGCCTCCCGCTTTGATCTGGCTCGTTTCGGCGCCGAGGTGTTCCGACCCTCTCCCCGCCAGTGCGATGTGATGATTGTCGCCGGCACCATCAGCAAAAAGATGGCCCCGGCCGTGGAAACCTTGTACGACCAGATGCCCGAACCAAAATGGGTCATTGCCATGGGCAACTGCGCCATCTCCGGCGGTCCCTTTGTTTTTGAAGGCCAGTACGGCATTGTCGAGGGCGCGGACAAACTGTTTCCGGTGGATGTCTTTATCCCCGGCTGCCCGCCGCGCCCCGAAGCCTTGATCGAGGGGATTTTAGAGCTTGAGGAAAAGGTGACTGGTTCCCGCAGATGGCCAAGAGTGGAGGTGGGCTGATCATGAATGGTGGTGCGATCAAAGAGAAACTAGCCGCCGGCGGGGTTCTGGCAGTTAACGAAACCGAGTATGCCCGCAAAGGCTTTGCCCTGGACATGCAGGTCGCCCCAGAGCAGCTGCTCGCCGCAATCTCGGTGCTGGATGCGGCAGGATTTTTTATCGAGGCCATAACCGGAGTGGACTGGTTGGGCGAGCAGGCCGCCCTGCGCAAGGAAGCGGAGACAAAAGCGGCGACCGCAGCCAAGGCGAAAGCCGAGGCCGCTGTTGCGGCCGGAGAAGAGCCGCCCCCCATCGAGCCGGCTACCGAACAGGGCGAGCTTGCCGAAGACGCGCTGGAGGCGGTGTATGATTTCAATCACTACGAGGCGCTCTGCCGGGTGACGATCAGAACCAGGGTGCCTAGGAGCAAACCGGAGGTTCCCACAATTTCGTCGATCTATCCCGGCGCCAACTGGCATGAGCGGGAAACCCATGATTTCTTCGGGATCACCTTTGTCGGTCATCCCTGTCTCGTGCCGTTGCTGCTGCCGGAAGATGCCGATTTTCATCCCCTGCTGAAGGATTTCCTCCCATGAGCGCTTTGATCCAAAGTCAAGCCAATGAAACTTTTGTCTTAAACCTTGGTCCGCAGCATCCTGCCACCCATGGGGTTTTGCGGGTCAAGCTGACCATGGACGGCGAGTACATCGTCGAGGCGGAGCCGGTCTTGGGCTACATCCACCGCATGCACGAGAAGATGGGGGAGAACCGCACCTGGGCTCAGTTTCTGCCCAACACCGGGCGGATGGACTATCTCCATGCCCTGGCCTTCAACCATGGCTATGTCGCTCTGGTGGAGCGGGCAGCCGGCATAACGGTGCCGGAGCGGGCTGAATACCTCAGGGTGATCACCACCGAGCTGAACCGGGTTTCCAGCCATCTCCTCTGGTTTGGCGCCTTTATCCTGGATCTGGGCGGCTTCTCCCCGTTGCTCTATGCCTTTGACGACAGGGAGCATATCCTGGACCTGTTGGAATCGGTGACCGGATCCCGCCTCACCTATTGTTATTTCCGTTTCGGCGGGGTGTACAACGATATCGATGATAATTTTGTCCCCGGCGCTCGGGCTTTTATCAAGCGGCTGCGCGAGCGGATGCCCATGTACCATAATCTGGTGACCAAGAACATCATCCTGATGAAGCGACTCCAGGAGGTCGGGCCGATCTCCGCTGAGATGTGCCGCAAATACGGGGCAACCGGGCCGGTTTGCCGGGGATCCGGGATCAATTTTGATGTGCGCAAGCATGAGCCATATTCCATTTATCCGGAAATGGACTTTGAGGTGCCGGTCTACGAGCAGGGCGATTCCATGGCCCGCTATATGGTGCGGATGGACGAGATCGAACAGAGTCTGCGCATTGTCGAACAGGCCCTGGACAAACTGCCAGAAGGCCCGGTGATGGCCGAGAAGGTGCCCAAGATCCTCAAACCTCCCAAAGGCGATTATTATCATGCCGTGGAAACGGCGCGCGGCTCATTCGGCGTACGGGCGGTCAGCGATGGTGGCAACATTCCCTACCGGTTGAAACTCCGTTCCCCAACCTTTTCCAATTTGAGTCTCTTTGGCGAGGCCTGTCGGGGCATGTTGCTGCCCGACGCCCTTGCCTTGATGGGCAGCCTGGATTTGGTTATCCCCGAGATAGACAGGTAAGGAGGGCGCGGCCACATGGCACCACATCTGCTTTGTCATCGGCCTGCTCATGTGCAACAGCACACTTCGCAGACCTCTTTCGCGCATCTGCGGCACCCTGTGGCCGCTTATTCTTGGGCCAGCCTTTTTTGCAGGCTTTGCCGGGGAAATTGTAGCAGGGTAAAGGAGCTGGGTTATGCATGTTGATCCTGAAATACTGCGGTTAGTGGCCTTCCTGGTTGGAGTGATCGCCTTCGCCGCCTTGAACGCCGCCTATCTCGTCTGGCTGGAACGGAAAGAGGCTGCGCATATCCAGCGGCGGATTGGGCCCAAGGAGGTCGGCCCATTCGGCCTGCTCCAGCCCCTGGTCGACGGCATCAAGCTGATGACCAAGCAGCTCATCGTTCCGGCCGGGGTTGATCCGGTGCTGTTCAAGATCGCCCCGATCCTGGTCATGGTTCCGGCGATCATGAGCTTTGTCGCCATTCCTTTCAGCGACACCCTGGTGGCGAGAAATCTTGATCTCGGCCTGCTGGTAATTTTTGCCTTTGCCTCGGTGAACGTCCTCGGCCTGCTTTTGGGGGCCTGGGGGTCGCGCAACAAATACGCGGTTATCTCCGCGGCCCGTGTGGTTTCTCAGAACGTGGCCTACGAGATTCCCATGCTGGTCACGGTGGTCACCCTGGTGATGATCAGCGGCACCATGAATCTCAGTGAGATTGTCGGCTTGCAGATGGGCGGCTTTTGGCACTGGAATATCCTCAATCTTGCCGCCAGCCCCCTGATGCCGGTGGCTTTTTTGATCTTCTTTGTCTGCATGCTGGCGGAGACCAACCGGGCTCCCTTCGACATGGCCGAGGCGGAGAGCGAGCTGGTGGCCGGCGCTTTTACCGAGTATTCGGGCATGGGCTTCGGCGTCTTTTTCATGGGCGAGTATGCCAATATCGTCATCGGCGCCAGCGTGGCGACCATCCTTTTTCTGGGCGGCTGGGATTGCCCCTTTGGGCTTTTCCCCGGGGTGCATTGGTTCCTCATTAAGATGTATTTCCTGATCTTCACCGTCATCTGGATCCGCTGGACCTTCCCCCGGACAACCTTTTACGGGCTGCTCAATCTTTCCTGGAAGATTTTGATCCCGATCTCTTTTGTTAACCTGATTCTTACCAGTGCCATGTTGAAGGTGTTTTAACCATGAGCGACTATCTGAAAGAGATTATCAGCGGGACCTGGAGCCTGTTCGTCGGCCTGGGGATTACCATCCGGTACTTTTTTCAGCCGGTGGTGACGGTGCAGTATCCGCACCAGACTCTGCCCATGACCCCGCGCTTCCGGGGGCATACCGAGTTGGTTCCCGATCCGGAAAGCGGCGGACCGCTGTGCATCGTCTGCGGCATGTGCGAGAAGGCCTGTCCCTCGAACTGCATCACGGTGCGGGGCGAAAAGCGCGAAGGGGTCAAGGGCAAGGTGCTGACCGAGTACACCCTGGATTTCACCAGGTGCAGCCTTTGCGGCCTGTGCGTGGAGAGCTGCCCCGTCACTCCCACCAAGGCGATCACCTTTTCCAGGGATTACAATCTCGCGGGCGTCAGCAAAGAAGCGTACATCTTTGATCTCAAAAAACGTCTGGAGGCAGAGAACCGATGATCTCCCTGTTCAGCGCAGAAGGCCTTGCCGGTCTCTTGTTTCTCGGCTTCATAGGGCTGACCCTGGCCGGGGCCATTATTGCCACCTCCGCCTGCAGCCTGATCCGCAGCGTGGCCGGGCTGGCCCTTTGTTTTCTCGGGGTGGCCGGGCTCTACTACTATCTCAACAGCCCCTTTGTCGCCTTGATGCAGATCCTGATCTATGTGGGGGCCGTCTGCGTCACCATCATCTTTGCCGTGATGCTGGCGGAATCTTCGGAGCTTAAGCGGGTGACCCGGCGCAACGTGCTGGTCGGCCCTCTGGCCTTTCTGGCCAGTGGCCTTCTGGTCTGGGGTCTGGTGGGGTTGGCTTGGAAAACCCAATGGCATCCTGCCATTTTTTATGTGGATAACTGGGGGACGGTTGAGAACCTTGGCCAGTCCTTGCTTACCATCTACAGCATGAGCTTTGAGCTTATTTCCGTGGTTTTGCTGGTGGCGGTGGTCGGCTCGCTGGTCCTGGCCCGGCAGGGGAGGGATAAATGATGGATATTCTTGGGCTTGGCAACAGCCTGCACACTTATCTGGTGATCGCCGCCCTGCTCTTCGGTATCGGCATCTACGGTCTGGTCCAGCGCCAGACTTTCATCGGCATGCTGATCTCTGCGGAACTGATCTTAAGTGGGGCATCGCTTAATTTCATGGCCTTTAACCATTTTCTGGCGCCCGATCCCACGGTGGGCCAGCTTTTTACCCTGTTCATCATGGCCATTGCCGCTGCTGAGGCGGCCATTGCCCTGAGCATAATCATTGCCGTCTATCGGAACTACAAATCCATTGACACCGAAGATGTCACGGATCTGCAAGGCTAGAAAGGAAGTAACTATTCAGCAGCACCGCATCTGCGTTGTTATCAGCCTGCTCATGGGCACCAGCACACTTCGCAGGCTTCTGCCTAGCAGCTACGGCACTGCTGAATAGTTACGGTTTGGGTTGTTTTTGTTCGTTTCCGGCCTTGAGCTGGATAGTTACGAAAGGAAAGAACATGGATACTATTTTTTCCGTAAAACCGCTGCTCGCCATCCTGACGGCTCTGGCCGGGGCAGTTCTGGTGATGCTCTCCGGGCGCAAGCCCAATATTAGGGAGTCGTGGTCATTTATCGCGGCGGTGACAATGTTTGGCATCATCGCCTCGATGATCACCACCGTTGCCCCGGCGCCTTTGGGCGAGGGCAAAACCATCGTCTGCCAGCTGTTTCGGCTCCTGCCGGGGGTCTCCATCACTTTGCGGGTTGACGCCTTTTCCATGATCTTCGCCGTGGTCGCCTCCTTCCTTTGGATCTTGGCGGTTTTTTATTCCGCCGGCTATATGCGGGGGCTCAATGAGCATGCGCAGACCAGGTTCAACGCCTGTTTCGCCCTGTCCCTGTTCGGCGCCATCGGCGTGGCTTTTTCCGATAATCTGTTCACCCTCTATCTCTTTTACGAGATCGTCAGCGTCTGTACTTATCCGCTGGTTGCCCATCATCAGGACGAAGAGGGGTACGAGGGGGCCAAGAAGTACATCGTCTATCTTACCACCACGGCCAAGGGGTTGGTGTTGCCGGCCATGATTCTCATCTATGTGCTCACCGGTACCCTGGATTTTGCCGACAACATCCGCACCGGCATTTTCTCCGATGGCATCGTTGATGCCCATGGCGCTCTTGTGACGATGCTCTACATCTTCTGCCTCCTCGGTTTCGCCAAGAACGGCATCATGCCCTTCCACAACTGGCTCCCAGGGGCCATGGTGGCTCCGACCCCGGTCTCCGCTCTGCTCCATGCGGTGGCCGTGGTCAAGGTCGGCGTCTTCTGCACGACCAGGGTCATGCTCTATGTTTTCGGCACCGACCTGATGCATGGTTTAAATCTCGGTATTCCCACCGCCTATTTTGTCTCCTTCACTATTCTGGTGGCCTCAATCATCGCCCTGACCAAGGATAATCTCAAGGCGCGGCTCGCCTATTCCACGGTGAGCCAGCTTTCTTACATCATCCTCGGCGTGGCCCTTCTTACCCCCAGTGGTATTCAGGGTGGGCTGGTGCATATCGCCAACCATGCCTTCGCCAAGATCACCCTCTTTTTCTGCGCCGGGGCGATCTATGTGGCGACCCATAAAAAAACCATTTCCGAGATGAGCGGCCTGGGGCGGACCATGCCCTTCACCTTTGCCGCCTTTGCCATTGCCTCGCTTTCCATGATCGGCGCACCTCCGGTGGCCGGTTTTGTCACCAAGTGGAAGCTCCTGGTCGGGACCATGGAAATGGAGTCCCACTATATCGGTATCCTGCTGGTTCTCTTGGCCAGCACCCTGCTGAATGTGGCGTACTTCGCGCCAGTGACCTATCGGGCCTTTTTCGGTAAACGTCCGGAGGGTGAGGTCTATGCAGGGATCAAGGAGGCGCCCCTGACCATGGTGGTGCCTTTGATGATTGCCGCGATCATCTCGGTGGTCATCGGGATCTACCCTGATTTTATGATGAACTTTGTCAAGGCGGTGACGGGATGATAGTGAAACTTATTGATTTTTTGCGTGATCGGCTGCCGCTGGTCATCCGCCTCTCCTATGTCGGGCTGGCGCTTCTGGTGGTCTGGGACGTCCTTTTTGTTTCCAAGGAACATGCCCATACCGCAGTCGAGCATATTCCGGGTTTCTGGGCAGTCTTCGGCTTTGTCGCCTGTGTGGTGATCATCATTGTTTCCAAGTGGTATGGTCACTTAGGCATCATGACCCGTGAGGATTACTATGATAACTGATTTATGGCTGCATCCAGCGCTGATTCTCATTGTCGGCGCTTTTATCCTGCCCTTTCTGCCGAAATGGCTTAAGCGGCCTTATCTGGTCATTGTTCCGACCCTGGCCTTTTTGTCGGTGCTGTCCATGCAGGGGCAACACGGCATTTACGGGGTAGTTCGCTTTCTCGATTGGGATCTCACCTTCGGCCGGGTGGATAACCTCAGTATGGTCTTTGCCTACATCATGACCCTGATGTGCATCATCGGCACTATCTATGGGCTGCATGTGGAGGAGGATTTTCAGCATATCGCGGCCTGGCTCTATGTCGCCGGCTCGCTGGGGGTTATTTTCTGCGGCGATTATCTGGTGCTCTTTCTTTTCTGGGAGTTGATGGCCTTTGCTTCGGTTTTTCTGGTTTGGTTCCGCAGGCGGCCCGAATCCCTGGCGGTCGGCTACCGGTATCTGCTGGTGCATACCGCTGGCGGCCTTGCCTTGCTGGCCGGGCTTATTCTTCGCTACCAGGCCACCGGCGGCGATCTCTCCTTCGGTCCCATCGGTGTGGGTAGCCCGAGTCTTTCTACCTATCTGATTCTGATCGGCTTTCTCTTGAATGCCGCAGTGCCGCCTTTCCATGCCTGGCTGCCGGACGCTTACGGAGAAGCAACCGTGAGCGGCGCTGTCTTCATGTGCGCCTTCACCACTAAAACTGCGGTCTACGCCTTGGCCCGGGCCTTTGCCGGGATGGAGATCCTGGTGCCGTTGGGGGTCTGCATGGCCCTTTACGGGGTAGTTTACGCGGTGCTGGAAAACGATGCCCGGCGGCTCTTGGCCTACCACATCATCAGTCAGGTCGGCTATATGGTGGCCGGGGTCGGGATCGGCACCGAGCTTGCCATCAACGGTACCTGCGCCCATGCCTTTGCCCACATCCTTTATAAAGGACTGCTGTTCATGGGCTGCGGCTCGGTGCTGCACATGACCGGCAAAAGCAAGTTCTCAGAGTTGGGCGGCTTGTACAAGAAGATGCCAATGGCCTTTGTCTTCACCATGATCGGGGGGCTTTCCATCTCCGCCTTCCCGCTTTTTTCCGGTTTTGTCAGCAAGGCGATGATCGTGGCGGCGGGCTTTGAGGTCCACAATTACTGGGCCGCCTTCCTTCTGACCCTGGCCTCGGCCGGAACCTTTCTCCATACAGGGTTGAAGGTCCCTTATTTTATCTGGTTCGGCAAAAACAACTGCAGCCAGGAGACCTGGGCCAAGGCTGCGGATCCGCCATGGAACATGCAGCTGGGCATGGCTATTGCCGCCTTTCTCTGCATCCTGATCGGCAGCTACACCCCTTATCTCTACAACATGCTGCCGTATCCGCAGATTGCCGCAGGCTACCATCCATACAATACCTATCATCTCTCAGAGACCTTGCAGATCCTCCTGTTCACCGCGCTGGGTTTTTTCCTGCTTATCAAGAAACTGGCCCCGGAGCCAACGATCAGCATCGACTTGGACTGGTTCTATCGCATGGGCGGTCGCGGCTTTTACTGGTTGGCCAAGAAGCCCATCCAGTGGGCGGACAGCTGCGTCAGTGAAGGATATCGTTATCTTGGCCTGATCCCGCTGATGACCACGGCCCAATTCTGGTCCTGGTTTGACTGGCATGCCATCGACGGAGTGGTGGACGGCCTGGCTAAAACAGTGCGCGGCGTCGGCTCCCTGGTCAGGCGGGCGCAGAGCGGTCAATTGCAGTACAACATTTTTTATGCGGTATCCATTGTTGCGGTAGCGCTTGTTTTATACGTGTTTGCCTAAGTTGGAGGGCAATAGTCTGTAGTCTGTCAGACTGTTAGCTAAACAGCTAAATACCTACAGACTAAGTAACCTGTCTTATCTATAAGGATAATGGGAATGGACTTTCTGATAATAAATGCGATGGGGTATCCCATTCTGAGCGCCATGATTTTTTTGCCCTTGGTCGGCGCCCTGATTCTGTTATGTATTCCCGGGGATACCGCAGCCAAATACTGGACGATGCTGGTGACTGTGGTCACGGCGCTTCTTTCCCTCCCCCTCTACTGGAACTTTGATGCGACTACCGCCAAATATCAGTTTGGCGAACACGCCCCCTGGATTTCCTCTCTGAATATCAACTATACCCTGGGAATCGATGGGATTTCCCTGCTGCTGGTTTTAATGACCACCCTGATCATGCCGCTCTGCGTCCTCGGCTCCTGGCGGTACATCGACAAAAGGGTCAAGGAGTTCATGATCTGCCTGCTGCTCATGGAGACCTCCATGCTCGGCGTGTTCATGGCCCTTGATTTCATCTTGTTTTACCTGTTGTGGGAAGCAATGCTTATCCCCATGTACCTGTTGATCGCGGTCTGGGGCGGGCCTCGCAAGGTGTATGCCTCGACCAAGTTTTTTCTCTACACCCTGGCTGGTTCGGTCCTGCTGCTGGTCGCCATCATCGGTCTTTATCTGGATCAGGGGACCTTCAGCATCCCCGCCCTGATGGGGCAGGATTATTCCACCACCTTCCAGGTTGTGGTTTTCCTCGCTTTCTTCCTGGCCTTTGCCATCAAGGTGCCGATGTTTCCTTTTCATACTTGGTTGCCTGCCGCCCATGTCGAGGCGCCTACCGCCGGCAGTGTTATCCTTGCTTCGATTTTGCTGAAAATGGGAACCTACGGTTTTTTGCGTTTTTGCCTGCCCATAACCCCGGAAGCAACCCTGATCTTCGTACCTTATGTCCTCTGGCTTTCAGTGGTCGGCATTCTTTACGGGGGGTTCACCGCCCTGGCCCAACAGGACATGAAGAAACTGATCGCTTACTCCAGTGTCGGCCATATGGGTTTTGTCACCCTGGGGATCTTTGTCCTTAATCAGCAGGGGCTAGAAGGCGCGCTTTTGCAGATGATCAATCACGGGATAACCACCGGCGCGCTATTTTTCTGCGTGGGCATGATCTACGAGCGGACCCATAGCCGAGAACTGGACGCCGCGGCAGGGCTTGGCAAATACATGCCGGTGTATGTCAGCTTTCTTGCCTTTTTTTCGCTTTCCTCCCTGGCCTTCCCCGGAACCAACAGTTTTGTGGGGGAGTTCCTGATCTTGGTCGGCGCTTTTGCCCATAATAAGATCGTGGCCGCCTTCGCCATTCCCGGCGCGATTCTCGCGGCTGCTTACATGTTCCGCATGCTCCAGCGGGTGGTGTGGGGCAGGCCGGATAATCCGGATCATTCCGGGATCGCTGATCTCAATCTCCGGGAGATGGCAACCCTGGCGCCCTTGCTCATCTTTGTTTTTTGGATCGGCTTATCGCCGGAGCCGTTTTTGAGGGTGATGCATGTGAGTGTTACCCATCTCATCGAGCAGGTTGGGGGCCTGGGCGACGCTGTTTCTGTGGCAAAGCTGATGATTCCGTAAAGGGAATTTCTCAAGGTTTTTAAGGAACTTACGCAAAGGATACACAATGAAGCTTATGCTGTTTGCTCCAGAATTAGTTCTTCTCTTGGGAAGTCTGGTCCTTTTTTTTGTCAGTACCGGTAAGGTTGGCGGCAGGAAGGCCCGCACCATAGCGTTGAGTCTGGCTCTGATCAATGTGCTGGCCTGCCTGAACGGCTTACCCCTGGAGGGAAGCCTGTTTTACAATGCCTACCAGATTGATTTCTTTTCGCAGTTCATCAAGT
This sequence comes from Deltaproteobacteria bacterium RIFOXYD12_FULL_56_24, assembly GCA_001799285.1. Lineage (GTDB taxonomy): Bacteria > Desulfobacterota > Desulfobulbia > Desulfobulbales > Desulfurivibrionaceae > Thiovibrio. The sequence goes on from MGTD01000049.1 coordinate 28,230, forward strand.
TAATCATGGCCATGGGTTTTGCGGTTGTCTTGCTGTTCAGTACGGAGCTGAAGGGGATCGAGGACAGGGTCCGCCCCGAGTATTACCTGTTCCTGACCTTGAGTACTCTCGGCCTCACCATGCTGGTCAGCAGTGTTGAGTTGCTTACCATGTTCATTGCCCTGGAACTTTCTTCGTACTCCCTCTATATCCTGGTTCCCATGCGCGATGACCGGACTGGCCTGCGGATGCAGATGGAGTCCGCGATCAAGTATATCCTTTTTGGGGTAGTCGCCACCGGGGTGATGTTGTTTGGGATGAGCTACCTGTTCGGCCTTACCGGAACTACCTATCTGGCCGAGCTTCTGCCGATTCTCCATCAGATGATGGGCAACCCTGCCGCTCTCATCGCCATTGCCATGGTTCTGGGCGGTTTCTTTTTCAAGCTGGCGGTATTCCCTTTTCACTCCTGGGTTCCGGATGTCTATCAGGGGGCCTCTAATGAAACCACCGCCTTTATTGCCTCGGTTCCCAAGGTCGCCGCCGTGGCCATGCTCATTCGGCTGACTGCGATGGCCACCCCGGAGGGGCAGGCTCTTGTTATTCTGCTCATCGTTCTTTCAGTGTGTTCGATGTTCTACGGTAATCTTGTTGCTCTGCAGCAGACCGATATGAAAAGGATGCTTGGGTTCTCCGGCATAGCGCATGCCGGTTATGTTCTTCTTGGCCTTGTCACCATGCAGGAGGTTGGCTATGCTGCCTCATTGTATTATATCATCGGTTATCTGGTGATGAACCTTGCCGCTTTTCTGGTCATCTGCAAGGTGTCCGAGCACGGCGAGAATCTGGCGGTTGATGATCTTGGTGGTCTGTACCAGCGGTCCCCACTGCTTGCTCTGACTTTGGCGGTCAGCATGTTTTCCATGGCCGGCATACCTCCGTTTGTCGGGTTCATGGGTAAGTTCATGCTGCTGACCGGGGCTTACAAGGCCGGGCATCTCCCTCTGGTCATTATGGCGGCCATCAATACCGCCATCTCCATCTATTACTATCTGTCCGTGGTTCGGGTAACTTATTCAGCCAGCCCGGAAGAGCGTCCAGTTGTGGTGGTCGGTGGGGTTGCTAAGGCGGTAAGCGTTGCCCTGGTTATGATTATCATCGCCATGGGTCTTTTTCCTGATTCGCTATTGCAGCTGGCCACGGAAGCGGTGCGCGCTATACTCTGAGCCAGTATATGGGGCCTGTCATCCTTGGAGTTTCCGTCAACGCGTGGGGAGACCCTTGACAAGTGGCAAAATAATTGTATAATCTGCGAAATTATTCGGGCCGGCGGGAATAACTCAGTGGTAGAGTGTCAGCTTCCCAAGCTGAAGGTCGCGGGTTCGAATCCCGTTTCCCGCTCCAGTTCAGGAGCCGTTGTTCCAGCGGTTTGCCTGCTGCTGAAAAGAAAACGCAATGTTTTCTTGTTGGGTGTAGTGCTCCAGTAAGCGGTATTGTTTCGTATTAAAGAACCGATCATTCCGATCCGGTTATTTTTTTGAAAGTGGGCCCTGGCCCGCTTTTTTTATTGGTATACTGGGCTATGGAAGAAGAGGCGATAGAATCACCCCTGGTTCGGCGTTTGACGCAGCTTGCCTTGCCGGTGGTTGCGGATTTCGGCTGTGAACTGGTCGAGCTGCAGTTCAAGCGCGAGGCCCCCGGCTGGCTTCTGCGTCTGATCATCGATAAAGAAAATGGGGTCGGCATTGATGATTGCAGCAGGATCAGCCGGGAATTTGCCCATCTTCTTGAGGTGGAAGATCCCATTGAACAGGCATACAGCCTCGAGGTTTCTTCGCCAGGCCTTGACCGGCCTTTGAAAACAGAAAGGGATTTCGTCCGTTGTCGGGGGAAAAAGGCCAAGGTTGTGCTTAGGGAGCCGATTGACGGGCAGAACCCGTGTATTGGCCTGATTGAAGAGGTGAATCAGGAGTCGGTAACTCTGCGCACCGACCAAGGTATAATAGAAATTCCGTTTGCCCGGATGAAAAGGGCTCGTCTGTTTATTGAATTTTAAGACGGATGGCCGGGTTTACCATCCATGGCGGGGGCGAAGCTTTCGGGTGCGGATGCTCTCGGGCGTAATCGCCGGAAAAGAGACAGGAGAAAACAATGCTGTCAGATTTAAAACGAATTCTTGATCAGATAAGTAGGGACAAGGGGATTGACCGTCAACTGCTGGTTGACGCCATCGAGGAAGCGGTGATGTCCGCAGCCAAGAAGAAGTTCGGCCAGCGGCGGGAGCTCGAGGCCCGTTATAATGATGAGATCGGAGAAGTTGAGCTTTTCCAGTTCCGCAATGTCGTGCCGGAGGTTGAGGATGAGCAGACGGAAATTTCCTTGACCGAGGCCTTGATTCTCGACCCGGAGGTGCAGCTTGGCGACGAGCTTGGCAGCAAGATGGACAGTGTCGCCGATCTTGGCCGCATTGCCGCGCAGTCCGCCAAGCAGGTGATCATTCAGAAAATGAAGGACGCTGAATGCAATGTCATTTATGAACTGTATAAGGAACGCAAAGGTGATGTTGTCAACGGTATTGTCCAGCGCTTCGAACGGGGCAATATTATTGTCAATCTCGGACGGACTGATGCCATCCTTCCCACCAAGGAGCAGATGCCCCGCAAGTCATATCGGCAGGGGGACCGAATCCGGGCTCTTCTTCTTGACGTGCGCGAGAGCAGCCGGGACCCGCAGCTGGTTCTGAGCCGGACCAGCGATGAGTTCCTGACCAAGCTGTTTGCCATGGAGGTTCCGGAGATTGCCGAGGGGATTGTGAAGATTATGGGGGTAAGCCGGGAACCGGGAACCCGTGCCAAGATTGCGGTGAGTTCGTCCGCCTCGGATGTCGATCCGGTGGGTGCCTGCGTCGGGATGAAGGGGTCTCGGGTTCAGAATGTGGTTCAGGAACTGCAGGGAGAAAAGATTGACATTGTCCCCTGGAGTCCGGACCCGGCCCGCTATGTTTCCAATGCATTGTCCCCAGCCCAGGTTTCCCTGGTGGTGGTGGATGAAGAGAAGAAAACCCTGGTGGTGGTCGTGCCTGATGACCAGCTTTCCCTGGCCATCGGCCGGCAGGGGCAGAATGTGCGTCTGGCGGCAGCCCTGTTGGGGTGGCGGATTGATGTGAAGAGTGAGCAGAAGTATGCTAAATTTAATGAGGAAGGATTCCAGTCACTTCTTGATGTTCCGGGGATGGATGAAAAAACTGCGGAAGCGCTTTATGATGCAGGCTTCAATTCGGCTGAGAATCTGGGCCAGGCTGAGGTGGCATCCGTGCTTGCCGAACTGGAGTCCCTTGACGAGAACCGGGTTGCCCGTTTGATCGCTGCCGCGCAAAAGATCGCCAAGACTCAGGCACAGGAAGACTCGGAAGATCCGGCCTCAACCGGAGATCAAGAGCAATAGGTCTTTTCCCATGATCAATGTCATCGGGAGAAAAGACCGGGCGCCGATCCGGACCTGTCTGGGGTGCCGCCAGAGAAGAGCGCAGCAGAAGCTGTGGCGCTTTGCCTTGGACAACAGCGGTTGTGTAATCAAGGACTTCCGCGGGATGCATGATGGGCGTCATGCCTACTGTTGCCAGGCTGACAGTTGTCTGCAGAGGTTTTTTAAGAACAAAAAAGGATTATCCAGAGCGTTTCGCCAACAGGTGCTGGGATTTGACGAAGGGTTGCAAGGCCTCTTCGGGAGTGAGCAATGACAAAAATCAGGGTTTACGAGTTAGCTAAAGAAGCGGAAATGGAAAACAAGGACTTTGTGGCGGCCCTTATTGATCTGGGCTATGCCATCAAATCCCATAGTTCCTCTCTGGATGACGAGACCGCACAGGATATCCGCCAAAGGCTAGGGATCGGGCAGACCCGGACGGAAGAAAAAAGGATCCAGGGCGCCGGACGGACGACCATTATCCGGAGAAGAACCAAGAACGTCCCGGTTGAAGTCCCGCCGCCGGGAGAAGCGGTCGCTAAACCGCAGCCGCCCGCGGTTGCTCTCCCTGAATCCGAGGAGGTCGAGCCGATCAGGGCGGAGATCTCTGCGGAAAGCCCCAAGGAAACAGCTCAGGGCGCTGGAGAAGCCGGGATGGGCGAGCTTGCTGAACCGATGCTTCCTGCAGGACCGGAAGGCGAGGGAGAGCCGGAGCTGTCTGTCCAGCCGACGGCAGAAGAAACAGAGGCAGTCCTGGTTGGCGAGGCAGTCGAGTCAGCCGGGGAGGGAAAAACCTCTGGGGCGGAGATGGCGGCGGACGAAGAATCTGAAGATCAGGCCAAGCATCGCAAGGGCTTTGCCAGGGTGATTAAAAGGGCGGCCATTGTCATTGCCCCCGCGGCCCCTCCTCGGCCGGCGTTCACGCCCAGGCCGAAAAGGGTGGAAGCTGTTAAGAGTAAGCTGGTTGTTGCCGAGACTCCTGCCGTTAAGGACGAGGGCGACAAGGGTGAAGGGCTCAAGGGGAAAAAGGGCAAGCGGTTTGTTAAATTCACCACGGAGACCGTCGAGCAGGATCGGAACAAGAAAACCCCGTTGCGCAGTCAGCGCCAGGCCGATATCGATATCGAGGATGTTGACGATGCGCTGGGCGGCAAGATTCCCACCGGGGTGCGGATAGCACGCATCTCCCGGAGCGGCGGCAAGAAAGGCAAGCGCCAGGTAATTTCTCTGCAGGCCGCGGAAACAAAGGCGATCAAGAAGCGGATCAAGGTGCATGAAACCATTACGGTTGGAGATCTCGCCCACCGGATGGGCCTCAAGGTCGGTGAGCTCATTGCCAAATTGCTGAGCATGGGGGTTATGGCCAATATCAACCAGGCCCTTGATGTTGAGACCGCGACCTTGGTAGCCTCTGATTTCGGTTATGAAGTCGAGCAGGGGGTTACCGAGGAGCAGACCATTCTCAATCTGGAAGAACAGGAAGGCGGCGGCGAGATGCTGCCGCGACCGCCGGTGGTCACGGTCATGGGGCATGTTGATCACGGCAAGACCTCGGTGCTGGACGCCATTCGGAAAACCGACGTGGCAGCCGGCGAGGCCGGCGGCATCACCCAGCATATCGGCGCCCATTATGTGCGCTCGCCGCAGGGGGATGTGGTTTTTCTTGATACCCCTGGCCATGCGGCCTTCACCGAAATGCGTTCCCGTGGCGCCCAGGTTACGGACCTTGTGGTCCTGGTGGTTGCCGCGGATGACGGAGTCATGGATCAGACCAGGGAGGCGGTGAACCATGCCAGGGCAGCCAAGGTTCCCATCCTGGTGTGCGTCAACAAGATGGACAAGCCCGACGCAGACCCCATGCGGGTGAAAAGGGAATTGGCCGATCTTAATCTGCTCAGCGAGGAGTGGGGGGGAGACACCATCTTCTGCGAAACCTCGGCCAAAACCGGCAAGGGCATAGCCGAGTTGCTGGAAAGCATTCATCTTCAGGCCGAAATCCTGGAGCTCAAGGCCGATCCCCATCGCCGCGCCAAGGGGCATGTGATCGAGGCCCAGCTCCATAAAGGCCGTGGCCCGATCGCTACGATTCTAGTCGAGCAGGGAACCCTGCGGGTCGGGGATGCCTGTGTTGCCGGGGTGTTTTATGGCAAGGTGCGCTCCCTGACCAATGACCGCGGCGAAAGTGTTAAGGAAGCCGGACCGGCTATTCCCGTCGAGGTTCAGGGGTTAAGCGGGGTGCCGCGGGCCGGGGATGAATTTGTCGTGCTGCCCGATGAAAAGAGGGCCAGAAGTGTGAGCGCTGATCGGCAGTTGAAAAGCCGGGAAGCCGAACTCGGCACCTATACCAAACTTTCCCTGGATAATCTCTTTGACAAAATGCAGGCCGGAAATGTCAAGGAGCTGCGGGTTGCTCTGCGGGCCGATGTGCAGGGAACCCTGGAGGCCTTCAGCAAAGCCATCGAGGATCTGGCGACCGATGAAGTCAAGGTCAAAATTCTCCATGCCGGCACCGGGACCATCACCGACTCGGATGTCTTGCTCTCCGCGGCCTCGGATGCCTTTATCATCGGCTTTAATGTCCGGCCCTCGGCCAAGGTGCAGGAACTCGCCAAGAACGAAAAGGTCGATATCCGTACCTACGACGTCATCTATCATGCCCTTGATGATATCAAGAAGGCCATGGTCGGCTTGCTTGACGCCCGCTTCGAGGAAAAGGTCATCGGCGCGGCCGAGGTCAGGGAAACCTATCAGGTTCCCAAGGTCGGCACCATTGCCGGTTGTTATGTGACCGACGGCAAGATCGAACGCAACGCCAGGGTAAGGGTTGTGCGGGAAGGCGTGGTGACTTTCACCGGCCAGCTTGCCTCCCTGCGGCGTTTCAAGGACGATGTCAAGGATGTGCAGGCCGGCTATGAGTGCGGGATCGGGGTTGCCAACTATAACGATCTCAAAATAGGCGATGTCCTGGAGGCCTTTGTTCTCAAAGAGGTTGCCAGAGAGCTCTAATGGCGGCCGGTAAAGCAAAATCTCGTTTCGGCCTGCCTGCGGGTCTTACCAGAAGTCAGCCGAAAAGACGGCCGATCCGGGTGGCAGACGCCATCAAGGCCGAGATTGCTTCGCTGCTGGTGCGGAAAATCAATGATCCCCGGTTGTATAATATTGTCATCACCTCGGTGGAAGTGAGTGATGATCTTGGCCATGCCTGGGTTATGTATAGTATCATGGGAGAAGAAGAGCCCAAGAATGTTGCCAAGGGATTGGAAAGCAGCAAGGGCTTTATCAGAAGCAACCTGGCCAGGGCCTTGGCTCTGCGGCATGTGCCGGTGCTTGAATTTCGGCTGGATCTTTCGGGCCGGAAACAGGCAGAGATGGAACAGTTGCTCAGGGAGATAATAAAAGATGACGATTCATCCCCGTGACGAGATTGTTCGTGCCCTGAAGTCGGCCAATAATGTTCTGCTTATCACCCATATCCACCCGGACGGCGATGCCCTAGGTTCGCAGCTGGCCCTGGGCAATATCCTGCGCTCCCTTGGCAAGCGAGTTTTTCTCTATGGTGAGGAGCAGGTCGGCCACATGTACCGTTTTTTGCCGGGAAGCGCAGAGGTCGATTCCTCGCTCCCGCCTCTGGACGGCTTTGACTGTGGCGTTGCCCTTGACTGCGGGGACAGCAACAGGCTGGGCGCGAATAGAGATTCTCTTTTGACCGTGCATCCCTTTGTGGTAATTGATCATCATCTCGGCCATCAGGAATTTGGTGATCTGAGGTGGATTGCCCCGGAACGGGCCTCAACCGGCGAGATGGTTTATGATCTGGCCCAGGCCCTGGGTGCCGAACTAAGCCTTGAAGCAGCTTATTGTCTTTATGCCGCCATTGTTTCCGACACCGGCTCCTTTAAATATTCCTCGACCACCGCCGACACCTTCCGCATCGCCGGGGAGCTTTTGCGCAAAGGGGTAAAACCGGCGGAGGTTTGCGGCAAGCTGTTTGATAATTTCACGGTGAAGCGTCTCAGCCTTATGCGGCTGGTGCTTGATACGCTGCAATTGTTTGCCGAGGACCGGTTGGCAATCATCGCGGCGCCGCAGGATTTTTTTGTCAAAACCGGTACCGCCCAGGCGGACGCGGAAACCTTTATCAACTATCCGCGCTCCCTGGATACCGTGAAGATTGCAGCCTTTTTAAAAGAATCGGAAAGCGGCCTGGTTTCGGTAAGTCTTCGCTCCAAGGGCACTGCTTATGACGTGGCCGAGGTCGCGGCTGCCTTTGGTGGCGGCGGGCACCGCAATGCGGCCGGGTTTAAGCTGGGGGAGACAACCATTGCCGAGGTGCGGGAAAAATTGCTGGGCGAACTGCTACCCCTGGTAACTCGCTAGACAGATGGAGTTACTGCCGGAGATGCCCGCTGACTCCCTCGATGCCGGGGCTGGGAAGAAAACTCCTGCGGAACCGGCCCTTGAAGCCGGTATTTTTTTGGTGGACAAGCCGGTGGGGCCGAGCTCCTTCCGGATGGTGCAATTGGTGCGGCGGGCTCTGTCCATAAAGAAAGTGGGACATGCCGGCACCCTTGACCCTTTTGCTTCCGGTCTGCTGATCATCTGTGCCGGCCGCCCGGCCACCCGCCTTATCTCGAAGTTCATGGAAGGAACCAAGCGCTACGAGGCGGTGCTCAGGCTGGGCATCGAAACCACCACCCAGGATCTCGAGGGAGAGGTTACCGCCCAAAAAGAGGTTGGGGCCTTTGCCCGAGAAGAGCTGGCGTATTGCCTGGCTGGTTTTGTGGGCGAGCAGTTGCAGACCCCTCCCCAGTATTCGGCGCTCAAGCACCTGGGGAAGCCCCTGTACCATTATGCCCGCAAGGGGATTACCATTGAGAAGGCGCCGCGGCTGATCACGATTTTCCAGCTCCAGCTTTTGGAGGCCGGGCCTGATACCCTGCGCATCATGGTGGAGTGCAGCAAGGGCACCTATATCCGGACCCTGGCCGCGGATATTGGCGGCGCCCTCGGTTGCGGCGCCCATCTTGTTGCCTTGCGGCGGCTGCAAAGCGGTCCGTTTACCGTGGATCAGGCGGTGGATGGCGCCATGCTCCAGGATTCAGCCCTGGCGCGGCAGGCGCTTTTAGGCGAGACCTTGACCGTGGAAGAGGTTTTGGCCATGCTGCCTGGGCAGTAATGATCGGCCAGGAGGAAAAAAGCACGCAATGACATTCAATTGACATTGTTGCCGGGATCATTTATTAAGAGGCGTAGCGTACCAATTAGGAATCGATGGTTGATGATTTCTGTCGATCTCCCGAATTATTAATTTTAGTACACGAGGAAGTCATGACATTGCAAGCGGACCAGAAACAAGAGATTATCACCAAGTATGCTCACCATGAAAAGGATACCGGCTCACCGGAGGTGCAGATTGCCCTGCTGAGCTCCCGGATTACCTATCTGACCGAGCATTTCAAGGAACACAAAAAAGACCATCATTCCCGGCGCGGGCTTCTGAAGCTGGTCGGCCAGAGACGGCGTCTCCTGAACTACCTCAAGAGCAAAAACGTTGATCTGTACCGTGACCTGATTCAAAAGCTTGGCATCAGAAAGTAGGATGCGATAACAGCCACCGCCGGGTTTCTGGCGGTGGCTCCATTTTGCCCCTGTGTGCAATCCGGCATCGCCGCTTCTGAGTGCGGCTGGGGCAGCGAAGACACCACCTTCCCATTGCGGTAATATATTTCGCCCGAGTTAGACTCGGGTGGCGCGATTGCTTCCCGGCATTGGAAAGGGCGGCTGTTAGAGGAGAGTATATGTTTAAAAAAGTAACGATTGATCTGGGCGGACGCCCCCTCACCATTGAAACCGGCCGTCTGGCAAAACAGGCGAACGGCACGGCCCTGGTAACCTATGGGGATACTGTGGTGCTGGTTACGGCCACCGCGGCCAAGGATCCCAAAGCAGAAATCGATTTTCTCCCCCTCACCGTGGAGTATCAGGAGCGATTTTATGCGGTGGGTCGTATTCCGGGCAGCTTTTTCCGGCGGGAAATAGGCCGACCCAGCGACAAGGAAACCCTTTCCGCCCGGTTTATCGACCGGCCCCTGCGGCCCTTGTTTGTTAAGGGCTACCAGCATGAGACCCAGGTGATCGCTACGGTTTTATCGGCCGATCAGAAAAACGACCCGGATGTGCTGGCCATGATCGGCGCCTCCTGCGCCTTGATTGTTTCCGATATCCCTTTTAACGCGCCGGTTGCCGGGGTAAAGGTGGGCTATGTGGACGGCCAGTATGTCCTCAACCCCAGCCCGGAGGAGTGGGAGCAATCCAGAATGAACCTCATCGTGGCCGGCACCAGGAATGCCGTGGTCATGGTCGAAGGCGGGGCGGACAGCTTATCTGAGGCCGAGGTGCTCGAGGGCATCTTTTTCGGCCATCAGGCGCTGCAGCCCATCCTGGACATGCAGGAAGAGATGCGGGCTGCGGTGGGTCGGGCCAAGATGGCGGTTGCGCCGCCGGTGGTCAATGAGGCCCTGAAGGCCAAGGTGACGGAGCTGTCTCGCGCCGAGATGCAGGTGGTCATCACCACGGCGGACAAGCAGCAGCGCAGCGAGCTCTATCATCAGCTTCAGAAAAAGCTTCTCGCCGCTCTGGGCGAAGAGTATGCCGACAGTCACAAGGAGGCCAAGGAGCATCTCCATTCCCTGAATAAAACCATGATGCGCGACCGGATCGTCAAGGATCAATGCCGGATAGACGGCCGCCGTTTTGATGAGATCCGCCCGATCAACTGCGAGGTTGCGGCCCTGCCGAAGGTTCATGGCTCCGCCCTCTTCACCCGCGGGGAGACCCAGGTCATGGTTTCCGCCACCCTGGGCAGCGGCGACGATGAGCAACGGGTTGAATCCTTGAGCGGCATGTCCTTCAAGCGTTTCATGCTCCATTATAATTTCCCCCCCTACTGCGTAGGCGAGGTCAGGTTCATGCGCGGCCCCAGCCGTCGGGACATCGGGCATGGCGCCCTGGCCGAAAGGGCTCTGGCCGCGGTGCTCCCCAAGGGCGATGAGTTCGCCTACACCATCCGCATCGTCTCCGAGGTGCTGGAGTCAAACGGCTCCTCCTCCATGGCCACGGTCTGCGGCGGCAGTCTCGCCCTGATGGACGCGGGCGTGCCGATCAAGAAACCGGTTTCCGGCGTGGCCATGGGTCTGATCAAGGACGGCGAGACCATCGTCATCCTTTCCGACATCCTGGGTGATGAAGATCATCTCGGCGACATGGATTTCAAGGTCACCGGCACCGACGAGGGCATCACCGCCCTGCAGATGGACATCAAGATCGAAGGCGTCTCCAAGGAGATCATGACCAGCGCTCTGGCCCAGGCCAGGGGCGGCCGCCTCCATATCCTCGAAAAAATGAAGATGGCGATCGAGCAGCCCAGGGCGGATGTGCCCGAGCATGCACCCAAGATCTTCAGTATCCAGATCAATCCCGACAAGATCCGCGACCTCATCGGCCCGGGCGGCAAGATGATCAAGTCGATCACCGCTGATTTCGGGATCAAGATGGATGTGGAGGATTCCGGCAAGGTGACGATTTTCGCGCCCAACGGTCTGGTTGCCCAGCAGGTCATCGCCAAGGTAAACGAGATCGCCGCCGATCCGGAAATCGGCCGGATCTACGACGGCGTTGTGCAGAAGATCCTCGATTTCGGCGCTTTCGTGCAGATCATGCCGGGGGTTGACGGCCTGGTGCACATCTCCGAGCTTGACAACAAGCGGGTCGAGAAGGTCACCGATATTCTCAAGGAAGGCGACGAGGTCCGGGTCAAGGTTCTGGAGATCGACCAGCGCGGCAAGATCCGTCTGAGCCGCAAGGCTGTTCTTAATGAGGAGTCCGGCTCCTGATTGGTCGTTTTGTGATATTGTGATTCTTCCGAGGGGAAGGGGGGCGCGGCTCCCTTTCCCCTTTTCCGTATTCCCCGCAACCAGTAAGGAAGCTCGTGTCAAATACCTACCAGAAAACCGTACTCGACAACGGCATCCGGATCGTCACCGAAAAGATTCCCTCCCGCACGGCCTCGGCAGGCATCTGGGTGAATGTGGGCGCCCGCGACGAACAGCCCCATAACAACGGCAGCGCCCATTTTGTCGAACACATGCTCTTCAAGGGCACCGCCAGCCGGACAGCCCAGGAGATTGCCCAGGAATTCGACACCCTGGGCGGCATGTCCAACGCCTTCACCTCCGGCGAGACCACCTCCTATTACGCCACGGTCCTCGATGATCAGGTGGAACGGCTCGTCGGCTTGCTGGGGGATATCTTTCAGCACTCGCTTTTTGCGGAGGAAGAGGTGGTTCGGGAGCGGGAGGTCGTGCTTCAGGAAATATCCATGGTGGAAGACACCCCGGATGATCGGATCCATGAGCTGTTTACCGGCAATCTCTGGGGTCCGCATCCCTTGGGTTATACGGTTCTCGGGCCGCGGGAGATCGTGGCCGGCCTGGATTCCGCCGGGCTGCGGGAGTATATGCGCCGCGAGTACACGCCGGAGAGGATCATCATCGCCGCCTCCGGCAATGTGGAGCACGAGCGGTTCTGTCATCTCTGGGAGAAGCAGCTGGGCGGCATGAGCGGTTCAAACAAAGGCGTCGGCCGGCAGCCGCCCGCGGTGCTTGCCCCGGTGCGTAAACTCTACAAAAAAAAGCTGGAACAGGCGCATCTGGTGCTGGGCACCTACGGCCTGCCGCTGGTGGCCCCGGAGCGCTATGCCCTCTATCTGCTGCACGTTCTCCTCGGCGGCAACATGAGCTCCCGGCTTTTTCAGGAGGTACGCGAAAAGGCCGGGCTGGCTTATTCCATCTATTCCTATCTCTCCTCGTTCACCGACAGCGGCTATCTCGGCGTCTATCTGGGGGTTGACCCTGCGGTGGTGAACAAGGCTCTGGCCCTGGTTGCCAGGGAGATCAAGGGACTGCGCCAGAGCAAGGTTTCAAAGAGCAAACTGGCCGGGGCCAAGGATTACGCCAAGGCCGGGATCTTTCTCTCCGCCGAGAACATGGAGTCGAGGATGACCAGAATCGCCAGAAACGAACTGACCTTTGGCCGCTATGTCCCCTTTGATGAGGTTGCCGCAGGTTTTGACCAGGTGCGGCTAGAGGATATTTCCGCGCTGGCTGCGCAGCTTTTCAGCCGACCGCTGGCTGCCACCGTTCTTGGCCCCGTAAAAGAAAAGGATATGGACTGGTTTCCCCTTGACTTGGAGTAACCGCCCAGCAGCACCACATCTGCGTTGTCATCGGCCTGCTCATGTGCACCAGCACACTTCGCCGGCCTATTCCTAGCATCTGCGGCACTGCTGAACGGTTACATTTTTTTGCTGTCCCTGGTAAATGGTTAAACTTGGAGTAGAGGATGATGGAAACAACGAGAGAAGACACCCACACTATCCAGTTGTCCTGGCTCGACCCGGCAGGCCATGATGATCTGCCTTTGCCCGCCTACCACTCCGAACTGGCCGCGGGTATGGATGTGGCTGCGGCCGTGGTTGAGCCGGTGGTGATCGGGCCGGGGGAGATCCGCCTGCTGCCTTCCGGTTTTGCCGTGGCCCTGGCGCCTGGCTATGAGTTGCAGGTCCGCCCCCGGAGCGGGTTGGCCATCAAGCACGGAATCACGGTGATCAACAGCCCCGGCACCATTGATGCCGATTACCGGGGCGAGGTGAAGATCGGCCTGATCAACATGGGAAACGAGCCCTTCACCATCCGCCGGGGCGACCGGATCGCCCAGCTGGTCCTGGCCCCGGTCTGCCGGGCCACGGTGCTTGCGGTGGACAGCCTGGATGAGACCAAACGGCAGGATGGTGGGTTTGGCCATACCGGGATTTGAGGGATTAAAGCTGGAAGCTCTAAGCTGAAAGCTAAAAGTTCTGGCTGTGCCTTTTGAGGTAGATAATGCGATTCTGTGTTTTAGGCGGCGGCAGCAAGGGCAATGCGACCTTTGTCGAATCAGGGCAGACGCGGCTGTTGATCGACGCCGGTTTTTCCGGCAAGGAGATCGAGCGGCGGCTGCTTTCCATCGACGTTGAGCCGGAAACCCTTTCCGGTATCCTCATCACCCACGAACACGGCGACCATGTAAAGGGGGCGGCGATTCTTTCCCGCCGTTTTCGCCTGCCGGTCTTTATCAATGAGGCAACCCTGGCCGCTGCCGGACCGGTTTTGGCCAACCTCCCGCACTGCCAGCCCTTTGTTACGGGCGAGCCCTTCAGCTTTAAGGATTTCCAGATTCATCCCTTCGCTATCTCCCATGACGCGGCAGACCCCGTCGGTTTTCTTCTGAACAATGGCCGGTTGCTCCTGGGCTACTGCACCGATACCGGGATGGTCTCCAAGCTGATCCAGTACCGGTTGAGCGTCTGCCACGGCCTGGTGCTTGAAGCCAACCACGACCCGGACCTGCTCCGCACCGGCCCCTATCCGCTGCCCCTGCAACAACGGGTGCGGGGCAAGACCGGGCATCTGGCCAACGCGGAGGCCGCCGGTTTTTTGTGTGACATCCACCACGACGGCCTTGAGCATGTGGTTCTCTCGCACCTGAGCGAAACCAACAACCGGCCGCATCTTGCCGAGGAAGCAATGGTCGTTGCCCTTGCAACCCTGCGCGACCGGCTGGGTGACGGCTGTTTGCTGCCGACGATCTCTCTTGCTCATCAGGACCAGGTGGGCGAGGTGGTTATCCTCGGGGCCAGGGCAGGGCGATGACGTTTAAGAATGTAACTAATCACGGGGTAAGCCCACAAAGGTCAAATAACCAGAATCTCTGGCCGTGGCGGCTGGGCGCGACTTCCTGCGTACTGCCTGCAGATATCATGACCAATGTCCGGGCCTTGGCGCCCCTGGTGGACGATGTTCAGTTGCTCTTCTTTGAAAGCGCGGCCAAAAGCCTTCTGCCCCAGCCCCTGGACCTGCAAGTGCTGCGGGATCTTGCCGAGGAGCACGGGCTCAGCTATACGGTGCATCTGCCCGCCGACCTGGCCTTGGGCGCGGCAGCGAGGGTCGAGCGGCAGGAGGGCATCGCCGAGATCCTCCGGCTCATGGCCCAGCTGTCGCCTCTTGCTCCGCAGAGTTTTGACCTGCATCTGACCCGGGAGCCGGATCTGCCGGAAGCGGCCTGGCTTGATAATCTGGCGGCCAGCCTCGGGGAATTGGCCACTGCTCTGGGGGAAGAGAAAAGGCAGATTGGGGTGGAAAATATCGAGTATCCCTACGATCTCGTGGCCCCTTTGGTTGCAGAGTACGGCTTTGCTGTCTGTCTTGATCTCGGGCATCTTGTCCATTACGGCCATGATCTGGAAGAAGGGTTGGGCCTGCTGCCCCGAGCTCACCATCTTCATTATCACGGGGTGGAAGGCGGCATGGATCATCAGGCATTGTTTGATGCGGAACAGGCCGAGATGCTCGGCAAACGGCTGGTCAAGGCCGGGTATGAGGGGGTGGTCACCCTGGAGATGTACAGTCTGGAAAAGCTGAAGGGTTCGTTGGCGCTTCTGGATGAGGCGTGGCAACCATTCCAAGCAAAGCTCGTATCTGCGCATTCTGTGCATGCCCTGCAATGAAGAACATCGGAAAGCCGGATGTGGGAAAAACGTACGTCCGGTTTGATGAGGGGAGGCTGATGAACGACAATGGCTGGCTGACACGCAGTAGCCGCGAGCGGCGAGGCGTTACCGAAAGTCCTGGCCGGGATCGGCAAGTCAGCCGCCTACTCTACCCGGAATTCAGATCTATGTTAGGAGAGATGAAAATATCCTAATATAAAGCCCAAAATCCACCCTACGCATACGGCCCCGCCAATCCATAAGATTAACTTTAAGGCCCAACCCCCCGAAGTTGTTTTTTTTGGGGGGTTATTCTCCGCAGAACCAACTTTTAATTCTTCTTTCACCTGCATATCTAAATCAGCCAATTTATCAAAAGCGCTTTTCTCAAAATTAATTGGTTGATTTGCATCTTTTGTTCTTGATAATGGCTTTACATCATCACGCTTTGGAGGAGTAGCAGGGTTTGCCGGAGTCTGCATCTCGTCAATATGGGATTCTGCAAGTCGGGCAGTTTTACACTTTGGACAGGTTGATACGCATCTTGAGAAGTTGTGTCCGCAGCTTTGACAGCTTGCCAGAAGCCATGGGGGAGGGAGGTTTGGCAAGGGTGCTAGAGACGGAGGCTCCCAATCAATGGGCATACCGCATTGATTGCAAAATGTTACTTCCGTAGGTGGGGTTTTAATCTTATTAGCTGAACCACAGTTCCTGCACGCCGGGGCCTGTAAAGAATTTTGTGTAAATGGGTTTTGATTTTTCATTTCCAATAAGTCGGCATTCTATCGCCAAACAAAATGGCGAAGCG
>MGTD01000050.1 GCA_001799285.1 Deltaproteobacteria bacterium RIFOXYD12_FULL_56_24
ACGACGGGATTTACTGGCCTTGCTTAAGCCGCCAGAGCCACAACTTGTTGAATGTAGGCAGTTTTCTCTTTTTTAAAAACTATGAGACAGCAGTGATCTATAATAAAAACGATGAAACAGAAAATTCCTAATTCCTAATTTTTAATGCCTAATTATCATTCGTACCAGGCAAGCAATTTCTCCATGGAAACCCTGGTGAGCCAGCGAAGAAAGATCAAGGAATAAACGGCGCCGCACAAATACATGCCGAGCAGAAAGACCAGATGCGACAGGCCGTAGGTCAGGGGCCCACCCACGATAACAACCAGGGGCTCATGCAGGTGGATAGCCAGGAAGCCGAGGGCGGCAACCGCCGGCCAGCCGATGATATAGCTGACCATAATAGCCAGAAGACCGAGGATAATCTTGAGGGTCGGCTTTTCCTTGAAAGCCGACAGATCGGCCTGCTCCGCCATGGCGGAACGAACAAAAGCGGTGGCCGCGATTTTATGAACACTATTTCTGATCACCTGGCTTGTCTCGCGGAGGAAATGGGGGAACAGTCTGCGGCAGGGACTTCTTGTTGCCAAGTTAATCAATTATTGACGGACTCGCAATAACCCCAAAAACACAAAGGTCCGTAACGATAACTCAAAGAGTTACCCTGCGGCAACCGTTGTAATCGCGATTTTTTACGATTTCAACAATTATTGGTTTTCTTATCAATATAAAACAGCAGTAGCGACATGAACCAGCCCGAACCCTGGAAATTTTTTGAGACAATCTACTGCATTTCCGTTGCCGATCGTAATGATCGGCAAGAACAGGTGCAAAAGCAGTTCGCGGCGGTGGGGCTGGGAGAGCGGGTGGAGTTCGTCCTGGTCGCCAGGCATCCAAAAAACAGGGAACAAGGGATCTTTGAATCCCACATGCTCTGCCTCAATAAAGGGCTTGCCGCCGGAGCGCAACATATCCTGATCTTTGAAGACGATGTCTTCTTCCGCGACTTTACCCCCCGCGCCCTTGCCGAGGCCTGTCAGCACCTGGAGAGCCTTGAGAATTGGGACGGCCTGTTTCTCGGCGGCATCACCAGCGGCAGCCGCAGGACCGGGGTGAAATCCCTGGTCAGCATCAACTACCGCTGCCTGTCCCACGCCTATGCCCTCAACAACCCCTTTGCCCGGCGGATCGTCCGGGAGCAGTGGCGCGGGATTCCCTATGACGGGCTGCTGCGGAAAATCAACGGTGATTTTTTTGCCGCCTACCCCATGTGTGCCTTTCAGGGGCTTTCCGAAAGCGACAACCAGACCGTGGCCATCGACAGAATGCGCCGGATATTTGGCGGACTCCCGTTTATCCAGAAAATGAACGAGAGATATCAAAACCATAAACCGCTTTTTCTTGCCCTGCATCTGACCGCTTTTCTGGCGTTGGGTGCGTTGGCCTGGATGTGGTGGTAAACAAATGATCAATTACCGTCTGCTCTTCCTTGTTATTCTCCTGGTCATCGGCTGCGCCGCCGTCGGCAAGACGCGCCTTGATCTGGACACGGACCTGGCCCGTTCTTTGCCCACCGGCGAGCGGGTTATCGCCGATGCCCTGGAAATCTTCAATCACCATCCCATTCACGACCAGATCGCGGTGGACCTTGCTATCAACCGCGACGATCAGGATACCCTGGTGGAAGGCGGGGTATTTGTTGAGCAGAAGATGCAGGAAAGCGGCCTCTTTGCCCAGGTCGGCGCCAATGCCATCGGTGAGCTGATCCCGCGCCTCGCCTTGCATGCGGCCCGGAACCTGCCGCTGCTCTTTTCCCGCGAGGAGCTTGCAACCATCGTCCCCCAGCTTGAGCCCGAGCGGATCCGGGAACGGCTGGGCAAGCTCCATGACGATCTGGGCAGTCTGGAAGGAGTCGGCCAAGCGGAGTTCATCGGCATGGACCCGCTGGGGCTGAAGGATCTGATCCTGGCGAAGATGGCGCTGCTGGCCCCCTCCCTGAATGCGCAATTTTACAGGGGCCACCTGCTTTCCGGCGATGGCAGCCATCTTCTGGTCACGGCCCGGCCGCTGGCCGCAGGAAGCAACACCGCCTCCGCCCAGTCCATTGCTGATTTTTTTGAACGCCTCGCGCCGGAGCTTGCCGAACATTTTGCTCCCCAAGGGGTGCAGGTCACCCTGACTCCGGTGGGGGCCTATCGGGCGGCCCTGGATAATGAACGGATGATCCGCCATGATGTGCAGTTTGCCCTGCTCCTCTCGACAGCGGGCATCGCCCTGCTGCTCTTTCTCTCCTTTTCCCGGCCCCTGCTCGGGCTCATGTCCCTGCTGCCGTCCTTTGCCGGCACGGCCGCCGCCCTTTTGGTCTATTCGCTGTTCCATTCCTCCATCTCGATCATGGTGCTCGGCTTTGGCGGGGCGCTCATTTCCATTACCGTGGATTACGGCATCACCTATCTGCTGTTTCTGGACCGGCCCCATGAATCCTCGGGCAAGGAGGCCGCGCATGAAGTGCGGATTGTCGGGATCATGGCCATGGTCACCACCATGGCTGCCTTTCTGGTTCTCTGCGGCAGCGGCTTTCCAGTCTTTACCGAACTTGGGCTCTTCTCCGCCCTGGGCGTCCTCTTTTCCTTTCTCTTTGTCCACACCATCTTTCCGAAAATTTTCCCGGTCATACCGGCCGGCAAAAAACATGCCCTCCCTCTGCAACGGTTTGTCAATCTTCTTTACAACACCGGCTGGCCGGGCGTCTTGGCCGCGGTGCTGCTGGCCGGGGGGCTGATTTTTTTCGCGCGGCCGCAGGTGCATGTCAGCCTGGAGAGCATGAACACGGTCAGCCGAGCCACCGAGGCGGCCGACGCCCTGTTCACCGGGGTATGGGGGAAGATCGGGAATCGGATCTTTGTGATGCACAAAGAGGATACAATTGCCGGCATTCAGCAGGGCAACGATCTTGCCCTGGCCAGGATCGAACAGGATGTACGGCAGGATATTTTAAGCGCGGCCTTTGTCCCGTCGATGATCTTTCCGGGCCAGGAACGAGGAGCCGAAAATGTGGCCGCCTGGCAGGAATTCTGGGACAGCCGCATGGTGGAGCAGGTGAAAACCGCCCTGGCCAGCGCGGGGGACGAGCTTGGTTTCACCCCTGATGCCTTTGCCCCATTTTTCGCGTTGCTGGCACCTGAACTTGCCTTGCCTCCCCAGGCCAAGGAGATTCCCCATGATTTTTATGGGTTGCTGGGGATTTCCGAGAACACCCGGGAGTCCGGCCTGATCCAATTCATCACCATCGCGCCGGGGAAAAACTACGATGGCCCAACCTTTCTGGCCCGTTACGGCCAGGAGAGCAAAATCTTTGATTCCGCCTATTTTACCAGGCGGCTGGCCGACCTTCTCTTTTCCACCTTCACCTCCATGCTGTTGATCATTGCCCTTAGTGTGGCCGCCCTCCTCTTTCTGGTCTCCCTCAGCCTGCCCTTGACGGCGCTGACCCTGCTGCCGTCGGGTTTTGCCTATATCTGCACCCTGGGGACCATGAACCTCCTCGGCCGCCCCCTGGATATCCCGGCCCTCATGCTGCTCTCCATCGCCATCCTCGGCATGGGGATCGACTATGCCATTTTCTGCGTCCGGGGCCACCAGCGTTACCGAGAGATCTCCCATCCCTCTTATGCCAGGGTGCGCAGCAGTATCTTTCTCTCCGCCGCCTCCACCATGATCGGCTTCGGGGTGCTCTGTTTCGCCGAACACAGCCTGTTGCAGAGTATCGGCATCGCCTCGCTGCTCGGCATCGGCTACTCCCTGCTCGGCACTTTTCTTCTGTTGCCGCCGTTGCTGGATCGCTACTTTGCCGGGAAAGCGGAGGAAGAGCCCTGCCTGACCAAGGATCTTGCCCGGTGCATCCGCCGCCGATTCCGCACGGTGGAAGCCTATCCCCGGATGTTCGCGCGCTGCAAGCTGCGCCTTGATCCCCTGTTTCAAGACCTGGCGAGGATGCTGACCGCCCAAAAGGAGATCAAGACCATTATCGATATCGGCTGCGGCTATGGAATCCCTGCCTGCTGGTGCCTGGAGAGCTTCAAGGATGCCCGGGTTGTCGCAATCGAACCTGATCCGGAGCGAGTGCGAATCGCCGCCATTGCCTTGGGAGAGAGGGGCACGGTTATTCAGGGGTGGGCGCCGGAGATGCCTTCTGTGCCAGGTGCTACGACGGATGTGGTCCTGCTGCTGGACATGCTCCATTATCTGGACGAGGCAACTGCCGCGGAAGTCTTCCGCCGGAGCTTTCAGCAGCTGACTGAGGGGGGGCTGTTGGTGGCGCGATGCACGATCCGCCCAGCCGGCAGGCCGTCTTGGTCCTGGCGGCTGGAGAAGACGCGCATCGAGTTCTCAGGCCATAAGGCGTGGTACCGCTCCCCGGAAACAATGGCCGGGCTCCTTGCCGAGGCCGGTTTTACGGTACTCGTGCAGGAGGTTACCGCCAATCCGGAACTGGCCTGGCTGGTCGGCCAGGCAAAAAAGGAGGCCGCCGATGCCGCGGTGCCCCGCTAAGCCGTCTGCGGCCGAAATAAGCGGGATTGCGGCCCTGCTGCTTGCCCTGCTGCTCTCCCTGTTCAGTCCGACCCTGGCGCTGCTGCCCCTGGCGCTTTTTCTTCTCGCCTGTTTTGCCGCCCCCTTTATTATCGGGTACGGCTTTTTCCTGCCGGTGATCAGCCGGGGCAGTCCGGCAAGCAAGCAGATTGCCCTGACCTTTGATGACGGCCCCTGGCCGGCATCCACCCCCATCCTTCTCGATCTTCTCGCCCGCCATAACCTGCAAGCCACCTTTTTTGTGGTGGGCCGACAGGCAGAAAAACATCCGGAGCTGGTCGCGGCGATCCTGGCCCAGGGCCACACCATCGGCAATCATTCCCTGCGGCATGATTCCCTGCTCATGCTGCGGAGGGCCAAGACCCTGCACGAAGATATTCATGCCACCCAGGAAATCCTGAAAAAATCAGGAGTAACCCCTTGCGTCTTCCGCCCCCCGGCAGGGATCACCAACCCCCGGCTCAAACAGGTGCTGGCCTTAGAAAAGCTCCTTGCCGTCAACTACAGCTGTCGGGCCATGGATGGCGGCAACCGCAATATCGCCAAGCTGGCCGAAAAAATCCTTGCCCGGCTGCGGCCTGGGGACATCATCATGCTCCACGACCTCCCGCCGCAGCAGGAGACCTTGCTGCCCCTCTGGCAAAAAGAACTGGACCGCCTTTTTGCGGTGTTGCAAGCCAACGATCAGGTCGTTTCCCTGGAAAACATCATTCACCATCCCGTGATGACACGCGAATAGATGGCTCTCATTGTCGGCAGGCATTCGAAGGCGTTGTGATGCGGGACGATGCAACGGCTGGCATCGGAGGGCATGGAACTCGTACTGTCCGGCGGGAATTGGTAACCGTTCACCGTGGGCTGGTCGTCATCCTTGACTGATGTTTTGCAAACAACCCATGGCCCAAGCCAGGTTGTCCGCAAAAAAACAGAGTACGGTAATGGCCGGCGGGCAACCGTCCTGCTCGCGGCCCGAAACACAGGTCAGCTTCAGCGGTTCCTCCGGAACACCGCACCCGCCATGCCCGGCGATCAGCCGAATCTCCAGGAGGCCGAGGAGAGGACTGACTCGGACCATTTTGCGCACTGCCTCCTTAGCTGCCCATAGCATGGTGAGCCTTTCCGTTTCCGTGAAAGATTCCGGAAGAAAATCCTTCATGAGTGACTCTTCTTCCGGCGAGGTAAAGCATTTTTTGACTGTGTGGATCTTTGCGTTGGGCAGCTGGATGTCAAGTCCACAGGGAAAATTTGCCGCCATGGCTGCGGCCAGCGGTCCGCTATGGGAAATGGAGATGAACGGCGCCATGGTCGGCGCCTCTGTGTTCAGATAGGGACGGCCATCTTCTTCGTTGCGGATCACAAGGTCTTGCCAGTGCACCGTACCTTTGTTCAGAAATTTTGCACAAGCCCATTTCGCGGCCAGGCGCCCTCCCAGCCACTCGACGCATCTCTTTTTACGGCTGAATCCGGCCCAGTGCTCCAACTCGTTTGCGCTAAGATATTGCCTGGCCACCTCGGGAAGCTCGAGGTCGGGGCAGTCGGCCAGGACAGAAAGCGGCACCGCCCCAAGTCGCAGACGCGCCTGCGGGCTAAAACTTGACTGCCAGCTCGGTCGGCATTCCTCAAAGACGGCTTGGGTAAACGCCATTGCTCCCTCTTTATGTCAGCTCTGTCCGGAAAAAAATCGCAACAGAATCAGGCCGCCAAACAGGATCGTCCTTCAGTTTTCCGGGTAGCCATCGGGGTTCCTGTCCTGCCAATGCCAGGCGTCGGCACACATCTCTTCCAGGCCCCTTTCCGCCTGCCAGCCAAGCTCCCGCCGGGCGAGCCCAGAGTCAGCATAGCATTCGGCGATATCTCCAGGCCGTCTTGGCCCGAAGCGATAGGCTACTTTTCGTCCGGAGACCCTGGCGAAAGTCTCCGCGACCTCCAGCACAGAATAGCCGCGCCCGGTCCCCAGGTTGCAGGCAAACACCGAAGGGTAAGCGTTGTCAACCAGAGAACGCCCGCTCAGATAGGCCAAAGTGGCAAGGTGCCCCTGAGCCAGATCAACTACATGGATATAATCGCGGACTCCGGTGCCGTCCGCGGTCGGGTAATCGTTGCCGAAAACCGCCAGCTCCGTTCGCCGCCCGGCCGCCACCTGGGAGACGAAGGGCATGAGATTGTTCGGGATGCCGCAGGGATCCTCGCCGATCAACCCGGAAGGATGGGCACCCACCGGGTTGAAATAGCGCAACAGTGCGATATTCCAGCGGGGATCGGCGACATGGAGATCGCGCAGGATATCTTCGATCATCAATTTGGTCCGGCCATAGGGATTGGTGACCGAAAGCGGGAAATCCTCCCGGATGGGCATCTCCACCGCGGCTCCGTAAACCGTGGCCGAAGAGCTGAATACCATGGTCTTTACCCCGGCCTCGACCATGGCGGCAAGAAGAGTCAGGGTACCGGAAATGTTATTTTCGTAGTAGCTGAGCGGAATGGCGATCGATTCGCCAACCGCCTTGAGACCGGCAAAGTGGATCACCGCGGAAATGGCGTGGCTTGCAAAGATCCGCCGCAATGCCTCGGCGTCACGGATATCCACCTGGTAAAGCAATGGCTGCCTGCCGGTGATTATCTCCACCCGGCGCAGGGATTCCCGGCTGCTGTTGCTCAGGTTGTCAACCACAACCACCTCGTAGCCGGCGGTCAGCAGCTCAACGCAGGTATGGCTGCCGATGTATCCCGCGCCGCCGGTTACCAGCACGGTTTTGCCGGATTTGGCGTAATCAATACCCATGGTGGGTCCCCCTTACGTTAAGTAGCGTCAAAGTATTCGATAAATTTGGGAAAGAATGCCGGAATGAAAGCAAGGCCGACTTTTTCCGCCTCCTCCGGAGTAGCGCCGGTAATCGACCGATACACGAACAAAGGTAACCGATCACGGGGTAAGCCCACAAGGGTCAAATAACCACGGAATTCACCCTTCGGGTATAAGTTTCTTTTGAGCAGGCGTAACTATCCAGCTCAAGGCCGGGAACGAACAAAATCCACCCAAACCGTAACTATCCAGCAGTGCCGTAGCTGCTAGGCAGAAGCCGGCGAAGTGTGCTGGTGCCCATGAACAGGCTGATATAGCTGAGTTGAGCAGCTTGTCTGCTCAAACGAAACTTATACCCTCTGGGTGTAACAACGCAGATGCGGTGCTGCTGGATAGCTACGAGCAGGCAAGCTGCTCAGCTCAGCTATAAGCGACCACAGGGTGCCGCCCCGGTGTCAATGCCGATTTTGACCTCCTCAATCAATGGGCTGGCAAAGGGGGCATGCCCGAAGACTCCTCTTTCCGATTAAACCTTCCGGCTTGAAATAACAGATTGTAATTATGCGACCTATCACGTTATTATCACTCGTCATTACGGTTTGTTTTTAGTACCCTATAACTCTAAATATTTCTGAGAAACTCCCCTCCCCTTGCGGGAGTGGTTGGGGGTGGGGGTAGCTACAACCTGCTTATATAATGTCAACTTCCCCCTCTCCCTAACCCTCCCCCGCAAGGAGGGAGGACACTAATTTGGTGTCGATAAAAAGTTACAAGGTATTCGATTGGTTGCTACCTTCTAAGATCGCTCACCATCGATGCACCACTCATAACATTAACTTATAACGGGAGTAGATAAATAAATGCCAACCTCCTTAGAAAAACTGTCGGCCAAACCCGCCACCTGGTTAGTAACCGGCGCCGCCGGCTTCATTGGGATGCACATCAGTCTGCGTCTGCTGGCCCGGGGTGATCGGGTTATCGGGGTGGACAACCTTAACGACTACTACGATGTTACCTTAAAACAGGCCCGGTTGGCGCGCCTGCAACCCTATGCCAACTTCAACTTTCAGCAACTGGACGTGGCCGACCGCGAAGGCATGGCCGCACTGTTTGCCGCCGAAAAGCCGGAGGGCGTCATCCACCTGGCCGCGCAAGCCGGCGTGCGTTATTCATTGACCAACCCGCTCTCCTATATCGACTCCAACGTGCAGGGCTTTGCCAACATCCTGGAAGGTTGCCGCCACAACGCGGTGCGACATCTGGTGTATGCCAGCAGCTCCAGCGTATATGGCGGCAACACTGCGCTCCCCTTCAGCGAACATCACAACATCGACCACCCGGTCAGCCTCTATGCCGCCACAAAAAAGGCCAATGAGCTAATGGCTCACACCTACAGCCACCTGTTTGGCCTGCCCACCACCGGGCTACGATTTTTCACCGTCTATGGGCCCTGGGGCAGGCCAGATATGGCCCTGTTTCTGTTCACCAAAGCCATCCTGGCCAATGAGCCGATTGACATCTTCAACCATGGCAACATGGTGCGCGACTTCACCTTTATCGACGACATCGTGGAAGGGGTGCTCCGCGTAGCCGACAAACCCGCCACGGCCAACCCCGCTTTTGACCCAGCCAACCCGGACCCCGCGACCAGCAACGTGCCCTACCGGGTGTTCAACATCGGCAACAGCCTGCCCACCCCGCTGATGGACTACATCAAGGCGCTGGAAAACGCCCTGGGCCGCACCGCCAGGAAAAACTACCTGCCCATGCAGGCTGGTGACGTGCCCGCCACCTCGGCGAACACCGACGAGCTGAACAACTGGGTAGGCTTTAAGCCGGACACGGACATGGCACAGGGCGTGGCCAGATTTGTGGACTGGTACCGCAGCTATTACAAGGTTTGACCGTAAGCGGTCACATGGCACCACATCTTGCGACGATCGGTCCGGCTCACGTACAAAAGTACGCATCGCCGTCCCGCTTGCCGCAACCTGCAGCACCCTGTGACCGCTTATAGCTGAGCTTGGCAGCTTGTCTGCCTAGCGAAACTTATGCCCTCTGGGCGCATTACGTGGTTATTTGACTTGCGGGGCACTCCTCCCCCCGTGATCGGTTGCGGCTTGAGCTATAGATCGCCAGATGACAAAGGATAGGCATTCATGAAACTCTCAATCTTTGGTACCGGTTATGTCGGTCTGGTCAGCGGTGCCTGTCTGGCCGAAGTTGGCCACCACGTAGTTTGCATGGATGTTGACCCGGTCAAGATCGACAAACTCAAGGCGGGTGTTATCCCCATCTGGGAGCCTGGTCTGGAAGCGCTGGTAGAACGTAACGTCAAGGAAGGCCGCCTGCATTTTACCACCGACGCAGCCCAGGCCGTGCAACATGCGCAGGTGCAATTCATTGCCGTGGGCACCCCGCCGGACGAAGACGGCTCGGCCGACCTACAATATGTACTGGCCGCCGCCCGCAACATCGCCCGCCACATGAGCGAATACAAAGTAATCGTAGACAAATCCACCGTCCCGGTCGGCACTGCCGACAAAGTCAAACAAGTCATCCTGGAAGAACTCAACCAGCGCGGCTATCTCTCCAGCTCTGATCCTCAAGCCCCAAGCCTCGACCCACCCTTTGCCGTAGTTTCCAACCCCGAATTTTTGAAAGAAGGCGCGGCCGTCAACGATTTCTTAAAACCAGACCGCATCATCATCGGCACCGACAGTGAGCGCGCCAAGGCCATCATGCTCGAGCTGTACGAACCCTTCAATCGCAACCACGACCGCACCATCTACATGGACATGCGCAGCGCCGAGCTTACCAAATATGCGGCCAACGCCATGCTGGCTACCAAGATCAGCTTTATGAACGAAATGGCCAACCTGGCCGAGCACCTTGGCGCCGATATAGAACAGGTGCGCCGGGGTATCGGCGCCGATCCGCGTATCGGTTTTCACTTCATCTATCCCGGCTGCGGCTACGGCGGCAGTTGCTTCCCCAAAGATGTCCAGGCCCTGACCCACACCGCCAGGCAAGTTGGTTACGACGCACAACTGATGCAGGCCGTAGAATCGGTGAACAACCGGCAGAAGACAACCTTGTTTGCCAAGCTGGCCCAACACTTCGGCGGCGCCGCAGAGTTAAAAGGCAAAACCATCGCCGTCTGGGGCCTGGCTTTCAAGCCCAACACCGACGACATGCGCGCCGCCCCCAGCCGCATCCTGATGGAAGCCCTGTGGCAAGCAGGGGCCAAGGTCCAGGCCTTTGACCCGGTAGCCATGCCGGAAGCGGAACGCATTTATGGGCAAAACGCCGATCTGATCCTGTGCCCTGACAAATACGCCGCGCTGCATCATGCCGCCGCCCTGGTCATCTGCACCGAATGGCAACAGTTTCGCGCGCCCGACTTTGCCGAAATGGAAACCAGAATGTCCAGCAAAGTCATCGTGGACGGCCGCAACCTGTATCAGCCTCACAAACTCTACGCCGAGGGCTGGGCTTATCTCTCGGTAGGACGGGCCGGGATGTAAAAAGGCCTCCCTATAGCTGGTTCATGGGTTGGCAGCAGGTAACTTGCCCACGCAAGGGTGTCTTAGCGTTTGACCTTTATTTTGTTAGTTACCACAGGTAAAGTCGATGCGGTGCGTGTCGAAGGGTGGCCTTTCAAGCATGCACCCTACCGGCGGTAGCATGCCTAAAATTCCCCCTCTTTGCGCCCGATTTTATCGGGATATTAACAGTTATGGTAAAAAAGCATCTTGCAAAATTCGTGTAACCGTTCTCTTGTTACCAGCATAGCCATGAAATACGTCATTCAGGCAAGTGTATTAAGCCGGCATTTTAGTTCTTTCGACGTGATCCACAATAAGGACTGATCCGCACGTTCTGCTCTAGTGACAAGTGACGACAAACTACAAAATTATTTCCACTGAGGATCAGAATGCGTTTGCCAGTTTACCAAAACGGCTGCAAGATCATATGCCTGTTAATACTCTCTTCCCCTGACATCATCATCTCAGTCATAACCACCGGCTCACAATTTCTCGGACAAGAATGAAACCAAACCATACAGTTATCAATTCCGTCAAACGCTTGTGGCGGCATCTGGAAAAGCATCGCAAGTACCAGTGCGGCCTACTGCTGATCTTGATGCTGGTAAGCGCGGCGGCCGAGGTGGTAAGCCTTGGGGCGGTGCTGCCCTTTCTCGGGGTTCTTGCCGCACCCGAAAGGGTTTTCGCTTACCCCCTTGTCGTAAAGTATGCGCCCGCCTTCGGGATCACCAGCCCTGAGGGTTTGCTTCTCCCATTCACCATCTTTTTTGTGGGAGCAGCTTTGTCTTCCGGCGCAGTCCGCCTCCTGCAAATATGGGCCAGCACGCGCTTTGCCTATGCGGTTGGTCATGATTTGAGCCTTGAAGTATATCGCCGTACCCTCTATCAACCATATATAGTGCATTTATCCCGCAACAGCAGCGAGATCATCAGCGGAGTCGATAAGGTAAACAGCGCGATCACAGTTTTAAGTCATCTGCTGATCATGGGTGGTTCAGTTATCGTCGCCTCTTTCATAGTTTTGGCCCTTTTTGCCATCAATCCCTTTGCTGCCTTACTGTCTTTTCTAGGATTTTCCTCCATCTACGGCCTGGTAACCTGGGCCACACGATGGCGTCTTATGCAAAACAGCCAGCGAATTTCTCTAGCGCAGACCAGCAGACTCAAGGCTCTCCAGGAAGGTCTTGGTGGAATCCGTGACGTACTCCTGAATAGTCGGCAGGCAGCCTACTGTAATCTTTACCGGCGCGCTGACTGGGAGGTAAGAAAGGGGGAACGCAGTAATCTCGCCATTGATTTCAGTCCCCGTTTCGTGGTTGAAGCTCTCGGGATGACCATGATCGCCTGTCTTGCTTATGCACTTGTTCGGCAGACAGGTGAGTTTGGTGTAGTTCTACCAACCCTTGGCGCATTGGCCATGGGCGCGCAACGCCTTTTGCCGGCCATGCAGCAGACTTATGCTAGCTGGGCGACAATCACCGGACGTCAGACTTCAGTGAACGAGGTGCTTGCTCTTCTCGATCAGCCTGTCCCAGCGGAAATGCTGCTTCCACAGCCAAAGTGTTTCCAGTTTGCAATGGGAATATCTTTTGCTTCGGTCTCATTCCAATATGGGCCCCTGACTCCCATGGTTATTGACGGGCTTGATCTGCACATTCCCCGTGGGGCCAGGGTGGGTTTTGTCGGCAGCACCGGCAGTGGCAAAAGTACGCTGCTCGATTTGCTTATGGGTCTGCTTGAGCCGACTTCCGGCCAGATTTTGATTGATGACCTGCCTTTGCAGGGAGAAAGGAAACGAGCATGGCAATGCACGATCGCCCATGTACCGCAAAGCATCTTCCTGGCCGATACCACCCTGGCGGAAAACATTGCCTTTGGGGTAGCCTTGAAAGTTATTGATATGGACAGAGTCAGGCAGGCGGCCAAAATGGCACAGATTGCCGAGTTTATCGAGAGTAACCCGCAAGGATATCATGCCCTGGTGGGTGAGCGGGGTATTCGCCTTTCAGGCGGACAACGCCAACGGATCGGGATCGCCCGCGCTCTCTATGAAAAAGCAGAAGTGATGGTTTTAGATGAGGCTACCAGCGCCCTCGACAACACCACTGAACATGCGGTAATGAGCGCCATCAAAGGTTTAGGCCGCAACTTGACCGTACTGATGGTTGCCCACCGTCTTTCAACAGTTATGCATTGTGACTTCATAGTAGAATTGGCAAACGGCAGGTTGGTGGCGCAGGGCACTTACGAGCAGTTGCTTGCCAGCAGCCCAAGCTTCAAGAAAATGGCTCAAGCAAGTGAGCAGGTAACCTGATCTGGGGGTAACTATCCAGCAGCACCGCATCTGCGTTGTTATCAGCCTACTCATGGGCACCAGCACACTTCGCAGGCTTCTGCTTAGCAGCTATAGCTGAGTTGGGCAGCTTGCCTGCCCAAACGAAACTTATGCCCTTTGGGTACACGGCACTGATGGATATAAACAACGTTCACAACTGCCTATCTGGGATGGCTTTGAGATACTATGAAAACCGAGGTGTGCAGAGAACTAGCCTGTAGTTAAAGCTTTGCCGTGGGCGACAAGAAATTTGTGACGCTTGTCAAAGAAGGTAACCGATCACGGAGCAAACTCACAAGGGTCAAATAACCACGGAACAAGCGGCCACGGGTGCCGCAGGTTGCAGCAAGCTGGACGGCGATGCGTACTTTTGTCCGTAAGCCGGGCCGATCGCAGCAAGATGTGGTGCCCTGTGATCGCTTACCAAAGAAGATCTCGGGGCCATGGCATGCGGGAGGAAAATTAACGAGGGACCGGAAGCCGGGATTTGCGTCCTAAGCGTTTAAAATGGGTTTCTTTGAAGTAAGGAATAAAACCAGTCAGTTAATTTGACCCTACCCCCATTTTGATCATTAAGAATTCCACCTTTCATGAAGCTTCTCTCATTGAACATTTACAACGAAAACATCTACCATATGGCTGAAGTGGTGTCGTCGATGTTGTCATTCACTACAATATTTACTTTACGGATCGCGAACAAAAAAAATGGGTAAAATAACAGGGAATAGGAATTCATTGTCAAATAATAGCATTGACTTGGCAGTATTTATTTTATTTTATGAGAAAGTAGACCAAACTATAGAATGCATTAAGAGTTTTTTGCCATCTTGTATCAACATATATATCTTGAATAATGGCTCTTCTGTGTCTGGACGTCTGAAACTTGGAAATTTTTGTAGCCAGTTTAGACAAATAAAAATTTTTGATTCGGATGTAAATTTAGGAGTTAGCGGAGGAAGGAATTACTTAATAGCCAATACAACCGAAGGATGGATTTTTTCTGTAGATAATGATCTTACTGTAAATACTGCTGATTGGCTTGAAAAATTTAGAAAACATGTGTCAATCAATAGCGAGATAGAGGTATTCATTCCCAAGATGTTTAATGTACATAATAATATGTATAGCAGACCATATTCGTTTATAGTTTATGAAAATATGGCATTTCTAGATTTAAGTTCATCTGATGATTATGTTAATACTTTTTTTGGCGGTGCTTCGTTTATTTGTCGCAAAATGTTCGATAGATTAGGATGTTACGATGAAGTAATGTTTGTAGGAATGGAGGATTTTGAGTTGTGCTTGAGAGGTGTTCTTTCTAAAAATCCTGTTAAAGCTAAACTTGTTTATGATATTGAATTAATACATGATCATCGCGCCGCAACAACTATTAATGACAAAAAATCAGCGATGATTAGATATAATCCTGATATTATAAATGACTCCCACAGGAGAATTACTGATAAACATAACGTAATTTTTATGAACTATAGCAAAATTCACGCTAATTATCACCTTGAGCACATGTTAAATGCCTCTAATCCTCTGACACTATATTTCTGGAAGAAATTGCTTCCAAAACCTATCAAAACAGCAATAAGATGTTTTGGGGAAAATATTCGTGGTAGAATTTCCCCTACTTCCGCAACTCTTTTAATGGTGGATGCCTCTGACTTTAAAGAACCAGTATGCTGTCGAGAAAAATGTACAATAAATAAGTCGAAGACAATGACGTTACCTGTGGTTCAGAGATTGTTGTCATTATATCCATCGATTAATAGTTTTTGTATTGGCAGGTTTGAAGAATCAACATTATGTCCTAACTTTATTAGTATTGTGGACTTTTTAAAAAAAAATGGTAGAGAGGTTAAAATAGAAACAAGTGGTGTTAATATAGAGAAATTAATGGCGTTAACCTATGAACCTGACTGTATTACCATCAATTTTTATGATCCTAATAATGTCAAATATCATGACCATCCCGGTGCTGATGCTTTTGATAAGGTTGTTGATAATTTCCAAGTTTTAAAAAATAGATATAAAAATGTTGGATTTACCTATATGGTAAACAAGACAAACTATAGAACTCTTAATAATTTTCTGGATTTATGTGATGAACTTCAGCCAAGCTTTTTATATTTGCATAATTATTTAGCCTGTGACTTTGACAATAGCACAGAGGTGGCAAAGGCTATTACTAGTAAAGACAGCGATGCATTGAATTATATTGATTTGATTGTTAAAGGACGAAATTATAGTATTAGTAAACCGGTTGCTCTAGATACTGATAGGCCGAAAGAATACTGCAGATCATATGATTACCTAATAAATGTGGATAGTTGTGGAAATATAAGTGGTTGTCAGCAGTTGATACGACCAAATAATCTTTTCGGAAATATTTTTACCGATGATGATCCTTTTAATTCATCTGAGATGATTAAACTCCGAAGAAATATGCATAAGATGAATTATGCCCATAAGAGATGCCCTTTTTGTTTTGATACTTGCAGAAAAAAAAAGAGCGAAAAAATCTGAGTGCTTTGCAGACAACTGTTTACTTAATTAGGTTATCTTCAACGTCTATTGCCTTCTTAAGAATATACTTCTCGTAATACTCATTTAGTGTACACCCAACATAATGATTGAGTGTTTTGCTAAACAGGATTTCCATATCTTCATAAAGTTTATCTATTGCCTTTTTTGATACAAAATTAGGGGAACCTCCAGGCATTAATTCAGACGAATGCAACACAAACTCCACGTAATCCTTATTCAAATGCACCGTTTTTTTTAATAAATTCAGCATATGCCTTAGATTACTACCATCAGGTCTTAACCACGTCAACGTCGGGAATAAATAATTAAGCGGTTTTCTTATAGGAGGAATGTTTTGAAAAGTATTTTTAAAATCATCAATACAAGAAAAATATAATTTTTCTATCGAAACAGGGACTTCTAACAAAGATGACATTCCTTTTTTTGAAATATCATTTAAATTAATAAAATATGTATCCTTATGGAAATTAGTATAGTCATTACCTCCTGACTGCACAGGATCACCTATACAACCTTTCCATGATATTAAGGGAGTAACAGAACAATCAACCTTATATCCATTCTCTACTAAAATTCTTGCATATCGCTCATCAAAACCCCATCTCCCGGCTCTATGACTTACCATTTTTTTTCCAAACATAGATTCAAGAAGATCTGTCATTAGAACGATTTTGTCTCTCATTACATCAATTGGATATTCTATCAGATATGGCTGATGGAATAAATCATTATCAGTTAACTTGAAATAAGGCGGCGTGTTCCATGCATGTAAATGCATACCAATTTCAGCTACATCTCGGCTCAGCACATCTTTCGCAAAGTACTGAAACTCAGGGGCGTTTGCCATCTCATAATTGGTTAGATAAGTTGGCTTTAACTTGTATCTTTCGCATAAGTCCTGAAACCTTCTTATAAAGCAAGAATTTTCTGTTGTGATCTCCGTTGGCCTAGACCAAAGGTTATCCCCTTCGGTATCAATTGTAATTAAAAAATTCTTTTTTTCTGGGTGCATTATAATTTTGTCTCAAGCGGGAAGGAGTTTGGCTGGTTTATCGCAACATAGGGACCAAATT
Source organism: Deltaproteobacteria bacterium RIFOXYD12_FULL_56_24 (assembly GCA_001799285.1). Lineage (GTDB taxonomy): Bacteria > Desulfobacterota > Desulfobulbia > Desulfobulbales > Desulfurivibrionaceae > Thiovibrio. The sequence continues at coordinate 16,885 of MGTD01000050.1, forward strand.
TACCATACCTGGTATATGGGAATCTTGAAAAATCGCACCTCCGTCTCTCCCTCAAAGCGTGAACTTGTAAAATCAACAAACTGTATGCCCGCTTTCGCTGGTATGACGTGTTTTCCATGGTTGCAACAAGTTTAGTTAGTGTCCATCCGGAAACTATAACCTATTGATTTTTATACAAAACAACGAATATTTTGCTGTAGATTTATAGCGGTTCATAATAGAATAATTCTCCAACAGGCTGATATTAATCAGTAATTTTTCTTGGAGACTCCTGTCATGCGCCGAAAATTCAACCCTCAATTGAACCTGTTTATGGTCATGGCCCAGAACCAAATCGCCAAAGAGCTGCAACAAATGTCCCAAGCGCTTGAAGCCATCCCCAATGTGCTGGATCTGGCCTATCAGGACTTAGTACGTTCTGCCCTCCCCACCACCGGTCGGGAGGGGATGACCGCCGAACAGGTCTTGCGTTGCGCCATCCTGAAGCAGTATCGCCAGCTCACCTACGAGGAGTTGGCTTTTCATCTGGAAGATTCGAGTTCCTTTCGTGGCTTCTCCCGCCAGGGTATGGGGCAGTATCCCTGCAAGTCGATCCTCCAGGAGAACATCAAGGCCCTGCGGGAAGAGACCTGGGAGGCGATCCACCGGGTGATCATCATCTGCGCCAAAAAAGAAAAGATCGAGACCGGCCGCAAGGTTCGCATCGATGCCACCGCCGTGGAGACTGATATTCACCATCCCACCGATTCAACCCTTCTGGCTGATGGGGTCCGGATCATCACCCGCTGGCTGGCCGAAGGCAAAAAGCTGTCCCCGGCTCCCGGCTATTCGTACAGCGACCATCGGCGGGTTGTCAAGAAGCGGGTCCTGGCCATCCTCAACACCAGAAAAGAGGCGGTTCGCCGGAGCGCTTACCAAGACCTTCTTGTCTATGCCGGCAAGGTCAGAGGGTATGCCTTGGCCGCCATCCCAAAGCTTGCGTCCCATCAAGCCCGGGAAAGAAAGGACTTCTTCGCCGGTAAGGTGCTGGCCGAGAAGTTGGCGCGGGCAGTCGGCATCCTCGACAAGGTGATTGACCAGACTGATCGGCGGGTCTTCAAGGGCGAGCAGGTGCCCGCCTCGAAGAAAGTGGTCTCCTTTTTCGAAGACCACACCGACGTTATCGTCAAGAAGCGGCGCGAGACCGAGTTTGGGCACAAGATCTTTCTCACCGGCGGCAAATCCAACATGATCCTTGATTGCCTGATCGAGCGTGGCAATCCGGCCGACACGGAGCAATACGGGTCGCTCCTGCATAGACAGAATGATCTCTATGGCCGCATGCCCCGACAAGTATCAGCCGATGGAGGCTTTGCCTCGAAGGACAATCTTGCCTTTGCCAAGGAGCACTTGGTCAAAGATGCAGTGTTCGCCAAGAAGCGTGGGCTGTCGGTGCCCGAGATGGCCAAGAGCGCTTGGGTTTACAAGGCTCTGCGCAACTTCCGGGCCGGTATCGAGGCCGGAATCTCCACCCTCAAGCGCGCTTTTGGTCTTGACCGCTGTACCTGGAAAGGCTGGGAAGGCTTCGGCCGGTACGTCTGGAGCTCGATCGTCTCCTACAACCTTCTGGTGCTGGCCAGAACGAAGCTGGCTACAACCTGAGAAACTCTCCAGGCAGGATAAAATCAGCACGGCCAAGGGATTATTGCGCCTTGAATTGAGAAAGAACGGCCCGACAAACTGAATTTACCATCCGGATAGTCGGTAGCGAGCGGCACCAAGGCTGCTCGTATTCCTCGTCACAACAAAACGGGGGTTTCCGGATGGACACTAGTTATAAAAATGAGAACGTGATGCTATTCAAGTCTATCCTGGATATAATTCAGTTGCATCATGATTTTCTGTATAGCGTTGTCCTGTGGGGTAATGGGACATCACGCTTTTGTAATAACAACCTAACATTCCGTTGAAAAACTCTGTCTTTCCCCCACAAAGTAATTGAGCCATACGGTCGATCGGGTAAAATGCGGGAAACAATAACCAGACAGGGAATCCTTATGGCCATTGGCAAGCGCAAGAAACCCAAACAACAACCGCTCTGGATAGCACATAGCGACCTGGCGCCCAGAGGCGGACATCCTTTTTACACCCGGCTCAACCGTCTTCTCGACGACGATGGCTTTGATGCCTGGCTGGAGCGAGAATGCGCTCTCTATTTCTCCGAGGTCGGTCGGCCTTCGATTCCGCCCGGCGCCTACTTCCGGAGGCTCTTTGTCGGCTACCTGGAGGGCTTCCAGTCCGAACGGGCCATCGCCTGGCATTGCTGTGACCGCATGTCGCTACGGGAGTTCCTGGGCTATCAGCTTCATGAGAAAACTCCCGATCACTCAAGCTTCACGGTCTGGCGGAAGCGTTTGCCGCTGGAGTTTCACAATACGGTCTTCCAGCGGATCCTCTGCATCATGCACCGGCACGGGCTGATCGACGCTTACGCCACCGGGGTGGATTCCACCACCCTTGAGGCCAACGCCTCCCTGCTGCGGCTGGCCCGGAAGGACACCGGCGCCTCCTACCGGGAATACGTCAAGGAGCTGATGCGCGAGGCCGGGGAAGCCCCCAACGATCCCGCTGCCGTTGTCCGTTTCGACAAGAATCGCAAGGGCAAGAAGCTCTCCAACCAGGAGTGGCAATCGGAAACCGACCCGGATTCCCGCATCGCCAGGATGAAGGACGGCACCACCCATCTTGCTTACAAGTCCGAACACGCGGTTGATCTTAGCACCGGCGCCATGCTGGGGATCAAGGTGTACCCTGCCGACCAGGGCGACACCGCCAGCATGGAAAAGACACTGGACAACGCCGAGGAGAATCTGGCCACCCTCGGCGACGACCCCCTGAACTGCTGTGCGTGGTGGCCGACAAGGGCTACCACCAAGCCGATCTCATCAGGGGCCTCAACGAGGACAAGGGCCTCACCACCTACATCCCGGAACGGCGCTCAGAGCAACGGCGGCGCTGGCATGGCGACAAAAGCTGCCTGCCGGGAATTTCATGGCAACCGCCGGCGCAGCGGGGGCCACGAAGGTAAGCGACTGGGGCGTCTGCGGTCCGAACTGGTGGAACGAAGTTTCGCCATGTGCAAGCGCAGCGGCAACCTTGGCAGGCTGACCTTGCGCGGACTTGAAAACGTAAGCAAACGCTGCCTGATTCATGCTGCCGCCTACAACCTCGGGTTGGTCATGCGGGCAATTTTCGGCCAGGGCACCCCGAATTGGGGGTTGCTGAACTTGTTTATGACCATTTTTGCCCCAGCAGAGCCTCATGACAGCGCAAAACAGACGGCCAATTCAGAATTGCCGTATGTATCTATCATCCATGGTCCCTGCCTACGGTTGATGTTCTGCCGAAACAGGGGTTTTTCGACGGGCTGCTAAACTTAACCACCAATACTTACCTGGACAATAAAAATGTCAAATGAGGAACCTTGCTCTAAAGTTTTAGTATTGGGTAATGATAACAGATCATTTTTGTCAGTAGTTCGTTCTTTGGGAAGAAAAAATATATGTGTTCATGTTGGATGGTGTGACAGACAGCAGTATGCCATAAAATCTAAATATATAAAAAAAATTCACGATATTCCATTATTTTCCTTGACATCTAACAACTGGAAATCGTGCCTTATAGGCATATTAAAAAAGGAACAATTTGATTTAGTTATACCATGCAGTGATTTTGTAATTATCCCCTTGCAAATTTACAAAAAAGAATTTACGAGCTTTGCAAAAATATACTTACTTGATGATGAGTGCTATAAAGTAGCAAACGATAAGTATTTGATGCAAAAACTTGTATCAAAATTAGATATAAATAGCGCTAAGTCTTTCGAATTAAATAAATCAACTGTACTTGCAGACATCTTGTCAGAGGTTAAATTTCCAATAGTTCTAAAGCCGAGGTCCTCGTTTACAAAATTTAACTTGGGAAATAAGGAGTCTGTATCAAAAATTTATTCAATTGAAGATTTACAATTGCGACTAGATGGACTTCAAAACAATGACATCATATTAGCGCAAGAAAATTTCATCGGTCAGGGCGTAGGTGTAGAATTTTTAGCTAATTATGGTGAAATAATCTACGCATTTCAACATGTTCGTGTGCACGAACCTCTTCATGGGGGAGGAAGCTCATACAGAAAATCTGTTAACTTGAATTGTGAACTGCTTGAAGCGAGCAGAAAAATAGTGGGGGCCCTTAATTATCATGGTGTCGGCATGGTTGAATTCAAAATGAACATGCAGAGTGGCAAATGGATTTTTATTGAGCTGAACGCTCGTTTTTGGGGCTCATTACCTTTGGCTATTGCTTCAGGCGCCGACTTCCCATATTATTTGTTTCTGCTTCTGACAAAAGGTATAAAAAAAATTCCTGCTGGATATAAAAGAAATATTTATTGTCGCAACATATCAAGTGACCTCACTTGGTTCATTATAAATTTAAGAGCTGATCGTTCAGATCATACTCTTTCAACAAGGCCGCTTTTAAAGGTGTTTTGTGAATTATTTCACTTACTCCTGTTGAGAGAAAGAAATGACACTCTTGTTATGGATGATATTAAGCCTGGCATTGCAGAACTATCTGATCTTACGCGGACTATAACGAGAAAGATATATTTAATAATTAAAATGAGAATTGCATCTTTGCGGCTAATCAGATTTATCCAGAAAAAAAAAATTATGGCTACGATGAAGAATGCAAAAGAAATTTTGTTTGTTTGTAAAGGTAACATATGTAGAAGTCCATTTGCTGAATACTACCTGAAAAAAATATGCCCAACTGACATAAATATCTTATCTGCAGGATACTATCCGATAAACAATAGAGAGTGCCCTAAAGAAGCTATTGCGGCTGCAAGAATATTTGAAATAAATTTATCATCACATCGTTCTAAATTACTTAATTGTGAAATGATAAATTCTGCAGATATTATTTTCATATTTGACAAAGAAAATTTTGAACAAGTATCAATGAATTTTTTTCATGCAAGAAATAAGATTTATTTTCTCGGGTTGCTGAGCAATGACAGTTCTGTGGAAATAACAGATCCATATAAATGTGATTATGAACATTTTTTACGTACATATCAATTATTAGAAAATGTATTGAGGAGCATCCGAGGGAAATAGCCCCGAAAATTAAAACAAGTCTATAAACCACTGCTGTCTCATAGTTTTTAAAAAAGAGAAAACTGCCTACATTCAACAAGTTGTGGCTCTGGCGGCTTAAGCAAGGCCAGTA
>MGTD01000051.1 GCA_001799285.1 Deltaproteobacteria bacterium RIFOXYD12_FULL_56_24
GTTGAAGGTGATGCGGAGAAGTCGGCGTAGCCGACCCCGCCAGCTTTAGCTGTTATCCGAAGCCACCGGCTTTAGCCGGTGGAGTATTCACTGTGTTAACTCTTTGCCCGGATGTCAAGCCTGGTCTGCGCTGGCTTTGTTCATCAAAAAAGCGGGGACATTTTTTTATTGAAAGCGGATAGCCGCGGTCAGCACCTTCTTGTCGCCGCCGAATCGTGCCTCGGCAGCCGCGGCAGGCATCAAGGCGAAACGGTGACGTCCAATGATTTCATGGAAAACCTCGAGGTCAGCCTGGGGAAAATGGACAAGAAACAGGCTGGTGGTTATCCGGTGAAGCCGCCAGTCCCGCCGCGACATTTCCCGGCAGAGCGCGACCAGGCTTTCGTGGTCGATATTTTCGATGAGCACATGAATATCCGGGGACAACAGGCGGCGGGCATTATTATCCTGGGCCGGATTGGTAGCCAGGGCTGTCCGGGTAAGCGGCTCCAGGTTCTCGTCCCAACGCCCTTCATTATGGGATACGGCAAACATGGCGTTGAGGGCAATGGCTGGGCGCTTGGTCGGGAGAATCTCCCCTTGCCGCAAGGCGGTGTCGATCCGGGGAGAGTGCGTCTGGAAGATGGAGGGCTGTTCCATGGGAGAGATTTTCAGCAGAAAACCTCCCAGCATGGCGATGGCGAAGATGGCAGAAGCGGCGGGGATTGACAGGGAAAAATTCAGGGCTTCGACAAGATCCCAGGCCCGGGCAAGAACTCCCTTTTTTCCCAGTTTGGCCAGGATGCCCGGCAGCAGATCGACCGGAGGTGCTTGTGTATCGAGATTGTGCACCAGACCGATGGTCTGCTTGAATTCCCGCCATTCCAGAGCGCAGGTCGGGCAGCCGAAAAGATGGTCGGTCAAGGCGTGCATTTCTTCGCGGCTAAGGGTGTTATCCGCGAAATCGGTGAACAGCGGCAGAACTTCAGTGCATTGCATGGACGGACCGTTTACAGGTAATGTTTCAGGCGGTTTTTCAAGGCCAGGCGGGCCCGGTTTAACTTGGACTTGACCGTGCCCATGGGCAGCTCAAGGATTTCACTGATTTCTTCGTAGGACAGTTCCTGCAGGTCGCGGAGAAGAATGACCTCTTTTTCCGCCGGCGCCAAAGAGGCAATGGCCTCCCGGACCAACCGCGAGGTGTTTTGCCGCTCATAATCCTTTTCCGGGGTGGCCCCAGAGCTTAAATGCAGGCCGGTTTCCGGGTCATCAAGGGGCAGGTTGCTGAAAAATCCCCTTCGGCGCAGTTTCTGATAGCGGTTCCGGCAATGGTTCAAGGCCAGCTGGTAGAGCCAGGCCCCGAATTTGTCTTCGTCTTTCAGCTTGTCTATCTGCTGGAATACGGTGACGAAGATGTCCTGGCTGAGATCCTTGGCTTCATCTTCCTGCTTTACGTAGCCGAGAGCCAGATTATATATCTTTCTCTGGTAGAGCATCACCAGTCGATTAAAGGCTTGCTGGCTCCCCTGGCGGAAGGCGCGGACAAGTTCGGGTGCTTCTTGGTATGGCATCGTGATCCGCTTGCCCCAAAGGCCAGGGCCAATTTTTCTGTATGAGATAAAGACAAGTCCCCGGATAAAAAGTTCCGGGCAAAGTGGAAATGCGTTTTAATGCTTTTTCGGCAGAAAGCATCTTGCTCGATTAAGTCATTATAACAAAAAAAACATCCCATTTAAATGGCAAGATAGGCATAAGACGATAACTGAACGGAGATGCGTACTTTTTCCGTGAGCCGGACCGAGCACCGCTGTCAATCGTCGGCAGAAGTGCCGACAACATGTGGTGCCATGTGACCGCTTGCGTTGAAAGAATCTCCGCGATTGAGTATCCTGCGTCCCTGTGGTTGGTCCGTGCCGCTGTTTCCTTTTGTTGAGATTAATACCATGATAGAAAAAATTGTAACTGACTTGAAAACGATGGTTAACTTCAAGGAGACTACCCAGGTCGGGGATATCGTCCTGATCGTGGCCGAACAGATCGTCTATGCCCTGGTTGCCGGGATCGAGAAGGATTATACTAGAAAAGATGAGTGGTGGCAGGTGAGCATGCAGTTGTTGACCATCCCCCCGCAACAGATCGTCTGGACACTGCGGACGCCGCAGTTCACCGGCCAGGAGATATTCACCATGGGCGGCGAGCCGCGGTTTGTCAAGGCCATTGATTTTGGCGGGGGCGGGACGGCAAGGCCTAAGAAAGAGGCCGACCGGATCACCTTAGAGCAAAAGAAGAAGTCTTTTCTCAAGGTAATCAAATAGGCTGGGCGGTTCAGGCGCTTTTGCGGTAGCCGTTCAGGATAGAGAAGTTGTCAATTCTCTTCAGCATCTGCTTGTAGCACTGAGGGCAATAGCCATGTGAAATCTGCCCTCCGGATCCGGCGGTCTGTTTTGTCCAACCATTGGGGCTTTTTGTTTTTTGACAGGCGCAGCAGATTATTTGCATGATCGGTTCCTCCTTGCTCTTTGCTTTACCTATCGGGATATTTTCAGGCAAACTTGACTGAAAATGTAACTATCCAGCAGCACCCCATCTTGCGGCGATCGGGCCGGCTCACGTACTCGGTGTACGCTTCGCCGTCCCGCTTACCGCAACCTGGGGCACTGCTGAATAGTTACGGTTTGGTGGTTAGAGTCATTTCCGGCTTTGCGCTGGATAGTTTTTGAGAATGCACCCCGGCAGGTTACGGATTTTAGATCATTAAAGGACAGGCATGACAAGGCCAGAAGGGGAAAGAGAGATTATCGCCCGCATCCGCAGGACGGCGGGGAATTGCCGTGATCTTGTGGTCGGGATCGGTGATGACTGCGCGGTATACAAAACGGCCCTTAACCTGGTCAGTCTGGTCACTACCGATACTATGGTGGAAGGGGTTCATTTTGATTTGGCCTGGCATCCTCCCGTTGCGTTGGGTCGGAAGGCGGCTTCGGTCAATATCAGCGATATCGCGGCTATGGGCGGTCTGCCCCGTTTCGCCCTGCTTTCTCTGGCCCTTACTCCGGCCTGCGAGAGTCGGTGGCGGGAGGCGTTCCTGGCCGGTTTTCTGGCGGTGCTTTCCGAGCATGGCGTTGTCCTGATCGGTGGCGATACGGTGCAGAGCGGGCATGAGATTGTACTCTCCGTCACGGTGTTGGGGGAGATGGCCGAGGCGGAACTGCTTACCCGAAAGACTGCGCGGCCGGGCGATGTGGTTCTGGTCAGCGGTTTCCTGGGCGAGGCCGCGGCTGGTCTGGCCCTGTGCCGGATGGGGCTGGCTCAAGAGGCCGTTTGGCACCCCTTGGTCTCTGCGCATCTGGATCCGGTTCCCCAGGTGGCTTTAGGTCGAGTACTGGCCACCAGCGGGCTGGTCCATGCGATGCAGGACCTTTCCGACGGCCTGGCCACCGATCTCGCCCATATCTGTGCGGAGAGCGGGGTAGGGGCGGTGGTGACGGCGGAAAAGATTCCCCTTTCCCCTTTGCTGTGCCGGGCGGCGGAAACCTGCGGGCAGTCGCCCCTTGACTGGGCGCTGGCCGGGGGGGAGGATTACCAGTTGCTGTTCACCGCCGGCGAGCAGCAACTGGCGGGGTTGGTCGCCATGGTCAGCAAAGAACTCGGCTGCGAACTTTATCCGGTTGGGCGTTTAGTCGAGGGCAGAGGCGTTTTTCTTGAAGAGGCGGGCCAAGGCCGGGAGATCAGCTATCAAGGCTATGAACATTTCCGATAACAGGTTGGCGGCCCCGGATCTTCAGGAGGCTTTTACCTTGCGGCTCACCGTTGGCCCCGAAGATGCGGGCACGGTCTGCGACTTGATCGCGGTCCGGGCCGGGCTCGCCAAGAGTCGGGTGAAAGACGCCATGTGCAAGGGGGCGGTCTGGCTGACGGGCAAAAGGGGCGGGCGGAAACGGCTGCGGAAGGCAACCGCGCAGCCGGGACCAGGCGATGTTCTGGATCTGTTTTACGCCCCGCGGCTTCTCGCGGTGAAACCGCCCACGGCTCAATGTCTGCACGATGCCAGCCATTACAGCATCTGGCTGAAACCCGCCGGTCTGCTGGCCCAGGGAACTGATTACGGCGACCACTGTTCGCTGGTCCGTCAGGTCGAGGTCAATTTCCGGCTGAAGCGGCCGGTTCTGCCCGTGCACCGGCTCGACCGGGAGGCGGCCGGCCTGATGATCCTGGCCCACACCAAGGCGGCAGCAGCCAGGCTTTCCCAATTGTTGCAGGAAAACGGTATCGACAAGCAGTACCGGATAACCGTGCTCGGTCGTCCCAGCCCGGAACAGGGGGTGATCGAGCTGCCTCTGGACGGCAAACCCGCCAGCACCAGCTATCTCCTCACCGGTTATGATCCGGCCACGGATACCTCGGTGGTCGAAGTAACCCTCAAAACCGGGCGTCTGCATCAGATCCGCCGCCATTTTTCCCTGCTCGGTCATCCCGTTCTCGGCGATCCGAGGTACGGGGTCGGGAACAAGAACCTTACCGGCATGGAGCTTTTCGCCTACCGGCTCGCCTTCCGTTGCCCCTTTAGCAGGAAAGAGGTGGTGCTGAGTCTGGATCAGCTTAGCGCCATCCCATTGCCGCCGGTGCAGGGATGAAAAAGCTTTTGTTCGCCTCAGTAAAGGCCTGAGTTGATCACTGCGGGGCCAGTAAGGGCGCGGCTTCGACTTTTTATGCCCTCTTTTCCCTGACCCCAACCATCCCGTGTGCGGGAAAACCGCCCGCACGGTTTGATGAGGGGAGGCTGATGAACGACAATGGCTGGCTGACACGCAGTAGCCGCGAGCGGCGAGGCATCACCGAAAGTCCTGGCCGGGATCGGCAAGTCAGCTTCCTACTCCACCAATCTTATGTTAGCGAGAGGTCCATCGGTTAAGGGGCAGCGCTCAGCTTTGGGATGCGCCGGGCATCCAGAGCCTTTCTTGTCGCCCCGAGCAGGGTGTCAATGGGAATCGGCTTGTTGAGATAATCACAAATCCCCATGGCCATGGCCTTTTCTCCGTTTATGAGATCACTTTGTCCGGTGCAGAGAATGACCGGGGTCCGCGGGCGAAGGGCCATGATTTTTTGTGCCAGATCGGCTCCGTTCATGGCCGGCATGGTCATATCGGTAATCACCAAAGCAAACTTGTCCGGGTATTTCTGGAAGACCTCCCATGCCTGCATGCCGTCAGCAGAGGTTGTCACCTGATAACCGTTATTCGACAAAATGTCCTGGATGAAGGCACGGAGTTGTTTTTCATCGTCAACAAAGAGAATCTGCTCTCCTTGCCCCTTTAGCTCCGCCGGTGGTTTTTTGTCCGGCAAGGGAATGGCTGGTTGTTCGGTAAGCGGAAGATAGACATGAAAGCTCGTGCCCTTACCCGGCTCGCTGTACACCGAGACATGACCATGGTGATTTTTCACGATGCCATGCACTACGGCAAGCCCCAGGCCGGTGCCTTCTCCGGTTTCCTTGGTCGTGAAGTAAGGCTCGAATATCTTTTCTTTTATCTTCGGATCAATACCGCTACCGGTATCGCTTACCTCGAGTTTCAGGTATTTACCGGGGGCTAAATCCGCATAGCCGTAATCTTCAGGACCAATTGTCACTTCGTTGAGGGCCACGGCAAGGATACCGCCGGTATCGCGCATGGCGTAATAGGCGTTGGTGCAAAGATTCATGATGATCTGGTGGATCTGGGTGGGATCGGCCAGAACCAGGCCGGGGGCAGCGATGCTCTGTCTTATTTCGATCGTAGCAGGGATGGAGGCTCGCAGCATCTTGATGGCTTCCTTAATGATCAGAGAGGCCTGCAAGGGCCGTTTCTGCTCTTCCGCCTTGCGGCTGAAGGCCAGGATCTGTTGCACCAGTTCCTTGGCTCTTTCCGCGCCTTTTTGCAGCTCTTCAAGATGGCGCAAGCGTTTTTCCGGGTTGTTTTCCTGCATGGCTAAGTCGTTATAGCCAAAGATGATGGAGAGGATGTTGTTAAAATCATGGGCAATGCCGCCGGCCAAAGTGCCTATGGCCTCCATTTTCTGGGCTTGCCGTAATTGTGCTTCGAGTTTTTGCTTTTCTTCTTCGGCCAGGTATTTTTCGGTGATATCGCTGAACACCAGAACCACCCCCAGGATTTCTCCGGCGGCATTGCGGAGAGGGGCTGCACTGTCGGTAATCTGGTATTCCTGTCCGTTTCTGGCCTGCAGGACGGTGTGGTTGGCAAGCCCTACCACCTCGCCATTCGCCAGCACCAAGGCCACCGGATCCGGGATCGTTTTGCGAGTAACGGCGTTAAAGATGCGAAACACCTCGGCAAGGTGGCGATCGCGGGCTTCGCTCAGAGACCAACCGGTAAGGCGTTCAGCTGTGGGATTCATGCGGGTTACCCGTCCGTCCTGGCCGGTGGCGATGACCGCGTCGCCGATGGAGTCCAGGGTTATCGCCAGGTTTTCTTCGCTCTCCCGCAAGGCTTCCTCCGCATGACGGCGCTTGCCTTCCTGAACAACCAGCAGGAGAGCATCCTCCTTTTGCTTTTTCTGATAGAAGGACAGCCCCAGGGTGGTCGCCAGGGCAAGAATTAAAAACAAGCCGCCGTGGACGAAAAACGTCTCTCGCCAGGGTGAGAAAAGGGCCGGAATTTCCCGGCTGATGCCGATCACCAGAGGCTTGTCCATGGGCACTGCTGCCGGCCTGATCGTATGCAGGACCGTGAGGCGCCCCTTGCCGGAAAATGGGCCGAGGCTATCGTTAGACACACTGGTCGCTTGTCCGCTCTTCGTGTGCTTGGAGAAAAAGGCGCCAAGCTCAAGCGCCAAAGCCGGTCCATTGCCGGCAACTGTTTCCTGGCCGGGAACGGTGGAGATGATTTTGCCGCCGCCATGAATCAGGGTTGCCTGCATGTCCTGATCGTAAAGCACCGATCTCAGCAGGGTATCGAAATACTCCGGGCCAAGGCTGGCCAGGATGACTCCGGCGAAGGCGCCGTTGTCATCGAGTAAGATTTTTGAGACATTTAATACATACTCTCCGGTTTTGGCCAGAAATGGCTGGGCGATGTAAAGTCTTTGCGGATTGCCTCCTTGACGAGCCAGCTTAAAATACTCCCGGTCGCCGAAGTTCTGGCCGACGAATTGGTCCGGGCTTCTGGCGAGCAGGGTGCCATCTGCGGCGAAGATGGTTATCGCTCTGGTGGTGGGCATGGCGCCTCGCATGACTTCAAGGCGGTGCTTACTGCTTGTCATCTCACCTTTTTCCGCTTTCATGGCTGGCAGGTCGCGGCGAATCGAATCAAGGGCATGATTGGTCGCGGTTAGCTGATGTTCAAGGTTTTTATCGATGACTTTGCTTTGGGTGACAAGCTGTGCCCGTTCCTGGATTTCGGTGAGGCGGTATTCGGCATAAAGATTCCAGCCGATGGTGAAGCTCAAAATCAGCAAGGCCGCAGTCAGAAACAGCCATTGACGTCTGAAGATAGCTGAAGGCATGCAAACCTCTCCTGGAAGATTGCTGAAAATCAGAATCTGACCCTGGCGCCGAAGGTGCCAACTTTCAGGTCTTCAACCTCCGGGCCGGAATTTCTCTCCAGCGAGAAAAGCCGGTACTGTAAATAAAGCTCGGTATCGTATTTGTCGAAAAACTGGTTTACCCCCACTCCGGTCGCATATCCGGTATCATGGGCGGCAGGAGTGTTCCTGGCCCGGGTGTAATCCACGATGAAAGCCGTGCTCCCGAAACGGTTGAGTTTGCTGAGCCAGCCGAGCTTGCCGTAGAGGTTGGTGTCATTGTTCTGGTGATCGCGCTCCTGTAAGCCGGCGGCCATGGTGAAGTTAAGGCCGGTGTTTTCGTGCAGGATCGAAAAAGAGCCGCCATAACGGTTGCCGGCTTGGGCGATATTGGGATTGGCAACCGCCGCTCTTGCTGCGGCGTTGAAACCGTATCCTTTCCCGTCCCAGAAGATGGCGGTATCCGCACGTTGATTGCTGACCCCGGAGGCAGCCAGGCTGAAGCCATGGAACTGGGGGGTGTCATAGCGGATTCGCGACTCGCGGCTCAGGCCGTCGAGATTGGAAAACGCTGTGGAAACCTTGATGCCGGTCAGGGCATGGTCGCCGGCCCGTTCGCGGAACAGCATACCGTTGACGATATCAGCCACGCTGGAATTCTGCACGGCAAGGGTGCCGGAGAGATCGGCTTCCGCCGTGGTGTTGGAAGCCGTGTCTCCTTTGCCTATAGACAACTTACCGTAGTTCCTGCTGGTCAGCGACACCTCGGCCCAACGCTGATTGAAAAAATCTCCCGGCGTTTGATTGCTCTGGGAAACCTGTGCTGAATTTTCAGGGGCGATGGCGACCTCAATGCGTGATCCCAGGGTTAAATCTTCATCCATCTTGGCCGCGGCCTCAAAGTTGAGCCGAGTGCCGCTGGTGGCATGATCTACAAAATATGCTTTGTTGACGGCGCCATCGTTTATCTGATTGACGGCGCGGTTGACCTGGCCGGAAAGGCTGATTTTCAGGGGCTTTCCGCTTGTCGTGATCATTGTCGTCAAACCGGCCTTTCCTCCGGCATCCATGGCCTGTCGTGCTGTGGACACGGCTTGGGCCGCCTGGGTTTGCATGTCGCCGGTGGCCTGCTTCAGATCGTTGATTTGTTTTTGCAGGGCGCTGAGTGTTAGCGCCTGATTTTTTAGTTGCTCCTGCTGCTGCCAGACGGTTTCTTGGAGTTGCTGGAGCAGCTTGGCATCGATTTGCACTGTTTGCGCGCAGGCCTGGCCGGGGTTCAGGAATGTCAGCGCCGTCAAGGCCGCGAAAAGCAGAAGAGTTTTTTCTCGGCCTGGCGAAGTTTTCATGAGGTGCTCTCTCATGGTTTTAAAGATTTTCATGAAAGAGATACCGGCCACGCCCGGCCTGTTTGGCCTGGTACATGGCGCTGTCGGCCAGCTGCAACAGGGTTGCGGGGGTGTCGCCATCCTGGGGGGAGAGGCTTATCCCTGCACTGGGGCTGCTGTAGAGGGGACGTCCGTCTATCTGGTAAGGGGCGGTCTTGATCCGGTAATCTCCCTTGAGGGCTGTCGCCAGGACATGGAGGTTGGCCGGGATGTCGTCAACCAGCAGGATCAGCGGTTTATCGACGGCAGGCACGGTCATGGGTGTATCTCATAAAATGAACGCTGATTGGCAATCTGGCGCTGCATGTCTTGATGGCCTTTCCCTGCTGGAGTTTTACGCGGGTAGGGTCTAAGCATGCGCTTGGTTCTGCGCCACATGATAGCAGACGGTGATGAAGCTGAGTTGAGCACCTTGTCTGCTCATACGAAACTTATACCCGGCTGAGTGTAAATACCCAAATAGAAAAAGCTAATTGTTCTTTATCTGTGGCCTATTTTCAAGGTTTACCGGCGTGGCCGGCAGAGCGGTCAGAAGTCAGAGCGATCTGAGCAGGGCCGGGCCGCCGAGCTGGCGCATTTGTTGCTGGATTTGGCCGGCGCGTTGGCGGAGGTAGCCGGAGGGCTTGGCGGGATTGAAACGCAGGGGGCTGGGCAGAGTTGCCGCTAGCAGGGCGGCCTCGCCGCTGGTCAGTCTGGCGGCCGGTTTGTGGAAGTAGGCCCGGCTGGCGGCCTCGACCCCGAAGATGCCGGGGCCGAACTCCGCCACATTGAGATAAACCTCGAGGATGCGGTGTTTGGGCCAGAGACCCTCCAGCAGCATGGTGAAATAAACCTCCAGACCTTTGCGAATAAAGCTCCTTTGCGGCCAGAGAAAGAGGTTTTTGGCAAGTTGCTGGGAGATGGTGCTGGCCCCGTGTACCTTTTTTTTGCGCTGGTTGTGCTCCCAGGCCTTTTCGATTGCCTCAAAATCAAAGCCCAGGTGATCTGGAAATTTTTGATCTTCGGAGGCGATTATCGCCAACGACGCGTAAGGGGAGATTTTTTTCAGGACGACCCAGCGGTGACGGAAGCGAAAGTCCTTGTCTTGCTGCCAGAAAGCGGCAACCCGTTTCTGGATCATCAGGGAACTGCAGGGCACCGGCACCCAGCGGAAGATAATAGTGATGGCCATGCTTCCCGCAATCAGCAAGAGACAAAGGTGGAAGAGGCGGCGCCGAAGGTTGCGAAACAGTCCTGGCGATCCAGCCTCTCGGCCTTGTTTTTTTGCGGCACCAGAACCGACTGCGGTTTTTTTGCGATTAACCATGGTCAGAATCAGATCCCGACTGCCTCAGGCATGGTTCCCTGGTTCAGGCAAGGAAGTAAGGGGCGCGGTGATACTGCTGATGAGCTTTTCCTCGGTCTTTGCAAAGCCGCTCACCATGGCCATGATCACCGTGGCCAGATAGGGGATTGACTGAACCAGCAGGACCATGATCCAGACCATCAGGTCCGCCGTCTCCGAGCCTTGCACCACCACGACGCAGATGGCCGCGAGCCAGAGGGAAAGCATGATTAACCCTTCTTCCCGGGCTGATTGCAGGGCCTGCAGCAGGGCATGGCGTTTGGTCCGTTTCGGAGTTCGGAAAAATGGTTTGTCATTGGTGAAAAAACCAAGAATGATCGCCTGGGAAATGGTGTGGGACAAGGAAAGGCCCGCCAGCGCCGAGGCCAGGGTTTGCCCGGCCGTAGCCCCGACCCTGGTCCGGTAAAGGTAGATCATTTTGCCCATTTTGAAAACAAAGAGGGCGAGCGGCATGATCGACAAAATCACCAGGGGCGGATCAATCTTGAGCGGAAAATATACCATGCCGGTGGTCCAGCCCAGGGCGGCCAGGGTGAAGAACATGTTCAGGCTGTCCGCCAGCCAGGGGATCCAGCCGGCGACGAAATGATAGCGCTGTCCCCTGGTGAGGGCGGTATCATTGCCGAAAAGCAGGGAGCCGGCATGTCGGCGCAGGATCTGCACCGCCCCGTAGGCCCAGCGGAAGCGCTGTTTCTTGAAATCGAGAAAGGTATCCGGCATCAACCCGCGGCCATAGGTCTTGGGAACATAAGTAGCTTCATAGCCGCGATCAAAGATTTTCAACCCCAGTTCAGCATCCTCGGTGATGCACCATTCCGCCCAGCCCCCAACCTCTTGCAGTACGGATTTGCGGACCATGGTCATGGTGCCGTGCTGGATGATGGCGTTGCGTTCATTGCGGGTCAACATGCCGATATAGAAAAAGCCCTTGTATTCCGCGTAGCACATGGCCTTGAACAGGCTCTCCCCGTCGTCCCGGTAATCCTGGGGCGCCTGGGCGATGGCCAGGGAGGGCTTGGCAAACTGGGGGGCCATGTCCTTGAGCCAGTCCGGAGTTACCACATAATCGCTGTCGATGACCGCGATAATCTCGGCCTCCGGCGCGGTTTTCCCCATGGCGAAGTTCAACGCCCCGGCCTTGAACCCTGACAGCGGCTCCACATGAAAGAAGCGGAACTTAGGCCCGAGTTTCCGGCAGTGTGCTTCCACCGGTTGCCAGACCGCGGGATCCTTGGTGTTGTTGTCGATGATCAGGACCTCGTAGCGGGGGTAATCCAGCTTGGCCAGGGCATTGAGGGTCTCGATCAGCATCTCGGGCGGCTCGTTGTAGGCCGGCACCTGAACAGAAACCATGGGCAGTTGGTCATCCTCCAGGTGCTGCGGGGTAAAGGGGCGGCGCCATTGGGAGAGCCAGGTTGCCTCCGCCCATTCATGGGCCTCGGCCAGGAGAACCACCACCACACCGATCATGCCGATGATCATGAGAATGCCGATGAAGATGGTGGTCGGGTTGAGATACTGTCTGGTGTAGGTGTAAACGATCCACACCGCACCGGTGGCAGCACCGAAGGCAATGGTGGCAAGAAAGCTGCGGCCCCGGGTACGCAGGGTTTTGCTGTCGGTCAGGAGAAAGGCGAAGGTTATGATGGCGATTATTGCCGAGATTCCGGCCAGCATCCGCCATTCCGGAATCCGGACAATGGGCGCGGTAAAAGGGAATTTGGCCTGGCGGTTGACATCGTATACGCCCCAGTATGCGCCCACCGAGCCCTCACTTCCTTGTTTCCAGGGCTGGTCAAAGGCCTCCATGACATAATAGGTGTATTTTTCCTGTTCGGCCTTGGCCAGAAAACGGCGGAGAAAGATGGCTTCGTTGGCTGGGGAGGCCACCGCCAATTGGCGGGTTCTGCCGTTGCTGGGCCAGCCTACCTCGCCGATGATCACCTGTTTGTCCGGGAATTTCTGTTTCAGCATGTTCATGTGCTGGACAATGTAATCAATGGCGCTGGCCATCTCCACGCCTTCCCAGTACGGCAGCATGTGGGTGGCGACGAAGTCCACATGTTCGCCGAGTTTCGGATATTTAATCCAGATATGCCACGGCTCGGCCGTACTTACCGGAACTCCGACAACCGCTCGTACCCGGTCAATATAGGCTATGAGTTCCTCAGGGGTCAGGTCGCCCCGGAGAAGCGCTTCGTTGCCGACGATAATCCGAATCACATTTTTGCGGTTTTCCTGGGCAACCCGGATGGCGGTTTCGATCTCCACCTCGTTTCTTTCCAGATCGCTGTTCAGCCAGGCGCCCAAGGTCACGTTGAGGCCATGCTTGCGGGCCAGGCGGGGTATCTCCGCCAAGGAGCCTTCCATGGTATAAGTTCTAACCGCATGGGTTTTTTGGGCCAGCAAGGCCAGATCCGTGTCGATCTCTTCCTCGCTGGGCAGGACGTGGTCAATGGCGCTCTGCCAGGCACGGAACGGCGAAAAGGAAAAGCCCTGAATCCGGTTGGGCCAGCGGGGTTCCTGCCCCGGCTGGTTGACAAAGGCCCAGATGGAGCTGGAAATAACCGCGATCGCTATGGCAATGAGGATATTAGCCCTGGTCATATGGCTCTCTCAGGCGTGGGACATTTCCGCGAACGCTCGGTTTTCGGGCTTGGGGAAAACGTAATCGATCACGGGGTGGGCCACAAAACAGGGAAAGCCACGGAATCACCCTTCGGGTATAAGTTTCGTTTTGTACCCTAAAGGGCATAAAATCCGACAAGCTGCTCAACTCAGCTAAAAGCGACCACAGGGTGCCGCAGGTTACGGCAAGCGGGACGGCGTCTTGTCTCGTCTGAGGCGGGATGTTTGGGGATGAGCCCATTTTTTTGAATACGCCTGTGGGGGGAAGTGCTGGAATTTATACCATGAATAGAAGCAGTATATACGACTGAAGAGGGTTGCTTGTCAATCCTGTTCGTGGGCGGTTTTGTTTTTTTGTTCCGTGCCAGACTTCTCGGCAGTATCCGTTCGTCCCAGTAAATGCGAAGGGACTAACCTGTTCCCCGCGCACAGCCTCTGTAGTTCTTCTTCGTTGTATATAAGTTACTTCCCTCCTTCCCTGGGTTGAGTCCTGCCCCGTGATTGCTTGTTATTCCTGGAGTCTCTCTGTGCGCAGAGCCCTTCTTCTTTCTTTTCTCAGCAGAAAAGTCACCGTCGTCCCCTGCGTTTCTACGGAGGAAATCTCAAGTAACCCATCCTGCTCTTCCACGATACGCAGGGCAAAGGTTAGCCCCATGCCGATCCGCCCGGTCTTGTTGGTGAAGAAATGGGTGGTGACTTGTGGCAGGTTCTCCGCCTTGATCCCGCAGCCGTGGTCGTTTATCCGCACGGCGCACGGCCATTCGGCCCGCCCGGAATCGAAGGCCACAAACTCGACCTCGCGACAGTTGGTCTTTTTGTGCTCATACGATTCGCAGGCGTTGACCACCACCGCCTCGATCGCCTCGGTAATGGCATACAGATCAGCCAGAATCACCTTGGAGAGGATCGACTCGTCATGCGCGAAGCGGATCTCCACTCCATACTGTTCGCCGATTCCGATAAGCCTCGGTCTGACGAACTGGACCAGATCGGAGACGGAAACCTTTCCGGTTTTCGGCCTCGGCATCCGGATGAAGGAGTTCATGGTGTCCAGCAATTTTTCCAGGCGGCCGGACTCGTGGATGATGGTCTCCATGTACCGCTCGTTGATCCCGACCTTCCCCTTCATCCGTCTGGCCAGTCCACCGATCACCTGAATTGGGTTGCGGATCTGATGGCTTATCTCGTCGAGCATATTGCCCAGAAACGCCACCCGCTCGGTGTGTTTGAGGGTTCGTTCAATGGCTTTCATTCTGGAACTGTCGTGGATGGTCACCGCGATGCATTCCTCGTTTTCCCATCGGAAAACCGAACAGTAGAGAATACCGAGGAAAGAGCCTCCGTCCAGGCAATGCAGCATGATCTCGGTCTCGAACTCCTGCCGGCGCCTGGTCAAAAGAAGAATGTTGGGCAGCATGATCTGCCGGTCTTCCGGCATGAACAGTTCGGAGAACTCGATATGGTTGAGTGCCTCCCGGTCGGTTCTGAACATCTCGGCCGTCCTGCTGTTGGCGAAAAATATCTGCCCGTCCGGGTCAACCAGGATGACTGCGTTGTGGACAATGTCGAGGATTTCGCCAAACAGCTCCACCGGCTTTTCGTTGTCTGTCGGTTTCATTCTCACCCCCTAAAGCCTGCCCGCAAGGCACCGTACCGTGGCCGGTCAACGCCCGCCGAGCTGCCGGAATCTGAAAGGCTGACTGCCCACGACCGCCCCTTCGGCGTCGGAGCGGATCTTGGCCCGGATATAACCGCAATCGGCGGGAACGAGCGATCCCCCTGATTGTAAATTTCCTTGCCGATCAGATTGGGATGAGCCCGATATAGTTCAACATACCATGCCACCGTTTTTTTGTATCTGCCCGGATGAAAAAAAGTTACCCCCGCGCCTTGCGGCCAGGCTGACTCCTGTCGGCCGTAGAGTTGGAGAAATTTACGGGTTTTATGACCTCCCTGAACAGCTTCTCCCAAAAAGATCGGGATATTTCCCGTTTCCTCTGTGAGTTATATATCGAGGGGATTTTTGATGGCAAGCATAAAATTTGTTGGGCAGGTCTTGTTTGCAAGCGATGCATTGCCTGGTTCTGATTAGTCAGGATTGTATTTATGCCTCATCTTGAATATGATACCCATTGCCTGTCCATTGTTACTGACCCCGGAGATTTTTCATGTCCTTTCAGCTTGAAACCACCTTTACCCCCGCCGGAGACCAGCCGGCCGCCATCGCGCTCCTGTGCCGCGGCCTGGCGGAAGGGCTGCCGCATCAGGTGCTGCTAGGGGTCACCGGCTCGGGCAAGACCTTCACCATGGCCCAGGTCATCGCCAAAACCGGCCGCCCGGCCTTGGTCATGGCTCCCAATAAGACCCTGGCCGCCCAGCTCTACTCGGAGTTCAAGGAGCTGTTTCCCTCAAATGCGGTGGAATATTTCGTCAGCTATTACGACTATTACCAGCCCGAGGCGTATATCCCCTCGTCTGACACCTATATCGAAAAGGACTCCGCCATCAACGAGGCCATCGACAAGATGCGCCACTCCGCGACCCGAGCGCTCTTGACCCGGCGGGATGTAATTATCGTCGCCTCGGTTTCCTGCATCTACGGCCTGGGCTCGCCGGAGGAATACAAGAGCATGCATCTTTTCCTCAAGGAAGGGGAGGAGTATTCCCTGGAGGAGATGCGACGGCGGTTGGTGCACATGCTTTACGAGCGCAACGACCTCTCCTTCCATCGCGGCACCTTCCGGGTGCGGGGCGATGTGCTGGAGATCTTCCCGGCCTACGAGGAGGACCGCGCCGTTCGGGTGGAGTTTTTCGGCGATACCATCGAGGCGGTGAGCATCATCGATCCTTTGCGCGGCAAGGTGCTGGAGCGTTTTGCCGAGTTGACTGTTTTCCCGGGCAGCCATTTTGTTACCTCCAGGGATCGGCTGCAGCGGGCCACGGCCACCATCAAGGAGGAGTTGCGAGAGCGGCTCACCTTTTTTCAGGTCCATAACCGGCTTCTTGAGGCGCAGCGCCTGGAGCAGCGCACCATGTTTGACTTGGAGATGCTCCAGGAGCTGGGCTACTGCCACGGCATCGAGAATTACAGCCGCCATTTCACCGGCCTGGCGCCTGGGCAGCCGCCACCCACCCTGCTGGACTATTTCCCCTCTGATTTTATCCTCTTTGCCGACGAATCTCATGTGACCATCCCCCAGGTGCGGGGCATGTACCGGGGGGATCGCTCCCGTAAGGAGACCCTGACCGAGTTCGGCTTCCGCTTGCCATCCGCCCTTGATAACCGGCCTCTGATGTTTGATGAGTTCGCGGCCCGGATACCCCAGGCGGTCTATGTTTCCGCGACCCCCGGCGATTTTGAGCTGGAGAAGGCCGAGGGCCGGGTGGTGGAGCAGGTGATCCGGCCAACCGGGCTGCTGGATCCGGAGATTCAAGTCCGGCCGGCCACCAATCAGGTGGATGATCTGCTGGAAGAGGTCCGGCTCCGGGAGGAGCGGGGAGAGCGGGTGCTGATCACCACCCTGACCAAGCGGATGGCCGAGGATCTTACCGACTATTACGCCAAGCTCGGGGTGCGGGTGCGTTATCTCCATTCCGACATCAAAACCATGGAGCGCATGGAATTGATCCGCGATCTGCGCCTCGGGGAGTATCAGGTGCTGGTGGGGATCAATCTTCTCCGCGAAGGGCTGGATATCCCGGAGGTCTCGCTGGTGGCGGTGCTGGACGCCGACAAGGAGGGGTTTCTCCGCAGCGCTCGCTCGCTTATCCAGACTTGCGGCCGGGCGGCCCGCAATATCAAGGGGATGGTGATCCTCTACGGGGATCGGCTTACCGACTCCATGCGCCAGACCATTGAGGAAACCAAGCGGCGGCGGGCCATTCAGGCGGCTTACAACGAGGCTCATTCCATTACCCCGGAGAGTGTGCAGTCGCGGATCAAGGATCTGATGGATACGGTGTATGAAAAGGATTATGTTACCGTAGGGGTGGAAACCGGCGAGCCCGGGCAGCAGTACGCAACCCTGGCGGAACTGCGCCGGGAGATGAAGGCGCTGGAAAAAGAGATGCTGGCCGCGGCCAGGGAACTCGCCTTTGAGGATGCGGCCGCCCTGCGCGATCAGCTCAAGAAATTGAAGGAAATGGAACTTGCATGGCTGTGAAAAACGGTTTTTTATATAAGATATTGCTGGCCGTTGCGCCTTGGCTCTATGCCGGGGTGAGCCGGGTGCTTTTCGCCACTTGCCGGGTTCGGGTGCATGGGGCTGAACATCTGGGGCAATGCGAGGCGCAGGCAAAACCCTTTGTCGCGGTGTTCTGGCATTACAGCGTGTTTACCGCCGTGGAATTGCTCCGCAGCCGGGGGGGGCTGGGCTGGACCGCCATGGTCAGCGCCAGCCAGGACGGTGAGTTCGTGGCCAGGATTCTTGCCCGGCAAGGGGTCGTTCCCCTGCGCGGTTCCCGTAACCGGGGCGGGCTTGCCGCGCTCAAGGGGTTGATCGGCCTGCTGCGCCAGGGCTATAATGCGGCCATCGTTGCCGACGGCTCCCAGGGACCGCCCCGGATCATGCAGGCCGGGGCCATCCTCCTTGCCGGGAAAAGCGGGGCGCCCATCCTGCCCATGGCGGTGGCGGCGGACCGCTACTGGGCCTTTCGCAGCTGGGATCGCACCGTGTTGCCCAAGCCATTTGCTCAGCTTGATCTTTGGTACGGCGAACCCATGATCGTGCCGGAAAAAGCCGGGGCGGAAGAGATCGAACGATTCCGCCTGGAGATGGAATACCGGCTCAATGGTCTGTATGCCCAGGCTTGGAGCCGGCTTGGCAAGGGCAGCCATGACGCGTAGCCACCGTCTGGTAACCGATAACGGGTCAAACCAATAAAGGTCAAATAACCACGGAACAAGCGGTCACAGGGGGCCGCAGATTGCGGCAAGCGGGACGGCGATGCGTACTTTTGTCCGTGAGCCGGACCGATCGCCGCAAGATGTGGTGCCCTGTGATCGCTTACATCGTCTGGGCCGGGGAGGGTTATGGCAATGCCGCATACCTTGAAGAACAAAAGCGTCCTGGCCGGTTTTTTTCTCCTGGTGGTGACCGCCATCGGCACCTGGGGCTATTACCTGTTGGGATATCTGGAGCATGGAAGCCCGCTCTGGTCGTTGGGCGATTGTTTTTATATGACGGTCATCACCCTTACCACCGTGGGCTTCGGGGAAATCCTTGATCTGGCAAACGTGGCCGGGGCCAGGCTGTTTACGATCTTCATCCTCTTGAGCGGCCTGGGGCTTGCCGCCTATTTTGTTTCCACCCTTACCGCCTTCCTGGTCGAGGGCGAACTCACCAATGTGTTCTGGAGAAAAAAGATGGCGCAGCAGATTCGTAAGCTTTCCGGCCATATCATTGTCTGCGGGGTGGGGCGCATCGGTTGTTCCATCATGGAGGAGCTGCAGCGGACCAATACTTCCTTCGTGGTCATCGATCCGGATGAGCAGCGGATTCGGAGGCTGCAGGTGCAATTGGGCGATTTCCCGGCGGTGCTGGGGGATGCGACCCATGCCGGGGATCTGGAGGAAGCGATGGTGGCCACGGCCATGGGCGTGATCTCCACCCTGGGCGATGACAAGGACAACCTCTGCGTGGTGGTGACCTGCCGCCAGCTCAATCCCACGCTGCGCATCATTTCGAGCTGCAAGGATGCCGAATTCGCCGGCAAGCTCGAGCTGATCGGGGCCGAGGTGGTGATGCCAAACGCCATCGGCGGGCTGCGCATCGCTTCCCAGATGCTGCGGCCCCAGGTGGTCAGGTATCTTGATCTCATGCTGCGGGATAAAAAATGTCCGGTCCGCATCGCAGATGTTACCCTGAGCGAGGGCTCGAATCTGCTCGGTGAGCCGTTGAGCGCGATCAATTTTGACGATTTCGGGCCGTTGCTGGTCATGGCCATCATCCGCAAGGACAATCCCTCTCCCCTTTATAACCCGCAGCGGTCGGTGGGGTTGCTGGAGGGCGACACCCTGGTAGTGCAGACGGATATCGATTCTCTGGAGCGGTTTCGACGGCTGCATGCTTGAGGGAAGGGGCTTGGGGCAGGGGGTGGTTGCGGCGTGAAGAGTGAAAAAAATGTAAGCGGACACAGGGCACCACATCTTGCGGCGATCGGTCCGGCTTACGTACAAAAGTACGCATCGCCGTCCCGCTTGCCGCAACCTGCGGCACCCTGTGTCCGCTTATTCCGTGGTTATTTTACTTCCGGAGTACTCCCCCGTGAGTGGTTACAAAAAAATGAGGTGAGGGACATGCGTCCCCACCCCATTTTTTGCAGATAAAGCCTGGAACAGGCTGGTCTGTTGTTTAAGCCAACTGGTTCAGGATCGACTCGGTAACCGCCTTGATGGAGATTGAACCGTCCACGGAGATCACCTTGGCGCCGCCTGCCTTCTTGAAATAGTTGACTGCGGCCATGGTGCCGGTTTTGTCATCGTAGTAAATGTCGTGCCGCTTGTTGATCGCCTCTTCGTCCTGGTCGTCGGCCCGGGCGCTCAAGTCGCCGCCGCACACCCGGCAGACCAGCTTGCCATCTTTTTCCACCGGTTTGATGGCTTCGAAGGCGATGTGGTTGGGGTGGTTGTTGTCGTTGGCGCAGAGGCGGCGGCCCATGATGCGCTCCTTGGCGATCTGGCGGTCGAGCAGGATCTCCACCACATAGCTCAGCGGCATGTCCGCCTCTTTCAGCGCCTTGTCCAGCGCCTCGGCCTGGGCCAGGGAACGGGGAAAGCCGTCCAGCAGCCAGCCCTTGGCCTTGGATTTCTTCAGGGTCTCGAGAACCATGGGAATGGTGATCTCGTCGGGAACCAGATCGCCGCGCTCGATAAAGGCCTTGGCCTTCATGCCCAGCTCGGTGCCGCCCTTGATGTGTTCGCGGAAGATGGCGCCTGATTCAATATGGTCGATGTTGTACTTGTCCTTGACAATGGCGCCCTGGGTGCCCTTGCCGCTGCCATTTGGCCCGAAAGCCAGAATATTTACCGCCATGATTATTCTCCTTTATCAATACAGGGTATGTTGGCGGGAACGCCGGATGCGCCCCGCTCCACGGACATGAATGAGTCTTGTTGCGGAACTGTGTGCTTTTGGGATTGTTGCGAGTCCGTCTAAGCCATTGTCAAAAAATAACATGGCCGTTTTAGGCAGCCAGATCGCATAAGGAGCCGTAAAGTAAAGCAACATAAAAGGCCATATTATTTCTGAACGGCTCATAAATGCACGCAAGGAAGAAACAACTAAGGATTATATACCGAAATATTGCTTGAGGCCAGAAAAAATATTTTCCCGAGGCGGACGATGGGCGTGGCGGAGCGCGGTTCTCACGCTGGCGGAGGGTGAAGGCGGGCAAGGGATGGCAAGAAGCCTTGCCGAGCAAAAAAAACCTGGGCTTGGCTCGGTTCAGCTTGCGTTATGCAATGCACAGAATTCCTTGATCAGCAGTTTGCGGGCGACCAGTTCCAGCTTGAAATAAAAAGGGCTTTGCATCAGAATCCGTATGGCTTTTTGCTGGGTCATGGCTTTATCCCCCCTTGGGAATGGTTGGTCGCGGCATCCTTTGTCATTTACTTATCTTATCGGAGGTTGGGCGGATAAACTTGATTGTGGAAACGAAAGGGCTGCAGGTCAGGGGAGGAAAAAGATGGCCCCTGCATGATGGCTTTTCTTACTCGTTGATACCATTAAAAAAATACAGCATAATAGCCGGGATAATAATATTGTTGCAGATGGTGGAGCTTTCAGGTCTGCCGGGGCGGGATAATCTTCGAGGGATGCATGCAAAAAATCTTTTTCGCCGTTTTCATGCTGGTCGTGATTCTCTGCATCGGCACGGGCGGCTACATGCTGATCGAACACGGCTCTTTTATCGACAGCCTGTACATGTCGGTGATCACCATCACCACGGTGGGCTATGGGGAGATCATCCCCCTGAGCTCGGCGGGCAGGGGGTTTACCATCTGTCTTATCCTGGTCGGGGTCGGCTTTGTCCTCTATCTGGTGGGCGAGGTTACGGAGTCCATGGTGGAAGTGGGCTTGCGGAAAATCAGGGGGAGGAACAACATGGAAAAGCGGGTGGCGGCCTTGAAAGGCCATTATATTGTCTGCGGCTTTGGTCGGATCGGCAAGGTGATCTGCAAGAATTTCGAAGAAAACAAACTCCCTTTTGTCATCGTGGAAAGTGATCCCCAGGAGGTGCAGAAGATCGATGACCTCGGTTATCTGGCCCTGGCCGGCGACGCTTCCAGTGACGAGATGCTGCTTAAAGCCGGGATCAAGGAGGCCAAGGGGCTGATCGCCGTGGTTTCCTCCGATGCGGAAAACGTCTACATCATTCTTTCGGCCAGGGGGCTTAAGGCTGATCTTTTCATCATGGCCCGTTCCAGCGGGGCGGATGGCTCGGAGATCAAGTTGCTGCGGGCCGGTGCCGACAAGGTGATTTCTCCATATTTCATCGGAGCCTGCCGCATGGCCCAGCTCGTCGTGCGGCCTACGGTGGTAGATTTCCTCGATCTCACCGTGCCCAGCGGGAATCTGGGTTTGCGCCTTGAGGAGATGCGAGTTTCCGCGCATTCATCTTTTGTCGGCAACAGGCTGATGGATTCCGGACTTCGCAAGAAATACGACCTTATCGTCGTCGCCATCAAGAGGGAACAGGGGGAGATGCAGTTCAACCCCAAGCCGGAAACCCTTATTCTCCAAGGAGACATCCTGGTCGTGCTTGGTGAGCATGAGCATATTACGGCACTTGAAAAGGAGCTGTGATCGTAACCGTTCAGCAGCACCACATCTTCGGACGATCGGCCCGGCTTACGTACACGAGGTACGCAGCGCCGATCCGCTTGTCCAAATCTGCGGCACTGCTGAACAGTTACATTCCGGCTGTTATTGGTGCTTTGGTGACCGCCCCGGTGAACGGTTACGCTGTGATTATTTGGTACCGTTGGCAACCTGGCCGCGCAGTTGAAGATTTTTTCCCTGCTGGCCGATAGGATAAGGGACAGGAGCTTTAAGTTCGGTTTTTTTTCTTTCGTGGGTGGTGCGCGCAATGGCAAGTGAAAAACTTTTTAAGGGCGGGCTTGAGATCCAGAACGGCACTTTTGTCATGACGGTTGCCAAGGACCGCCTCCAGGCCGTGGTCACCCCCAAAAGCGCCATGGCGGGAGTGGGGCTGGACCAAGGGATGCTCCAGAAGGAACTTGCCGAGAACGGGATTGTCTCCGGGGTGTTGCCTTCCCCCCAACCGAGGGCAGACGGCTCATTTATTGTGGCCAAGGGAGAGCCTCCGGTGCCTGGGGAGAACGCCAGGGTGAAGATGCATGTTAAAGTAGCCATCCCCGGCCATCAGCGAAGCAATCCGGATAATGATCGGGTCGATTATCGAGAGCTCGGCAGTATCGTCAATGTCGCCAAGGACCAGCTGTTGCTGGAAAAAATCGCGCCGACTCTGGGCAAGGCCGGCCAGGATGTCTTCGGGATAGGCATCCCTGCTAAACCGGGAAAAGACAGCAAGCTTAAGTATGGCAAAGGGGTCACTCCTTCGCCTGACGAGACGAAGATTTTTGCCGCGCTTGACGGCAAATTTGTCATGGCAGAAGGCAAGCCCACGGTTTTAGACGAACATTCTATTAACGGCGATGTGGATATGAAGGTGGGAAACATCGTCTTCGGTGGCGCCAAACTGGTGATCAGCGGCGAGGTTCTTCCCGGATTCAGCGTTAAATGCCGGGGTGATATCAAGATCGGACAGGGGGTCAGCAATTCTTCCGTCATGGCCGGAGGCACCATTACTGTGATGGGCGGAGTGGTCGGTGAGGATTCGCGTCTGCGGGCTAAAGGCGACATCATTGTTGAATTCGTGGAGAGTGGTCCCAAAGTGGAAACGGCAAACTGTCTCCGGGTCACGGACGTACTCTTGCAGGCGAACGCCAGTGTAGGCAAGGATCTGATCGCCACCCAGGGAAAAGGAACGATCATCGGCGGTAAGATTATCGCCGCGGGCTCCGTGCATGTCAAGGAGCTGGGGTGTGACGCCGAGGTGATCACCGAGGTTTGTGTCGGGTTGGTTCCTTCCCTTCAGATCAAGAAAAAGGAAGTTGACGAGAATCTCAACCTCTGGTCAGACCGGCTGAACGAGGTGATCAAGAATATCAGCGCCCTTGAGAAGATCAAGAAGGAGCTGGCGGGGAAATTGCCCGAGGACAAAAGCACTCTGCTGGCCAAGTGCAAGATCTTCATGCCCAAGGCCATGGAAAAGGTTGACGCCCTGATCGAAGAAGACAAGGCGCTGGATCTGGAATTTGAGCAGATGGTAAACGAGCAGGTGTATGTCTATGGCAACCTCTTCCCTGGGGTGGTGGTTAAGATAGGCAATCTGGTTCGGTCTATAACCATTGAGGAAGAGCGATCGGTTATTTATTTCGACAAGGCAAGCCACCAGATTTTGGTACGGAAAATGACTGCTGACGAGCTGGCGGCCATGCCGTAAGCGCTCACAGGGCACCGCATCTTGCGGCGATCGGGCCGTCTCGCGTACGTAAAGTACGCGTCGCCGTCCCGCTTGCCGCAATCTGCAGCACCCTGAGACCGCTTGTTTCGGGGTTGTATTTCCTTTTGGGGCTTACCCTGTGCGAGCTTACGCCATGCCTGCCTGAACTTGCTTTCTCCGGCGGATGGGGCTAATTGGTGGTACTGATCGCCTGGCCGCGGGAGGTAAAGGAGATTCCTTGCTGCGATTCCGCGCCGATCATGATGGTCTCGACCAGCACCGGGTTGACCGCCTTGTCTGATTTCCATTCAACCACGAAGTTGGCGCCGGAGCCGCCACTCTTGTCTTTCTGCGGCACCACAAAGCGGATCGATTCCCAAGGGGTGAGGAGGACCTGACGCTCCAGATATTTTCTGATTCGCTTCCCCTTGGTGTCGTAATAGTCCGCAGCGGTTATGGTGATGGGGTGTTTGGCATCGATGTTCCTGATGCTCAGGGTAACGGTCAGCAGGAAGGGCCGCTCGCGGTTGCCCACGTAGATATGGGAATAGGCGGGCACATACACGGTTTGCCCCCGGGAAAGATTAATGGTTTCTTCGGCATGGGCGCCGCTAAGGGGGAGAAGAAGCAAAAGCGCCAACAGAATTAAGACAAACAGACCGCGGTTTCTCTTCATATTTTTTCCTCCATGCTGCTATTTGACGGCAACTTTTTTGCCAGGCTATCCGCCATCTTTTTGAAGGCGAGCCGCTCCTGCTTGTTCCCAACCACCGCGATTAGATCCCCCTCTGTAAAACAGTACTCCGCTTTTGGGTTGGAGTGAAATTCTTTTTTGTGCATCACTCCCACCAGCGAAGCGCCTGTTTTGGTGCGGACCGCTGCCTCCTTGATACTTACGCCGATCAGGGGGCTTGTGGGGGTGATCTCCACCCAGGAAATTTCCAGCAGGTTTTTGATGGTGTTCAGTCTGGTAAGAAGCTGGTAGTTCTGCTGAGAATACATTGGCGTGTACATCTTCTGCCGGATCTCATCGGTGTATTGCTGGATGACCGGTACGGGAATATCCAGATGCAGCAAGGCCTGTCTCGCGATCTCAAGCCCGGCTTCCATCTCCGGCAGCACCACCATATAGACCCCGTTTTCATACAATTGCCTGGTCTGCGCCACCCCCTCGGCCCTGGCCACGATATGCAGGTCCGGGTTCAAGCGGTGGGCCAGCCGGACGATGGCCTGGCTGACCACCACTGAGGGAGTGGTAATCAGGAGAAGCCTGGCCGTGGCCACATGCGCGGCATCGATTGTCGTGGGCTGGCTCATGTCGCCGAAGATTACCGGGAAATTGGCAGCTTTGCATTCCAGCATCCGTTGATGGTTCAATTCGACAAGGACACAGGGCACGGATAGTTCGTTGAGGATCCGGGCAATATGTTGCCCGACCCTGCCGCCGCCGGCGATGACCACGTGGTCCGTGAGGTCGTGACTGGGGAGGTTTTCGGTCTGCAATGGCTCGGGGCGGGAGAACCGCCTTTTCAAGGCATACAGGGGAGTTGTCAGGGCCGAGGCCAGGGGGGTGGCCACCATGCTGAGCACCGAAACGGCCAGAATCAGGGAATAGAGGTTCTGGTCAATGGCTTGCGCCTCAAGGCCGACCCTGGCCAGGACAAAGGAGAACTCGCCCACCTGGAAAAGGCCGAATCCCACCGCCAGGGGGATGACGTTGCCGTAGCCGAAGAGGTGGGCCAGAAAAAAGAAGATTAAACCCTTGGCCAGACCGATGGCCAGGAGCAGGAAAAGAATCTGGTCCCAGTGGGCAAAGAGGAAGGCCGGATCGAGGAGCATGCCCACCGAGGTAAAAAACAGCAGCCCGAAGATGTCCCGCAGGGGAATGATATCGCTCAACGCCTGGTGGCCGTAATCGGACTCGCTGAGCACCATGCCGGCGACAAAGGCGCCGAAGGCGAAGGAGAGGCCGAAGAGATGGGTGGCGTAGCCGATGCCTAAGCCGATGGCCGTGGTGGAGAGGATGAAGAGTTCTCTGGAGTTCCACTGGGCCACCGTGGCCAGCAGCCAGGGGAGGATTCTGGTGCCCAGATAGAGCATCACCGCGAGGAAGATAATGGACTTGCCCACCGCTATGGCCAGCAGGGGCAACCCCGCCTCGGGATTGCCCAGCTGCGGCAGGATGATCATCATCGGGATCACCGCCAGATCCTGGACGATGAGGATGCCGATCATCACCCGGCTGGAGAGGGTTCCCATCAGCCCTCTGCCGGTCAGGGTTTTGAGGGTCACCATGGTGCTGGACAGGGAAATCAGGGCGCCGAACCAGAGGGCCTGGGCCGGGGGGTAACCGAAATATCTGCCCAGGCCGAAACCAAAGGAGATGCTGAGCACGATCTGAACCGGGGTGCCGAACAGGGCGATGTTGCGGACCGGTTTGAGTTCGCTTAAGGAAAATTCCAGGCCGAGGGCAAAGAGCAGCAGGGCCACGCCGATTTCGGCCAGCAACTCGATTTGATGGATGTCGCCGACGGTGATCCCCCCGGTGTACGGCCCCACCACGACCCCGGCGAGGATGTAGCCCAGGATCAGCGGCTGCTTGAGCCGTTGGGCGATAAGCGCCCCTATCAGGGCGGCCACCACGATGATGACGATGTCGGCGACTATTCCCATGCAGGTTCCTGTGATTGTAAGCGATCGCAGGGCACCGCATTTTGTCGGCACTTCTGCCGACGATTGACAGCGACGATCGGACCGGCTCGCGTACTGGAAGTACGCATGCCGCAACCTGCAGCACCCTGTGACCGTTTGTTTCGGGGCTGTATTCCCTTTTGGGGCTTCCCCGGTGATCAGTTACCTGTGATTTCCCGTTATCCGGCAGGCAGCAGGGCCAGCATCTCCCGCACCGCCTGGGCGAGGCCGACATAGATGGCCCTGGCCATCACCGCGTGGCCGATACTCAGCTCCTCGATGGTGCCAAGGGCTGCCACCCGTCGGGTGTTCAGGTAGTTGAGGCCGTGCCCGGCATTGACCCGCAGCCCCAGTTCATAGGCCTCTTCCGCCGCCGTGGCGATGAGGGTGAATTCCTGGTCCCGCGCCTGCTCCGTAATGGCATCGCAGTAGCGGCCGGTGTGGATCTCGACAAAGGTCGCCCCCACCTCGCGGGCCGCCTTGATCTGCCGGGAGTCCGGGTCGATGAACAGGCTCACCGGAATCCCTGCTTTGCTCATCCGGGCGATGACCTCCTGCAATTTTTTCTTCTGTCCCGCCACGTTGAGCCCGCCTTCGGTGGTCAGCTCCTTGCGTTTTTCCGGAACCAGGGTGATCATGTCCGGCTTGATTTCGAGGGCTATGCAGATGATCTCCTCGGCGGCCCCCATCTCCAGGTTGAGTTTGCTTTTCACCGTCTGCCTGAGGAGGCGCACGTCCCGGTCCTGGATATGCCGCCGGTCTTCCCGGAGATGAACCACGATTCCTTGGGCGCCGGCCAGTTCGCAGATGGACGCGGCGAGAACCGGGTCCGGCTCGGTAATGCCCCTGGCCTGACGCAGGGTGGCTACATGATCGACATTGATGGCGAGACTGACCATTTTCCCTCTCCTTTCTTCGGTTAACAATTGGCTTAAAAGTTGTTTTTCCCGCGCTGCCATGGCTTGCGCCTCCTGGCGGGAGCGCTCGTGGTCAAAGCCCAGCAGGTGCAGGAGGCCGTGGATCAGGAGGATGGTCAGCCGCTGGTGCAGGGTCACCCCGTCGGCCGCCGCTTCCCGGGCCGCGGTGTCGAGCGAGATGATCACATCGCCGAGCAGCCCCTCTGGCAGATGTTCCCCTCCTCCCTCTTGCATGGCAAAGGCCAGGACGTTGGTCGGCCCCTTTTTATGGCGGTACTGTTCGTTGAGCTGTGCCATGCCGGGATCGTCAAGCAACAGGATGCTAAGTTCGCTTCGCGCGAAGCCACAGAGGGAGAGCAGCTGTTCGGCCCGTTGCCGGAGCTGGGTCAGGCTGATAGCCGGGGGCGTGGGTGTCTGGCTGGTAAGGAGTACGGGCATGGGATTGTCTCAGTGTTTTCCGGCGGTTGTCCGGCGGGGCGGCGGCAGGGTTTCCTTGTCGGCGTAGGCTCGGATGATTTTTTGCACCAAGTGGTGGCGGACCACATCCACTTCGGAGAACTGGTTGAAGGCGATTCCCTTGATATCCTGTAAGATTCTGGCGGCTTCAATAAGGCCGGAGTGCCTGCGGTCCGGCAGGTCGATCTGGGTGATGTCTCCGGTAATCACCGCCTGGGAGTTGAACCCCAGCCGGGTCAGGAACATCTTCATCTGTTCGTGCGTGGTGTTCTGGGCCTCGTCGAGAATGACAAAGGCGTTGCTCAGGGTGCGGCCGCGCATGAAGGCCAGGGGGGCGATCTCGATCGACCCTTCCTCGATCAGATCCGCAACCTTGCCCCGGCCAAGCATATCGTTTAAGGCATCGTGCAGGGGGCGCAGATAGGGGTTGACCTTCTGGGCCATGTCGCCGGGAAGAAAGCCCAGCCGCTCTCCGGCCTCCACCGCGGGCCGGGCCAGGATGATGGAGCTGACCTGCTTGCTGACAAAGGCGGAAACCGCCATGGCCACGGCCAGATAGGTTTTGCCGGTGCCAGCCGGGCCGATGCCGAAGACGATGTCGTGGGTCCGGATGCTGTCGATATATAGCTTCTGATTAAGGCTCTTGGGGGAGACCACCTTCTGCTCGGCGGTGATGTAAACCTTGTCGAGAAAGATTTCCTTGAGGTTCGCCTTGGGCGAGGCTTGGAGAATCCGCAGGGCATAGGCGACATCCGAAGGGTATACCGGGTAGCCCGCGCGGATCAGCTCCTCAAGTTTATTGATGGCCGAGACCGCCAGCTCCACCCCGTGTTTCGGCCCGTTGACGGTGAGCTGGCTGCCCCGCACCTGGATAGTGACCCCGGCGCCCTCCTCGATGACGGCAAGGTTCTTGTTCAGGTCGCCGTAGACCAACAGGGCGGTGAGGTTGTCGGCCAGGGCGAGGTCGCGTTTGCTCAACGGTGGACTCCGCCCTTGCCGCGTTTGCCCAGTTCCTGATTGATCAACTGCTGAAGGTCCTTGCTGTTTCGTTCCTTCAGGCGGCGGCCGTTGACGAAAATGGCCGGGGTACCCCGAACCCCGGCCATCTGTCCGTCCACCATGTCGCGCTGCAGGGTCTGCTGGTTGAGTTGGGTCTTGTAATCCTTGCTGAATTTGTCCAGATCAAGACCAAGCTTTTTGGCCAGTTCCGTATATTTTGCTTCGGAAAGAGACTTCTGGTTTTCAAACAGCAGATCATGGTATGCCCAGAACTTGCCCTGCCGGTGGGCTGCCAGAGAGGCAAGGGCGGCGGGCTGGGCCTGTTTGTGCATGGTCAGGGGGAAATGTTTGAAAACGACCTTGACTTCCTTGGGATGCTTGGCCAATGCCTCTTCAAACAGGGCGCCAACCGTGCCGCAATAGGGGCATTCAAAATCGCTGAACACGACCACGACTACAGGAGCGTTGTCCGGTCCGAGGAAGGGGGCGCCCTGAATGTTAATCGGCACGGAAAAATCCAGGGTGACGGTCTGGACACTCTTGTTTTTACCGCTGCTCAGATAAACCCGGTCGGGGAGGTTGGCCGCCTGCAGGCCGGAGGAGGCGATGCTGTCCATGGCCGGATCAACTGCAATGGTCTCCTCCAGCACGCCCTTTTCGGAATAGACCAGAAGCTTGCCGCCTTCGGCCAGAACAAAGGTCCATTTGCCGTCCAGCGAGGCGGCAATGTCCAGGGGGGCGGCAGGGGTTTTCAAGGTGTTGCTGATCTCCCAGTCAACTCCGGCCTGGCAGGGTGCAGCCACAATCATGGCCGCAAAAAGCAGGGAAAATAAGGCAAAAAGGCGTAGTGTTGTCACAGTCATTGTTTGTTTCTCCATGTTCGCTAGGGAAAGTAAAGCTGCCGGCATATTTCCGGTAATCTCTCGGGAATTGGAAGCTGTCCGGGGAATACATTATAATGCCCAGGAAAATTACGCAAGGATCAGCAGGAGACAGGCAAAAAAAATCAGTCTGGAAATTTTCTTACAGAAATCCGGCGAGGAGAAGGGCCAGATGCTGAACCTCGGGGTGCCCCGGATTATGGCCCAATCCTTGCTGGATATGGATGAGGCAGCCGGAGCAGGTGGTGGTCACCAGATCCGGCTCCGCCTGTGCCAGCTGGTCCAGCAGGCGACTTCTGATTTTTTCCGCCAGCTCCGGCTGGGCCAGATGAAACAGGCCACCCTGGCCGCAGCATTGCGAACCGTTGGCAAGTTCGGTCAGGTGCAGGCCGGGGATGGAGCGGAGAATCTCTCTGGGGGCGGCGGTGATGGGGTTTGCCGCAAAGCGCAGATGGCAGGGGTCGTGATAGACCACGGTGCGGGGGGTGGGCAAAGGGGGCATGGAGAATGCCGGCTCAGCCGCCATGGCCTGCGCCACAAAGTTAGAAAATTCAATGAGCCGATCGGCAAAGGCCTTGGCTTTTGCTTGCCATTCCGGATTGTCCGCCAGCAGCTCCGGATAGCGGCGCAACTGGCTGTAGCAGGAGGCGCAGGAGGTCAGGATGGGCAGGGAGTTTCCGGCAAAGGCACTGATATTCCGCCGGGCCAGGCGCTTGGCGGTGGCGGAGTCACCCGCGTTTTCCGCGGCAAGGCCGCAACAGCCTTGCTCTTCTGGCTTGAGTGGGCGAGTGCCGGTGAACCTGGCGGCTATTTTTTTTGTCGCGTCGCTGATTTCCCGGTGTAGATGGGTAGCGTAACAACCGGGGAAAAAGGCCAGCGCCGGAGCGCTGGGCGGCTGGGCGGCGTTCTCCTCCGGGGTTTCAGGGAGGGCAGGGGAGAGATGCCACCCCTCCGCCGGCAAGCCAAGGCGCAGCCGCAGGCCGCTGTCGGCCGGCAGCCGGTCCAGCAGGGGCCGACCGAGGCTGGCGATTGTCGCCAGCAGCGCCGGATTGCCCAAAGCCTTTCTGGTGATGGCCCGGAGCAAGGCTTGGCGCCCCGTTCTTCTAACCAGCCGTTTTCGGCCGGCAAGAAAGAGGTCGGGCGGGTCGAGCCCCCGAGAGCACACGGAGCGGCAGGCCCCGCAGAGCAGGCATTGGGAAAGAATCTCCGCATAGGCGGCCGAGGCTAAGGCCGGATCAAGTCGTTCCAGCAGATGCAGTCTGCCGCGGGCTGAAAGCGATTCCCGGCCCGTAACCTGAAAGACCGGACAGACCACGGTGCAGGCTCCGCATTTTGCGCACTGGCCCGCCTCTATCTTTGCCACAATAGATAAGCCTTGATGAACGGATCAAGGTTGCCGTCCATGGTGCTGTCCACATTGCCCACCTCAAAATTGGTGCGGTGATCCTTGATCATCCGATACGGCTGCATCACATAGGAGCGGATCTGGCTGCCCCAGGCGATCTCCTTTTTCTCGCCGGCGATATCCTGGTGCTGTTCTTTTTGTTCAGCACGCTCCTTGTCGTACAACCGGGACTTGAGCATCTTCATGGCCGTGTCCTTGTTGCGGTGCTGGCTCCGTTCGTTCTGGCACTGGACCACGATGCCGGTGGGCAGATGGGTGATGCGGATGGCCGAGCTGGTCTTGTTGACGTGCTGGCCGCCCGCGCCGCTGGCCCGGTAGGTGTCGATGCGCAGATCCTTGTCGTTGATGTCCACCTGGATGTCGTCGTCCAGCTCAGGGAAGATGAAGACCGAGGCAAAGGAGGTGTGCCGCCGGCCGCTGGCGTCAAAGGGGGAGATGCGCACCAGCCGGTGGATGCCCATCTCCGAACGAAGCAAGCCATAGGCGTTATGGCCGGTAACCATGATGGTCACCCCCTTGACCCCGGCCTCGTCGCCCGGTTGCAGGTCTAGGATCTCGGTGGGAAATTTCTTGGCCTCGGCCCAGCGCAGATACATGCGCAGGAGGATGCTCACCCAGTCCTGGGCCTCGGTGCCGCCCGCGCCGGCATGGATGGTGATCATGGCGTTGCTGGCGTCGTGTTCGCCGGTGAACATGCACTCAAGCTCCACGGTCTCGATCCGCTCAAGCAGCAAGTCCAGGGCCTGATCAACCTCCTTGAGGGTCTCCTCGTCGCCTTCGCTCATGCCCAGTTCGAGCAGGAGTTCCACCTCGTCCAGCTCCGCCTGGGAGGTGTTCCAACTTTCCACAATATTCTGGATGGCCCCCTGCTCCCGCTGCACCTTCTGGGCGGTTTCCTGGTTATCCCAGAAAGCCGGGGCCAGAGTGAGCTGCTCCAGCTCCTGCAATCGCTCTTTTTTGTGATCTACCTCAAAGATGCTCCTTCAGGGAGATGAGGCGCCCCTTGAGATCCTGAATCTTCTGTTTGAGTTCCGCAGACATGGTTGTTCTCCTGATGATGAAGGTTGTGGTTTCGTGAATTAGCTATTAGTTAATTTATGTTTATACGTTGTTTTTTTCTTTGCGTAACTCAGCCCTATCCCCGCCAGGGTCAGGATGAGGCAACCCCATGGAAAAAGATACCCCCAACGGACATAACAGGTCAAGCCGTCCAGCAGGGCGACCGGCTGACTGCGGGCATACTCGGCAAAAAGAGGGGACGCTCCCTGGATGCACCCCATGGGGTCGATGAAGGCGCTGATGCCGGTGTTGGCCGCCCGCACCAGGGTTTTTCTGGTCTCCACCGCCCGGAACACCCCCATGGCCAGATGCTGCCAAGGAGCGCTCGATCTGCCGAACCAGGCATCGTTGGTGATGGTGACCAGCAGATTTGCCCCATCCTCCGCTTGCCGGCGGGAGATCTCCGGAAAGATGCTTTCAAAGCAGATCAATACCCCGACCCGGCTGTTTTCGCAAGACAAGGGGGGGGTGATCTGGCCGGGGGTGAATTCTCCCAGGGTTTCCACCAGCGGCGAGGCAAAACCCAGGATGTGGCGGAAGGGGATATATTCGCCAAAGGGGACAAGGTGCTGCTTGTCGTAGCGGCCGGTGACCTGTCCGTTGGGGGAGAGCAGGAAGGCACTGTTGGTATAAGTTAGGGGCTCTGCTCCCGAGGCCTTTTCCCGGTGGGGTACTCCGGTAAGCAGATATGTCTGGCGTGGCAGGATAAGTTCGCTGTGTAGCCGGAGGAAAAGAGGGTGCTCGTAGGGGTAAAATGGCAGGGCTGTTTCCGGCCAGATAATCAGCTGCGGTTTTTTGTTCAGGTAAAGCTCATTGCTCAGGCGGAGATAGGTGTCAATAGTCCCACGCTGAAAGGCAGGTTGCCATTTCTGATCCTGGGGGATGTTGCCCTGGACCGCAGCCACCTCCATCTTTTCCGCCTGGTCAAGGGTTGTCGGCAGGGTCTGCATCCGCCGGATGCTGTAGCCCGAGGCTGCCAGCAGCAGGAGCGTTGCCGCGATGATGATGACAGGGGAACTTGCCGGCTTGCGGTGGACAAGAGAAGTGCTAAGAATAAAGATCAGTCCATTGGCTAGAACCATGAGGAAGGTGAGGCCATGGTGGCCGGTCAGGTCGGCAATCTGGATGAGCTGGGGCAGATTATATTGGGTGTAGGCCAGGTCAAGCCAGGGAAAGCCGGTGAACAGCAAGCCACGAAGCAAATCTAGCGCCACCCAGCAGGCCGGGGCGAAAACGAGCAGAGAGAGGTGGCGGCTTGTTTTGGCGCAGAGAAAGGCGAATCCCGCCAGATAGCAGCTCATGTACAGGGCCAGAAAAAACAGGGCCAGCACCGCGATGGGCAAAGGCACCTGGCCATAGGTGGCCAGGACAATGACGATCCAGTACAAAAGAGGCAGATAATAGGCCAGGCCGCAGATGAGGCCGAGCAGGGCGGCTCTGCGCGGCGGCTGGTTGCTGAGGCTCCAGAAAAGGGGCACCATGGCCAGCCAGGCAAGCTGGGGCAGGGCAAATAACCCGGGAGAGGCCAGAAACAGCAGGGCACTGGCCAGCAACGCCAGCAGGCAGGCTCTGCCGAAATGGCATCTGCGTTCGGAGCGTGGGCACAAGTGCGGCATCAGTCGGGTTTGTTCTGGATTTTTACGGTGTGGATGCGCCGCCGGTCAGCGGAAATCACCTCAAAGACCAGGGAGTTGATGAGCATGGTGGCGCCCACCGGCGGCACCCGGTCCATCTGGTGGATGAGCAGACCGCCCACCGATTCATAGGGGCCTTCCGGCAGGGTAATGCCGAAAAATTCCTCCACCTCCTCGAGGTTGACCTTGGCATCGGTGAGAAGGAGGTGCTTATTCACCACCTTCCAGCGTTTTTCCGCCTTGTCGTATTCATCGTGGATCTCGCCGACGATTTCCTCCAGCACGTCTTCCAGGGTCACCAGGCCGCGGACGCTGCCGAACTCATCGGTGACCACGGCCAGATGGCCTTTATGGCTCTGGAAATCCTTGAGCAGATTGACGATCTTGCGGGTGTCGAGTACGAAAAAAGCCGGCTTGACCAGCTCCGAGGCGGCGGGCATGGTGGAGGCGCTGAGGCAGAAGGGCAGCAGGTCCTTGGCATGGAGGATGCCGATGATATTGTCCGGGGAATCCCGGTAGATGGGAATACGGGTATACCCCTCGTCGGTGATCAGCTGGATAAGCTCGGCGGCCGACACCTTTGCCTCGGCGCTGACCATGTCGCTTCGGGGGGTCATGATCTCGCGGACCAGGGTATCCCTGAATTCCAGGATGCTGGTGATCATCTCCCCTTCTTCGCGGGTGATCAGCCCCTGTTCCTCACCGTCATCGAGAAGTTCCTGGATTTCTTGTTCAATGTCTTCGGTGGTGTCGGGGGAGCGGTTGATGCCGAAAAAATTGAGGATGCGCTTGAAGGGTGATTCGTCGGGGTCCGGGGCAGAGGTGTCCATGCGAGGGTAAGAGTCCTATTTGGGTATGACAACGGTCATGTCCGGCATGCCGTTGATGGTGAGCCAAGGCTGTATCGCCTGGTTGGTAAAGAGTTAGAGAATCGATCGCAACATCTTTGGCTAAAGGAAATAGCCAAGGGTGTCAAGAAAAAAAATTGACGTTTATCTTTAAAATCGGTATAAGAGCCACACTTTACGTCAGGGAAGGCAGGCCTTTTTTGGCGGAGAATTTAAAGTTGAGTTGAGCAGCTTGTCTGCTTAAACGAAACTTATACCCTCTGGGTGCAAAAACAGGCCCACTATACCATAGACACCATGCTGTTTCAACAGAATGCGCTTCACGAGATAGAGGGCTTTTTCTCCGGGGGGTATTGAGGCAGTCGCAACAAGGCCCAGCAGCCTTGCCGGTGCTTCCCCTCTCTTGTTAAGAAACCATCGGAATTCATCCTTTTCATTTGTCTTGAAAATTAGTAAAAACTAAAAAAATGGAAACGATGGAAACGGCAGGGTGATCGTTCTCTTTTTCTTTTTGTTTTCCGGGATATGATGAACGGTGCAGCCTGTCCCCCGCAACCGATATCGAGGATTCGCTTGAAAGACAAGGTTTTGATTGCAAACCGGGGCGAGATCGCCCTGCGGATCATGGAGGCCTGTAAAGATCTGGGCCTTGATTATACCGTGATCTATACCGCGGCGGATGAGGAATCCGAACACGTGCGTCGCAACCTGGACAGCCAGAGCAATATCCGCCGGGCCTGGCGGGTATCGGCCTATACCGATCCCAACGACATTCTTTCCGTGGCCGATCATACCAATTGCACTGCTATCCATCCCGGCTATGGCTTTTTTTCCGAGGACTTCCGTTTTGCCAGGAGGGTCACGATCCGTAATCGGCCCCTGACCTTCATCGGCCCGAAATGGGAGGTGGTCAAGGATCTTGGCGACAAGATCAACACCAAGCGGGTTGCCAACCGGCTGGGTATCCCCACTATTCCGGGCACCGACGGCCCCATCTATAATGAGATGGAGGCCGAGGACATCGCCCGCCATCTTCTGGAAACCCAGGACAGCCAAAAGGTCAAGAATCCCTCCATCCTGGTCAAGGCCGCTGCCGGCGGCGGCGGCATGGGGATCGAAGAGGTTTACCAGATCGAGCAGTTTCGCCGCGTCTACCGCCAGGTTCAGAGCTATGCCAAGCGGCAGTTCGGCGATGGCGGGGTGCTTATCGAACAGCGGATCCGCGACTTCAACCATCTCGAGGTGCAGCTGGTCTGCAGCCGACATGGCGAGCGGGTCCATTTCGGAACCCGGAACTGCACTATCCAGAGTACCGGCCGCCAGAAGCGGCTGGAGGCCGCGCCCGGCTTTGACAACTCCTGTTTCACTTACGATTTTGACGGCCAGGAGGTACTGGACAAGGTGGTCGAGTACTCGCTCAGGCTT
Source organism: Deltaproteobacteria bacterium RIFOXYD12_FULL_56_24 (assembly GCA_001799285.1). Classification (GTDB taxonomy): domain Bacteria; phylum Desulfobacterota; class Desulfobulbia; order Desulfobulbales; family Desulfurivibrionaceae; genus Thiovibrio. The sequence continues at coordinate 35,701 of MGTD01000051.1, forward strand.
GCTGCCCACGTCCGCTACGATAACGTCGGCACCTGGGAGTGGATCGTCACCCGGGATGGCCAGCCCTATCTCCTTGAGGTCAACACCCGAATCCAGGTGGAAAACGATGTATCCGCCCGGGTCAGCTACATAAACAACAAACATCCCAACCTCATCCGCGAGCAGATCCGCCTGGCGTTAGGCGACAAGATGGGGTACAGCCAGAATGATATCGCCTCCAAGGGCGCGAGTATCGAGTTTCGCATCGTTGCCGAAGACACCGCCCGCGGTTTTGCTCCCTGGATCGGGACAATCTCCAAGTTCTCCTACCCTCGGTACGACTGGTCCGCGGTTTACAGCCATGTGCCCACCGACCGAACCTACGCGATCCCCAGCGAGTACGACCCCAACCTGGCCCTGGCCCTGGTCTGGGGCGACACCATGGCGGAAGCCAAGGAAAGGGGGCGGAAATTTCTGGCGGAGGTGGACATCGCAGGCAGCAATGCCGCAGGCGGCCAGATCATGACCAATCTCCCCTATCTTCAGGAAAACATAGCCCGACTGCTCACCTTTTGATGAGCCACAGGTAAACACTCTATGGAAGATTTACGAAAACGGTTGCTAAAGGCAGAAGAACGCACCAGCTACCTGAGTCAAATCAAGGATGGCATTGAGTGGGGCAATCTCTCCAGCATGCGCGAAAAATTTGTCGTCCTGCGGGACAGGTTCTATGAGTACACGGAAGAGCAGCTTTCCGGGGAGATCAGGGCGCTGGAGGATGCCCTCTCTTTTCTGGAGGCCCGCTGTGAAGAGACCCTGACCTCCATGGACCGGGTGCGCATTGTCCGCAATCCCCACCGGTTTTCTCTCAAAGACATTCTGGAGAACGTCTACGAGGATTACACCGAACTCGGCGGAGCCGAGGAGGTCAGCATCGATCCCTCCATGGTCGCGGCCAGGGCGAGCATCATGCGGCGGGTGAAAAACAAGTCGGTGATGCAGCAGGTCATGGTCATCGGTCACGAGAAGGGGCATGGTGAGGAGTACCGCAACGGCGGCTGCAGCAAGCCCTGGGGCAATGAAAAGGCCCTGCGCTACATGAAAGTGGCCGAAACCGAAGGCATTCCCATTCATTTCTATATCTTCACCCCCGGGTCCTTTCCGGTGGAGGATTATCCCGGCGCCGGTCAGCAGATCGCGCGGAATCTCTACGCCATGGCCAAGCTGCGGGTGCCGATGATTTCCGTCACCTCGGAAGGTGGCTCCGGCGGGGCCGAGGCCGTGGGCCTGGCCGATGCCCGGCTGATGTTTTCCCACGGCTACTACTCGGTAATCTCCCCGGAAGGCGCGGCCGCCATCGAGGGCAAGATCCGTGAGGGCGAGAAGATGCCCAAGGAGCTGGTGGAGGCCTGCGCCGAGAATCTGCACATCACGGCGGCGGAAAACCTCAAGCTTGAAACCATTGACCGGATCATCCAGGAGCCGCCCCTGGGCGCCAAGCGGGACGATTTTGGCTTTTTTCGGCAGCTCAAGAGCGAAATCATCCGGGCCACCGATGAGGTCGTGCTGAAAACCAAGAGCCTCAGGGCTTTTCGCGCCTATGAATTGACGATCAAGAACGCGGAGGGGTTGATCGTTGAAGAACCGCATATCGAGATTTCCTGGGATCTCAACGAGGATGAAGTCAAAAGACTGCTCAGTTACCGTTCGAAAAAATATCGGGCCATGTCCTGCAAAGCCTACAGCGAAGAGAGCTCGTCTTGTTCCGCCTTTTGCCGGAAAGCCGTAAAGAATATCGCCAAACTGTATTATACTTTCCGCTATGATCTGTTGAAGAGCCATCAGAAACAGGTGAAAAAGGTTTTTCAGGATGTGTCCGGCGAAGGCTCTGTGCTGCTCAAGCAGGTTTCCTCTCCGATCAGCGCAGCCTATGATTTTATTTCGAAAAAACAGGGGGTTCGCCTTGGCAAGCCCCCTGTCGTCGTCAGTGGCGGCGGGGAAGATCCCATCGAATTTGGTGATGTTTATACCAGCCCCCTGGCCAACGAGGACCGGACGGTGACCTGCCCCAATGCCGAGAAACAGGGGTGCAAGGATCTCTGGGTTCCCGACCTCTATGGCGAATTCGGCGGGGTGTGCGAAAATTGCGGCCACCATTTTCCTCTGGAATACCAATGGTATCTCAAACACCTCTTTGATCCTGATTCCATCCGAGAATTTAACCCCGGGGTCTGCGCGGGCAACCCCCTGGGCTATCCCGGCTTTGAAAAGCGGCTGCAGGCAGCCATCGCCAAAACCGGGCGCAAAAGCGGGATTATCACCTTTGACGCCAGGGTAATGGGCGTTGATCTGGTGGTGGCCATGCTGTACAGCGATTTCAGAAATGGCACTGTCGGGGCGGCCGAGGGCGAAAAATTCGTTCGGGCCTGTGAAGCGGCCAAGCTGAAACGGCGGCCCCTGCTGGCCTATGTACATACTACCGGCGGCATCCGCATCCACGAGGGGACCCTGGGCGTGGTGCAGATGCCTAAGTGTACCATGGCGGTGCGGGAATATATCGACTCCGGCGGCTTGTACATCGTGGTCTACGACAACAATTCCTATGCCGGACCGGTGGCGAGTTTCTTGGGCTGTTCGCCGTATCAGTTCGCCATCCGCTCCAGCCGGGTCGGTTTTGCCGGGCCTCGGGTTATCCGCGATACCACCGGCGAGGATATCCCGCCCGATTACCATAACGCTCGCAACGCATTGCAGCGCGGCCATATCCAGGGCATCTGGGACCGCCGCGAGTTCAGGCGCAACCTGCACAAGTCTCTGCTGACCATGGGCGGCGGCAATCTGTACTACAGGTGAGTAACTATCCAGCAGCACCGCATCTGCGTTGTTGCACCCAGAGGGCATAAGTTTCGTTTGAGCAGACAAGCTGCTCAACTCAGCTATATCAGCCTGCTCATGGGCGCCAGCACACTTCGCCGGCTTCTGCCTAGCAGCTACGGCACTGCTGGATAGTTACAGTTTGGGTTTTTTTTGTTTGTGTCCGGCCTTGAGCTGGATAGTTACACAGGTGAAAGGCAAATGGAACATCACGAAATAGATTTTGACGCAATAATCGGCAAGTATCGTTCCGATCCCTTTGATTATCTGGAGGTGCGAACCGCCCATACCGGCCAGGTTCGTTTCCGGGTGAAGAAAGATGCCGCCGTGGAAGGGCCGTCCGGCGAGTGGCATCATATTCGGGGCACCCTGCTCTATGAACTGCTGCGGGAGGGGAACCATAAGAAGATCTTCTCCTCGAGCAACGGGGTTGTTTCTTTTATCCGCAGCGATCTGGAAGGCCAGTTTGTCGAGGCGGGGGAGAAGATTCTCACCATCCGGCATCCCCTGAAAAAACGGGAGATTATCGAGAATATTCTCCGTCAGGTGCTGGAGCCTTTCAACGCGCCAGAGCGGGCCAAGTATTTTTTTTCCCTGGACCTGCAGGCCAAGATCGACAAGCACGGCCAGAGCGCGGTCGCCATCGAGCCCGGCGACGAGATCCTCACCATGTCTTTGATGAAACGCGACACTCCGGTCTACTATGCCGGGGAGCCGGGGATCATCCATTCCGTGTATTTCCAGCCTGGGGTCAGCGTCTCCCAAGGCGAGCCTTTGCTGGGCATCTGTTCCGAGGAGAAGCTGCCCATGATTCAGAAGATTATCACCCGCGTGAAAGCTGAATGGGAGTAACCGTCCTCGTAACCGTCCAGCAGCACCACATCTGCTTTGTCATCGACCGGCTCGTGTGCAACAGCACACTTCGCCGGCCTCTTTCGCGCATCTGCGGCACTGCTGAACGGTTACTGTTTCAGTCTGTATTTTGATGTTAGCTAAATAAAACCAATGATTGAGCCTCTTTCCTTCCAAGCCGTCCAGCAACTCATCTCCGCCGAGGAGATTCCTGCCCGTCTGCGCCATTACCCGGTCGAGGTCGTCGAGGCCGTGTATCGTTATGGCGCGCCGGTGGGCAGCACCATCCAGCACCTGCCCCAGGCCGAACGGCTGATGCCCCTTGCCCGGCAGCGGATCAACGAGGCTGAGACCCGCGGCCACTCCTGTCCCAGCGGCATGGTTTTCCTCGCCGAAGAACTCACCGCTGGCCGCGGCCGATTTCAGCGCTCCTGGCATGCTCCGGTCGGCGGTCTCTGGCTGACCCTGGTCATGGCCAACACCCTGCTGCCCGAGAGCATGCGCCTCTATCCCCTCGCGGCCGGCATGGCCTGTTGCGAGGCGATCCGCAGTTACGGCCTCGAGGCTTGGATCAAATGGGTCAACGACGTGCAGGTGGCAGGGCGGAAAATCTGCGGGGTGCTTTGTGAATCATTCACCAGCTCCCTCTTTGCCGAGGAATATGTGCTGATCGGGGTGGGGCTCAACGTCAACAATCTGGCCTTCCCTGCCGAACTGGGCGCAACGGCGGTGTCCATGAAGGAGATCCTTGGGCGCGATACCGAGCTTGCCGACTTTGCCGCCCGGCTGCTGGCCAAGTTTTCCTGGTCGTTCGGGTTGCTCTGCCATGACGAGGCCCAGCGGCTAGCCGCAGATGACGGTTCCGGCGCCAACCTGTCGGAGAGTCTGCTGCTTGGTGCCTGGCGGCAGTTGAGCGATTCCGTAGGCCGTAAGGTCTGGTTCGGCTTTGATGTTCAGCGAGAACCCCAGTATCGGGCGGAGGTGCTGGGGATTTCCCCGGACGGTGGCCTCATCCTCCGGCATCTTGAGAGCGGCGCCGAGGTGGTTGAATATTCCGGGGAAATTCTGTATCTTGATTAACAGCTCCACTCGCTTTTTTTATCTGGCCGGAATGCGAAGCAAAAAAATGGAGACTGATCGAGATTCAATCAATTTTTTTCTGACCAATGCTAGGGAGATAGCCATGGCAAAACAGAACTGTTGGGAAGTTATGCAATGCGGTCGGCAGCCTGGCGGTGATAACATCGCGGCGCTGGGTGAATGTCCCGTTGCCTATTCCTTTATCACCCATCGGCTGCATGACGGGATAAACGGAGGCAGATGCTGTTGGGCGGTTGCCGGAACATTTTGCGGAGGGCAGGTGCAGGGAACATTTGCCAATAAGGTCAAAGGCTGTGCCGGTTGCAAATTTTTTCATTTGGTGAATGAGGAAGAAGGGGAAAATTTTGTGACTGTTCAGCGGATCATTGCCAAAATCAGGGGCGTGGACAAGTAAACCGCTCGTCCGTCCTGACCAGGGAAATTCTCGCCATTGCTACTGCGGGCAAGGGAATCATCTCGTCTGCCCTGACGGTTACCCAGGTTTTTCATGAGCAGGTCTCTTTCAGTCACTCCGGTTTCCGTCATCATCCCCACCTATAACCGGGCCGGTTTCCTTTCCCAGGCCATTGATTCGGTCATCTCGCAAACCTATCCCAATTTTGAACTCATCGTGGTGGATGACGGCTCCACCGACGAAACCCCGGCGCTGCTCGCCTCCTACGGCAAGTCGCTCATCGTCCTGCGCCAGGAAAACCGGGGCCCGGCCGCGGCCCGGAATGCCGGGATCAGGGCGGCCCGTCATCCCCTGCTCGCTTTTCTCGATTCCGACGATCAGTTCACCCGGCAAAAGCTGGCTCTCCAGGTGGCCGCCATGGAGGCAGAGCCGGAGCTGCTCATCTCCCACACCCAGGAGACCTGGTTTCGCAACGGCCTCCATCTCAACCAGAAAAAACGGCACGCCAAGGAAGGCGGTGACATCTTTGCCCGCAGTCTTGCCCTGTGCGTGGTGGGTATGTCCACGGTCATGGCCCGGCGGGAGTTGTTCGACCGGATTGGCCTGTTCGACGAAAGCTTCCCCTGCTGCGAGGATTACGAACTCTGGCTTCGGGCCAGTGTTGACCATCCTTTTCTCCTGGTGGATTCGCCGCTGACCATCAAGCACGGTGGCAGGCCCGATCAAGTCTCCGTCCATTTTCAAACCGGCATGGACCGTTTCCGCATCCGGGCACTGGAAAAGCTCCTTTCCTCCGTTCCTCTCACCCAGGAACAGTCTCGTCTCGCCCGCGAAGAACTGGTCCGCAAGGCCATTCTTTACGGGAACGGCTGTCTCAAGCATGGCAGGCGCGAAGAAGGCCAACGCTGTCTGGCCCTTTCCGTCAGCTATTCCTCACCGTCCGTGTAGTCTGTTCAGTATTATGCCGCATTTTTTGTGTTTGACATTGTCTGCTGAATTTTTATAGCATGGTTCATAGGTGTTTTTCCCTATCGGCTGTTGAGTAAAGTCCTCCTTGGTTTTTTAGCTCCGTAGTCGTACAGATAAACTTCCTGATACATTATAATTTCAGCAAGTTATCCATGTTTTGATTTGCTGCCCGGTGGTTTGAGTTGTGCCTGGATCGCTGTCTTTGTTTGATCCTCGTGTTTTCTTTTGGGTATCGTCCGCTTTTGCAGTTGGGCTCCAGGAGTTTGTCGTAATTTGTCTAATCAAAACAAGGAGACGATAAAATGTTGCAGGACATGAAGATCGGGACGAAGCTGATCGGCAGTTTTCTGGTTGTGGCAGCAATCGCTGCGGTCATCGGTATATTCGGCGTTCTCAAGATACAGGCTGTCGATGATGCCTGCGATTTCCTGTATGCGAAACGTACGTTACCGCTTGCCAAGTTGATCGAGGTTGAAGGGGGGTTCGAGCGTTCCGCCGCTAATCTGGGGTACATGGTCTACCAAAAAGGTGTCGACTATATGAAGAGTGTGGATGAGGCTATGGCTGATGCAGATGCATCCCTCCCGGAACTCAAAGCAGCATCGATCGACGCAGAGGACGAAAAGCTGTACAACCAGCTTGTGACCGATTGGAGTGCCTGGACAAAATTTATCGAGCAGGAAAAGGAGCTGTTGCGAGCCGGAAAATTTGACGAGGCAGCCTCGCTTCAAGCAGGGGAAGGCGCCAAGCTCCGCAAAGCGACCAGATTGGCAATCCATAATTTTGTTGAGATGAGCGTGACCGATTCCAAGAAAACCGCCGAGGATACCGAGGCCCTGGCCCATCGCGCCTTAACACTGATCTACATCATCATCGCCGTGGGCATTCTGACTGCCATCGGTCTCGGCCTGTTCATCTCCCGGCTGATCTCGAAGCCGGTTAATGAGATGATGGAGGTTGCCAGGAAGATGGCGCTTGGCGATATGAACGTGACAATCACCGCCTCAGGCAAGGACGAGGTAGGCCAGCTTGCCGTTTCCATGCAGGCTCTGCTCAAAGCTACCGGAGATATCACTCAGCTTGCAGGGGAACTTGCCAATGGCAATCTCAATGTAGAGGTGCGGGAGCGGTCTGATCAGGATGAACTCATGCGTTCCTTGAAGTCCATGGTCGTGAGGTTGCGTGAGGTCATCACCGATGTGCGGGGGGCTGCCGATCAGGTGGCCGCCGGTAGCCATGAGTTGAGCAGCAGCTCCCAGCAGGTTTCTCAGGGAGCCAGTGAGCAGGCCGCCTCGGTGGAGGAGATATCTTCCTCCATGGAAGAATTGGCCAGCACCGTGGCTCAGACCGCCGAGAATGCCCGGCAGACCTCGACCATTGCCAGCAAGACCGCCATTGATGCCGGGGCCGGTGGTAAGGCGGTGGCGGAAACCGTTGCCGCCATGCAGCATATCGCCGAAAAGATCGAACTGATCGAAGAGATTGCCCGGCAGACCAACCTGCTGGCCTTGAACGCCGCCATCGAAGCGGCCCGGGCCGGCGAGCACGGCAAGGGCTTTGCCGTGGTGGCTTCTGAGGTGCGCAAGCTTGCCGAACGCAGCCAGGTTTCCGCCCAGGAGATAAAAGGGGTCGCTTCCTCAAGCGTCCAGACGGCAACCAATGCCGGCAGGTTGATCAACGAAATCCTGCCCCAGATCCAGAAAACCGCCGAACTGGTGCAGGAGATCGATGCGGCCAGCAACGAGCAGGCCAGAGGGATCGAGGAGAATTCCAAGGCTATTGAGCAGTTTGATTCGGTCATTCAGTCCAACAGCGCGGCGGCCGAGGAAATGGCTTCCACCAGTGAGG